>NZ_JBVHPV010000015.1:0-182301 GCF_055567715.1 Streptomyces sp. NPDC026377
CCGGCGGTTCCGACTCTATCAGATCCTTTCGGGCCTGATTTCCGGTCTCCCGGGTCAAGTCGGTTTGTCTTCCCGGCTGTTGGGCCGTTCCGACGAGTGAGACTTTAGCGGAATCCCGGCCCCCGATGCCAATCGGGGCCGCGTCCTTATCGAACGCGGATTCCTCATTTCGCAAAAGCGCACGAAAAACGAAACGGCGATGACCGCCGTGCGGATCAAGTGGTTGGTGCGGAATGGCTGTCCGGGGACCGACCGGAGTCGGCGCTCACGTCGGACAACTCGGAGAACACTACGTACGGGCCAAGTACGTGTCAACCCCGGCCCGGGGGCCGTACGGGTGGTCCGGGGCGGAGGCCTCAGCCGTTGCCCGAGGCCAGCTCGCGGCTGCGGTCGCGGGCGGCTTCCAGGGCTGCGATCAGGGCGGCCCGTACGCCGTGGTTCTCCAGTTCGCGGATCGCGCTGATCGTGGTGCCCGCCGGTGAGGTGACCGCCTCGCGGAGCTTGACCGGGTGTTCGCCGCTGTCGCGGAGCATCACGGCGGCGCCGATGGCGGCCTGCACGATGAGGTCGTGGGCCTGGGCGCGCGGCAGGCCGAGCAGGATCCCCGCGTCCGTCATGGCCTCGACCAGGTAGTAGAAGTACGCGGGGCCGGAGCCGGAGAGTGCCGTGGCGGCGTCCTGCTGGGACTCCGGGACGCGCAGGGTCTTGCCGACGCCGCCGAAGATCTCCTCCGTATGGGCGAGGTGGGTCGGGGTCGCGTGGCTGCCCGCGCTGATGACGGACATGCCCTCGTCCACGAGGACGGGGGTGTTCGGCATGACGCGGACGACCGGGGTGTTCGGCGCGAGCCGTTCCTCGATGAACGCGGTGGGGATGCCGGCGGCGGCGCTGATGACCAGGCGGTCGGGGGCGACGTGCGGGGTGAGCTCGTCCAGGAGGCGGCCCATGTCCTGGGGTTTCACGGTGAGGATCAGGGTGTCGGCGCGCTTGGCGGCGTCGGCGTTGCTGACGGAGTCGACGCCGTAACGGGTGCGCAGTTCCTCGGCGCGTTCCGGGCGGCGGGCCGTGACCAGGAGGTTCGCGGGGTTCCAGCCGGCGCGGATCATCCCGCTCAGGAGGGCTTCGCCGATCTTGCCGGTGCCGAGGACTGCGACGGTGTGGGTCATGCGGTCACCCTCCGGGTGGTGCGGGGTCTCTCCGTGGTGCGGAGGCTCTGGCTCTCCTTGGTACGGGTCTGGCCTCGTCATCCTCGCACCGCGCGGGGTGTGGGGGGCGGGGTGTCCGAGGGGCGGTACGGGGTGGGGTGCCGTGTTCCGTACGCGCTTCAGGAGGTGCGGCGGCGCAGGGTCGCGGCGCCCAGGGCCAGGACCAGCAGGGCGCAGGCGGCGACGATCAGGATGTCCCGTGCGAACGTCGTGGTCGGGTCGGGGTGGTGGACGATCTGGGTCATCGCGTCGACCGCGTACGACATGGGCAGGGCGTTGGAGACGGCGTGCAGGGCGGGCTGCATGGAGTCGCGCGGGGTGAGCAGGCCGCAGAGCAGCAGCTGCGGGAAGATCACGGCCGGCATGAACTGCACCGCCTGGTATTCGGAGGCCGCGAAGGCCGAGACGAAGAGGCCGAGGGCCGTGCCCAGGAGGGCGTCGAGCAGGGCCACCAGCAGGAGGAGCCACGGGGAGCCGAGGACGTCCAGGCCCAGGATCCACAGGGAGACGCCGGTGGCGAGGGCGGACTGGACGACGGCGAGCAGGCCGAAGGCGAGGGCGTAGCCCGCGATGAGGTCGCCCTTGGCGAGCGGCATGGCGAGGAGGCGTTCGAGGGTGCCGGAGGTGCGTTCGCGCAGGGTGGCGATCGAGGTCACCAGGAACATCGTGATCAGCGGGAAGATCCCGAGCAGGGACGCGCCGATGTCGTCGAAGGTGCGGGGCGAGGCGTCGAACACGTACCGCAGCAGGGTGATCATCGCGACCGGGACGAGGACCAGGAGCGCGATGGTGCGGGGGTCGTGGCGGAGCTGGCGGAGGACTCGGGCGGTGGTGGCGAGGGTGCGGGCGGGGGTGGGCGTGATGGTTCGGGGTTTGGTGGGTCGGGGGGTGGGGGCTGTCGGCCGGGTGGGGGTGGTGGTGCTTGTGGGGGTGGTGGTGCTTGTGGGGGACGGGGGCGGCGTTGGGGTTGGCGTTGGGGTCGTCATCGGGCTGCCTCCTTCTGGGGGCGCGGGGTGCGGGCGTCGAGGTCCGCCTCGTCCACGAGGGTCAGGAAGGCCTCCTCGACGGTGGCCGTGCCGGTGCGGGTGCGGAGGGCTTCGGGGGTGTCCTCGGCCAGGATTTGGCCGTCGCGCATCAGGAGCAGGTGATGGCAGCGCTCGGCCTCGTCCATGACGTGGGAGGAGACCAGGATCGTGGTGCCCCGGTCGGCGGCGATGGCGTGGAAGAGGTTCCAGAGGTCGCGGCGCAGGACGGGGTCGAGGCCGACGGTCGGTTCGTCGAGGACGAGCAGCTCGGGGGTGCCGAGCAGGGCGACCGCGAGCGAGACGCGGCTGCGCTGGCCGCCGGAGAGGCGGCCCGCGAGGGTGTCGGCGTGGGTGGTGAGGGCGACGTCCGTGAGGGCGCGGTCCACGGCGGTGGTGCGGGTTTTGCGGTGGGGGTGGCCGGGGTGGAGTACGGCGGCGAAGTACTCCAGGTTCTGACGTACCGTCAGGTCGTCGTAGACGGAGGGGGATTGGGTGACGTACCCGATCCGGGGGCGCAGGGCCGGGGAGCCTGCGGGGTGGCCGAGGACGGTGAGGGTGCCGGTGACGTTGGCCTGGGTGCCGACGATGGACCGCATCAGGGTCGACTTTCCGCAGCCGGAGGGGCCGAGGAGGCCGGTGATGCGGCCTTGGGGGGTGGTGAAGTGGAGGTTTTGCAGGACCTGGTGGGGGCCTCGGGTGACTGTTAGGGAGTGGGCGGTTAGGGCGGGGGTGGGGGTGGGGGGACGGGTGGGGTGGTTCGGGGTCGGGCTCGGCTCTGCGGTGTAATTCATCATGTGCTGAATATTGCGGAGAGTGGGGGTGGGAGTCAAGGAGGGGTGGGCGTTGGTGGGGGCTGGGGTGTGGGGGTCTCCCCGCCCCGCCCCTTCCCGAAAGCCCTGGGCGGGCGGCCGGGGGTGGGGTTGCTGCCGGGCTGTGTCCCCGGGGGCTTGGCGGGGCCTGCGGCCCCTGCGCCCCGCTCGGTGGTGACCTGCGGGCCGGTGGGGGCTGGTCGCGCAGTTCCCCGCGCCCCTGAAGGCACGGGCCTGCGGCCCTGTGCCCTGCTGCTCCGGGGAGGGCGGAGGGGGTGCGGGGAACTGCGCGACCAGCCCACCACCACCCGCAGACAAAGTCCCGACCCGACAAGGGCGCGGGGAACCGCGCGAGCAAGCCGCGGCCAGCCGCAGACGAAGACCGGGCACTTCTGGGGCGCGGGGAACTGCGCGAGCAACCCGGCACAACCCGCAGACGAAGGAAGGCTGGCCCGGCGGACCTTCTCGGAGGTCGTCCACAGGCTGTGGATGCGGGCTCGGGGGCGCGGTCCCGGAGTTGGGCCGGGCGGGCCGCAGGTTCTGGGCATGGGGTAAGCCTTGCCCAGTGGCGAGTCACCGGGGGTAGAGGTGCACTCCCGGTGCCGGGGCGGTTCCGTACCGGGGCGCGGGCCCGTACCGGTATGTGTACTGGGGTGTGGGCCCGTGCCGGGGCGTGGGCCCGTACCCGTAGTGGCGTGTGGGCGCGGGGCCGGGTCGGGGGTGGTCGGGGAGGGGGCTAGCCCCTCTTCGGCCTTTTCTTGGCCCTCCTGCGTTCGTGGCGCTTCAGGGACTCCTCGTACTCCCTGCGGTGCAGGGACTCGCCGGGGGCCTCGGTCAGGGCTCGGAAGGCGTAGGCCAGGAGGGAGCCTACGAAGCCGATGGCCTTCAGGCCCTGGAGGGATCGTTCGCGTTCGGGGTCGGTGGGGCGGGCCGAGAAGCCCTCCCACGTCTTGCGGAACGCCATCGCGCTGCACAGCGCGAACATCACCACGACCAGGACGGTCACGAAGGCGCCGGTGTCGGCGATCTGGAGGCCCTCGTACGCGAAGCGCAGGACGAAGCACGCCGCCACCGCCGCCACCAGGGCGCCGAGCGCCACCCCGGCGCGGCGCAGACCGTAGCCGCCGTCGTGGTCGACCCACGTCGTGCCGAAGAAGCGGATGGGCTCGGGCTCGGGGCCGCTCGCGCCCGTACCGCCGGCGTTCTGGTCGCTCATGGCTCGATTATCCCTGGTCTCGGGGGGCGGCTAGCCGCAGCGGACCGCCACGTATCCGACGCTGCCCGTCCGTACGTACGCGTCGGACACGTACTGCCCGTTGGCGATGTTGTCCCAGATGTTCGTCGTGCCGTACGGACCGGAGACCGTCGTTCCGGGGCACTGGCAGTTGATCGGGACGCTCACCCCCGTGGGGAGCACCTTGACCACCGGGTACCCGGTGCCGGGGCCGCTGCGGACGTTCAGCTGTACGCCCGGCGCCACCGGGTACCGCTTCGTCGTCGTCTCGCTCTGCTCACTCTGCACGCCCGCGAGCTCGTCCGTAGCCATGTCTGGCCTCCCCCGTCACCGTCACTCCGCGTACGCCACGCACGCGACCCGCAGGCTAGCAAGCCCCTCGGGTCTCGCACGCATCATCGACTAGGCTCCGAGCGTCGCGCTCGGGGACGAACACACGGGGGTGGGGGATGCCGCCGTTGCGCAGCACGGGGCCGGGCCCGGAAGCGGAACGTCCGGGGGTACCGGAGTACGCCGGGCAGTATCTGCTGGAGTCGACGCTCGGTTCCGGCGGCATGGGTGTGGTCCATCTGGCCACGTCCGCCTCCGGCCTGCGGCTGGCCGTCAAGGTCGTCCACGCCGAGCACGCCAAGGACCCGGAGTTCAGGGCGCGGTTCCGGCAGGAGGTGTCGGCCGCGCGGCGGGTGAGCGGTGCGTTCACCGCGTCCGTCGTCGACGCCGACACGGCGGCCGCGCGGCCCTGGATGGCCACCCTCTACATCCCCGGGCCCACCCTCGCCGAGGAAGTGAAGCGGAACGGGCCGCTCGATGCCGCGCGGGTACGGCGGCTGGGCGCCGGGCTCGCCGAGGCGCTGCGGGACATCCACCGGGCCGGGGTCGTCCACCGCGACCTCAAGCCGAGCAATGTGCTGCTCGCCGCCGACGGGCCGAAGGTCATCGACTTCGGCATCTCGCGCCCGTACGACAGCGATCTGCGCACCGAGACCGGGAAGCTGATCGGCACGCCGCCGTTCATGGCGCCGGAGCAGTTCCAGGCGCCGCGCGAGGTCGGTCCGGCCGCCGATGTCTTCGCGATGGGCGCGGTGCTGGTGCACGCGGCGACGGGGAACGGGCCGTTCGACTCCGAGAGCCATTACATCGTGGCGTACCAGGTCGTTCACAACGAGCCCGATCTGAGCGGGGTTCCCGATGACCTCGTTCCGGTGCTGAGCGCTTGTCTCGCCAAGAAGCCCGAGGACCGGCCCACACCGGACGAGCTGATGGCGGAGCTGCGCTCGGCGGCGTACGGGACCGAGGCCTTCATCCCGACCCAGCGCTTCAGCAACCCGGTGGAGAAGGTGCCGGGGCGGCCATGGCCGGACGGGGAGCGGGACGGCTGCGACGTGCCGACCCATCGGCGGGAGGCCGCCGGGGCGTCCTCGGCCGCTCCCCTGCGGGCGGCGCGCCGGCGGCTGCGGTGGGCCGCCGCCGGTGCCGCGCTGGTGGCGGTGGCCGCGGGTGCGGTGGTGGGCGTACGGATGGCCGGGGGCGGGGACGGTGGGGACGGCGGGCGGCCGCGGAAGGTGGCGCCGACGGCTGGGGCGGGGCGGGCGTTCACGCCGTGGGCCGTGCCGCTCGCCGGGCGCGGGAGCGGGAACCGTATGCCGGCCTGTTCCCTCGGCGGCGGGGCGCTGTACTGCGCCGCTCCCGGGGTCACCGCGGCGCGGCTCGATCCGGCGAGCGGGCGGGTGCTGTGGTCGGTGAAGGCCACGGGCGCGGCGGGGCGGGTGGCGGACGACGGACGGCCGCGGGTCTCCGGCGGGCTCGTCCTCGTGGCGCCGCCGGGCGCGGGGCGGATCGACGCCCTCGACCCGGCGACCGGCGCCAGGCGCTGGACCCGTCCGGTCCCGGCGCACGGGGCCCTCGCCTTCGGTGACACGGCCGTCCTGTTCACCACCGGCGGCGGTGAGGTGCGCTGCCTCGACAGCGCGAGCGGCCGGGAGCGCTGGCGGGGGCGGCCCGCCGCCGCGAACGCGCAGTGGATGGTGGGAGCGGCGCCCGGTGGTGCCGCGCTGTACGCGGTGTCGGTGGCCGAGGACGGGGCGACCTCCCTGGTCACCGCGGTCGCGCCGGACACCGGGAAGGTGCTGTGGACCAAGCGGCTGCCGGGTTCGCTGGGGGCGGTGGGGGCGAGCGGGGGCGCGCTCACGCTGCTGGCGGTGGACGCGGACAGCTTCACGACGGCGGTCGTACGCCTGGACACCGCGAGCGCGGCCCGGCCGGTCCGCCGAACCCCGCTGCCCGCCCCCGTCGACCAGGCGCAGGCGGCGGTCGACGGGGACACCGTGTACGTGTTCGGGGCGGGCGGGGCGCTGCTGGCGGTGGACACCCGGCGGGGTGCGCAGCTGTGGCGCCTGGAGACGGGGGCCGCGCGGGCGTCCCGGCCGGTGGTGGGAGGTGGCCGGGTGTATGTGGCGGCGTCGGACGGGCGGTTGCTGGGGGTGGATGCGGGGCGGGGGGTGCTGGTGGGGCAGACCGGGCCGCGGATGGCTTCGGGGCGCGACACCTTCGCGGCCAGTCTGCCGGCGCCGGTGTTGCGGGGTGTGGGGGCTGGTGCGGGTGCGGGGGTGGGTGCCGGTCCAGGTGCGGGTGCCGTGGTGTACGGGAGCGCACCGGACGGGGTGGTGTTCGGGGTGCGGGCGGGGTCGCTGGGCGGGGGGTGAGGGGGCGGCCCGCCCGGCCGGGGTGCCGCTGTGCCCACCCGTGGCGTTCGTCTGCGGGTTGTGGGTGGCTGAGCGCGCAGTTCCCCGCGCCCCTAGCTGCCTAGGGGCGCGGGGAACTGCGCGAGCAACCCACCACGGTCCGCAGACAAACAGGGGGGGTGGGGCCGAAGGCTCCTGACCCTGGGCCGGGGACAGCCCCGCTTGGGGGCTGTGGAGGGGGGGGCTTCGTCGGCGGGGGCGGGGTCAGGGGAGCTTCGTGACGTCCCGGACCGCTCCCCGGTCCGCACTCGTCGCCATCGCCGCATACGCCCGCAGCGCCGCCGACACCTTGCGTTCGCGGGACCTCGGCGCGTACACCCCGCCCAGCACCGCCCGTCGCTCCGTCAGTTCCGCCTCGGGGACAAGGAGTTCGATCGTACGGCTGGGGATGTCGATGCGGATGCGGTCGCCGTCCTCGACCAGGGCGATCGTGCCGCCGGACGCCGCCTCGGGCGAGGCGTGGCCGATGGACAGACCCGACGTACCGCCGGAGAAGCGGCCGTCGGTGACCAGCGCGCAGGACTTGCCGAGGCCCCGCCCCTTCAGGAACGACGTCGGGTAGAGCATCTCCTGCATGCCCGGGCCGCCCTTGGGGCCCTCGTACCGGATGACGACGACGTCGCCCTCCTTCACCTCCTTACGGAGGATCTTGTCGACCGCCTCGTCCTGGGACTCGCAGACCACGGCCGGGCCCTCGAACGTCCAGATGGACTCGTCGACACCGGCCGTCTTCACGACGCAGCCGTCCTCGGCCAGGTTGCCGCGCAGGACCGCGAGGCCGCCGTCCTTGGAGTACGCGTGGGCGGCGTCGCGGATGCAGCCGTTGGCCGCGTCGGTGTCGAGCGTCTCCCACCGCTTGGACTGGGAGAACGCGGTCGCCGAGCGCTCGCAGCCGGGAGCGGCGTGCCACAGCTCGACGGCCTCCGGCGTCGCCGAGCCGCCGCGCACGTCCCAGGCGTCCAGCCACTCCTTGATGGAGCGGGAGTGGACGGTGTGGACGTCCTCGTTCAGCAGCCCCGCGCGGTAGAGCTCGCCCAGGATGGCGGGGATGCCGCCGGCGCGGTGCACGTCCTCCATGTAGTACGTGGTCGTGGGCGCCAGGTTGGGCGCGACCTTGGCCAGGCAGGGGACGCGGCGCGAGACGGCGTCGATGTCCTTGAGGTCGTACGCGAGGTCGGCCTCCTGCGCGGCGGCGAGCAGGTGCAGGATCGTGTTGGTGGAGCCGCCCATGGCGATGTCGAGGGCCATGGCGTTCTCGAACGCCGCGCGCGTGGCGATGGAGCGGGGCAGGACGGAGGCGTCGTCCTCCTCGTAGTACCGCTTGGTGATGTCGACGACCGTGCGGGCCGCGTTCTCGTACAGGGCGCGGCGGGCGGTATGGGTGGCGAGGACCGAGCCGTTGCCGGGCAGGCTCAGGCCGATGGCCTCGGTGAGGCAGTTCATCGAGTTGGCGGTGAACATGCCCGAACAGCTGCCGCAGGTGGGGCAGGCGTTCTCCTCGATGCGCAGGACGTCCGCGTCGGAGATCTTCTCGTTGGCGGCGTCGACCATGGCGTCGATCAGGTCGAGCTTGCGGACGGTCCCGTCGACGAGGGTGGCCTGACCGGCCTCCATCGGGCCACCGGAGACGAAGACGGTGGGGATGTTGAGGCGCATCGCGGCCATCAGCATGCCCGGGGTGATCTTGTCGCAGTTGGAGATGCAGATGAGCGCGTCCGCGCAGTGCGCCTCGACCATGTACTCCACGCTGTCCGCGATCAGGTCGCGGGAGGGGAGGCTGTAGAGCATGCCGCCGTGACCCATCGCGATGCCGTCGTCGACCGCGATGGTGTTGAACTCGCGGGGGACGGCGCCGGCGGCCAGGATCGCGTCGGAGACGATGCGGCCGACCGGGGCGAGGTGGGTGTGCCCGGGCACGAACTCGGTGAAGCTGTTCGCCACGGCGATGATCGGCTTGCCGATGTCCGCGCCGGCTACGCCCGAGGCGCGCATCAGGGCGCGGGCGCCGGCCATGTTGCGGCCGTGGGTGACGGTGCGGGACCTCAGCTCGGGCATTGCGGTCGCTCCTCAGCATCCAGTGGCAGAAAGCCGGATCGGGCTGCTTCGAGCGTACGCCTCGACTCCAGGATCCGGACAGCTCGTCCGGATGCCGGGACGCCAGTTCGGCATACGGGCACCTGCGGGTGGGGGGCGCCTGCGGCGGGCGATCCCCTACCCGCCCCTTCCGGAAACCCTCCGGGGGTGGGGTGAGGGGTAAGGGGTGAGGGGGTTTCCCGGGGGCTGCGCGCTCGGACCCCGGGCGGGGCTTCGCCCCCCGCACCCCCAGCGGGGCTGCGCCCCCGCGCCCCGGCACCCCTGAACAGGCCCGCGCCCCTGCCCCGTCCCTCTCACCCCGGGTCCGTCAAATACCTCTGCAACGTCGGCGCCACCATCCGTACGATCTCCTCCGGGTCCGTGGACGCCAGCGGTTCCACCTTGATCACGTAGCGCAGGACGGCGATCCCCACCATGTGGGAGGCCGCCAGTTCCGCGCGGAAGCGGGGGTCGGGGACCTTCAGCTCCGCCGCGACGCGCTCCAGGACGCGACGCAGGACGAGGGTGCGCAGGACCTTCGCCGCCGCCTCGTGGGTGAGGGCCGAGCGGAAGACCGCCAGGAGCTGCGCGCGCGTGGCGGGGTTCTCCCAGACCTCGATGAAGTAGCGGGCCATGCGTTCGCCGACGCCGTCGAGGGAGTCCCCGGCGCCGACCACCGCGGGCGCGAGCTGGACCGGCTCCAGGGTCATCTCCACCGCCGCCTCGAACACCTCGTCCTTGGTGCCGAAGTAGTGGTGGACCAGTGCCGCGTCCACCCCGGCCGCCTTGGCGATGCCGCGGACCGACGTCTTGTCGTAGCCGCGCTCGGCGAACTCGGCGCGGGCCGCCTCCAGGATGCGCTGGCGCGTGCCGGGGCCGCTGTCGGCCTCCGCGCGCGGGGGGCGGCCCCGGCGGCGCGGGGCGGAGGCGGACGCGGGGGCGGATCCGGTCACCGGCGCACCTTGGACGCCAGGTGCAGCCGGGTGAAGGCGAGCGCCTCCGCGAGGTCCGCCTCGCGTTCGGCCGCGGACATGGCCCGGCGGGTGTTGACCTCGATGACGACGTGCCCGCCGAAGCCGGTGCGGGCGAGCCCTTCGAGGAGCTCGGCGCACGGCTGGCTGCCCCGGCCCGGGACGAGGTGCTCGTCCTTGGCGGAGCCCTTGCCGTCGGCGAGGTGGACGTGGGCGAGCCGGTCGCCCATGCGGTCGACGAGCGCCATCGCGTCGGTGCGGGCGGTCGCGGCGTGCGAGAGGTCGACCGTGAAGTGCCGGTAGTCGTCCTTGGTGACGTCCCAGTCGGGTGCGTACGCGAGCATCTCGCGGTCGCGGTAGCGCCACGGGTACATGTTCTCGACGGCGAACCGTACGTCCGTCTCGTCGGCCATCCGCCAGATGCCGGTGACGAAGTCACGGGCGTACTGGCGCTGCCAGCGGAACGGCGGGTGCACCACCACGGTGGAGGCGCCCAGCTTCTCGGCCGCGGCTCTCGCCCGCTGGAGCTTCACCCACGGGTCGGTCGACCAGACCCGCTGGGTGATCAGCAGACAGGGGGCGTGCACGGCCAGGATCGGCACCTGGTGGTAGTCCGAGAGCCGTCGCAGGGCGTCGACGTCCTGGCTGACCGGGTCGGTCCAGACCATGACCTCGACGCCGTCGTACCCCAGGCGTGCGGCGATCTCGAAGGCCGTCGCCGTCGACTCCGGATAGACCGAAGCCGTCGACAGGGCGACCTTCGCATCCGGGATGCGCACTACTGGTTCTGCCACGGAGACAGCCTACGGGCACCCGTGGGAAGGGCCGCGGGCGGACCGTCCACCCGGCCGGAACCCGATGCCCGCGCCGCCTCCCACGCCCCTGCCGCCCCCTGCGTCATCCCACCGGCAGCTGGTCGAGGTGGCGCAGGATCACGCCCTCGCGCAGCGCCCACGGGCAGATCTCCAGCTCCTCCACGCCGAACAGGTCCATCGCCCCCTCGGCCACCAGCGCCCCCGCGAGCAGCTGGCGCGCCCGGCCCTCGGAGACGCCCGGCAGCCTGGTGCGCTGCTCGGTGGTCATCGCGGCGAGCTTGGGCACCCACTCCTCCAGCGACCTGCGGCTCAGGGTGCGCTGGACGTACACGCCCTCGGTGGAGCGGGCGGAGCCGGCGATCCGGGCGAGCTGTTTGAAGGTCTTGGAGGTGGCGACCACGTGGTCCGGGGAGCCGGTGCGGGCGAACTCGCCGACCGTGCGGGCGATCTGCGCGCGGACGTGGCGGCGCAGGGCCCGTACGTCGGAGGGGTCGGGCGGGTCGCCGGGCAGCCAGGCGGCGGTGAGCCGGCCGGCGCCCAGGGGCAGCGACACGGCCGCGACCGGCTCCTCGTCGATCCCGTACGCGACCTCCAGGGAGCCGCCGCCGATGTCCAGGAGCAGCAGTTTCCCGGCCGACCAGCCGTACCAGCGGCGGGCCGCCAGGAAGGTGAGGCGGGCCTCCTCCTCGCCGGACAGGACGCCGAGGTCGACCCCGGTCTCCTCCTTGACCCGGCCGATCACCAGGTCGGCGTTGCTGGCCTCGCGCACCGCCGAGGTGGCGAAGGGGAGCATCTCCTCGACGCCCTTGTCCTCGGCCGCGATCAGCGCGGTGCTGACCGTGGCCACCAGCCGGTCGACGCCCTCCGGTCCGATCGCCCCGTCCTCGTCGAGGAGTTCGGCGAGCCTCAGCTCGGCCTTGTGCGAGTACGCGGGCAGCGGCGCGGCACCGGCGTGCGCGTCCACCACCAGCAGGTGAACCGTGTTCGACCCCACATCGAGGACTCCGAGTCTCATGAGCTGAACGCTACTGCGGTCGCGGACATACGCTTGTCCCGTGCCAAAGACGAAAAAGGCGAAGCCGGGCAAAGCCAAGCCCCCCAGGACTCCCGGACAGCAGACGGACGAGCAGGGGGTCGACTTCCCGCGCGCGTGGGTGGAGTTCCCCGACCCCGCCGACGACGAACAGGTCTTCCGCTGCGATCTGACGTGGCTGACCTCGCGGTGGACGTGTGTGTTCGGCAGCGGCTGCCAGGGCATCCAGGCGGGCCGCGCGGACGACGGCTGCTGCACGCTCGGCGCGCACTTCTCGGACGAGGACGACGAGAAGCGCGTGGCGGCGCACGTGGCGCGGCTCACGCCGGAGCTGTGGCAGTTCCACGACGAGGGCACGCAGAGCGGCTGGGTCCAGCTCGACGACGACGGCGAGCGGCAGACCCGCAGGTGGGAAGGTTCCTGCATCTTCCAGAACCGGCCCGGGTTCGCGGGCGGCGCGGGCTGTTCGCTGCACATCCTGGCGCTGCGCGAGGGCAAGGAGCCGCTGGAGACCAAGCCGGACGTCTGCTGGCAGCTGCCGGTGCGCCGCACCTACGACTGGATCGACCGGCCGGACGAGACGCGTGTGCTCCAGATCTCCATCGGGGAGTACGACCGGCGGGGCTGGGGTCCTGGCGGCCACGACCTGCACTGGTGGTGCACCTCGGCGACCTCGGCGCACGGCGCGGGCGAGCCGGTCTATGTGACCTACCGGCCGGAGCTGACCGAGCTGATGGGCAAGGAGGCGTACGAGGTGCTGGTGGGGCTGTGCGAGGCGCGGCTCGCCTCCGCGCTGCCGCTGGTGGCACCGCACCCGGCTGACCCGGCCCGTTGAGGGCCGCGCTCCCGGCCCCGGCCTCACGAGGGCTGCGGCGGGGACGCGGTGCCGCCGGGGGTGTCCGGCGGTGTGGTGGGTGCCGTCGGCGTCGGTGACGGCGAGGTCGGGGTGGGCGAGGGGCTGGTCGGCGTCGGGGAGTCGGGCGGCGTCGTCGGCGGGGTCGGGTCCGGCTCGGACGGGGTGCCGGGGTCGGGGTCGGGGTCGGGGTCGGGCGAGGCGGGCGGGATGGCCCGGGTGCCGGGTCCCACGCCGGTGATCCTGACGACCGCGCCCGAGGGCCGCACGCCGACCTGGGCCGACCAGTGGCCGCGCGGTTCGCGCGCGTGGTCGACCGACACGTACACCGAGACGCTTGTGCCCGGCTCCAGCGTCCCGCGGGTGCCGCTGAAGACGAGCCAGGGGGCGTCCGTCCACAGCGACCAGTCCACCGGGGCGTCGCCGCTGGCGGTGAGCGTGAGGACCGTGACGCCGCCCTGCGAGCGGGCCGAGACGGTGAGCTCGCCCGGCCCGGTGGGGCTGGCGGAGCCGGGGCTGACGACCTCCACGGAGACGTCGGCGGGGGGACGGCTGCCGGGTTCGGCGCGGGGGTCGGAGTCGGTGCGGGCGTTGCCCGCGTTCTCGTAGCGCTCGTACGGCAGGCCCTCCAGGCCGCCGGAGCTGTCGGCCTCGCTGGCGGTGACCTTGGCGCCGTCGGGGGACTCGCCGGTCGCGGGGGCGCCCCGGTAGGCGGCCCAGAGCGCGAAGGCGGGCGCGGCCACCACGGTGGCCACCACCGTGGTCGTCACGGCACGCGCGCGCAGCCGGTCCCGGCGGGCCGCCCGGTCCTTGGGGTCCATGGGGAAGCCGGACCGGTCGAAGCGGGGGGCGCCGCCGCGGGTCCTGGGGACGTGGAGCATCGCCGTGTACGCCGCCGCGCGCGGGGCCTCGGCCAGCGGCAGCGCGGCCGGGGTGACGGAGGAGCCTGGCCAGGGCCCGGCGGCGCCCGCGCGCTCGGCGGCGCGGCGGCAGCGCGGGCAGTCGTCGACGTGCCGGACCAGCTCGCGACGCAGGGCCGCCGAGAGCAGCACCTGGTGGTCGCCGGTGAGCCGGGCCACGGTGGGGCAGCCGCCGGTCTCGACGACGGCGAGGGCGGCCCGGGTCCGCTCGACCTCGCAGGCGCCGGCCGCGAGCAGCTCGCGGGCGGCCGGGTAGCTCATGCCGAGGACGGAGGCGACCTCGCGCGGGCCCAGCCGGTGGCGGACGGCGAGCTCCAGGGCCTCGCGCTGCTCGGGCGTGGTGCCGGCGGCCTCGGGCCAGGCGAGGAGCGCCAGTTCGCGGCGCCGGCGCTCGGCCTCCTCGGGCGATACGGAGGCGGCGGCATCGGGCTCGGACGGCTGCGGGCGGCCGGTGTGGGCACCCTTGCGGGTCCGTTTGCGCTCGGCGAGCTTGCGCAGACAGGACCAGCGCGCCAGCGCGTACAGCCACGCCTTGCGCTCGGCCTCGGTGTCGGGGCAGCGCGCGTGCTGGCGCTCGGAGACGGCGAGGACGTCACCGAGGACGTGGACGGCCTCGTCGTGGTCGCAGAGCACGGACAGGCAGTAGGTGAACAGGCCGTCGAGATACGCCTCGTAGCGCGCCGGCGGGCGCTGGGTCAACGTCCGGGACGCGCGGCGCTGCGCCCGGTGTGCGCCGGTGGTGTGCGTGGGGTGATCCAGACCGCTGCTCTTCACCCGGTGAAGGTAGGCGCAGGATCCCGCCTCCTTGGTGCCGCTTCAGCACATTTACTCCTTACGGGTGAAGGTATCCCTCAAAAGGGGACAGGAACCGTGTCCTCCATCGCGGAGGCTTGCCTTCCCCGGTGCGGAACGTTGCCTTCCCCCTTGCGGGGGAACGCTCTTCGGCGGTGGACGCGGGCCGCGCGGTACCGCCACCCGTCGGGACTGTCAGTGGGCGCCGCTACGGTGACGTCATGGCTACCCGTACGAAATCCGCCAAGGACCGGCCGTCCTACCGCTGCACCGAATGCGGCTGGACGACCGCCAAGTGGCTCGGCCGCTGCCCCGAGTGCCAGGCCTGGGGGACGGTCGAGGAGTACGGCGCGCCCGCCGTGCGGACGACGGCGGCGGGCCGGGTCTCCACCGCCGCCCTGCCGATCGGCCAGGTGGACGCCCGCCAGGCCACCGCCCGCTCGACCGGCGTCGCCGAGCTGGACCGCGTCCTGGGTGGCGGGCTCGTGCCGGGCGCGGTGGTGCTGCTTGCCGGGGAGCCGGGGGTCGGCAAGTCCACGCTGCTGCTCGACGTCGCCGCCAAGGCGGCCCGGGAGGAGCACCCCACGCTCTACGTGACGGGCGAGGAGTCCGCGAGCCAGGTCCGGCTGCGGGCCGACCGGATCAACGCCCTCAACGACCATCTGTACCTCGCGGCCGAGACGGACCTCTCCGCGGTCCTGGGCCATCTGGACGCGGTCAAGCCGTCCCTGCTCGTCCTCGACTCCGTACAGACCGTGGCCTCTCCGGAGATCGACGGAGCGCCCGGCGGCATGGCACAGGTGCGCGAGGTGGCGGGCGCGCTGATCCGCGCCTCCAAGGAGCGCGGGATGGCGACGCTCCTGGTCGGCCATGTGACCAAGGACGGGGCGATCGCGGGCCCGCGTCTGCTCGAACACCTGGTGGACGTGGTGCTCTCCTTCGAGGGCGACCGGCACGCGCGCCTGCGCCTGGTGCGCGGCGTGAAGAACCGGTACGGGGCGACGGACGAGGTGGGCTGCTTCGAGCTGCACGACGAGGGCATCACGGGCCTGACCGACCCCTCGGGCCTCTTCCTCACCCGCCGGGACGAGCCCGTTCCGGGTACGTGCCTGACGGTGACCCTGGAGGGCCGCAGGCCCCTGGTGGCCGAGGTCCAGGCGCTGACCGTGGACTCCCAGATCCCCTCGCCCCGGCGCACCACGTCCGGCCTGGAGACCTCCCGGGTCTCGATGATGCTGGCGGTCCTGGAGCAGCGCGGGCGGATCACCGCGCTGGGCAAGCGCGACATCTACAGCGCCACGGTCGGCGGCGTGAAGCTCTCCGAACCCGCGGCGGACCTGGCGATCGCCCTCGCGCTGGCGTCGGCCGCGAGCGACACCCCGCTGCCGAAGAACCTGGTCGCGATCGGTGAGGTGGGGCTCGCGGGCGAGGTCAGAAGGGTCACGGGCGTCCAGCGCCGACTGGCCGAGGCCCACCGCCTGGGCTTCACGCACGCGCTGGTGCCGTCCGACCCGGGGAAGGTCCCGGCCGGTATGAAGGTCACGGAAGTCGCCGACATGGGGGACGCCCTGCGGGTGCTGCCGCGCGGGCGTCGGGCCGAGGCCCCACGGGCGGAGGAGGAGCGCCGGTAGACTTTGCCGTCGAACGTCTGCGACCGGAGGAGTGCAGTGGCAGCCAACGACCGGGCAGCGGGATCCGGAAAGTCCGGCACAGGCTCCGGCAACGAAGCGCTGATGCGGGCCGCGCTGAGCGCGGTCGCGCCCGGCACCGCACTCCGTGACGGCCTGGAGCGCATCCTGCGGGGCAACACGGGCGGTCTGATCGTGCTCGGGCTCGACAAGACCGTCGACTCGATGTGCACGGGCGGCTTCGTCCTGGACGTGGAGTTCGCCGCGACGCGGCTGCGCGAGCTGTGCAAGCTGGACGGGGCGCTGGTCCTCGACAAGGACATCACCAAGATCCACCGTGCCGGGGTCCAGCTGGTCCCCGACGCGGGCATCCCCACCGAGGAGACGGGCACCCGCCACCGCACGGCGGACCGGGTCTCCAAGCAGTGCAACTTCCCCGTGGTCTCGGTCTCCCAGTCCATGCGCCTGATCGCGCTGTACGTGAACGGGGAGCGCCGGGTCCTGGAGGAGTCGGCGGCGATCCTCTCGCGGGCCAACCAGGCGCTGGCGACGCTGGAGCGGTACAAGCTGCGCCTGGACGAGGTGGCCGGCACGCTGTCGGCCCTGGAGATCGAGGACCTGGTGACGGTCCGGGACGTCACGGCGGTCGCCCAGCGCCTGGAGATGGTCCGCCGGATCGCCACGGAAATCGCCGAGTACGTGGTGGAGTTGGGCACCGACGGGCGGCTGCTCTCGCTCCAGCTGGACGAGCTGATCGCGGGCGTCGAGCCCGAGCGGGAGCTGGTGGTCCGGGACTATGTGCCCGAGCCGACGGCGAAGCGCTCGCGGACGGTGGCGGAGGCGCTGACGGAGCTGAACGATCTCACCCACGCGGAGCTGCTCGAACTGCCCATAGTGGCGCGGGCGTTGGGCTACAGCGGCTCGCCCGAGACGCTGGACTCCGCGGTCTCGCCCCGCGGGTACCGCCTCCTGGCCAAGGTTCCCCGGCTGCCCGGGGCGATCATCGAGCGTCTGGTGGAGCACTTCGGGGGGCTTCAGAAGCTGCTGGCGGCGTCCGTGGATGACCTTCAGACCGTGGACGGGGTCGGGGAGGCTCGGGCGCGGAGCGTGCGGGAGGGGCTGTCGCGGTTGGCGGAGTCCTCGATTCTGGAGCGGTACGTGTAGGTGGGGGGCGGTGGGGTGGGGCCGGGGCGGATTCCCCCACCCCGCCCCTTCCCGAAAGCCCTCTGGCGGGCGGCCGGGGCTTCGGCCCAGGGCCGGGACTCTGACCGCGGGGCCGGTGGCGGGCTGGCCGCGCAGTTCCCCGCGCCCCTTGTGGGCCGGGACCTCGACTGCGGGCCGGTGGGGGTTGCTCGCGCGGTTCCCCGCGCCCCTTCAGGGCCCGGACGTCGACTGCGGGTCGTGGGTGGCTGAGCCCGCAGTTCCCCGCGCCCCCAACCCCCTAGGGGCGCGGGGAACTGCGCGAGTAACCCAGCACGGTCCGCGTCCGACCGCCGGCCCCCGCCCGGCCGCTTCTCAGTCCTTGGAGAGGGAGAAGGGGGCCCGGGCCACCGGGAGGCCTGTGGCCTGGACCTCGAACAGGTACGTGCCGGGAGCGGGCGACCCCGGCGCCGGGGTCGCGCAGCGCGCCGCGCTCCGCGTCCGGTCCCACGCCACCACCCGCGTCACCGTAGCCTTCCCCGGCACCTGGAACAGCTCGCTCCCCGCCCCGCCGACACAGTCGTCCGACGCCCACACCTTGTCGTCGCCGGAGTCCGTCACCACCAGGACCGCCCCCTTGGGACCGAGGTCCGCCTTGCAGGTGGAGTCGGCCGTGTTCTCGACGGAGATGACGACCTGCGGCTTCTCCCCGGGCGCGTAGGCGTTCTTCAGGCTGTGGACCGTCAGCCTCAGCTGCCCCGGCGCGCAGACCGGCAGCGAGGACCCGGCGGGCACCTGCCGCGCCGTACCACCGCCGCCACCGCCACCACCGCCACCGCCCGACGAGCCGCCGCCCACGGCGCCCGCGCCGCCCCCGGAGCCCGAACCCCCGCCGTCCGCGCCCCCGTTGCCGCCGCCGTCGGCTGAAGAACCCGCCGTACCGCCGGAGCCGGAGGAGGAGCCCGCGGAGGAGGAACCGCCGGACGCGCCCGAGGAGGAGGCGCCCGGGGTCTCGTCCCGGCCGCCCGGCGCCGTACTGATCGCCGGCCCCGAACTGCCCGGCCCCGGCGTGATCGAGGGGGCCGGGTGGGCGCCCTTGTCGTTGCCGCCGCCCTTGCCGCCGCCCCCGCCACCAGAACTGACGGCCCATAGGATCACCACCACGAGCAGCGCGAGCAGGGACAGCGCGACTGCCCTCCGTCGCCAGTAGATGGAGGAGGGAAGCGGCCCGACCGGATTGCGCAGAGATCCCACGGGCGAAACTCTACGAGAGTTCCGCCCCAACTCCCGCCCCACCCGCCGCTCGCCCTCCGCAACTTTTCCGGATCATCATCCCGGAAGCCGATGTTCCATACTGTCCGTCACCATGGATAGCGATCTCTACCGCGACATCACCGACTTCGCCCACGACACGCCCTCGTGGATGCAGCACTTCGTCGAGCTCTGGACGGAGGTGGGACTGGTCCTGTTCGGCGTGCTGTTCGTCGCCTGCTGGTGGCGGGCACGCCGGGCGGACCCGACGGCGATGGCGCTGGCGCTGCTCGCCCCGCTGGCGACGGCTGTCGCGTACATCTCCAGCGAGGTGATCAAGACGCTGGTCGTCGAGGAGCGCCCCTGCCGCGCGGTCAAGGGCGCCGCCACCTCCCTCATCACCTGCCCGGTCAACGGCGACTGGTCCTTCCCGTCCAACCACGCCACCATCGCGGGCGGGGCGGCCGTGGCCCTCGCGCTGGCCTGGCCGCGCATCTGGGCGCTGACGGTGCCGATGGCGCTGGCGATGGCCTTCTCGCGGGTGTACGTCGGCGTGCACTACCCGCACGACGTGGCGGTCGGCCTGCTGCTCGGTACGGCCGTCGCGGTCCTCTTCGCCAAGGCCGGTACGCGCCCGGTGCGCTCCCTCGTCGAGTCGATGCGGGCGAGCGGCAACGGCGCCGCGCTGTGGCTGTCCGGGCCGGGCGCGCCGCTGCACGCCCGCCGCTGAGCGGCCCGCCGTACCCGCCGCACCCCCGTTCCGTGCCAGGATCGGGGGTGCCATGACGACGATGCCGACGACCGACCCCGACACGGTCTCCCCCGACGCTCTCCACACCCCCGTCCTCGGGTGGTTCGACCAGCACGCGCGCGACCTGCCCTGGCGCCGCCCCGAAGCCGGTGCCTGGGGGGTGATGGTCAGCGAGTTCATGCTCCAGCAGACGCCCGTGAGCCGGGTGCTCCCGGTGTACGAGCAGTGGATGGCCCGCTGGCCGCGCCCCGCCGACCTCGCCGCCGACGCCCCGGGCGAGGCCGTCCGCGCCTGGGGCCGCCTGGGCTACCCGCGCCGCGCGCTGCGCCTGCACGGGGCCGCGGTGGCGATAACGGAACGGCACGGCGGTGACGTGCCGCGCGACCACGGGCAGCTGCTGGCGCTGCCCGGCATCGGCGAGTACACGGCCGCCGCGGTCGCCTCCTTCGCGTACGGACAGCGCCACCCGGTCCTGGACACCAACGTCCGCCGGGTCTTCGCGCGGGCCGTGACGGGCGTGCAGTACCCGCCGACCGCCACCACCGCCGCCGAGCGGCGCCTGGCCCGTGCGCTGCTGCCCGACGACGAGGCCCGCGCGGCCCGCTGGGCGGCGGCCTCGATGGAGCTGGGCGCGCTGGTGTGCACGGCCCGCAACGAGGACTGCGGGCGCTGTCCGATCGCCGCGAGCTGCGCCTGGCGCCTGGCCGGCAAGCCCGCGCACGACGGTCCCCCGCGCCGCGGCCAGACGTACGCCGGGACCGACCGCCAGGTGCGCGGCAAGCTGCTGGCCGTGCTGCGCGAGGCGATCGATCCCGTACCGCAGGCGGCGCTGGACGCGGTGTGGCACGAGCCGGTGCAGCGGGCCCGGGCGCTCGACGGGCTGGTCGCGGACGGGCTCGTGGAGCCGCTCGCGGACGGCGTGTACCGGCTGCCGCTGACCTGATCCGGCCTGGCGGCCGGGTCGGAACGGCGGGTGCCGGTCCGGCCTTTGTCACGGCCGGGCCCCAGTCGTGTGCGACGGGCCAGCCCCGCTCCCGACGGAGTGTCACGGAGACGGAACTCCAGGTCAGGCAGGGCCTGTTGACCGGGGAGAAACCCTGTGCGGGATAGCTCTCCGTCACCGCGGGAACACGCGCTTACCCCGCGCAAACACAGCCCAAACCTTCGTTGTTACACAACCGATGGCTCACCGTGCGTCCCCCGACGGCTGCTCCGCACAGGCCCGTGACAACGGCTCCGTAGGTTCAGTCGGGCAAGCAGGACCAGCGGGGAAAGTCACGGGGACGGAGGCGGTTGGGTATGGCGCACGGCGAGGTGCTCGAGTTCGAAGAGTACGTACGCACCCGGCAGGAGGCCCTGCTGCGCAGCGCCCGGCGGCTCGTTCCGGACCCGGTCGACGCGCAGGACCTGCTCCAGACCGCCCTGGCCCGCACTTACGGCCGCTGGGACGGCATCGCCGACAAGGCGCTCGCCGACGCGTACCTGCGCCGCGTGATGATCAATACGCGGACCGAGTGGTGGCGCGCCCGCAAGCTGGAGGAGGTGCCCACCGAGCAGCTGCCGGACGCGCGCATCGAGGACGGCTCCGAGCAGCGCGCCGACCGCGCCCTCCTCATGGACGTACTGAAGGTCCTGGCGCCCAAGCAGCGCAGCGTCGTGGTGCTGCGACACTGGGAGCAGATGAGCACGGAGGAGACCGCCGCGGCCCTCGGGATGTCGGCGGGTACCGTCAAGAGCACGCTGCACCGGGCGCTGGCCCGGCTCCGTCAGGAGCTGGAGAGCCGCGAGCTTGACTTCCACGCTCTGGGCAACGCTGATGGACGTGTCGGCCGGGTGGGCCGGCAGGCCGACCGCCGGGTCGGCCGGGGCGAGCACGACGAAAAGGGGCGGGAGCGGTGCGCGGCCTAGGCACAGGCAGAGGGGGCGTACTGGCGGCGGGAACCACGGCGATGGCCGGGCTCGCCGCCTTCGGCCTGCTCACGGCGGGCTGCTCGACCGGGGGCACGGGCACGCGCGACGAGGGCGAGGCGCGCACCGACAAGGTCAGCCACGCCACCCCGACGCCCAAGGCCACGACCGAGGCGCCCTTCAAGAAGGTCAACGCCGTACGGCTGCTCAAGGCCGACCCCAAGGTCAGCGAGCGCGTGAAGGCGGATCTGAAGCCCTGCGTGAAGGACGAGTACCCGATCGACGTCAGCTACGGGCACGTCACCGGCGCCGTCGGCCAGGACGTGGTCGTCAACGTGATGACCTGCGGGGACGCGGTGGGGCTCGGCTCCTATGTGTACCGCGAGGAGGGGTCCTCGTACGACAATGTCTTCACCTCGGAAGAGGCGCCCGTCTACGCGGAGATCGACCGGGGGGATCTGGTGGTGACCCGGCAGATGTACGCCAAGGGCGACAAGCCGGCCTTCGCCTCCAGCGAGATCGTGACGACCTACCGCTGGGCGGGGACGAAGTTCGCCAAGCACGACCAGGTGGAGAACGACTTCAGCAAGGCCGTCGGCAACGACGAGGGGACCGAGGCGCCGATGCCGGCCTCGCCCTGACCCGGGCGGTCCGGTGTGGTTGGGTTTGACCGTCCGCCCGCCGAGGCACCAGCACCAGCGCAAGCGCAAGTCGAGGAACTGAGAGCAGCACGATGGCCGAGACCCATGTCCTGTTCGTCGAGGACGACGACGTCATCCGTGAAGCCACCCAGCTCGCGCTGGAGCGCGACGGCTTCACCGTGACCGCCATGCCCGACGGGCTCTCCGGCCTGGAGGCCTTCCGCGCCGACCAGCCCGACATCGCCCTGCTGGACGTGATGCTGCCGGGGCTGGACGGGGTGAGCCTGTGCCGCCGCATCCGCGACGAGTCGACCGTGCCGGTGATCATGCTGTCCGCGCGCGCGGACTCCATCGACGTGGTGCTCGGCCTGGAGGCCGGCGCCGACGACTACGTGACCAAGCCGTTCGACGGGGCCGTGCTCGTCGCCCGTATCCGTGCCGTGCTGCGGCGCTTCGGGCACGCGGGCGGGGCCGGTGCGGGCGCGGCCGAGGCGGACGGGTCCGTCGACGGCGGGGTCCTCGCCTTCGGCGACCTGGAGGTCGACACCGAGGGCATGGAGGTCCGCAGGGGTGGTGAGACCGTCGCCCTGACCCCGACCGAGATGCGGCTGCTCCTGGAGTTCTCCTCGGCTCCCGGTACCGTGCTCTCCCGCGACAAGCTCCTGGAGCGGGTGTGGGACTACGGCTGGGGCGGTGACACACGGGTGGTCGACGTCCATGTGCAGCGGCTGCGCACGAAGATCGGCCAGGACCGGATCGAGACCGTGCGTGGCTTCGGCTACAAACTGAAGGCGTGAGGGGCGGAAGGCATGAGGGGCGAGTGAGGCGGCCCGCTCTGCGGACCGGCGTCCGCTGGAAGATCAGTATCGCCATCACCGCCGTCGGGGCGCTGACCGTGATGGCGCTCAGCCTCGTGGTGCACAACGCGGCGCGGGTCTCGATGCTCGACAACGCGCGCGACCTCCAGCTCGACCGGGTGCTGTTCGCGCAGCGCATCTACGAGACGAGCAAGCAGACCCGGTTCGGCGCGAAGCTCAACGACCCGGCGCTGCCGGCCGATCTGAAGGCCAAGACCGACCGGGGCCGCAAGGCCACGTCCGTGCAGGAGCCGAAGAGCGGGGTGCCGGACATCTGGGCGGCCGTGCCGGTCGGCAACGGTGACGTCCTGTCGCTGCACAGCACGTTCACCGACCGCAGTTCCAACGTCATCTCCGACCTCGACCGGGCGCTGGTGATCGGATCGGTGGCGGTGGTGTTCGGGGGGTGCGCGCTCGGCATCCTGATCGGGGGGCAGATCTCGCGGCGGCTGCGGAAGGCCGCAGCGGCGGCGACGAAGGTGGCCGAGGGGCATACGGACGTACGCGTACGGGACGCCATCGGCGGGGTCGTCCGGGACGAGACCGATGAGCTGGCGCGGGCGGTGGACGCGCTGACGGACGCGCTCCAGGAGCGGCTGGAGGCGGAGCGCCGGGTGACGGCGGACATCGCGCACGAGTTGCGTACGCCGGTGACGGGGCTGCTGACGGCCGCCGAGCTGCTGCCGCCCGGCCGCCCGACCGAGCTCGTACGCAACCGGGCCCAGGCGATGCGGACGCTGGTGGAGGACGTGCTGGAGGTGGCGCGGCTGGACAGCGCGTCGGAGCGGGCGGAGCTCCAGGAGATCGCGCTGGGCGACTTCGTGAGCCGCCGGGTCGCGCTGCTGGACCCCGATGTGACGGTCCGGGTCGTCCACGAGTCGTGGGTCAACACCGATCCCCGGCGGCTGGAGCGGATCCTGGGGAATCTGCTGGGGAACGCGGCGAAGCATGGGCGGGGGCCGGTGGAGGTCACAGTGGAGGGCCGGGTGGTACGGGTCCGCGACCACGGGCCCGGGTTCCCGGAGGCCCTGCTGCGGGAGGGCCCGAGCCGGTTCCGTACGGGCAGCAGCGACCGGGCTGGGCACGGGCACGGCCTGGGGCTGACGATCGCGGCGGGACAGGCGCGGGTGCTGGGGGCGCGGCTGACGTTTCGGAACGCGGCGCCGGAGGGGGTGGGGGGCGGGGCCGTTTCCGGCCCCCGCCCCGGTTCCGGTTACGGTTCCGGTCCGGGGGCGGGTGCGGGCGCGGGTTCGGGTGCGGGTGCGGGCGCGGCAGGAGGCGCGATCGCGGTCCTCTGGCTCCCGGAACACGCGCCCACGGGGACGGGGAGCTTTCCGGTGCTGCCGCCGCAGGGGTAGGTGGCGGGGCGGGTCTGGTGGGGGCTGCGGGCTGGGGTCCGGTGGGTTTGCGCCCGGCCCGGTGGGTGGGTGCCTGCGGCGCAACAGCGGCTTCGGTGGGGGTGGCGCCCGCCCGGTGGTGGGGTGGGTGGGGGCGTGGAGGGGTATCTCCTCTCTCGTCGCGCGCGCGGCCTCCACGCCGACGACACCCACTGATGCGCTCCTCCTTGCGGGGACACCCCTCCACGCCCCCACCCACGGCCGTGCCAGCGACCCTGAGCCGAGCGACCCGAAAGGCCGCAGCCCCGATGGCGTACGCGAGCAGGGGACGCGGACATGAACAGCGGGCCCACAAGGACCCCGGAGGCATCCCCGAACCCCCAGTCGCCCAAGGGGCGCGGGGAACTGCGCGACCAGCCCTCCGCGGCTCGCAGACAGACACCGCACCCCCGGGAGGGGGGCCGGGGCGCAGCCCGCCCCCGGAGGGTTTAGGGAAGGGGCGGGGTGGGGGAATCCGCCCGTGGCAACACGACGGCCCCCGGAGGGCGTGCTCCGGGGGCCGTCAGGGTCACACCCGCTCGCGCACCGGCACCGCAGCCGGGACAGAAGCCGCATCCGGCCCCGCCCCCCGCAACGGCACCTCCTTCACGAACAGAGAAGCCACCACCGCCCCCAGCGCCACAGCCGCCCCGAGGACGAACGCCCCGTGCGTCCCGGAGGACACCGCGTGCTGGTACGCCTCCCGCAGCGGCGCCGGCAGCTTCGCCAGGCTCGCCGCGTCGAGCTGGGCGGACTGCTGGGTGACCCCGGCCCCGCCCCGCGCCGACATCTCGTCCTGGACCCGGCTGTTGAAGAGCGCGCCCATGATCGCCACGCCGAAGGAGGACCCGAGCGTACGGGCCAGCGTGCTCGTGGAGGAGCCGACGCCGATGTCCTTCATCTCGACGCTGTTCTGCGCGACCAGCATGGTGATCTGGAGCAGGCAGCCCATGCCCGCGCCGAGCACCGCCATGTACAGGCCGGAGGTGAGGCGGGTGGTGCCGGTGTCCATGGTGGACAGGAGGTAGAGGCCCGCCACCATCAGGATGCTGCCGACGATCGGGAACGCCTTGTAGCGGCCGGTCGACGTCGTGACGCGGCCCGCGAAGAGCGAGACGACCGTCATCGACATCAGCATCGGGAGCAGCAGCAGACCCGAGTTGGTCGCGGACGCGCCCTGCACCGACTGCTGGTAGAGCGGGAGGAAGAGGACCGCGCCGAACATCACGAAGCCGGTGATGAAGGCGATCGTCGCCATCAGCGAGAAGTTGCGGCTGCGGAAGATGTGCAGCGGCACGATGGGCTCGGCCGCCTTGGTCTCGACGAAGAAGAAGCCGACCAGGGACGCCACGCCGAGCGCGATCAGCTCCATGATCCGGGCCGAGCCCCAGGCGTACTCCGTCCCGCCCCACGTGGTGACCAGCACGATCGCGGTGATGCCGACGGTCAGCAGCACCGTACCGAGGTAGTCGATCTTCGGCTTGGACGTCTTCTTCGGGAGGTGGAGGACAGCGGTGACCATCGCGAGCGCGACCGCGCCGAGCGGCAGGTTGATGTAGAAGGACCAGCGCCAGCCGAGGTGGTCGGTGATGGAGCCGCCGACCAGCGGGCCGCCGATCATGGCGATGCCCATGACACCGGCCATCATGCCCTGGTACTTGCCCCGCTCCCGTGGCGGTATCAGCTCACCGATGATCGCCATGACCCCGACGATCAGGCCGCCGGCGCCGAGGCCCTGGATCGCCCGGAAGCCGATCAGCTGGCCCATCCCCTGGGCCATGCCGCTGAGCGCGGAACCCGCGAGGAAGACGACTATGGAGGCGAGGAAGGCGCCCTTGCGCCCGTACATGTCGCCGAGCTTGCCCCAGATGGGCGTGGAGGCCGCGGTGGCCAGGGTGTAGGCGGTGACGACCCAGGACAGATGGGCCATCCCGCCCAGGTCACCGACGATGGTGGGCATCGCGGTGCCGACGATCATGTTGTCGAGCATCGCGAGGAGCATCGCGATCATCAGGGCCAGCAGGACCACGCGGACGCTGCGCTGCTTGGGTCCCGTCTCCGGAGCCGCGGCCCCGCCGGCCTCCGGCTGAATCTGTTGTGCCATCTCTCCCACTCCCTGCCCCACACTTACTTGCCGCCCGGCTAGTTACTACACTCGGGGAAAGTAGACCCCCTACTAGCCGGGCGTCAAGTAAGTTTTCAGGAGAGCTCGATGGCCAGAGGCAACACCCGCCAGCGCATCCAGGATGTGGCCCTGGAGCTCTTCGGCGAGCAGGGGTACGAGAAGACCTCGCTGCGCGAGATCGCGGAGCGGCTGGACGTCACCAAGGCGGCGCTGTACTACCACTTCAAGACCAAGGAAGACATCCTGGTGAGCCTCTTTCAGGATCTCACCGGGCCGATGGACGAGCTGCTGGAATGGGGCCGGACGCAGCCGCAGACCTTGGAATCGAAGATCGAGATCCTGCGCCGCTACAGCGACACCCTGACCGGCGCGGCCCCCCTCTTCCGCTTCATGCAGGAGAACCAGGCCACCGTCCGCGAGCTGTCCATCGGGGAGAACTTCAAGGACCGCGTCCTGGCGATGGTCGAGCTCCTGAAGGACCCGGGCGCCCCGCTCCCCGACCAGATCCGCTGCTTCACCGCGCTGTTCTCCATGCACGTCGGCATGTACGCCCTCAAGGACCTCGAAGGCGACCCCGAGGAGAAGCGCAAGGCCATCCTCGAAGTCGCCATCGATCTGGTGACGCAGGCCCACGGAGGGGGCGGGTCCGTCAGACCCTGACGCCCGCCGTGCGCAGGAAGGCGACCGGGTTCACGGCCGAGCCGTAGTTCGCCGTCTTACGGATCTCGAAGTGCAGGTGCGGGCCGCTGCTGTTGCCGGTGTTGCCGGAGAGCGCGATCCGCTGGTCGGTGGAGATCGCCTGCCCGATACGGACGTCGATCCGCGAGAGGTGCGCGTACTGCGAGTACGTGTTGTCGGCGTGCCGGATCACGATGGCGTTGCCGTACGCCGGGCCGTCGCCGCCGCCGTTGGGGCCCGCCTTGACCACGGTGCCCGCGTGCACGGCCTTGACCGGGGTGCCGACCGGCACCGCGAAGTCCTGGCCGGAGTGCTTGTGCGCCCACATCGAGCCGCCGGTGCCGAAGGTGGCGCTGAGCTTGTACGTGTCCACCGGGTCCACCCACGCGGCGGCCTTCTTCGCCGCCGCCTGCTTGGCCTGCTTGGCCGCCTTGGCCAGCGCGTCGGCCTGCGCGGCGACGGACGCGGCGGCGCCGGCGCGCGCCGGGACCCCCGCCTTGTCGGCGGCGACGGCCGTCCCGGCACCCAGCAGGGCCGTCACTCCCAGGCCCGCGCCCACGGCGGCGGCGCACAGACGCAGGGCGGTCGGACGGGCGGTGCGGGAAGCGGGGCGCTGGGACATGCGGGGACATCCTCCGGATGGACGACTGGGGCAGGAACAGGCCCGGCACACGAGCGGCGCGCCGGGCTGCATCCCTTGGTAACCCGAACCCCCGTTCCAACTCAAAACGCCCATCTACTACCGAAAGCCGTATCGATCACGCCGGGAATGCGGCCGGGGCATGGGCCAACGCCTGCTACCGGCCGTAGTAGCGGCGCGGGGGCCTGTGCGGCTTGTCACCGCGGGACGCCTCCCGGCGGACCGAAGTCCTTCCCTTCCGGAAGCGAGAACCCGGGTGCGCGGCCGCGCCGGTGCGTCGTGGAAACCGGACCGCTCACCGCGAAAGCCGCCGCCGCCGTCGGGCGGCCGACGCAGGGCGTGGACGTGATGGCCGGTGGCGCGATGACGGCCGTAGGCGCGAAAAAGGGCTGCCCCGGCCCGTACGGACTATCGCGTCCGCACAGCCGGGGCAGCCCCGTGAAACGAGCCCCTGGAGGCTACGCCTCCTTGCTCAGGTTCGGGCCGGCGCCGCCTGCCGCCTGCTCGATCGGCGGAACGTCGGGCAACGCCGACTTCTCCTCGCCGCGGAAGGTGAAGCTCTTCGCCTCGCCCTCGCCCTCGGTGTCCACGACCACGATGTGACCGGGGCGCAGCTCACCGAAGAGGATCTTCTCGGAGAGGATGTCCTCGATCTCGCGCTGGATCGTCCGGCGCAGCGGCCGGGCGCCCATGATCGGGTCGTAGCCCTTCTTCGCCAGGAGCGACTTGGCTTCCGCGCTGAGCTCGATGCCCATGTCGCGGTCCTTCAGACGCTCGTCCACCTTGGCGACCATGAGGTCGACGATCTGGATGATGTCTTCCTCGGTGAGCTGGTGGAAGACCACCGTGTCGTCGACACGGTTGAGGAACTCGGGGCGGAAGTGCTGCTTCAGCTCCTCGTTGACCTTGGCCTTCATCCGCTCGTAACCGGTCTTCACATCGCCCTGGGCGGCGAAGCCCAGGTTGAAGCCCTTGGAGATGTCCCGGGTGCCGAGGTTCGTGGTCATGATGATGACCGTGTTCTTGAAGTCGACGACCCGTCCCTGGGAGTCGGTCAGACGACCGTCTTCCAGGATCTGGAGCAGGGAATTGAAGATGTCCGGGTGGGCCTTTTCGACCTCGTCGAAGAGGACGACGGAGAAGGGCTTGCGGCGGACCTTCTCGGTCAGCTGGCCGCCCTCTTCGTAACCCACGTATCCGGGCGGGGAGCCGAAGAGACGCGAGACCGTGTGCTTCTCGCTGAACTCCGACATGTCGAGGGAGATCAGCGCGTCCTCGTCACCGAAGAGGAATTCGGCGAGCGTCTTGGAGAGCTCGGTCTTACCGACACCGGACGGACCGGCGAAGATGAACGAGCCACCGGGGCGCTTGGGGTCCTTCAGACCCGCACGGGTGCGCCGGATCGCCTGGGAGAGCGCCTTGATGGCGTCCTTCTGGCCGATGACGCGCTTGTGCAGCTCGTCCTCCATGCGCAGCAGACGGGAGGACTCCTCCTCCGTCAGCTTGAAGACGGGAATGCCGGTCGCGGTCGCGAGGACCTCGGCGATGAGCTCGCCGTCGACCTCGGCGACGACGTCCATGTCGCCGGCCTTCCACTCCTTCTCGCGCTTGGCCTTCGCGGCGAGCAGCTGCTTCTCCTTGTCGCGGAGAGAGGCCGCCTTCTCGAAGTCCTGGGAGTCGATGGCCGACTCCTTGTCGCGGCGCACGCCCGCGATCTTCTCGTCGAACTCGCGGAGGTCCGGCGGCGCGGTCATCCGGCGGATGCGCATCCGGGAGCCGGCCTCGTCGATCAGGTCGATCGCCTTGTCCGGCAGGAAGCGGTCCGAGATGTACCGGTCGGCCAGGGTCGCGGCCTGGACCAGCGCCTCGTCCGTGATGGACACCCGGTGGTGCGCCTCGTACCGGTCGCGCAGACCCTTGAGGATCTCGATGGTGTGCGGCAGCGACGGCTCGGCGACCTGGATGGGCTGGAAGCGGCGCTCGAGAGCGGCGTCCTTCTCCAGGTGCTTGCGGTACTCGTCGAGCGTGGTGGCACCGATGGTCTGGAGCTCACCGCGGGCCAGCATCGGCTTCAGGATCGACGCGGCGTCGATGGCACCCTCGGCGGCGCCCGCACCCACGAGGGTGTGGAGCTCGTCGATGAACAGGATGATGTCGCCGCGGGTGCGGATCTCCTTGAGGACCTTCTTCAGGCGCTCCTCGAAGTCACCGCGGTAGCGCGAGCCGGCGACCAGCGCGCCCAGGTCCAGGGTGTAGAGGTGCTTGTCCTTGAGGGTCTCGGGCACCTCGCCCTTGACGATGGCCTGCGCCAGGCCCTCGACGACGGCGGTCTTGCCGACGCCGGGCTCGCCGATGAGCACCGGGTTGTTCTTGGTACGGCGGGACAGCACCTGCATGACCCGCTCGATCTCCTTCTCGCGCCCGATGACCGGGTCGAGCTTGGACTCACGAGCGGCCTGGGTGAGGTTCCGGCCGAACTGGTCGAGGACGAGGGAGGTCGAAGGCGTGCCCTCGGCCGGGCCGCCCGCGGTGGCGGCTTCCTTGCCCTGGTAGCCGGAGAGCAGCTGGATGACCTGCTGCCGCACCCGGTTGAGATCGGCGCCCAGCTTCACGAGGACCTGGGCGGCGACGCCCTCGCCCTCGCGGATCAGGCCGAGCAGGATGTGCTCGGTGCCGATGTAGTTGTGGCCGAGCTGGAGGGCCTCGCGGAGCGACAGCTCCAGGACCTTCTTGGCACGCGGGGTGAAGGGGATGTGACCGGACGGGGCCTGCTGGCCCTGACCGATGATCTCCTCCACCTGCTGACGGACCGCCTCAAGAGAAATCCCGAGGCTCTCCAGGGCCTTAGCGGCGACACCCTCACCCTCGTGGATCAGGCCCAGGAGAATGTGCTCGGTGCCGATGTAGTTGTGGTTGAGCATCCGGGCTTCTTCCTGAGCCAGGACGACAACCCGCCGCGCGCGGTCGGTGAACCTCTCGAACATCGTTAATCGCTCCTCAGAGCGGTCGGGCAGTAAGGGGTCGGTCCCCTCCCTGTCCTTCCGCATGCTAGTCCCGTGGGACGGGACAGCTCATTCCAACTGCCGACATCCGACCCGATCACCCCCGCCCAGGCGGGGAAAGTTGCTGCCGAACAGCCGACAACTGCTCCAACTCGATGGTGCGAGACGATGTTCCCGCAGGCCAAGCAGATACCCCTGTCTCCACTACGCCGATGGCGAACGCGAGACGGCCCGGCGGGCTCCACGCCCCTCCCCACTAGGAATGTCTTACCCGTAAGGACTGACAGTCCATGCGGCGCGCCCCGGTTCCCTCAGCTACGGGCGAACACACTTGCGCCGCCGAATGCCTCCGCGCGCCCCCGAATCCTCAACGGAACGCATCCGTCCGGAAACTGTGCGTAACTCCAGGCCGTTTCAGGAGTTGCTCCGGTCATGGCCCTCACCGTGCCCTCCCCCGAGCTCTCGGCCCCGACCGGGCAGGTGCCCCCGCCGCGCTCCCCGCCGGGACCCTCGCTCGTCCACTGGTACGAGCGCGAGCTCGGCTGGGCCGTCGTGGCGGGACCGCCGGTGCGCCTCCTGACGGGGCTGCGCTTCGACGTGCTGGACGTCCCGGCGGTCGCGGGCGCCGCCCTGCTGGGCCGCTTCGCGCGGACCGGCCCGGTCGCCCTGGCGGGGCGCCGGATGCGGTTCCTGGTGGCCGCGGGCAGCGCCGAGGAACTGCCCGGACTGCTCGACTGGCTGGAGTGGGGCGGTGTCGGTCTCGACCTGTCGGCCGTCGGCGCCGACGGCCGGATCACCGCTCCCCCACCGCCCGGCCGGCGCCTGCCGTCCGCCCGGGACGGCTCGCGGGAGACCGCCGTGTGGCTGCGGCCTCCCGAGCCGGGGTGCGAGGTCGAGGCGACCCTTCCGGCTTTCGCCGGATTCGCCGGACCGAAGGGCGGCGGGGGCGGTGCGGACACCCCCGACCTCGTCCGGCTGGTGGACGCGGCGGCCACGGAATGCCACCGGGCCCGTCTGTTCCCGGCGCACGCGGTGACCGGCTCCGCGCCCGCCCCGTACCGGGCCGAGGCGAAGAGGCCGGGTGACGCGGGAACGTCGGGTGGCGCGGGAACTCAGCCGTTCGCCTTCTCGTAGGCCTCACGGATCTCGGCCGGGACGCGTCCGCGGTCGTTCACGTTGTAGCCCTGCTCCTTGGCCCACTTGCGGATCTGGGCGGTGTCCTGACCCGCCGGAGCGGCGCCGCGGGCCTTGCCCCGGCCCCCGGCGGCGCGGCCACCGGTGCGCCGTCCGCTCTTGGTGTACGGGTCGAGCAGACCCCGGAGCTTGTCCGCGTTGGCGGTGGTGAGGTCGATCTCGTAGGTCTTGCCGTCGAGAGCGAACGTCACGGTCTCGTCCGCCTCGCCGCCGTCGAGGTCATCGACAAGAAGGACCTGAACCTTCTGTGCCACCGGATTTCCTTTCATCGAAAATGCAGTACGCGGAAAGGAAACCGCTTTTGCCTGCAAAACACAAACCCCCGGCAGAGGTTCAGGGGGCTTGCGCAGCGGGAAACGTGCGCGATTCGGACATAGGGTTCTCCCGGCTTCCGCCGGTTCCCGCGATCACAGGTGCAGAAGCATCCGGCTGTTGCCCAAGGTGTTCGGCTTCACTCGTTCGAGACCCAGGAACTCGGCGACACCCTCGTCATACGAGCGCAACAGCTCGCTGTAGACATCTGTGTCGACCGGAGTCTCCCCGATCTCGGTGAAGCCGTGCTTCGCGAAGAACTCCACTTCGAAGGTGAGGCAGAAAACCCTGCGGACCCCGAGCCAGCGGGCGGTCTGGAGCAGCTTGTCGAGTACCAGATGCCCGACTCCGCCGCCCTTGAACTCCCGATCCACCGCGAGAGTGCGCACTTCGGCCAGGTCTTCCCACATCACGTGCAGTGCGCCGCAGCCGACCACCCGGGCGTCCGAGTCGCGTTCCGCGACCCAGAACTCCTGGATGTCCTCGTAAAGCGTCACGGTCGCTTTGTCGAGCAGGATGCCCGCGCCGACGTAGGCGTCGAGAAGACGGCGGACCGCCGCGACATCGCTGGTCCTGGCCCGGCGGACGGTGACGGCATTTGCGGGGGCATAAGACATGACCGGACGCTATCGCCCCGAGCCGCCCGTGACCCCATCGGGTTCCGCGGCTTGCGGGCGCTCCGGCGGCTGCTCCGGCGGGCGCTCCGGCGAACCCTGTTCCGGTCCGCCTTCCCGGGGGCCTTGCGGGCCGCCTTCCAGAGGCTCTTCCGGGCGGCCTTCCCGAGGCTCTTCCCCGTGGCCTTCCGGGTCCTCTTCCCGCGACGCGCCCTGATCTGCCTGATCGGCCGGATCGAAGGTATCGGGGTTGTCCTCGGGCGGTCCGACCATCCGTACGGCATCGCGCAGCGACTCGCGCTGCTCGGGCGACATCATGCCGAAGAAGGCGACCAGTGCGGCGGCGGGGTTGTCGCTCTGCGACCACGCTTCGTTCATCAGTGCGGCCGCGTAGGCGGCCCGGGTGGAGACCGCGGTATATCGATAGGCACGGCCGTCGACTTCCCGGCGCACCCAGCCCTTCTGATGGAGATTGTCCATTACGGTCATCACGGTCGTGTACGCGATGGACCGTTCCTGCTGAAGGTCTTCCAGGACTTCCCGGACGGTCACCGGACGGTTCCACTGCCAGACGCGCGTCATGACGGCGTCTTCCAGCTCTCCCAATTGGCGAGGCACATCTGCACCATAGTGGGAGATGTCCCGAATGGCTGGTTATTTACGGTGGTGAACAGCAAAAAGGGCGCGCGCCCCCGAAAGGGGGTCGCGCGCCCTTGACGCGGGAAGCGCGCAGGGGTGCGGTCAGGCCTCGCCGGTGGTGGGGCGCTGCCGGGCCGCCTCGGCGCGGGCGAGCGCGGCGTCCACGGCCGCGTCCTCCTTGCCCTTGTTGGGGCCGCCCTGGCTCTTGACGATGGTCACGATGAGCCCGATGAAGAAGACGGCCATCACCACGGGGGGAACGAGCGCGGAAACGTAGTCCATGCCGTCCAGGGTAGCTACCCGGCGGCCCGGGCGGCGGGCGGGGGCAGCGGCTTGCGGCGTGGCGGGAACACCTCACCGGGTGTGGGGATGGGCCGCTCCGGGCGCGGGTCCTTGGGCTGCGGCCGTGCGGGCTCCGACGCCGGGGCGGGCCTCGGCTTCGGATCCGCCGCGGCGGCGCGGCCGCCCGGCAGGGCGAGCAGGCGGGTGCGGGGTCCGGGGGTGACGGCGGCGAGCCGCGCCCGTACGGAGTGCTCGGCGAGCCGCCGGCACCGTTCGAGCAGCGCCGCCGCCACCGGCAGGGCGCGCAGCGCGCGCAGTGCGGCGAGGTCGTCCGGGGTGGGGTCGTAGCCGGCCGCCAGCGCGTCCTGGAGCAGCTCCAGATAGCCGGGGGCGGAGCCGGGCAGGGCGGTGCGGTAGCGGGCGAGGTCGGCCAGCAGAAAGGCGCGCAGCCGGTCCGCCTCGCGTACGGCCTCGTCCACGGAGCCGGCCAGCCGCAGGCAGTCCAGGACGTCCGCGTCCGCTAGGGGGGCAGGGTGGAGGGCGACGGCGAGGGCGCGTCGGAGCACACGCAGCTCGTCTGCGCTGAACGCCATTCCGCCGCGGGATCCGTAAGGCGTGGGCATGAACCGACAATACTTCGGAAAGGGACAAAATCCGTTTAATGGGGGTTGGTGGGCGAGTTGCCTTTTCCCCACCCCGCCCCTTCCCGAAAGCCCTCGCCGGGCGGCCGGGGGTTCCCTGCGGGTGGGGTGGGGGCGGGCTGCGCGGTTCCCCGCGCCCCTTCAGGACCCGGGGCGCTGGGGCGCAGCCCCGCGGTGTTCAGGGGCGCGGGGAACCGCGCGAGCAAGCCAGCACGGTCCGCGGACGAAGTCCCGGCCTTCCAGCGGACCGGGGCGCAGCCCCGGCCAGCCGGGGTGCGGGGGCGGAGCCCCGCCAGGGGGGCCGGGGCGGAGCCCGGGGGGAAATGCTTGTCCTTCACCCCCACCCGCCCCCGGAGGGTTTGGGGGAACGGGCGGGGTGGGGGATGGTCACATGCGGGAGATGTTGCGTTCGTACACCAGCCGGAGCCCGATCAGCGTCAGCCACGGCTCGTGCTCGTCGATCACATGCGCCTCACCCAGCACCATCGGCGCCAGCCCTCCCGTCGCGATCACCGTCACGTCGGAGGGGTCGCCCCCGGGCCCCACCAGCTCACGGGCCATCCGGGTCACGACCCCGTCGACCTGCCCGGCGAACCCGTACACGATCCCCGCCTGCATCGCCTCGACCGTGTTCTTGCCGATCACCGCGCGCGGCCGGGCCAGTTCGATCTTGCGGAGCTGCGCGCCCTTGACGCCGAGCGCCTCGACGGAGATCTCGATGCCGGGGGCGATCACCCCGCCCGCGTACTCCCCGCGCGCGCTGACCGCGTCGAACGTCGTCGCCGTGCCGAAGTCGACGACGATCGCGGGCCCCCCGTACAGCTCGACCGCCGCGACCGCGTTGATGATGCGGTCCGCGCCGACCTCCTTGGGGTTGTCCATCAGGATCGGCACGCCGGTCTTGATGCCGGGCTCGACCAGGACCGCCGGGACGTCGCCGTAGTAGCGGCGGGTCACCTCGCGCAGTTCGTGCAGCACCGACGGCACCGTCGAACAGATCGCGATGCCCTCGATGTTGTCGCCCAGCTCCGCCCCCAGCAGCGGGTGCATGCCCATGAGGCCGTTGAGCAGGACCGCCATCTCGTCGGCGGTACGCCGGGGGTCGGTGGAGATGCGCCAGTGCTCGACGACCTCCTCGCCGTCGAACAGGCCGAGGACCGTGTGCGTGTTGCCTACGTCGATCGTCAGCAGCATCGGTTACTCCGCCTCGCGCAGATCGAGGCCGATGTCGAGGATCGGGGAGGAGTGGGTGAGCGCGCCGACCGCGAGGTAGTCGACGCCCGTCGCCGCGTACGCCGCCGCGTTCTCCAGCGTGAGGCGGCCGGAGGACTCCAGGAAGGCGCGCCCGGCGACGAGTTCGACGGCCCGGGCGGTCTCCTGGGGGGTGAAGTTGTCCAGCAGGATCAGGTCCGCGCCCGCCTGAAGGACCTCCCCGACCTGGTCGAGCGTGTCGACCTCGACCTCGATCGGAACCTCCGGGAACATCTCCCGTACGGCCTTGAACGCCTGGGCGACACCGCCCGCGGCCACCACGTGGTTGTCCTTGACCAGCGCCGCGTCGGACAGCGACATCCGGTGGTTGACGCCGCCGCCGCAGCGCACCGCGTACTTCTCCAGGGCGCGCAGCCCCGGCGTCGTCTTGCGGGTGTCGCGCACCTTCGCGCGCGTGCCCTCCAGGGCGTCCGCCCACGCGCGCGTGGCGGTGGCGATGCCGGACAGGCGGCACAGGATGTTCAGCGCGCTGCGCTCGCCGGTGAGCAGGTCGCGGGTGCGCGTGGTGACGCTGAGCAGCTTCTGGCCCGCCTCCACCCGGTCGCCGTCCGCGACGTGCCGCTCGACCTCGAACTCCTCGGTGCACACGATCGACAGGATCGCCTCGGCGACCCGCAGGCCCGCGACCGTACCGGCCTCGCGCGCGGTGAAGTCGCCGGTGGCGACGGCGTCCTCGGGGACGGTCGCCGCGGTCGTCACGTCCACGCCGCCGTCCAGGTCCTCCTCGATGGCGACGTGCGCGATGTCCTCGACCTGGACGGGGTCCAGGCCCGACTCGGCCAGCAGCGCGGCCAGCGTGGGGTCCAGGCCGCACTCGTACACGTCCTCGTCGCCGCAGCCGCAGTCGTCGCCGCAGCCGCCTCCGCTCGCGGGGACGCCGATCTGGATCAGCGGTACGTCCACCGGCTCGGGACGGTGTTCGTCGGGGGTGCTCACGGTTACGGCTCCCTGGGGGCGTCGGCGACTGTCGGGGGGAAGTCTGCGGAATCGGTACGGCGGACGTCGAGCGTACGGTCCGGGGTCACCCGGACGACGAGGTGGCGGCGCCAGTCCGCGTCGTCCCGGTCGGGCCGGTCCTCGCGCCAGTGGCAGCCGCGGGTCTCCTCGCGGGCGGCGGCCGCCGCGACCAGGACGCGCGCGACGAGCAGCAGGTTGGTGGTCTCCCACGCGTCCACGCCGGGCTCGGCGGCCTTGCGGGCGTCGGGCCCGTCGGCGTCGGACCGGATGGCCTCCAGGCGGGCGGCGGCCCCGGCGAGGCTGTCGGCGGAGCGCAGCACGCCGGCGCCGTTGGTCATGGTCCGCTGGATCTGGATACGGGCCTCGGGGGCGAGCAGCGGGCAGACGGGCGCGTCCTCGCCGGCCCCCGCGCCCCGGGCGACGCCGGCCACGCGCGCGGGGCCGCCCGCGGCGATGTCGGCCGCGATGCGCTCGGCGAACACCAGGCCTTCGAGCAGAGAGTTGGAGGCGAGCCGGTTGGCGCCGTGGACGCCGGTGCAGGCGACCTCGCCGCACGCGTAGAGCCCGGGGACCGTGGTGCGGCCGTGCAGGTCGGTGCGGACGCCCCCGGAGGCGTAGTGGGCGGCCGGGGCGACCGGGATCGGCTCGGTGACCGGGTCGATGCCGTGGGCGCGGCAGGCGGCGAGGATGGTGGGGAAGCGCTGCTCCCACATCTCGGCGCCGAAGTGCCGTGCGTCCAGGTACATGTGCTCGGTGCCCTGGGCCTGCATCTGGCGGGTGATGGCCTTGGCGACGATGTCGCGCGGGGCGAGCTCGGCAAGCTCGTGCTGCCCCAGCATGAAGCGGGTCCCGGAGGCGTCGACGAGGTGGGCGCCCTCTCCCCGTACCGCCTCGGAGACCAGCGGCTGCTGACCCTCGGAGTCGGCGCCGAGGAAGAGCACGGTGGGGTGGAACTGGACGAACTCCAGGTCGGAGATCTCGGCGCCGGCGCGCAGCGCCAGGGCGACGCCGTCGCCGGTGGAGACCGCGGGGTTGGTGGTGGCCGAGAAGACCTGCCCCATGCCGCCGGTGGCGAGCACCACGGCGGGGGCGTGGACGGCGCCCACGCCGTCGTGCTGGCCCTCGCCCATGACGTGCAGGGTGATGCCCGCGGTGCGGCCGTCCTCGTCGCGCAGGAGGTCCAGGACGAGCGCGTTCTCGATGGTGCGCACGGCCTGTTCACGGACGGCTTCGACCAGCGCGCGCGAGATCTCCGCGCCCGTGGCGTCGCCGCCCGCGTGGGCGATGCGGCGGCGGTGGTGGCCGCCCTCGCGGGTCAGCGAGATGGCGCCGGAGTCGTCGGTGTCGAAGTGGGCGCCGGTGGCGATGAGGCGCCGCACCGCGTCCGGACCCTCGGTGACCAGGGCGCGCACCGCGTGCTCGTCGCACAGGCCCACACCCGCCACCAGCGTGTCGTCCAGGTGCTGTTCGGGGGTGTCCCCCTCGCCGAGGGCGGCGGCGATGCCGCCCTGTGCCCAGCGGGTCGAGCCGTCGTCGAGCCGTGCCTTGGTCACCACCACGGTGGCGAGCCCGGCGGCGGTGCAGCGCAGGGCCGCGGTCAGGCCCGCCACGCCCGAGCCGACGACCACCACGTCCGCCTCGATGGCCCAGCCGGCGGCGGGTGCGTCCAGTCGTATGCCGGTCCGGGCCGGGCCGTCGGTCGTCCTGGTCATGCGGGGGCTCCGAAGTTCAGCGGGATGTTGTCGATCAGGCGGGTGGTGCCGACGCGCGCGGCGACCGCGAGGACCGCCTCCCCGGCGAAGCCGTCGCCGGCGTCGTCGAACGTCGCCGGGTCGACCAGCGCCAGGTAGTCCACGGCCAGCGGGGGGTCCGCCTTGGCGGCCTCGTCCAGGACGCCCTGGGCGGCGGCGCGCACCACCGCGGGGGACGGGCCGGCCGCCTCCACCGCGTACGCGTCGGCGGCGGCGCGGGCCTCGCCGAGCCGGGACAGGGCAAGGGAGCGCCCGGAGGAGGCGTGGGTGGCGGCGGCGCGCGCGTGGAGCGCGTGCTCGGCCGTCAGCCGGTCGCGGGCCGCGAACAGCGCGCGCGACAGGGCGAGCGCGGTGGTGCGCTCCTCGGGCGAGAGGTAGCGGTTGCGGCTGGAGAGGGCGAGCCCGTCCGCCTCGCGCACGGTGGGCACCCCGGCGATCTCCACGGGGAAGTTCAGGTCCCGGGCCATGCGGCGGATCAGGGCCAGCTGCTGGGCGTCCTTCTGCCCGAACAGCGCGAGGTCGGGGGCGGTGAGGTGGAGCAGCTTGGCGACGACGGTGAGCATGCCGTCGAAGTGGCCGGGCCGGGAGGCGCCTTCGAGGCGCGCGCCCATGGGGCCCGCGGAGATGCGCACCTGCGGCTCGCCGCCGGGGTAGACCTCGTCCACGGCGGGGGCGAACACGGCGTCGGCGCCCGCCTGCCCAGCCAGTTCGATGTCGGCGTCCAGGGTGCGCGGGTAGCGGTCGAGGTCCTCGCCCGCGCCGAACTGCAGCGGGTTCACGAAGACGGTGACGACGACCTGGCCGCCGGGGCCGACGCTCTCGCGCGCGGTGCGCACCAGCGTCGCGTGCCCCTCGTGCAGGGCGCCCATGGTCATGACGACGGCGCGGCGGCCGGTGCGCTCCAGGGCGGCCAGCTCCGCGGCGGTGCGGACCAGAAGGGTCATCGGTTCTCTCCGTCCGCGAGGACGCCCAGCAGGTCCTCGGCGAGCTCGGGCTTCAGCAGGCCGTGGGCGAGCGCCCGGTCGGCGGTCGTACGGGCCATGGCGAGGTATCCGGCGACGGCGCCGGGGGCGTGCTTGCGCAGCTCGGCGACGTGCGCCGCGACCGTGCCCGCGTCGCCGCGCGCGACGGGGCCGGTCAGGGCCGCGTCGCCGGAGCGCAGCGCGTTGTCCAGCGCTGCTCCCAGGAGCGGGCCGAGCATCCGGTCGGGGGCGGTGACCCCGGCCAGGCGCAGCAGCTCCATGGACTGGGCCACCAGGGTGACCAGGTGGTTGGCGCCGAGGGCGAGGGCCGCGTGGTAGAGCGGGCGGCTGTGCTCCTCGATCCACTCGGGCTCGCCGCCCATCTCGATGACCAGCGCCTCGGCGGCCAGGCGCAGCTCCTCGGGCGCGGTGACGCCGAAGGAGCAACCGGCCAGGCGCTGGACGTCGACGCCGGTCCCGGTGAACGTCATCGCGGGGTGCAGGGCCAGCGGGAGCGCCCCCGCGCGCGTGGCGGGCGCCAGCACGTCCGTCCCGTACCGCCCGGAGGTGTGCACCAGGAGCTGGCCGGGGCGGACGGCGCCGGTCTCGGCGAGGCCCTCCACCAGGCCCGGCAGGGCGTCGTCGGGGACGGTGAGCAGCACCAGGTCGGCGGCGGCCAGCACCTCGGCGGGCGGCACCAGCGGCACGTCCGGCAGCAGGGCGGCGGCGCGGCGCACCGAGGCGTCCGACACGCCGGAGACGGCCACCGGGCGGTGCCCGGCGAGCTTCAGCGAGGCGGCGAGGGCGGGTCCGACCCGGCCGGCACCGACGACGCCGACGGTGAGGCGGGCTGGGCGGGTCTCTGGTTGTGCGTTCACGCGGTGGGGGCCTTCCGTTCCAGTCCGCGAGGGGTACCGGACGATTTCCCCGTCATGCTACGCCCAGGTTTCGACCGGCCCCCGTGACTGTCCACAGGCTGTGGGTGATGATCGGACCATGGAAGATCAGCAAGGCGGGGAAGACCGGCACGGCCGGCCCCGGATCGGGGACGGCCCCGGCGGGAGCGGCCCGGACGACAGCGGCCCGGACGACAGCGGCGCGGACGACAGCCGCACCGGCTCCGGCGCCGGCTCCGGGCACGACGCGCGTCGGCGCAGGGCCGCCGCCTGGCGCGCCTCGGAGCGGACCCTGTGCCGGATGCCGGGCGAGTTCGGCATGGGCGAGCGGCTGACGGCTCTCGCCGCCGACGCGCGCGCGGTGTACGACACCGGCGAGATGCCGGACTTCTACGGCGACGGCCCGGTCGCCGAGCTGGAGCGGCGCACCGCCGGCCTGCTCGGCTTCCCGGCGGCGGCCTTCTTCCCGACCGGCACCATGGCCCAGCAGGCCGCGTTGCGCGCCTGGGCCGGGCGCACCGGCAACGCCACGGTGGCGCTGCACCCCCTCGCCCATCCCGAGGTGCACGAGCGGCGTGCCTTCGGCACGGTCAGCGGGCTGCGCACGGTCCACCCCACGACCGCGCCCCGGCTGCCCACGGCGGAGGAGATCCGGGACTTCGAGGAGCCGTTCGGCACGCTGATGCTGGAACTGCCGCTGCGGGACGCCGGGTTCGTCCTGCCCACCTGGCAGGAGCTGACCGACGTGGTCGAGGCGGCCCGGGAACGTGATGCGGTGGTGCACTTCGACGGCGCGCGGTTGTGGGAGTGCGCCGTGCACTTCGACCGCCCGCTGGAGGAGATCGCGCGTCTCGCGGACAGCGTCTACGTGTCGTACTACAAGACCCTGGAGGGCCTGTCGGGCGCCGCCCTCGTCGGACCGCGGTCGCTGGTCGACGAGGCCCGCACCTGGCGCCACCGGTACGGGGGCCAGCTCTTCCAGCAGTATCCGGCGGCCCTGTCGGCGCTGGTCGGCCTCGACCGGGTGCTGCCGAAGCTCCCCTCGTACGTCGCCCACGCGCGCGTAGTGGCCGAGGGGCTGGCGGACGGCTTCGCCAAGGCGGGCGTGCCGTGGTTCCGGATCAGCCCGGCGGTGCCGCACACCCACCAGTTCCAGGTGTGGCTCCCCTACGAGGCGGACGCCCTGGACGAGGCCGGGCTCGGCCAGTCCGAGGAGACGGGCGTGACGCTCTTCCGCCGCTGGTTCCCGGCGTCCGCCGGTCCGCCCGGGGTCGCGTACACCGAAGTGACGGTGACGGAGCCGGGTCTTTCGTGGTCGCAGGAGGACGTACGGGACGCGGCGGCGGAGTTCGTGCGGAGGCTGGCGTAGGCGGCGCAAGGACGCTCAGTGGCAGGCGGGGGTGCGGGGGCGGGGCGAGGGCAGGAGGCGGGCGAGGGCGGCGCGCAGGCGGCCGTGGGCGAGGTGGCCGGAGAGGACCGCCTCGAAGCGCCGGTAGTCCCGCAGTTCGCGCAGGGTGCGTACGTCGTGCGTGCCCGGCAGCGGGGGCGGGGCCTGGTCGAGGCGGGCGGCGCGGTAGGTGTCGAGCATGTGCTGCTGAATGGCGTCCATGCGTCCAGGCTGCGCCTGTCGCGGCCGTCCGTCGCGTCGATTGACCAGGGGCGTCAAATGAGTGCGGTTTGGTGCGGGCGGGGTGGGGGCTGGGGTGCGGGTCGCGCTGTGGCTGCGGGCCGTCTGTGGCTGGTCGCGCAGTGCCCGGCGCCCCTGGTGGTTTCCGCACCCCGCGCCCCCGGCCCCGGAGGTCACCCCACGCGCAGCAGCAGCTTCCCCGTGGACGTGCGGCTTTCCATCAGGCGGTGGGCCTGTGCCGCCTCGGACAGGGGGAACTCCGCCGTCACCGGGAGGCGCACACGTCCGTCCGCCACCAGGGCGAACGCGCGCGTAGCCAGATCGCGCAGGGCCTTTGGGGCGCCGGACGCCAGGCCCAGGACCGAGAAGCCGGCGACCGAGCGGGCGGCCGGGTAGAGGTCGGGCTGCCCGACCTGCCAGGGTTCCTCACCGCCCGCGTTCCCGTACGAGACCAGGCGCCCGAACAGGGCCAGCGCCTCCAGGCCCCGGCGCAGGGTCTCGCCGCCGACCGGGTCGAGGACCAGGTCCACGCCCCGGCCTCCGGTCGCCCGGCGCACGTCCTCGGCGAAGGAGCCGGTGAGGAACACGTCGTCGTAGCCGTGCTCGCGCGCGTACGCGGCCTTGGCCTCGCTGGAGACCACGCCGTAGACGGCGCCCGCGCCCGCGAGGCGGGCGACCTGGCCGACCGCCGTGCCGACGCCGCCCGCCGCGCCCTGGACCAGGACGCTCTCACCGGCCCGCAGCCGCCCCACCTCGTGGACCAGCGCGTGCGCGGTCGGCAGGACGGTGGGGAGCGTGGCGGCGGCGCGCAGCCCGACGCCCTCGGGCACGGGGAAGACGGTGGCGGCCGGGACGACGGCGACCTCCGCGTAGCCGCCGCCCCCGGACATCGCCGCCACTTCCTGCCCGACCGCGAACCCCTCGACGCCCTCGCCCAGCTCCCGTACGCGCCCGGAGACCTCCAGTCCCGGCACGAACGGCAGGGACGTGACCCGGTACCCCTCCGAACGGGCCTTCACCTCGGCGAAGTTGACCCCCGCCCAGACGACGTCGACGGCGACCTCGCCGGGGCCGGGCCGGGGTGCCTCCGTCTCCACCAGCCGCAGCACTTCCGGACCACCCAGCTCGCTGACCTGAATCGCACGCATGACGCGGGGCCCCCTCGGCACCTAAAGTGTTCAATGAATGTCGAACACCAGGAGTGTACGACGATCGTCGAACACTGGGCAAGGGCGGACCGCCGACTCCGCCCCGGGAGGAAGGACACCGATGACCCATCGCGCGGCGCCCGAACACACCCACCCCGACAAGGTTCCCCTGATCACGGCGCTGGACGCGCTCGGCGACCCGGTCCGTCTCCAGCTCGTGCGCGAGCTGGCCGGGTCGAAGGAGTGGACGCGCAGCTGCGGCTCCTTCGACGTCCCGGTGCGCAAGGCGGCGCTGAGCCACCACTTCTCGGTGCTGCGCGCGGCCGGTCTCGTCGAGCAGCGCGACGACGGGCCCAAGCGGGTGAACCGGCTGCGCCGCGAGGAGTTCGACCAGCGCTTCCCGGGGCTGCTCGAACTGGTCCTCAGCGTCGACTGACGGCGGGCGGGCCAGCCGTCGCCTCAGAGGCCGCCGGCCCGCACCAGCCCCGACTCGTACGCGAGGACGACCACCTGGACCCGGTCCCGCAGGCCCAGCTTCGTCAGGATCCGGCCGACATGGGTCTTCACGGTGGCCTCCGAGAGCACCAGACGCGCCGCGATCTCGCCATTCGAGAGGCCCTGCGCGACCAGCAGCATGACCTCGCGCTCGCGCTCGGTCAGCTTGTCCATGGCGCCGCCGGGACCCTTCGCCTTGCCGGTCGAGGGCAGCATCGGGGCGAACCGGTCGAGCAGGCGCCGGGTGGTGGAGGGCGCCACGACCGCGTCGCCGCTGTGCACCGAGCGGATGGCGCCGAGCAGTTCGGCCGGTGGCACGTCCTTCAGCATGAAGCCGCTGGCGCCCGCCTTGAGCCCGGAGAACGCGTACTCGTCGAGGTCGAACGTGGTCAGGATCAGCACCTTGGGGGGTGTCTCTGCCGCGCAGATCCGGCGCGTCGCCTCCACCCCGTCCAGACGCGGCATGCGCACGTCCATCAGCACCACGTCCACGGCCGTCGCGCGGAGGATCTCGATCGCCTCCGCGCCGTCGCCCGCCTCCGCGACGACCTCCATGTCCGGCTGGGCGGCGAGCACCATCCGGAAGCCGGTGCGCAGCAGCACCTGGTCGTCGACGAGCATGACTCGGATCGTCATCGGGTCCCTCTCCATCACGGCGTACGGGGTCTTCGGCGTACGGCACCCCTCGGGGCGTACGCAAACTACGTGGCGGGCCGCAGCGGCAGCAGGGCGCTGATGCGGAAGCCGCCGCCCGGGCGCGGGCCCGCGTCCAGGGTGCCCCCCACCATGCCGACGCGCTCGCGCATGCCGATCAGACCGTGCCCCTGGCCGTCGGCGCCGCCGTCCTCGTACATCTCGTGCGCCGCCCCCCGGCCGTCGTCCTCGACCAGCAGGCCGAGCCCGTCGTCGAAGTAGACCAGGCGGACGCTGGCGCCCGCCTCCGGGCCGCCGTGCTTGCGCGTGTTGGTCAGCGCCTCCTGCACGATCCGGTACGCCGTGAGCTCGACGCCGCTGGGCAGGGGGCGCGGAGTCCCCTCGATCTTGAAGTCCACGGTGAGCCCGGCCGTGCGCACCTGCTCGACCAGCTCCTCGATCTGCTCGACGTCGGGCTGCGGCACGTACTCCCCCGCCTCCCGGTGCTCGCCGGTGCGCAGCACGCCCAGCAGGCGGCGCATCTCGGCGAGCGCCTGGCGGCCGGTCATCGAGATGGTCTCCAGGGCGATCTTCGCCTGGTCGGGCGCGCTGTCCATCACATACGCGGCGCCGTCCGCCTGGACCACCATCACCGAGACGTTGTGGGCGACGACGTCGTGCAGCTCGCGGGCGATCCGGGCGCGCTCGGCGGCGACCGCGACCTTGGCCTGCGCCTCCCGCTCCTTCTCCAGGCGGGCGGCGCGCTCCTCCAGCTGGGCGAAGTAGGCCCGGCGGGTGCGCATGGAGTCGCCCAGGACCCAGGCGAGGAGGAACGGGACCGTCATCACCACGGCGAAGAACACGGTCTGGCCCGGGCTCGCCCCGCCGTCCGCGCCGCTGTCGTTGTAGTCGGGCCAGCGCACCATCGCGATCACGGCCGCGAGCAGCGAGCCCGCCAGGGCCAGCCGCGAGGCCCAGCGCTCGCCGATGGCGGCGGCGGTGTAGATGGAGACCAGCATGGCGAAGTCCGACACGTTCGGACCGACGTCCAGCGCCAGCTGGGCCAGGCCCAGCCCGGCCGCGAGCACGATCGTCTTCTCGGGCGCCCGTCGGCGCAGCGCCACGACGGCGCTCAGGCCGACGGCGATGAGCAGGGCCACCGGGGTCGAGCCATGACCGACCCCTCCGGACACGAACGACATGCCGGAGATCCCGAGGAGGACGACGGCCCAGAGGGTGTCGACCGCGGTCGGGTGCCTGCGGATGAAGTCGTAGAGGCGCTGCACGTAACCCAGCGTAGGGATGCCGGATCGGTGCAAGGGTCAACCGGAGGGTCGATCCGGGTCGCCGGGGCGTACTCCCCAAGGTGGAGGGCGCCTAGCCTTCTGCTGTGAATCATGAGGCGGGCGACGGCGGCGGTGGCGGGTGGGACGGCGGTCCGGAGGGCGGCTGGTCCGGCTGGCGGGCGGCGACCGAGCGGGCCCTGTACGGCCCCGGCGGCTTCTATCTGCGCCCCGAGGGCCCCGCGGGTCACTTCCGCACCTCCGTCCACGCCTCACCGCTCTTCGCCCGGGCCGTGGCGCGCCTCCTTGAGGAGGTGGCCGGGGAGCTCGGGGGCGGCGAGGTGGCGTTCGTCGACATGGCGGCGGGGCGCGGGGAGCTCGTCACCGGCGTACTGGCGGCGCTGCCCGCCGGATTCCCCCTACGGGCGTACGCCGTGGAGCGCGCGGCGCGTCCGCCCGGGCTCGACGGGCGGATCACCTGGCTGGCGGAGCCGCCGTCCGGCGTCCGGGGACTGCTGTTCGCCAACGAGTGGCTGGACAACGTGCCGGTGGACGTGGCCGAGGCCGACGCCGACGGGATCCCGCGCGAGGTCCTGGTCCGTCCCGACGGCACCGAACGCCTCGGCGCGCCCGTCTCCGGCGCGGACGCGCGCTGGCTGGAGCGGTGGTGGCCGCTGCGGGAGCCCGGGGCGCGGGCGGAGGTGGGGCGTCCCCGGGACGAGGCGTGGGCGGCGGCGGTGGCGACGCTGGCGGAGGGGCTCGCGGTGGCGGTGGACTACGGGCATGTGGCGTCCGCGCGGCCGCGGTACGGCTCGCTCACGGGGTTCCGGGGCGGCCGGGAGGTCGTGCCCGTGCCCGACGGCACGTGCGACATCACGTCCCACGTGGCGGTGGACGCCTGCGCGGGCCCCCGGGCGGAGCTCGTCTCCCAGCGCGAGGCGCTCACGGCCCTGGGCGTCTCCGGCACGCGCCCGCCCCTGTCCCTGGCGACGACGGACCCCGCGGGGTATGTGAGGGCGCTGGCGGGGGCGGGGGAGGGGGCGGAGCTGGTGGGGAGGGGAGGGTTGGGGGACTTCTGGTGGGTGCGGCAGTGGGTGTGAAGGTGCCCGGCCTTCGTCTGCGGGCCGTCTGTGGCTGGTCGCGCGGTTCCCCGCGCCCCTTGAGGGGTTCGTTTCATCTGCGGGCCCGGTGGGGGCTGGTCGCGCAGTTCCCCGCGCCCCTTGAGGGCCGTCGTGTGTCTGCGGCCCGGTGGTGGGCTGGTCGCGCCGTTCCCCGCGCCCCTGAAGGGGTTCGTTTTCATCTGCGGGCCCGGTGGTGGGCTGGTCGCGCAGTTCCCCGCGCCCCTGGTCGGCCCGGATGTCGGGCGCGAACCGGCTCGGGGTGCTCGCGCCGTTCCCCGCGCCCCTTCAGGCACCTCCTGGCGCCGCGCATTCAGACCGCCGGGTCGTGGCGATTCAGCCCCTCCGGCGTTTGAGGAGCGGGGGGCGGGGCGAAGCCCAGACCCCTTGAGGGGCGCGGGGAACTGCGCGAGCAACCCAAGACGGCCTGCACACGAAATCCCGGCCCGATAAGGGGCGCGGGGAACGGCGCGAGCAGCCGTCCCCCTCCCGTGGGCGGCCGCGACGGGGCGTGGTCCGAGGGGGGGTCGGTTCCCCCGGAGGGTTTCGGGGAGGGGCGGGGTGGGGGAATCCACCCCCGGCCGGGGATACTGTCGCCCATGACGGAGACCACGGTCGGCATCGGCGGCGCGGCGGAGAGCACCGACATGGTGCTCAACATCGGCCCCCAGCACCCCTCCACCCACGGCGTGCTCCGCCTCCGCCTCGTCCTCGACGGCGAGCGCATCCAGCACGCCGAACCTGTCGTCGGCTATATGCACCGCGGCGCCGAGAAGCTCTTCGAGGCGCGCGACTACCGGCAGATCGTCATGCTCGCCAACCGCCACGACTGGCTCTCCGCGTTCTCCAACGAACTCGGCGTCGTCATGGCCGTGGAGCGCATGCTCGGCATGGAGGTCCCCGAGCGCGCCGTCTGGACCCGCACCCTCCTCGCCGAGCTGAACCGCGCGCTCAACCACCTGATGTTCCTCGGCTCGTACCCCCTCGAACTGGGCGGTATCACCCCGATCTTCCACGCCTTCCGCGAGCGCGAAGAGCTCCAGCACGTCATGGAGGAGGTCTCCGGCGGGCGCATGCACTACATGTTCAACCGCGTCGGCGGCCTCAAGGAGGACCTCCCGCTCGGCTGGCTCGGCCGCGCCCGGGACGCCGTCGCCGCCGCCACCTCGCGGATGGACGTGTACGACCGGCTCGTCCTCGGCAACGAGATCTTCCGGGGCCGCACCCGCGGCGTCGGCGTACTGTCCCAGGAGGCCGTGCACGCGTACGGCGTCAGCGGCCCCATCGCCCGCGGCTCCGGCGTCGACTTCGACCTGCGCCGCGACGAGCCGTACCTGGCGTACGGCGAACTCCAGGACACCCTGAGGGTCGTCACCCGCACCGAGGGCGACTGCCTGGCCCGCTTCGAGGTGCTGCTCGACCAGACCCACAACGCCCTGGAGCTGGCCGCCGCCTGCCTCGACCGGCTCGCCGAGCTGCCGCCCGGGCCGATCAACCAGCGTCTGCCGAAGGTCCTGAAGGCCCCGGAGGGCCACACCTACGCCTGGACCGAGAACCCGCTGGGCATCAACGGGTACTACCTCGTCAGCAAGGGCGAGAAGACCCCGTACCGGCTCAAGCTCCGCTCGGCCTCGTACAACAACATCCAGGCCCTCGCCGAACTCCTCCCGGGCACCCTGGTCGCCGACATGGTCGCCATCCTCGGCTCACTCTTCTTCGTCGTCGGTGACATCGACAAGTAGGCGAGCGGGGAACGGAAACCAGCTACGGGAAGGGGCCCGGCGCGTCGGCGCCGGGCCCCCTTTTTCCCCTGTCCGGCCAGCGAATCGCTCAGCCGCTCAGCTGCCCCGGACTCACGAGATCGCCGTCCGCAGCCCCATCACGTCCAGCTGCTCCGTCTCGTCGTGCGCCGTCAGGTCGATGACCTTGCCCACCACCCGCTCGGGGCCGGTGTGCGGCCGCTCGGCCAGGACCTCCTCGCCGACCACGTCGGCCAGGTCCTCCTCCGCGGCGGCCTCTATCGCGGCCTCGACGGCCTCCTTCTCCGCGGCCGTGCCGAAGAAGTCGAAACTGCCCTCGGGCCGCACCGCGCGACGCGCGACATACGGAATCACCGCCGCCGCGACCGGCTTCGGCGCGGCGGGCAGCGCGGGAAGGGCGGCGGACGACGGGCGGACGTGCTCGCCGCTCCCCTCGGCCGCCGCGCGCTTCCCCTGCGGCTCCTGGACCTCCCGAGGCTCGCGCGAGCCCCGCGCCTCCCCGTCCTCGGGCAGGCGGGCGGGCGGCAGCACCGCCGCCCGCGCCTCCTGGGCGCGGCGCGCGTACGGCAGGTTCTCCAGCGCCTTGGAGGCCGCCGCGTAGGCCTCGGGCGTCGGCGTACCGGCAGCGGCGGGCAGCGCCTTGGGGGCGCCGGCCTCCAGGGCGAGCCTGCGGCGGCCCTCCAGGGCGCTGGCGCGCTCGGTCTCCGCCGTCGCGTACCGCCGCAGCAGGGCCGCGTGTTCGCCGCGCAGCTTGGCCAGCTCCATGCGCTTGGCGCGGAGCTTGGCGTCCAGACGGCCACGCAGCTCGCGCGACTCCTCCAGCTCCGCCTCCAGTTCGGCGATCCGCTCCTCGGTGCGCCACTGGTCGGCCGCGCGCGAGCGGGTCAGCTCGGCGACCCGGCGCCCGGCGGCCCGGTCCCAGCCGCGCATCAGCACGGAGCCGGTGACGGCGGCCACCGCGGCGGCCGCGGCCAGGCCGCGCAGGGCCAGGGGCTGATCGAACAGCCAGGCGCCACCGGCGCAGAAGACCGCGGCGCCGGCGACGGCCGACGGGGGGAGGAGCCTGTGCAGAGGAGGGGAATGGCGGTGGCGTCCACGTGGCATGGCCTGAAATTTACCGTGCGTAGACGCCCAATGGAGCCCCAGCCCGCCAATCTTCCGAATCTTCTCCCAACCGTCTTCTCCGGGCCCCGGCTTTCGTTACTTCCGGATCAGTCCCTTCGACTGGAGATAGTCCTTGGCGACATCGGCCGGCTTGGCCCGCTCGGCGTCCACCTTGCGGTTCAGATCGACGAGATCACCGGTCGTCAGCGCCTTGGTGAGCTTGGCCAGCGCGTCGGCTATCTCCTGGCCGCCCGCGTCCTTGGCATTGACCACGGGAAGGACGTTGTCCGCGTTCTGGAGCTTCTTGTCGTCCTCGAGGAGCACCAGGCCGTACTGGTCCAGGGTGGCGTCGGTCGTGGTGGTGAGCACCAGTTGGTCGACGCCGTCCTTGACGGCCTGCTTGGACTGCGGGGTGCCGACCCCCTTGGGGTCGATGCCGCCGACCTCGATGCCGTACTTCGCCTTCAGGCCCGGGGCGCAGAACGGGCGCACGGAGCACTCGTCACCCGCCGCGACCTTGACCTGGACCTTCGACTTTCCCAGATCGGAAAGTGACTTGAGGCTGTTCTTGGTGGCGAATTCCTTGGTCACCGCGAACGCGTTCTGGTCGACCGCCGCGCCCGCCGGGAGCACCTTCAGACCCCGCGGGGTGGCGAGCTTGGTGAGCTCGGCGACCGTCGCCGCGGTGTCGCTGGAGGCGAGCGGCTTGTCCTTCGCCTTCTCGCCGTTGACCTTGGCGTTGAGGAATTCGGTAAGCGTAGCCGCGTATTCCGGAACGACGTCGATCTCGCCGTTCTCCAGCGCCGGTTCGTACAGCTCGCGGTTCTTCACCGTGGTGACCGAGGTGCTGTATCCGGCGTCGCGCAGGACCTGGGCGTAGAGCTCGGCGAGGACGGCGGACTCGGTGAAGCCGGCGGCACCGACAGTGAGCGAGCCCTTCTTGCCGCCCCCGCCACTACTCGCCCCGCCGCCGCTTCCCTTGTCCTTGTCCTTCTCCAGGCTGTCGCCGCCGCACGCGGCCAGCGAGCCCGCCAGCGCCAGCGTGCCCAGCACCGCACCGGCCGTGCGCAGGATCTTGCTCATGAACGTTCACCATCCGAGAGTTCGTAGGTCCGACGTGTCCGGGTCCGGCGCGGGCCGGGGGGTGTCACGGTGCCGTGCTCCGCCCGCGCGCCGCCCGCAGCGGGCTGAAGAGCCGGTCTGCCAGCACCAGCACGCCCTCGACCAGCAACGCGAGCAGCGCGGCGAGGATCGCCCCCGCGACCACCTGCGGTGTGTTGTACGTGGCGAACCCGGCCGTGATGATCCGGCCGAGGCCGCCGAGGCCCACCATGGAGGCGATCGTCGCCGTCGCCACCACCTGCACCGCGGCCGACCGCACCCCGATCATGATCAGCGGGTACGCGAGCGGCAGCTCCACCCGGGCGAAGAGCTGGCCGCCCGACATCCCCATCCCGCGCGCGGCCTCCACCACCGACCGGTCCACCTCGCGCATGCCCACATACGCGTTGGTCAGCAGCGGCGGTACCGCGAAGAGCACCAGCGCGATGATGGTCGGCGCGTACCCCTCCTTGCGGAGGGGGGTGAGCATCAGCAGGCCGAGCACCGCGAACACCGGTACCGCGCGGCCCACGTTGGAGATGTTGACCGCGAGCACCCCGCCCCGCCCGATGTGCCCGAGCCACAGCGCCAGGGGCAGCGCGATCGCGCACGCCACCAGGAGCGAGACCCCGCTCACGTACGCGTGCTCGGCCAGGCGGTGCCAGGCGCCGTCCTCGCCGGACCAGTTGGACCCCGTCGTCAGCCAGGTCCAGGCGTCGGCCATGACCCCCATCAGCGCACCCCCGCCCTCGTCCGTATCCGTGTCCAGGGCGTGAGCAGGCGCTGGAGGCCGAGCAGCAGCAGGTCCGCCACGAGCGCGAGCAGCACGCACAGCACCGAGGCGGTGAGCACCTGCGCCTTGAACGTGGACTGCACGCCGTCGCCTATGAGGTTGCCGAGGCCGCCCTTGCCGACCACCGAGCCGACCGTGGTCAGCGCCACCGTCGACACCGTGGCGATGCGCACACCGGCCAGCAGCGCGGGCAGCGCCAGCGGCAGCTCCACCTCGAACAGCAGCCGTATCCTCCCGTACCCCATCCCCCGGGCCGCCTCGCGCACGTCGGAGGGGACGGCTTCGAGGCCGGCCAGGATGTTCCGTACGAGGATCGTCAGCGAGTAGAGCACCAGGCCGGTGACGACCAGTGAGGCGGAGAGGCCGAACACCGGCAGCAGCAGCGAGAACATCGCCAGCGACGGGACCGTGTAGAGCACGGTCGTCAGGGTCAGGACCGCGCCCGCCACCGATCTGCGGCCGCGCGCGAGCAGCGCCAGCGGAAAGGCGATCAGCAGCCCGATCAGCACCGAGGCCGCCGTGATCCAGATGTGCTGGACCGTGGCGTCGGTCAGCTCCTGGCTGCGGGAGCTCACGTACTCCCAGCAGATCCAGTCGTTGCGCACCAGGCAGTTCCGCGCGACCACCGTCCCCCACCTCCCCCGCAGGCTCCCCTTCGGTCCCCGACCGAACGTCTGTCTGGCGACCCTAACCCCCGCCACTGACAATCACCGAGGGGCGGTGGGCCGATCCCCGGATCGAACACAGGGCGGCAACATGGGGTTCACACAGCCACGCCCGCCACCGGCCACAATGGGGAACCATGATCCGATTCGAGCACGTCACCAAGCGGTACGCCGATGGCACCACCGCCGTCGACGACCTCTCCTTCGAGGTGGCCGAGGGGGAACTGGTCACGCTCGTCGGGCCGTCCGGCTGCGGCAAGACCACCACCATGAAGATGGTGAACCGGCTGATCGAGCCGACCGAGGGCCGGATATTCCTGGACGGCGAGGACATATCCACCGTCGATCCGGTCCAACTGCGGCGCCGTATCGGCTATGTCATCCAGCAGGTCGGGCTCTTCCCGCACAAGACGGTCCTGGAGAACACCGCGACCGTCCCGCACCTGCTCGGCGTCAAGCGCGCCAAGGCGCGTGAGCGGGCGGCCGAACTGCTCGACCTGGTCGGGCTCGACCCCCGCGTCCACGGGGCGCGCTACCCCGAGCAGCTCTCCGGCGGCCAGCGCCAGCGGGTCGGGGTGGCCCGGGCGTTGGCGGCCGATCCGCCGGTACTGCTGATGGACGAGCCGTTCGGCGCGGTCGACCCGGTGGTGCGCGAGCGGCTGCAGAACGAGTTCCTCAAGCTCCAGTCGCAGGTCCGCAAGACGGTCCTGTTCGTCACCCACGACATCGAGGAGGCGGTCCGCCTCGGCGACCGCATCGCGGTGTACGGGCAGGGGCGCATCGAGCAGCTGGACGCGCCGGCGGCGGTGCTCGGCACCCCCGCCACGCCCTATGTCGCGGACTTCGTCGGCGCCGACCGGGGCCTGAAGCGGCTCTCGGTGACGCCCATCGAGGAGGGCGACCTGGAGCAGCCGCCGGTGGTGCGGCTCGACGACCCGCTCCCCCGCGACCTCGGTGCCCCCTGGGCGGTGGTCCTGGACGCCTCCGGCGACCTGCACGGCTGGATCTCCGCCGCCGGCGCCACGCGCGCGAAGAGCGGCACCGTACGCGAGCACGCCCGGCGGATGGAGGCCTGGCTGCCGCTGGGCGCCTCGCTCAAGCAGGCGTTCGCGACGATGCTCCAGCACGACGCGGGGTGGATCGCGGTCATCGACCACGAGGGGACGGGCCGCTTCCTCGGGGTGCTCACCCCGGCCCGGCTGCACGAGGCGCTGCGCCGCTCGATCGACGCGGACGCCCAGGCCGTGCCCCGTACGGAAGTGGAAGTGGAATCGATCAGTTCGCGCTGAGGCGGCCGCTGATCCACTCCAGGACCGGCGGGATCTCCCGCCGCCAGGTGTTGAAGTTGTGCCCGCCGCTGTCGAGCGTGATCGACGAGACGCGCGCGGGCGCCTTCACCTTCTCGATGAACTTCAGCGTCGGCTTGAGGTTGTCCTCACCCGACCTGGAGGTGGTGACCAGGAACGAGGACTTGGCCGGCGCCACGTGGTCGAGCGCCCACAGCAGGTTGGAACGATTCTTCGCGGCTTTGTCGCCATGGAAGAGATCCCCGGTGGTCGGATCGCTCGCGGCCTTGTAGTACGCCGAGAGGCCCGCGCTGGCGCCGAAGGTCTCCGGGTGGTGGATGCCGATCTTCAGGGCGCAGTAGCCACCGGTCGAGTTCCCGATGAAGCCCCAGTTCTGCGGCTTGGTGCCGACCCGGTAGGTCTCGGAGACGGCCTTGGGCAGGTCCTTGGCGAAGAAGGTCTCGGTCTGCGGGCCGCCCGGGACGTCCACGCACTCGGTGTCACGCGGCGGTGCCACCGTCGGGCGCATCATCACGAGGATCATGGGCTGCGCCTTCTTCTGCTTGACCTGCGCCCATGCCGTCTTCGGATAGCGCAGCCCCTTGATCAGATTCTCCGCGGTGCCCGGGTAGCCGGTGAGCACCACAGCAGCCGGGAACTTCTGCTTCTCGTACTTCTTCTGGAAGTACTCCGGAGGCAGGTAGACATAGGCGGGGCTGGCTATTTTGGAGCGTTCGCCCTGCACGACCACCTTCTGGATCTCCCCTCCCGCGGCGGGGTTGCCGGCGCCGGGGGTGTCGGGCTTCTGCCTCCCGGTGACCTTGATGTCCTTGGCCGCGGCCGAGTGGTCGACGACCACGCCCATGCCGTTCTCCTGGCCGAACAGGTCCGCCCACGAGCCGTAGAAGAGGAAGGAGTTGTTGGCCGCGAGGCCCACCGAGGCGAAGAGCATCAGCTGAGTGCCGAGGAGCAGGCCGATCCGGCCCAGGACGGCCCGCCAGGTGCGGCCGGCCAGCTTCGGCCAGAGCCAGATGGTGAGCGCGAACAGCGCCACCGCCAGAACGACGGCGAGCGCCAGAACCTTGTTGCTCGTGAGACCCATGAGTCGTCGAAACTTTCTGACTGAGATTTTCCTGGGACCGAGGGAACCCGCCCCCGGGATGTGCCGTCCTAGAGGGCGCAAATTGTCCGGAACACAGCGTCGATCTTGTTGCTGTGCGGACAACAGAATCTCTCGCGGAGTCACGGGAAGCGATGTCTGTCAGGATAGATGGGGACAAAAAGGGTTCGGTTCCGGCCGGCGCACGCAAAGTCCTCCGCGGACCGCGCCCCGATTCGGTTCCTTCACTGGTCGGCAAGGCCGCGGCCTTCGTCGGTCTGCTCAACATCGCCGCCGGCATCTTCCCGCGCTTCCGCGCCAGCCGTATGCACGCGGTGACCGAGGTCCTGCCCGGTACGACGGGCCCCTTCGCGGCGGCCCTGGCCCTGAGCACCGGCGTCCTGCTGCTGCTCCTGGCGCACGGCCTGAAGCGGCGCAAGCGGCGGGCGTGGCGGGCCGCGGTCGCCCTGCTGCCGATCGGCGCGGTGGCCCAGTTCCTCTACCGGCACTCGGTCGTCGGCGTGCTGATCTCGATCGCGCTGCTGGTGCTGCTGGTACGGCACCGCGACGAGTTCACCGCACTGCCCGACCCACGCAGCCGCTGGAAGGCGCTGGCCAACTTCATCCTGCTCGGCTCCGGCTCGCTGGGCCTCGGTCTGGTGATCGTCTCGGTCCACCCGGGCCGGGTCGTCGGCAGCCCCTCGATCGCCGACCGCATCCAGCACGTGATGTACGGCCTGTTCGGCTTCGAGGGCCCCGTCGAGTACGCGGGCGACACCAGCTGGACCGTCGCCTACTCGCTGGGCGCGCTCGGCCTGCTGACCGCGATCACCACCATCTACCTGGCCTTCCGGCCCGAGCACCCGGCCGCCCGGCTCACCGAGGACGACGAGCGCCGGCTGCGCGACCTGCTCGCCAAGCACGGCGCCCGCGACTCGCTCGGCCACTTCGCGCTGCGGCGCGACAAGGCGGTGGTCTTCTCCCCCAGCGGCAAGGCGGCGGTCACCTACCGCGTCGTGTCCGGGGTGATGCTCGCCTCGGGCGACCCGATCGGCGACGTCGAGGCGTGGCCCGGCGCCATCGAGCGGTTCATGGACGAGGCCAAGGCCCACTCCTGGACCCCGGCCGTGGTCGGCTGCTCCGAGACGGGCGGCGAGGTGTGGACCCGCGAGACCGGGCTCGACGCGCTGGAACTGGGCGACGAGGCGGTGGTGGACGCCGCGGATTTCTCCCTGTCCGGGCGCGCCATGCGGAACGTACGCCAGATGGTCAAGCGCATCGAGCGCAATGGCTACGAAACCCGCGTACGGCGCGTCCGTGATCTCTCCGCAGGTGAGCTGGAACGGGTCCGGCGGGCCGCCGAGGACTGGCGCGGCACCGACACCGAGCGCGGCTTCTCCATGGCGCTGGGACGGATCGGTGACCCGGACGACGGCGACTGCGTGATCGCCACCGCCCACAAGGCCGACGACGGACCGGGCGAGCCGGGGCCGTACGGCGACCTCAAGGCCATGATTCACTTCGTCCCCTGGGGTTCCGACGGAATGTCGCTGGAGCTCATGCGCCGCGACCGCTCCGCCGACCCCGGGATGAACGAGCTTTTGATCGTCGCCGCGCTCCAGGCGGCCCCGAAGATCGGCATCGAGCACGTCTCGCTCAACTTCGCGATGTTCCGCTCGGCCCTCGCGCGCGGTGAGAAGATCGGCGCCGGCCCGGTGCTGCGGCTCTGGCGCGGACTGCTGGTCTTTCTGTCCCGCTGGTTCCAGATCGAGTCGCTGTACAAGTTCAACGCGAAGTTCCAGCCCCGCTGGGAGCCTCGCTTCATGGTCTACCGCGCCCACAGCGACCTGCCCCGCATCGGCTTCGCGGTGATGCAGGCCGAGGGCTTCGTGAACATGGGCCTGCCCCGCCCCTTCGCCCGCCTCAGCCGCACCCGCCAGCGCCCGTGCGCGCACCTGGCGAACCGGGAGGCGGAACGGACGGTGGGAGCGGCGCTGTAGCGCTCCGAGGGGCGCGGGCCAAAGAACGGCAAGAGGGGCCCGGGGACGTGTGTCCCCGGGCCCCTCTTCGCTCACGCGGAGGCGGTCTCCGGCTCGGCGGCCTTCTCCGTCACGGCGTCCGCCTGCGACGCCTGCGGCGCCTGCGGCTTCCGGTCCGAGTGCAGGCCCACCAGGGCGACCGCCACGACGGCCAGGAACGCGGCCCCCGCGAGCGCGAAGCTCAGCGTGAACTGGCTCTCCTGCGGCAGCGGCGGAACCCCGGCCGGCAGGTGCTCGATCGTCTTGGAGGCGAGCAGCGAGGTGATCACCGCGCTGGCGATCGCGCTGCCGACCGACCGGGAGATGGAGTTGATGCCGTTGGCGATACCCGTCTGGTGGTGCGGGACGCTCGCCACGATCAGCGCGGGCATCGCCGCGTAACCGAAGCTGATCGCGACACCGATCACCATGCCGGCCATGATCACCGAGGCGCTGGAGTCGTGCGCGCCGGTCAGCCAGGCGAAGCCGAGGACACCGAAGGCGGCGCCGGCCGCCAGCGTGAAGCGGGCGCCGATGCGGCGCACCAGCATGCCGCCGGCCTGGGCGGCGACCAGGGACATGATCGTCGTGGGCAGCAGGTACTCGACCGAGGCGCGCAGCACCGAAGCGGTGAACCCGTAACCGGTGACCTTCTCGGGCATCTGCACCAGGTACGAGACGCCGATGAACTGCGAGAACATCGCGAAGCCGAGCAGCAGGCCGGCCAGGTTGGTGAAGAGCACCGGGCGGTGGGCGAACATCTTCATGTCCACCATCGGCGCCTTGACCTTGAGCTCGACCAGGACCCAGACCCCCGCCATGACCACGGAGGCGACGAAGAGGCCCAGGGTGCGCACGGAGGTCCAGCCCCACTCGTGGCCCTGCGAGATCGGCAGGAGCAGCAGGACCAGCACGGCGGCGAGGGTCGCCGCGCCCAGCCAGTCGGTGCGCCCGCCGGGCTTGTGGCGCGAGGCGGGGACGCCCGCGACGACGGCGACCAGGGCGACGACGGCGAGCACGGCGGCCAGCCAGAAGACGCGGTGGTAGTCGGGGTTGTCGCCCTGGGTCAGCAGACCGGCGCCGACGAGGGCGAGGCCGCTGCCGAACGCCAGGGTGCCGCTGACCAGCGCCATCGCACCGTGCAGCTTCTCCGGGCGGATCTCCTCGCGCAGGACCGACAGGGCCAGCGGGAAGATCGCGGTGGCGGCGCCCTGCATGACGCGGCCGACGATCAGCCACAGCAGCGAGCTGGTGGTGGCCGCGAGGACCGAGCCCGCGACCATCAGCACCAGGACGCCTATGAGCGTGGGCTTCTTGCCGTGCATGTCGCCGAAGCGGCCGAGCAGCGGGGTGAAGACGGCGGCGGAGAGCAGGGTCGCGGTGGTGACCCAGCTGACGTTGGCGGTGGAGGTGCCGAGGTCGTTCTGGATGATGCCGAGGATCGGCACGACCAGGGTCTGCATCATCGAGACGACCATGGCGGCCAGCCCGAGGACCAGGACGAGCGCGGGGCCGCCGGTGGGGCGCGTGGGCGCCGCGTGATGTGTGGGAGTCACGGTTTCTTCCGTAGGAGTCCGGAGGGAGGGATGTTCGGGAGGCTTCAGCGCTTCCGCGGCGCCGGTCCGGCGCCCCTTCAATGCTTGACTACCTCAAGTGCTTGATTACCCCAAGCAACTAGAGTGACGGTAAACCTCAAAGGTTGAGATCGTCAAGTTTCTCGCGGTAAGGTGGCGCCATGTCTGGAACCAGCCGCCCGGCCGCCGCGACCGACGCCGTCACGAACGACGCGCTCATGGACGCCCTCTGGGACTCCCTGGCGGACTACTACGGCGACTTCACCACCGCCGCCGCAGAGGCCGGCCTCACCGCCAGCCAGGCCAAGGCCCTCACCGTGCTGCGCCGCGGCCCCGCCGCCATGCGCTCGCTCGCCACCACGCTGCACTGCGACGCCTCCAACGTCACCGGCATCGTGGACCGCCTGGAGACCCGCGGCCTGGTCCGCCGCGAGCCCAGCCCCACCGACCGCCGGGTGAAGAACGTCCTGCTCACCGAGGAGGGCGTGCGGGCGGTCGAGACCGTCCGGGCCGGGATGCACGGCACCCACAGCGCCCTGGACGCCCTCCCCACCGCCGACCGCGACGCCCTGCACGCACTGCTGCGCCGCCTGTTCACCGGCCCCGCCGCCCGCTCCGGCCCGCGCCCCCGGGCCGTCGGCTGACGTCTGGTCCGCGGACCACCGGCTGACGCCTACGCTGGACGTATGAGTACGTTGCGCCGACGGGGCACGGTGACCGGACTGCCCGAGTGGGACCGCTGTGCGGTGATGGGCGTGGTCAACGTCACGCCGGACTCCTTCTCCGACGGCGGCCGCTGGTTCGACACCGCGGCCGCGGTCAAGCACGGCCTAGACCTCGTCGCCGAGGGCGCCGACCTGGTGGACGTCGGCGGCGAGTCCACCCGCCCCGGCGCCACCCGCGTCGACGAGGACGAGGAGCTGCGCCGGGTCGTGCCCGTGGTGCGCGGCCTCGCCGCCGAGGGCGTCACCGTCTCCGTGGACACCATGCGCGCCAGCGTCGCCGAACAGGCCGTCGCCGCGGGCGCGTTGCTGGTCAACGACGTCAGCGGCGGCCTCGCCGACCCGAACATGATCCCTGTGGTCGCCGCCACCGATGCCCCCTTCGTCGTCATGCACTGGCGCGGTTTCAGCCAGGACATGAACAGCCGCGCGGTGTACGGGGACGTGGTCGCCGAAGTCCTCGCCGAGCTCCACGCGCGCGTGGAGGCCGTCGTCGTCGGCGGCATCGCCCCCGAGCGCATCGTCATCGACCCCGGTCTGGGCTTCGCCAAGCAGGCCGAGCACGACCTGGCGCTCGTCGCCCACCTGGCCGAGCTGCGGGCGCTGGGCCGCCCCCTGCTCGTCGCCGCCTCCCGCAAGCGGTTCCTGGGCCACGTCCTGGCCGGGGACGGCTCCGGCCCGCCACCCGCCCGCGAACGGGACGCCGCCACGGCCGCCGTCTCCGCCATCGCCGCCCACGAGGGCGCCTGGGCGGTCCGGGTCCACGAGGTCCGCGCCACGGCCGACGCCGTACGCGTCGCGCGCGCGGTCGAAGGAGCCTCGGGCGCGACGGCGGACGGGGCCTCGGGGATTCCAGGGGCGACGGGGACGACGAGGACGACCGGCGCCGGCGGGACCACCGGGCCGTCCGGGACCACAAAGTCGACCGGGACGACCGGGGCGACCGCGTGACGGCCCGCACCGACGTCGAGGCGGTCGAGCAGGCCAACACCGCCTTCTACGAGACTCTGGAACGCGGCGACTTCGACGAGCTCTCCGACCTGTGGCTCAGCGCCGTCGACGCCGGGGACACCTCGATCTCCTGCGTCCACCCCGGTTGGCCGGTCCTGTCCGGACGCGGCGAGGTGCTCCGCTCCTACGCGCTGATCATGGCGAACACGGAGTACATCCAGTTCTTCCTGACCGATGTGAAGGTCGTCGTCCTCACCGACACCGCCCTGGTCACCTGCACCGAGAACATCCTCAGTGGCGGCCCTGCCCAGGAGAGCGGCGAGCTGGGACCGCTGGTGGGCCAGCTCGTGGTCGCCACCAATGTGTTCCGCCGCACATCCGAGGGCTGGAAGCTCTGGTCCCACCACGGCTCGCCCGTCCTCACCGAAACGGACGACGACGAGGGGTCCGAGGACTGAAGCCCCGGATTCCGGCGGCTGAAGAGACCCGTCCCGAGGGTTGAAACGGGGGTGTTCGGGTAGGGGCGGGTACCAGTCCCGACGCCGTCTGTCCATAGCCCCCGTGGGCGAGCACTGTCAGTGCCCGCAGGTAGATTCGATGGCGGGTACGGAGCCGCCCGCACGCGGCGGGTGCCCGACCGACCAACGACAGCAGGAGTGATTCGCGTGGATCGTGTCGCGCTGCGCGGCCTCAAGGCCCGTGGGCACCATGGCGTCTTCCCCCGGGAGCGCGAGGAGGGCCAGACCTTCATCGTGGACCTGGTGCTCGGCCTCGACACCCGCCCCGCGGCGGCCGACGACGACCTGGCGAAGACCGTGCACTACGGCGTGGTGGCCGAGGAAGTCGTGGACGTCGTCCAGGGCGAGCCGGTCGACCTGATCGAGACGCTGGCCGAGCGCATCGCCCAGCAGTGTCTGAAGCATGCGGGGGTCCAGCAGGTGGAGGTGTGCGTCCACAAGCCCGACGCGCCGATCACCGTCCCCTTCGACGACGTGACCATCACCATCACCCGGAGCCGAGTATGACTGTGTCCTCCCACAAGAGCTCGCAGAGCGACCCGACCGTCCAGCCGGTGCCCACGTCCGTGGTCGAGCAGGTGGACGCGGCCGACGTCACCCTGAACAACCCGCAACGAGCCGTGATCTCGCTCGGCTCCAACCTCGGCAACCGCCTGGAGACGCTCCAGGGCGCGATCGACGCCCTGGAGGACACGCCCGGCCTCCGGGTCAAGGCGGTCTCCCCGGTGTACGAGACGGAGCCGTGGGGCGTCGCCCCCGGCTCCCAGCCCTCGTACTTCAACGCGGTGGTCGTGGTGAAGACGACCCTGCCGCCGTCCTCCCTGCTGGAGCGCGGCCAGGCCATCGAGGAGGCCTTCGACCGCGTCCGCGACGAGCGCTGGGGCCCGCGCACGATCGACGTCGACATCGTTGCCTACGCCGATCTCGTCCTGGACGACCCGGTCCTGACGCTCCCCCACCCGCGCGCCCACGAGCGGGCGTTCGTCCTCGCCCCCTGGCAGGACGTGGACCCCCAGGCCCAGGTGCCCGGCCGCGGCCCCGTCGCCACCCTGCTCGCCACGATCGGCCGCGAAGGTGTGCTGCCGCGCGCCGACCTGGAACTCCGCCTGCCCGAGTAATCGTTAGGCTGCTGACGGCGAGCAAGACCGGCGACATGAAGGGCACTCTTCGGTGAAACAACTGAGGCTGGGCGTACTGGCGGGACTCTTCGCCGTCGCCGGAGTGCTCTCCTGGGCGGGCGCCCGGCTGTGGGACTCACTGGGCACCCTGCCGAGCGTCCCCCTGGCCGCGCCGATCGTCCTGGCCGTGATCGCCGTGATCCTCCTGGCCACGGCCCTCTCCCTCCGCGCCCGCCTGCGCGCCCAGCGCGAACGGCGCCCCGGCGCGAAGGGCGTCGAACCGCTGATGGCGGCCCGCGCGGTGGTCTTCGGCCAGTCCAGCGCCCTGGTGGCGGCCCTGGTCTCGGGGATGTACGGCGGGACGGGCGTCTTCCTCCTGGACTCCCTGGACATCCCGGCCCGCCGCGACCAGGCGATCTACGCGGCCTTCTCGGTGGCCGCGGGCATCGCGGTGGTAGCGGCGGCGCTCTTCCTGGAACGGGTGTGCAGACTCCCGGACGACGAGGACGAGGGCGGGGCGACGGCCGCGCCATAGCCTGGGCCGGGGCTCGACTGGGGCTGGCCGCGCGCACGCGGCGAAGCCGTGTCAGGGGTGTCGTGTTCGTCTGCCGGCCGCCTGTGGCTGGCCGCGGTTCCCCGCGCCCCCTGAGGAGCGGGGTCGCTGTGGGCCGGGAGGCAACCCCTTAGGGGCACGGGGAACCGCGCGACCAGCCGCCCACCGGGCCGCAGTCGGCACCGCACCCGTCGAGCGACGCCCGCGCCGCCTCAGCGGGCCATGATGAGGCTCATCGCCTCCGCGCGCGTGGCGGGGTCGCGCAGCTGCCCCCGCACCGCGGACGTGATCGTCTTGGCGCCTGGCTTCCGCACCCCACGCATGGTCATGCACATGTGCTCGCACTCCACGACCACGATGACGCCCCGCGGCTCCAGGATCTCCATCAGCGAGTCCGCGATCTGCGTGGTCAGCCGTTCCTGCACCTGCGGACGACGCGCGTACACATCGACGAGACGGGCCAGCTTCGACAGGCCCGTGATCTTCCCGTCCGCCGACGGGATGTATCCGACGTGCGCCACGCCCACGAAGGGCACCAGATGGTGTTCACAGCTGCTCATGACCTCGATGTCCTTCACCAGGACCATCTCGTCGTGGCCGAGGTCGAACGTCGTCGTCAGCACGTCCCGCGGCTGCTGCCACAGCCCGGCGAATATCTCCCGATAAGCCCGCGCCACCCGCGCAGGCGTCTCCCGGAGGCCCTCGCGGTCGGGATCCTCGCCGACCGCGATGAGGAGCTCGCGCACGGCGTTCTCGGCCCGCTTCTCGTCGAACTCGCCGATACGGCCCTGGCCGTCCAGCGTCACCGGGTCGGTCATCTGTGCCTCGTTCCTCGTGTCTCTGCACGCACGTACGAATGCGCCGCGCCCCCACAGGCTAAAACCTGGGGGGCGCGGCGTGCATTCCGGGTCCTGGGAGCCGGGAGTCAGCTCTCGGGTCGGTCCTCCGGGGCCGGGAGCTGCTCGGTCGGGACCGCGTCGGTCGGGGCCGAGCCGTTGGCGGTGGTGGCGCCGTTGGTCAGGGCCAGCTCCCTCGGCGACAGGACCGGCGGGCGCGTCGACGGCGTACGCCGCGAGGAGCCCGTCCAGGCCGGGCGCGCGGGGCGCCGGACGATGGGGGCGAAGATCTCGGCGATCTCCTCCTTGCCCAGCGTCTCCTTCTCCAGCAGCCGCAGGACCAGGTTGTCGAGGACGTCGCGGTTCTCGACGAGGATCTCCCACGCCTCGTTGTGCGCGGTCTCGATGAGCTTCTTGACCTCTTCGTCGACCAGCGCCGCGACCTCTTCCGAGTAGTCGCGCTGGTGCGCCATCTCACGGCCCAGGAACGGCTCCGTGTTGTCGCCGCCGAACTTGATCGCGCCGAGCCGCTCGGTCATGCCGTACTGCGTGACCATCGCGCGCGCGGTGGCCGTGGCCTTCTCGATGTCGTTCGCCGCGCCCGTGGTCGGGTCGTGGAAGACGAGCTCCTCGGCCGCGCGCCCGCCCAGCATGTAGGCGAGCTGGTCGAGCATCTCGTTGCGCGTGGTCGAGTACCTGTCCTCGTCCGGCAGGACCATCGTGTAGCCGAGGGCACGGCCGCGCGACAGGATCGTGATCTTGTGGACAGGGTCCGCGTTCGGGGAAGCGGCCGCGACCAGAGCGTGTCCGCCCTCGTGGTACGCGGTGATCTTCTTCTCCTTGTCGGACATGATCCGGGTCCGCTTCTGCGGGCCCGCCACGACGCGGTCGATCGCCTCGTCCAGCATGTCGTTGTCGATGAGCTTCTGGTTGCTGCGCGCCGTGAGGAGCGCCGCTTCGTTCAGCACGTTCGACAGGTCGGCGCCGGTGAAGCCGGGGGTGCGCCGGGCGACGGCCGCGAGGTCGACGTCCGGGGCGACCGGCTTGCCCTTCTGGTGAACCTTGAGGATCTCCAGACGGCCCTGCATGTCCGGGCGGTCGACCGCGATCTGGCGGTCGAAGCGGCCGGGGCGCAGGAGGGCCGGGTCGAGGATGTCGGGCCGGTTGGTGGCGGCGATCAGGATGACGCCGCCCTTCACGTCGAAGCCGTCCATCTCGACGAGCAGCTGGTTGAGCGTCTGCTCGCGCTCGTCGTGGCCGCCGCCGAGGCCCGCGCCGCGGTGCCGGCCGACGGCGTCGATCTCGTCGACGAAGACGATCGCCGGGGCGTTCGCCTTGGCCTGCTCGAAGAGGTCGCGCACCCGGGAGGCACCGACGCCGACGAACATCTCGACGAAGTCGGAGCCGGAGATCGAGTAGAAGGGGACGCCGGCCTCGCCCGCGACGGCGCGCGCGAGGAGGGTCTTGCCGGTGCCGGGCGGGCCGTACAGCAGCACGCCCTTGGGGATCTTGGCGCCGACGGCCTGGAACTTCGCCGGCTCCTGGAGGAACTCCTTGATCTCGTGGAGCTCCTCGACGGCCTCATCGGCCCCGGCGACGTCCGAGAACGTCGTCTTCGGGGTGTCCTTGGTGATGAGCTTCGCCTTGGACTTCCCGAAGTTCATGACCCGGGAGCCGCCGCCCTGCATCTGATTCATCAGGAACAGGAAGACGACGACGATGAGGACGAAGGGGAGCAGCGAGAGCAGGATCCCCACGATCGGGTTCTGCTTCGAGGGGGAGACCGTGTAGCCCTTGGTCAGGTCCCCGCTGTCGAACTTGCCCTGGAGCTTGTTGGCCAGGCTGGTGCCCTGGGCGTCGCCGATGTAGCTCGCCTGGATCTTGTTGGCGCCCTTGACCTTCTGGCCGTCCTTGAGGTCGACCTTGATGACCGACTCGTCGCCGGTCGTGATCTTGGCTTCGTCTACCTGGTTCTTGTCGATCGCCTGGACGACCTCGGAGGTGTCCACCGTCTTGTAGCCGCCCGACGAGCCGACGACCTGCATCAACACGACCACGGCGAGGACGGCCAGCACGATCCACATGACCGGCCCACGGAAGTATCGCTTCACGTCCATCCATACGGAGCGAGAACGCCCCGTCCCTCCTGCCCGTAGGTAAATGCTGCTGTGAGTAAAGACTGTTCTTCGGACGGTACCCCAGCATTGTCACCCGAGACCGCAAGGGACGGCTGACAAACCCGCCTTCCCAAGCTCCAACGCGGGAAGGGGGCTCCGAGTTCCCGTCCGGGTACCCGGTTCAGCCGCCGTACACGTGCGGGGCGAGCGTTCCGACAAAGGGGAGATTGCGGTACTTCTCGGCGTAGTCCAGGCCATATCCGACGACGAACTCATTCGGAATGTCGAATCCGATCCACTTCACGTCGATCGCGACCTTTGCGGCATCCGGCTTACGGAGCAGCGTGCAGACCTCCAGGGAGGCGGGCTCGCGGGATCCGAGGTTGGAGAGCAGCCAGGACAGCGTGAGGCCGGAGTCGATGATGTCCTCGACGATCAGGACGTGCTTGCCCTTGATGTCGGTGTCGAGGTCCTTGAGGATGCGGACGACGCCGGAGGACTGGGTGCCCGCCCCGTAGGAGGAGACGGCCATCCAGTCCATCGTGACCGGGGTGGACAGCGCGCGGGCCAGGTCCGCCATGACCATGACGGCGCCCTTGAGGACGCCGACGATCAGGAGGTCCTTGCCCGCGTACTCCGCGTCGATCTTCGCGGCCAGCTCGGCCAGCTTGGCGTCGATCTCTTCCTTGGTGATGAGCACCGACTGGAGGTCGGTGCCCATGTCCTTCTCGTTCACCCGGGCCGCTTTCTTGGTTCGTTGTACGTAACTGGGCTCAGCTCTGCCGGATGACCAGTCTGCCACCCTGCCGCCGTGCCTCGACGCGCCCGGGGAGGTTGATGGCCCGCTGGCCGCGCCAGCCCGTGATCAGGCGGTCGACCTCCTCGACATGGCGGGCGAAGAGCGAGCCGGCGGGGGAACCGGCGTGGATGAGGGCCTTGCGCAGCACCCGGCGGCGGACCGCGGCGGGCAGCGCGTAGAGCTTTCCGCACAGCAGCTCGCCCGCCTCGTCCCGGACCGAGGGGTCGGCCTCGGCGGCCCAGGCGTCCAGGGCGTCGGCGTCGTCGCGGGAGAGCTCGGCGGTGCGCGCCAGGGCCTCCACGACGCCCTTGCCGAGCGCCTTCTCCAGGGCGGGCAGGCCCTCGTGGCGCAGCCGTGAGCGGGTGTAGGCGGGGTCGGCGTTGTGCGGGTCGTCCCAGACGGGCAGCGACTGGACCAGACAGGCCTTGCGGGCGGTGTGCCGGTCGAGCTGGAGGAAGGGGCGGCGGTAGCGGCCGTGGGCGCCGGAGACGGCGGCCATGCCGGACAGGGAGCGGGTGCCCGAGCCCCGGGCGAGGCCGAGGAGGACCGTCTCCGCCTGGTCGTCGCGGGTGTGGCCGAGCAGCACGGCGGCGGCGCCGTGGCGCTCGGCGGCGGCGTCCAGGGCGGCGTAGCGGGCGTCGCGGGCGGCGGCCTCGGGGCCGCCCTCGCGGCCGACCTTCACGGTGACGGCCTCGACCGGGTCGAGCCCGAGGGCGGTGAGCCGGGCGGCGACCTCGGCGGCGCGCAGGTCCGAGCCGTGCTGGAGGCCGTGGTCGACGGTGATGGCGCCGGCGCGGACGGAGAGCTTGCGGGATTCGAAGGCGAGGGCGGAGGCGAGCGCCATGGAGTCGGCGCCTCCGGAGCAGGCGACGAGGACCAGGGGTCCGTCGGCGCCGCCCTCGCGCGCGGTGGCGCGCGGGTGGTCGGGGAGGGTGTCGGGGGGCGTGCGGCCGTCGTGGAGGACGAGCGCGTCGCGCAGGACGTCGTGGAGTACGCGGCGGACCGCCAGGCGTATCGCCGCGACCGCAGGATGGGGACCCATGTCCGGTGCCCTTCGGTGAAGTTTTGGGGGGTGCCTCGGGACGAGGGGGAAAGTTCGGTCACACAGAGTGCGTAGATGGTGACAGAACCGAGCCGATACCCGAGCATTGCACGCCTACCCATGCCCTACGGTCCCTCGGATGGGTGATCCTGCGCATTTCCGGGGGACAGCCGTGGCCTCCGGGTACGTGGGTGCGGGCGGCGCCCGCCCGCTCAGCCGTCCGTCCTGTTGTGCACCCGCGCGACCCAGTCCGCCGGTTTGGCGATCTCCGCCTTGGTGGGGAGGGTGTTCGGCGAGGTCCAGACCCGGTTGAAGCCGTCCATGCCGACCTGGTCGACGACGGCCCGGACGAACCGCTCGCCGTCACGGTACTGGCGCAGCTTGGCGTCGAGGCCGAGGAGCTTGCGCAGGGCCTGGTCGAGGCGGGAGGCGCCCTTGGCGCGGCGCTGCTGGAACTTCTCGCGGATCTCCGCCACCGAGGGCACGACCTGCGGCCCGACGCCGTCCATCACGAAGTCGGCGTGGCCCTCCAGGAGCGACATCACGGCGGTGAGCCGGCCGAGGATCTCCCGCTGGGCGGGCGTCTGCACCAGTTCGACCAGCGAGCGCCCGTTGTCGCCCTCCTCGCCCTCGGGGCGGCTTCCGGCGAGCGACTGGGCGGCCTCGCGCAGCCGCTCCAGGACGGTCATCGGGTCGACGTCGGTCTCCCCGAGGAATGACTGGATTTCGCCCTCCAGGTGGTCGCGCAGCCAGGGCACACCGGTGAACTGGGTCCGGTGGGTCTCCTCGTGCAGGCACACCCAGAGCCGGAAGTCGTGCGGATCGACGTCGAGCTCGCGCTCCACGTGGACGATGTTGGGCGCGACCAGGAGCAGCCGTCCGCCGCCGTTCTCCCCGGCCGGGAGCTCGCGGGTGGCCGGCGCGAACGTCTCGTACTGCCCGAGCACGCGCGAGGACAGGAAGCTCAGCAGCATGCCCACCTCGACGCCGGTGACCTTGCCGCCGACCGCACCGAAGACGGCGCTGCCCGGGCCGCTCCCCCGGCGCTCCTGCATCTTGTCGAGCAGGGGCTTCAGAAGTTCCCGGAATCCGGCCACATTGGCCTTGACCCAGCCCGCCCGGTCGACCACGAGGACGGGGGTGTCGGCGGGCCGCACACCCTCCGGGATCATCCGGGTGAACGCCCGTACGTGTTCCTCCGAGGCCTTCGCGTGCCCGCGCAGCTCCGCGACGACGGCCCGCGCCTCGTCGCGGCTCACCTCCGGGCCCGGCCTCACCAGGCGGGTCGCGGTCGCCACCGCGAGGTTCCAGTCGACCATCCCAGAAGAAGCGGCACCACCGATGCTCGTCATGCGTCAACCGTACGTTGTCCTCCCGCGCGGGGGAGGGGGGTCGACGCCGGGCGATTACGGGGCGGGGGCCGGGGAGCCGGCCCGGCAGCCGCACCGGGCGAGGCGCTCGGCGAGCCGGTCGAGGGCGTGCTGGGCGGCGTCGGGGCCGGCGGTGCCGGAGGCGAGGAAGGCGAAGGTGAGCAGATGGCCGTCGGCGTCCACGACCGTGCCCGCGAGCGCGTTGACGCCCGAGAGGGTGCCGGTCTTGGCGCGGACGAGTCCGGTCCCGGCGGAGGCGGTCCCGTAGCGGGCGCGCAGGGTGCCGGTGAACCCGGCGACCGGCAGACCGGTCAGGACCGGGCGCAGCTCCGGGTGGGCGGGGTCGGCGGCGCGGGCGAGGAGCAGGGTCAGGAACTGGGCGCTGACGCGGTTCTCGCGGCTGAGGCCGCTGCCGTCCGCGAACCGGGCGCCGGCGGCCCGCGGAAGGCCGAGCGCGGCGATCCGGTCGGTGATCGCCCGGGCGGCCCCGTCGAAGTCGGCGGGCTGCCCGGCGGCGATGGCGGTCTGGCGGCCGAGCGCCTCGGCGAGGTCGTTGTCGCTGTTGGTGAGCATCCGCTCGACGAGGTCCGAGAGCGGCGCGGAGACGGTGCGGGCGAGCTCCCCGGCGCCCTGCGGGGCCCGTCCCGGCCGGGGCTGCCCCGCGGTGATGCCGCGCTCGCGCAGCAGGGAGGCGAACGTACGGGCGGTGTCCCCGGCCGGGTCCCAGCTGCGCGGGGCCGGGCCGCTGTCGCCGCCCGCGCCGGAGCCGGAAGCCTGGGAGGTGCCCCCGATCCGTCCCTCGTCGGTCATCAGGGCGACGACGGGCGCGATGTTCTCGTTGGGGCCGATGGGGTGGCGCTCGGGGCCGCTGTAGCGGGAGAGGTCGTAGGTGAGGGAGGCGGTGGTGGCTCCCCGCGCGCGCAGGGCGCGGGCGGTGGCGTCGGCCAGGGCGCGCAGGCCGTCCTGGCCGAGGGTGGGGTCGCCGCCGCCGACCAGCGTGAGGTCGGTGCCGGTGGCGGGGGCGACGACGGTGGTGGGGATGCGGTGACCGGGGCCGAGCGCGGACAGGGCGGCGACGGCGGTGGCGATCTTGACGGTGGAGGCGGGCGTCATGGCGGTGTCCGCGCGCTGCCCGTAGAGCTGCTTGCCGGTGACCGTGTCGTAGACCGCGGCGGCGGGCTGCGGGCCGAGGCCGGGCGAGGCGAGCAGGGGGCCGAGGACCTGGTCGAGCACGGCGGTCGCCGGCGCGTCCGTGGGGGCGCTCAATGCGGCGAGCACGCCCCTGGCGCTGGGCGCGGGCGCCGGTGCGGGGGGCGCGCCCAGGTGATGTGCGCCACCTGTTGACCGGTGAGCCGCTGCGCGGTCGCGCTCCGCCGTACGCTGACCCGAGTCCCAGGGACCGGCCGTGGCCACCGCTCCGGCCGCCACTGCCATGCCCACCGCAGCCGCACCCGCCATGAGCTGCCAAGTCTTGGGTCCCGGCACCGAGGACCAGCCCCTTTCGCGATCACACACCTGCGTGAGGGACACTTAATCACCAGAACTGCGTCTTGCCGCGAACATGGCACTCCGGGTCAGCACCGGCGTCCCCATCCGGCTGAGTGTCCCGGGCCCGACCCGGGGGACGCGGGAACCGACCAATGCATGTGCTGATCATGGAGGAGAGCCACCCGTGGAGTTCGACGTCACCATCGAGATCCCGAAGGGTTCGCGGAACAAGTACGAGGTGGACCACGAGACCGGCCGGATCCGCCTGGACCGTCGCCTCTTCACCTCGACCAGCTACCCGGCGGACTACGGCTTCGTGGAGAACACCCTCGGCGAGGACGGTGACCCGCTGGACGCGCTGGTCATCCTGGACGAGCCCACCTTCCCGGGCTGCCTGATCCGCTGCCGCGCCATCGGCATGTTCCGCATGACCGACGAGGCGGGCGGCGACGACAAGCTGCTCTGCGTGCCCGCGTCCGACCCGCGTGTCGAGCACCTGCGCGACATCCACCACGTGTCGGAGTTCGACCGCCTGGAGATCCAGCACTTCTTCGAGGTCTACAAGGACCTGGAGCCCGGCAAGTCCGTCGAGGGCGCCAACTGGGTCGGCCGCGCCGAGGCCGAGGAGGAGATCAAGGCCTCCTACAAGCGCCTGGAGGCGCAGGGCGGCGCGCACTGACGCGCTTGTGAACCGGTACGACGACGGGCGGTGCACCTTCCGGGGTGCGCCGCCCGTTGTCGTACGACTTGATGATCGCCCACATACTGGGCACACGCTTGCGTACGCAAGGGACCGGAGGGAGGCAAAGGGTGCCTGAGCAGCAGGAACCGGAGGAGCGCAAGCCCTCTGACGAGGCGCGGAGCGCCTTCGCGGCTCCCGAAGGGGTGGCGCAGCCGGGTCCCCCGGAGGAGGACGCGCCGACCTCCGAGTTCGCGCTGCCCGCCGGGGTGCCGGAGCCCGAGCCGCCGGCCGAACAGATCCCCACCTCGGCCTTCGCCCCGCCCAGCACCTACTCGGCCCGCGAGGCGCCCTCCTCCACCATCACCACCGCCGGACTGCCGCTGGTGCGCCTGTCCAAGGACGCGCCCTGGCAGGACCGGATGCGCACCATGCTGCGGATGCCGGTGGGTGAGCGGCCGGTGCCGGAGACGGCCCTGAAGACCGACGACGCCGGACCGGCCGTGCCGCGCGTGCTCGACCTGACGCTGCGTATCGGCGAGCTGCTGCTCGCGGGCGGCGAGGGCGCCGAGGACGTCGAGGCGGCGATGTTCGCGATCTGCCGCAGCTACGGCCTGGACCGCTGCGAGCCGACGGTGACCTTCACCCTGCTCGCCGTCACCCACCAGCCGTCCCTGGTGGACGACCCGGTCACGGCGAACCGGACGGTACGCCGCCGGGGCACCGACTACACGCGCCTGGCGGCCGTCCACCGGCTCGTCACGGACATGACCAGCTCCGACCACGACGTCACCCTGGAAGAGGCCTACCGCCGCCTCGCGGAGATCCGCCGCAACCGGCACCCGTACCCCGGCTGGGTCCTCACCCTCGCCGCGGGCGTCCTCGCCGGGGCGGCCTCGGTGCTGGTCGGCGGCGGCGCGACGGTGTTCCTGGTGGCGGCGGCCGGCGCGATCCTGGGCGACCGGCTCGCCTGGCTCTGCGCGGCGCGCGGACTGCCCGAGTTCTACCAGTTCGTGGTGGCGGCGATGCCGCCCGCGGCCATGGGGGTGGCGCTCAGCCTGCTCGGCTGGGATCTGCGGCCCTCCGCGGTGATCACCGGTGGACTGTTCGCCCTGATCCCCGGACGGGCGCTGGTGGCCGCCGTGCAGGACGGCCTGACCGGCTTCTACATCACCGCCTCCGCCCGCCTGCTGGAGGTCACGTACTTCTTCGTGGCGATCGTGATCGGTGTGCTCACCGTGCTGTACGGAGGGCTCCAGGTCGACGCCAAGCTGAACCCGGAGGGCGCGCTGAGCCCCATCGAGCGGCCCGTCGTGCAGACGCTGGCCTCGATGGCGCTCTGTCTGACCTTCGCGGTCCTGCTCCAGCAGGAACGGTCCACCGTGTGGATCGCCACGCTGAACGGCGGGGTCGCCTGGGTGATCTACGCGTCGATCGCCGTCACCGCCCACGGATCGCCCATCATGGCGACGGCGGTGGCGGCGGGCCTGGTCGGCCTCTTCGGGCAGCTGGTCGCGCGCTACCGCAACACCTCGGCGCTGCCGTACGTGACGGCGGCGATCGGACCGCTGCTGCCGGGCAGCGCCACGTACTTCGGGGTGCTGGCCATCGCCCAGAACCACCGGGACCAGGGACTCGCCAACATCCTCAAGGCGGCGGCACTGGCGATGGCGATCGCGATCGGGGTGAACCTGGGGAGCGAGATGTCGCGGATGTTCCTCAAGGCACCGGGGGCGGCCCGCAAGGCGGCCAAGCGGACGCGGGGGTTCTGACCGGTCGTCCGCCCGCAGGCCGGCAGGGGCTGCACGCCCCCCACCGCTCAGCGCTTCGCGTGACGCCTGCGCTGCCGCTGCGCGGGCGGGGCCGACGCGCTTCCCGGACCCGCCTTCTTCGCCCTGGAGCGTGCCCGCAGGAACTCGATCGCGATCGGGACCACCGAGACCAGCACGATCGCGACCAGCATCAGCTCGATGTTCTTGTGCACGAACTCGACGTTGCCCAGCGCCGCGCCCAGCAGCGTCACGCCCGCGCCCCACAGGGTGCCGCCGATCACGTTGTACGTGATGAAGGAGCGGTAGTTCATCCGGCTCACGCCCGCGATGATCGGCGTGAACGTCCGCACGATCGGCACGAACCGGGCCAGCACCAGCGACTTCGGGCCGTACTTCTCGAAGAACTCGTGGGCCTTCTCCACGTTCTCCTGCTTGAAGAGCTTGGAGTCCGGCCGGTTGAAGAGCGAGGGGCCGACCTTGCGGCCGAAGAGGTAGCCCACCTGGTCGCCCACGACGGCGGCGGCCACCACCATCAGGCACACCAGCCACAGCGGAGTGCCGATCTTGCCGCTGGTGACCAGCAGACCGGTGGTGAACAGGAGCGAGTCGCCCGGCAGGAAGAAGCCGATGAGCAGGCCGGACTCGGCGAAGACGATCACCAACAGACCGGCCAGGCCGAACGACGACAGCAGCTGGTCGGGGTCCAGCCAGCTCGGACCGAGTGCGAGGGTGGTCACGGGTTCCGGCGCTCCTGGGTGAGGGTGGGGGCGGGGGGCGCGTAAGCGCGCGTTGACGGGCCAAAGCTATCAACGCCTTTCGCGGGCTCCAGGTTCCACCGGCTTCCTGGGGATGCGCTGTGCCCGGGCGGGTACGAAGCTGGGTCCCAGGATCCCCGAGGAAGGCGACGCGATGAGCATCGAGGATTTCGGTGGCGGGCAGGGCCCGCAGTCCGACGTACTGGTCGTGACCACCAATGACGTGCCCGGCTACCAGGTCCAGCAGGTCATCGGCGAGGTCTTCGGTCTGACCGTGCGCTCGCGGCACCTCGGCAGCCAGATCGGCGCCGGGCTGAAGTCCATGATCGGCGGCGAGCTGAAGGGGCTGACCAAGACGCTGGTGCAGACCCGCAACCAGGCGATGGAGCGGCTGGTCGAGCAGGCACGCGCGCGTGGGGCGAACGCCGTCCTCATGATGCGGTTCGACGTCACAGAGGCCGCCGACGTGGGGACGGAGGTCTGCGCGTACGGGACGGCGGTCGTGATCACGAAGCTTTGAGACAGCTCTGAGGCAGCTCTGAGACGGGGAACTCCGACCATGGCACTGCACCCGGGTGGCGGCGAGAAGGCGCGGGAGCACGAGAAGGACCACGGGCGGCTCGCCCTCAACCCGTTCTACGGGGAGGCCGACCCGGTCGGCTCCATGACCTCCGCGCCGCCCCGGCACCGGCTGCCGGACCGGCCGCTGGCCCCCTCCACGGCGTACCAGCTCGTCCACGACGAACTGATGCTCGACGGCAACTCCCGCCTCAACCTGGCGACGTTCGTCACCACCTGGATGGAGCCGCAGGCGGCGGTGCTGATGGCGGAGTGCCGGGACAAGAACATGATCGACAAGGACGAGTACCCGCGCACCGCCGAGCTGGAGCGGCGCTGCGTGGCGATGCTCGCGGACCTGTGGCACGCGCCCGACCCGGCCGGGGCGGTGGGCTGTTCGACGACCGGGTCGAGCGAGGCGTGCATGCTCGCCGGGATGGCGCTCAAGCGGCGCTGGGCGAAGCGGAACGCGGACCGCTATCCCGGGCGGGACGCGGTGCCGAACCTGGTGATGGGAGTGAACGTCCAGGTCTGCTGGGAGAAGTTCTGCGCCTTCTGGGAGGTCGAGGCGCGCCAGGTCCCGATGGAGGGCGACCGCTTCCACCTCGACCCGGAGGCGGCGGCCGAGCTGTGCGACGAGAACACGATCGGCGTGGTGGGCATCCTCGGCTCGACCTTCGACGGATCGTACGAGCCGATCGCGGAACTCTGCGCGGCCCTCGACGCGTTGCAGGAGCGTACGGGTCTTGACGTGCCGGTCCATGTGGACGGCGCGTCGGGGGCGATGGTGGCGCCCTTCCTCGACGAGGACCTGGTGTGGGACTTCCGGCTGCCCAGGGTCTCCTCGATCAACACCTCCGGGCACAAGTACGGCCTGGTGTACCCGGGGGTGGGCTGGGCCCTGTGGCGCTCGGCCGAGGAGCTCCCGGAGGAGCTGGTCTTCCGGGTGAACTACCTGGGCGGTGACATGCCCACCTTCGCGCTGAACTTCTCCCGGCCGGGGGCGCAGGTGGTGGCGCAGTACTACACGTTCCTGCGGCTGGGCCGGGAGGGGTTCCGGGCGGTGCAGCGGACCACCCGGGACGTGGCGCGCTCGCTCGCCGACCGCATCGAGGCGCTGGGTGACTTCCGGCTGCTCACACGCGGCACGGAGCTGCCCGTGTTCGCGTTCACCACCGCGCCGGAGGTGAAGCGGTTCGACGTGTTCGATGTGTCGCGGCGGCTGCGGGAGCGGGGCTGGCTGGTCCCGGCGTACACGTTCCCGCCGCACCGCGAGGACCTGTCGGTGCTGCGGGTGGTGTGCCGCAACGGGTTCTCGTCGGACCTGGCGGGGATGCTGATGGAGGACCTGGGGCGGCTGCTGCCGGAGCTGCGGCGGCAGGGCGCTCCGCTGGGGCGGGAGGAGACGGAGGCCACGGCCTTCCACCACTGAGCTGTCGGCGGGGGCGGTGCGGCGCGGTGCGCATTCGCGGGGTGCGGTGGCGCGGAGGGCGGTGGCGCGGAGGGCGGTGGCGCGGGGTGCGGTGGCGCGGGGTGCGGTGCGTGTTCGACTGCGGATCGTGCGTGGTTGCTCGCGCAGTTCCCCGCGCCCCTTGAGGCATCTGACGCGCGGGCATCCGTGGCGGCAGCCCCCGAGGGGCGCGGGGAGCTGTGCGGCCAGCCCCCGCCGACCCGCGGGCAGAGGCGCTCACGCCCCGGCGTACGGGTTTTCCTCACCCTCCGCCAGGACCCCCACGAACGGCTCCCCCTCGCCCCGGAACGTGTACGCGCCCGCCTCGATCCTGGCGATCAGGCCCCCCGTCCACGCCGCCTCCGCGTCCGCCGAGTGGACCCACATGTTCATGATCTCGCCGATGTGGCCGAGGGACTCGGGCCCCTCCTCGGGGGTGTAGTGCTCGGTCACCCGGCCCCGCCAGGCCGCCAGCCGCTCCAGGCGGTCGCGCAGCAGCGCCACCACCTCCGCGCGCGGCAGGTCGACCATGAAGCCGATGGCAGCCGAGAGCATGTCCATCTTCTGGTCGTACGAGGTCAGCGCCGCCCGCAGCAGCTTCAGGTACTCCTCGCGGCCGGCCGGGGTCAGCTCGTACTCGGTACGCGGCGGACCGCCCGCCGTGCTCGGCGCGATCTCGTGGGCGTGCAGCACGCCCTCCTTCGCCATCTGTTTGAGGGCGTGGTAGATCGAGCCGGGCTTGGCGTTGGACCACTCGTGGGCGCCCCAGTACTCCAGGTCGTTGCGGACCTGGTAGCCGTGCGCCCGGCCGTGCTGGCGGATGGCGCCGAGGACGAGGAGTCGGATCGCTGACATGCGCGTCAGCCTATGACCTGGACCGTTCGCGGGAGCAACCAGCTCCTCGCGCGGAAGGGGCTCAGAACGGGAACAGGCTCCTTCCGTGCTGCACGGAGATCCACTTCTGGGTGGTGAACGCCTCGATCGTGGAGTCGCCGTTCAGACGGCCGAGCCCGGAGTACTTCTCGCCGCCGAACGACACCAACGGCTCGTCCTGGATGGTCGAGTCGTTGACGTGGATCATCCCGGTGACGATCCGCTTCGCGAACCGCACGCCCCGCTCCACGTTGCCGGTGTGGACGGCGCCGCTCAGGCCGTACGGGCTGTCGTTGGCCATCCGTACCGCCTCCTCCTCGCCGTCGAAGGAGAGCAGCAGCACCACCGGGCCGAAGATCTCCTGCCGCAGCAGCGGGGAGTCGTCGGGGAGCCCGGTCAGCACGGTGGGCTCGACGAGGCTGCCGCGCGTACGCCCCCGTACCAGCGCGGTGGCGCCCTCGGCGAGGGCCTGGTCGACGAGCGAGGTGAGCGCGTCCGCCTGGAAGCTGTTGATGACCGGGCCGATGTCGGTCGCCGGGTCGGCCGGGTCACCGGTCTTGAGGGCCGCGACCCGGGCGCAGAACTTCTCGGTGAACTTCTGCTCGATGCTCCGGTCCACCAGGACGCGGTTGGCGGCCATACAGACCTGGCCCTGGTAGACGAAGCGGCTGAAGACCGCCGCCTCGACCGCGTAGTCGATGTCCGCGTCGTCCAGGACCACCAGCGCGCTGTTGCCGCTCAGCTCCAGGATGGCCCGCTTGAAGTGGCTGCCCGCGACGGCGGCCACATGGCGGCCGGTGCGGTCGGAGCCCGCGAAGGAGATCACCTTGGGCACCGGGTGCTCTATGAGCGCGTCGCCTATCTCGGCGATATCGGTGACCAGCACGTTCAGCAGTCCGGCCGGCAGGCCGGCGTCCTCGAAGATCTTGGCGATGAGGCCGCCGCCGACCACCGGCGCGTTCTGGTTCGGCTTGATGACGACGGCGTTGCCGAGCGCAAGGGCCGGCGCGACCGACTTCAGCGTCACCAGGAAGGGGAAGTTGAAGGGGCTGATGACCCCGACCACACCGACCGGCAGCCGGTAGACGCGGTTCTCCTTGCCGTCCACGGGGGAGGGCAGGATCCGGCCCTCCGGCCGTATCGCCAGCTGTATCGCCTCGCGCAGGAACTCCTTGGCGAGGTGCACCTCGTACCCGGCCTTGAGGCGGGTGCCGCCCAGCTCGGTGACGATCGCCTCGATGATCTCCGGCTCGCGCTCCTCGGTGATCCGCAGCGCGCGCTCGAAGACCAGTCTTCGGCTGTAGGGGTTGGTCTCACCCCAGCCGACCTGGGCGCGCTCGGCCGCGCGATAGGCCTCGTCGACCTCGTCCACCGTGGCGACCGTGATGGCGGCGAGCTTCTCCCCGTTGTACGGATCGAAGTCGATGATGTCCCACGACCCGCTGCCGGTACGCCACTCGCCGTCGATGTACTGGTGGGCCAGGTCGGTGAAGAAGGACATGCCATTCCTTACTGCTGCCACTGCGCCGCCACCGTGTCCGTCGTCGCGTCCACTGTGTCCCCCGCTTCCGGTACACAACCCTGATGTGACGTCATCGTACTGACGTATCAGATGAGTTGGAGCAGTCCACGGAGAAGATCGCGGCTCTCCTCCGGTCCCGGACTGTCCTTCTGGAGCCGTTCCATCGCCCGCTCGTACTGGGCGACCTCCTCGGGCTTGTCCAGATAGAGCGAGCTGGTGAGCTGCTCCAGATAGACGATGTCGGAGAGGTCGGACTCGGGGAAGCGCAGCAGGGTGAACGCCCCGCTCTCACCGGCGTGGCCGCCGAAGCTGAACGGCATCACCTGGAGGGTCACGTTCGGCTGCTCGGACACCTCGATGAGGTGCTTCAACTGGCCGCGCATCACGTCCCGTTCGCCGTAGGGGCGACGCAGCGCCGCCTCGTCGAGGACGGCGTGGAACTGCGGGGCGCGCTCGGAGACCAGCGCCTTCTGGCGCTCCAGGCGCAGCGCCACCCGCCGGTCGATCTCCGCGCTCGAGCCGCCCGGCATGCCGCGCCGGACGACGGCGTTGGCGTACGCCTCGGTCTGCAACAGGCCGTGGACGAACTGCACTTCGTAGACCCGGATGAGCGAGGCAGCGCCCTCCAGGCCGATGTACGTCTGGAACCAGCCGGGCAGCACGTCGCCGTAACTGTGCCACCAGCCCGCGATGTTGGCCTCTTTCGCCAGCCCCAGGAGCGACGCGCGCTCGGCGTCGTCGGTGACCCCGTAGAGCGTCAGCAGGTCTTCGACATCCCTCGCCTTGAAGCTCACCCGCCCCAACTCCATACGACTGATCTTCGACTCGGACGCCCTGATCGAATACCCGGCGGCCTCACGGGTGATGCCCCGGGACTCGCGCAGGCGCCTGAGCTGCGATCCCAGCAGAATGCGCCGGACCACCGACCCGCTCGACTCTCCTGCGGTCACTTCGCTGTCCCTCCCCAACCGACGGTGCACGGCAGTCTGCCACCAAAACGCTTCACCCCGTACTCATTCGATTACGGAAATGGTCAAGCTCCGAAATCGGCCGCGGGAAGAAATGAGCAACAATCACCACGGGTTCGGACAGGCCCGGCGCGTGCACGTGCATCTGCCCTTGCATCAGGAGCGGCCATTCGGAACCATGGTCCTCGCGCACCTGCGTGCTCGTCTTGTGTCCTGCTGTGCCTAGCGTTGTGTTCTGCTGTACGCCACGTTCGCCTGTACCGCCACGGCCGCGAATCCCGGGAGTGCCTCGCATGGGGACGAATGGATCGACCATGCTGGAGCCGTTGGAGCCTTTAAGGCAGGCCCTCCCGCCCATCGACCCCTCCGCAGTGGCCAGTTCCGCCTCCTGCGCGCTGCCCGCCCGCTTCGAAGCCGTGCGCGGGGCACGCCAGTTCACCAAGAAGACGCTCGGCCAGTGGGAGCTGTCGGAGCGCTTCGACGAGGTGGCCCTGGTCGTCTCGGAGCTCGTCACCAACGCCCTGCGGCACGCACTGCCCGGCGACACCGCCCGCGAGCCGGAGGCTCCGGCGGTGCGGCTGCATCTGATGCGCTGGACCAGCAGGCTGGTGTGCGCGGTGCGCGACCCCAGCATGGACTGTCCGTCCTCGCCCGGCTCCGACGACTGCGACGCCGAGTCGGGGCGCGGCCTGTTCCTGGTGGACTCCTTCAGCGACTCCTGGGGCTGGCACCCGCTCACCGGGACGCTGAGCGGCAAGGTGGTCTGGGCTCTGTTCCGTCTCCAGCCGGCCGACTGAGCCCGGACGGGCATCTTCTTTCCGTACCCGTCGCACGCGCCGTACCCGTCGTACGCGTCGTACTCGTCGCACCCGTACGTCATGAGGGCCCCCGCGCGGGGGCCCGTTCGCGTTTCGGGAGTGGCTGATCAGTCGGTGATCAGTCGATGATCAGGTGGTCGAACTCCCCGTCCTTGACGCCCAGGAGCATCGCCTCGATCTCCGCGCGCGTGTAGACCAGCGCGGGGCCGTCGGGAAACGTCGAATTGCGAACGGCGACCCTCCCGCCGGGCAGTCGCGCGAACTCCACGCACGTCCCCTGGGAGTTGCTGTGGCGGCTCTTCTGCCAGACGACACCCTGAAGCTCCGTTGCCGCCATGCCGTTGTACGCGTGGTGCAAGGTCGCTCCCGGGGGGATGTGCAGACGTACATCTGTGAAAGGTCAACTGCCCCGGATCATAGCCGTGTTCATGTGCGCCTGCATGAGCATATGCACGTGCACGCGCGGTACTCGGGTCGTTACAGGCAATTCCACCGGGTTGGACTACTCGTCCACTGGGTATAGACGCGTCCCACGCCCGCAAGGTTCACGCGCTGGTAGCTTGTCGCGTCCGGAAATCGTCGAAGCAAGGGGAACACAACAGTGCGCAGGCATGTACGTGACGGGGCGGGCGCCGTGGCCCTCGCCGCCTGTCTCGCCCTGGCCGGGTGCTCCAGTTCGGACAGCGGCGACAAGTCCAAGGACAAGAGCCCCGAGGGCGGGCAGAGCGCGAGCCCGACCGCGAGCGGCGGCACCGGCAACGGCAGCAGCGGTGGCGGCAAGGTGGCCGCCAAGGACATCGCCGGAGCCTGGGCGGCCGTCCTCCAGGGGAGGCCGACCGCGCTGGTGATCAGCGGCACGACGGTGGCACTCGGCGGCGAACACACGTGCAGCGGCACGGTCAGCGACAACGGCATGGCGATGATCGAGCTCAAGTGCGCGGACGGCAACACCGACCGCGCGGCCGGCATGCCGTCGCTGAGCAAGGACGGCAAGACCCTCACGGTGAAGTGGGAGGGCGGCAAGACCGACACCTTCACCAAGTCTGACCTTGACGGGAAACTGCCGACGGCCATCCCGACAACGGGCCTCCCGACCCCCTGACCCGGACCGCACCCTCCCTGCCCACTATGGCTGCGGGAGTGGGGCGCGGATTGCACTCTCCTTACGGACTACCGCTGCGGGAGATGGGCGCGGAGTCCTTGACGGCCATCGGCAAGGCGGGCGAGGGGACCCGGACCTCACTCCTCACGGACTACCCCTGCGGGAGGCAGGCCCGGCGTCCTTGACTGCCATAGGCGGGGCGGGTGGGGCGAGCGCGTCCGAGAGTTCCGTCAGGCGGTGCAGCAGCAACCCCGCGCCCTTGCGCACCACCCGGTCGGAACGGTCGGGCGCCGCCTCCTCGTCCCACGCGGCCAGCGCCTCCTCCACCTCGTCCCACCGAGGCACCCGCCGCTCCCGCACCGCCCGCGCGCCGCGCTCGGTGGCCCGGCGCAGCGCCCCGGCGAACGCCCCGACGGCCGGGACCGGGGGCGCGCCCCGCTCGGGGACGTGCGCCTCCATCAGCATCGCGATCCGGCCGAGCTGCTCGACCGCCCGCCCGGCCTCCTCGGCCGCCGACCGGGAAAGCCCCCGGTGGCGCACCGGCTCGTGGGTGGCGCGCTCCAGCGCCTCCTGCCAGGCGAGCCGGGCCGCGCGGGTGTCGAGGAGCGCCCGGCGTACCTGGTCGGCGGCGGTCGCGGGATCGGCGTACCGCTCGGTGACGGCCGCCACGTACCGCCCGCAGGCAGTCAGCCAGTCGGCGAGCCGGGTACGCAGCCGGGGCGTCTCCCACGCCGGGTACAGCGCGTACGCGGCCATCGCCAGCACCCCGCCGAGCAGCGTGAGCAGCACCCGGTCGGGAACGGTCTGGGTCCACTGCGAACCCCCGGTGCCGAGCAGGAAGACCACATACGCGGACACGCACGCGCTGGCCGCCGCGTACCCCGTACGCATCAGCAGGTACATCAGGAACGCGCAGACCACCGCCAGCGTGACGGACAGGCCCGGGCCCGGGTGGGTGAGCTGGACGAGGCCCGTGGCGAGGGCGACGCCGACCAGGGTGCCGCCGAAGCGGGCGACCGCGCGGGAGTACGTCTGGGAGAAGTCCGGGCGCATCACCATGACGGCGGCCATGGGCGCCCAGTAGCCGTGGCCGAGCGGGAGCGCCTTGCCGAGGAGGTAGCCGGTGGCGGCGACCGCGCAGACCCGGGCGGCGTGCCGGAAGACCGGGGAGTCGCGGCGGCCGAGCTCCTTGCGCATGGTGGCGAGGGCGAGCGGGACGAGCCGGGGCAGGGTGGGCCGCAGCAGCGGCCCGGCCCCCTCGCCGCCGGTGCCCTCTGCCGTCTCCATGACGTCGCCGAGGAGCGCGGTCAGCCGGGCGGCGGCGCGCCCGGCGGGGCCGGTGAGGATGGCACCGGTGTCGGGCGTGCGCAGGGCGGCCTCGGCGGGCGGGGGGATGCGCACGGCCTCGCCGTGCCGGATCGCCCGGGCCGCCGCGTCGAGCACGGAGGCGGCGGCACCGAGCAGCTCGCGCACCCGGTCGCGCTCGGGTCCCTCCTGCGGGGCGCCGATCGCGGGGTCCGCGAGGGAGGCGAGGACCGGGCGGATGCGCTCGGCGACGCCCCGGGACCCGTGCAGCTCCGCCGGGCGGCGGCGGGCTTCGCGTGGGGTGACGGCCGCGGCGAGCCGGGCCGTCATCAGGGGCTGCGGATCGAACGGCGCGCGCGGGTCGTGCCGGAGGCGCCGGGCGTAGTCCGCCACGGCCGCGAGGGCGTCGGCGAGCGCGTCGCGCTGGGCGCCCCAGCGGCGGATCGGGACGAGCACCACGAGCGCGGCCTGGACGACACCGCCCGCCGCGATCATGCCGGCGTGCCCGGCCGCAGCCGCGATCGAGGTGGGCAGGGTGACGGTGACGAGCATGATCGCCACGTTCGAGGAGGCGATGATCCCGGCGGTGGGGCCGACCGCCCAGGCGAGGCCCGCCGTGAACGTCCACAGCGCGAGCAGGGCCAGGAAGAACGGGGAATGGGCGCCGACGAGGTAGCCGAGGAAGGTGGAGACGGCGAGGCTGGCCCCGGAGGCGAGCGCCAGCACCGGACGGGGGCGCCAGCTGCGCTGGAAGGTGGCGATGGCCGCCTGGAACGCGCCGAACGCGGAGCTCACGGCGGCGGTCGGCCCGAGCGCGACCAGGCTGACGCCGACGACGAGGGCGACACCGGCGGCACCGCGCAGCGCCACGGCGGGTTCGAGCCGCCGCCGCTCCACGCTCAACCCCGACCGCCCAGCCTCCTTCAACGCGGCGACCCAGCCCATGGTCCGAGCGTATCGGGGGGCGGGGGGTCGCTCCTTTTGGAGGACCGGGTTGCCCGGGTTTGAAGGGCCGGGTCGCCCGGGGGACTCGGGAAGGGGCAGCACTGGGGAGGTCGGGAACTGTGGGGTTCGGGAACTGTGGGGCTCGGGGCGGGAGGTGGTCCCGGAATACGGCCAGGGCGACAGCCCGGAAAGGGGGCGAGGGCGGCAGACCGGCAGTGGGGCGAGGACGGCAGCCCGGAACGGGGGCGAGGACGGCAGCCCGGAACGGGGGCTCAGAAGCGGGCAGGCCCGGAAAGGGGCCGGGGCGGGGCCAGGCCCGGAAGCGGCTCAGGACGGAGGCCATCCCGAAAGGGGGCCCGGGGCGCAGGCAGGCCCGGAAGGAGCGCAGGACGAAGGCCATCCCGAAAGGGGCCCGGGGCCGGGGCGACCCGAAAGGGGCCCGGGGCCGGGGCGACCCGGGAGGGGTTCGGGGCCGGGGCGACCTGGGAGGGGTCAGGGCGGGGGCAGGCTTGGGCGGTTCGTTGCTCGCCGGGCCCGGTCCGCCGCCGCTCTGCCGTCCCGCCACCCCGCCTCATCCGTGACCCCCCGCACCCGTGTCCGTACCGTCCGGGGGAACATCTCCTCCGCCCGTCCCGCGACCGCCACCGCTCTCGTCGCCAGCACCGGCAGCAGGTCGGCGGAGGCCGTGGACTCCACCTGGCGGGCCGTCGCCGACAGCAGGTCCCCCAGGCGATTGGCGTACGCCAGCAGGAACGACTGACGGAACGTCTTCGTCCGCTTACGTCCGCCCGCCCGCTGCGCCGCCTCCGCCCGCGTCATCGCCGCCGTCCCCTGCACCAGCAGCGAGGTGTAGAGCAGCTCGACCGCCTCCAGATCGGCCTCGTAGCCCACGACCGTGGAGAAGCCGAACTCCCCGTTCCACACCGCCTGGCAGTGATTGGCCGAGGCCACCGCGTCGAGCAGGATCGCCTTGGCCGTCTCGTACGGCGCGTCCACACCGATCCGGCACGCCCCCGGCGCGTCCCCCCTGCGCCCCTCCGCCAGCACCGCCTCGTCGATGCTGTGCAGCGCCATCAGCTCCTGTGCCTTGGCGCTCAGCGCCTCCGCCTCCTCCGGGAACTCCGTCGCCTCCGCCTTGGCCAGCAACCCCCGGATCCGGGTCAGCGTCTTCGGCTCCCCGTGCGTCGGCGGTACGTACACGGACGCCCCCGGCACCGGCCCCACCGGCTCGATCGCGGGCAGCCGCAGCAGCAGCCGGTACAGCTCCAGCACCGTCGTCGCGCGCGTGAAGCGGTCCGGCACCCGTTCGCCACTCCCACGGCCGTCCTCCGCCAGCGCCTCCAGGGCCTCCATCTGCGAGCCCCACCGCCCCGGCAGCCTGTCGTACCGCTTCAGCTGTACGGAGATCAGCTCCACCGCCACCCGTACGTGCGGCTCCGCCAGCTCACGCCGGACCATCCGTACGACATCCGCCGGCTGCCACCCCCGCTCCCACGCCCGCCCGACCAGCTCCTGCCCACGCAGGGCGAGCTCGGCGTCGGCGGAAGGATCGGCGGCGAGCAGGGACGCTCCCGTGTCCAGATCCGCGTCGCCCTCCGCGTACAACGCGGCGGCCAGCGCCCGCTCCACCGTGTGCCCCACCGGCATCGAAGTGTCTCCTTACGCGTGCGTGCCCGACCGCACAGATCGTCGCAGCTGCCGAACACATCCACGAACCGGTCCCCCGGCCTCTGCGGCGGCGCCGCGCCCGTCGCGCCACCGGACGCCGATGTCAGTAGCCGGTGCCACACTCGCACTCGTGAACGACAAGTGGGCGCTGGACCCCACCGAGGACGGCGGCGCGCGGCTCGTCGCCCTCGGGCGGGACGGGCTGCCCGAGGGGCCCGTGGCGCACGAGCCCGACCTGGCCGAGGCCGTCCGTTCCCGCCCGGACGTGGGGCGCTGGGTATGGCGCTCGACCGCCGACGTCTACCCGCGCCTGCTCGCCGCCGGCGTCCGCGTGGACCGGTGCTACGACGTCGAGGCCGCCGAACTGCTCCTCCTCGGCCACGAGGGCCGCCTCGGCGAACCCCGCTCGGCGGCTGCGGCCTGGGCTCGGCTGCACCACCTTCCCGTCCCCGCGGACCCGCCCGCCCGCGCCGCCGAGCCGAGCCGCCAGTCCTCCCTCTTCGAGCCCCCGAGCGGCACCGCCCTCCCCCTCGAAGCCCTGGTCGAGGTCTACGCGGAGCAGCAGCGGCGGCACGAGAGGGCCGAGCACCCCGGCCGGATGCGGCTGCTCACCGCCTCCGAGTCTGCCGGGACGCTGGTGGCCGCCGAGATGCACCGCGCGGGCGTGCCCTGGCGCGCCGACGTCCACCGCGCCCTGCTCCACGACCTCCTCGGCGAGCGGTACGCGGGCGGCGGCGAGCCCCGCCGCCTCGCCGAACTCGCGGACCAGGTGTCGGCCGCCTTCGGCCGCCGGGTCCGTCCCGACCTGCCCGCCGACGTCATCAAGGCGTTCGCCGAAGCGGGCATCCGGCTCACCTCCACCCGCCGCTGGGCCCTGGAGGAGATCGACCACCCGGCCGTGGCCCCGCTGGTCGCGTACAAGAAGCTGTACCGGATCTGGACCGCCCACGGCTGGAGCTGGCTGCACGACTGGGTGCGCGACGGCCGCTTCCGCCCCGAGTACACCCCGGGCGGCACCGTCAGTGGCCGCTGGACCACCAACGGCGGGGGCGCCCTCCAGATCCCCAAGGTCATCCGGCAGGCGGTCGTGGCCGACGAGGGCTGGCGCCTGGTCGTCGCCGACGCCGACCAGATGGAACCCCGCGTGCTCGCCGCGATCTCCCGTGACCCGGGGCTGATGGAGGTGGCCGGGCACGACGGCGACCTCTACACCGCCCTGTCCGACCGCGCCTTCTCCGGCGACCGCGACCACGCCAAGCTGGCGCTGCTCGGCGCGATCTACGGTCAGACGTCCGGCGACGGCCTCAAGAACCTCGCCGCCCTGCGCCGCCGCTTCCCCCGAGCCGTGGCCTACGTGGACGATGCCGCGAAGGCGGGCGAGGAGGGACGTCTCGTACGGACCTGGCTCGGCCGCACCAGCCCGCCCGCCGCCGGAGCGGACGACGACGGCGAGGCGGGACTCCCCCAGGAGGGCGGTGGCGACCTCCCCTCCCCCGACGCGGAGTTCACCCCGGGTTACGCGTCCACCAACGCCCGCGCCCGGGGCCGCTTCACCCGCAACTTCGTCGTCCAGGGCAGCGCCGCCGACTGGGCCCTGCTGCTGCTCGCCGCCCTGCGCCAGGAGCTCGCCACCGCCGGGATGCGCGCCGAGCTGGTCTTCTTCCAGCACGACGAGGTCGTCGTGCACTGCCCCGAGGCCGAGGCGCCCCAGGTGGTCGAAGCCATCCGCACGGCCGGTGCGCTGGCCGGCCGGATCGCCTTCGGGGAGACCCCGGTGAGGTTCCCGTTCACGACGGCGGTGGTGGAGCGGTACTCGGAGGCGAAGTGAGGCGCCCTGGCCGTCGCCAGTGCCTGGCCGGTTCCCTGCCGGCCGGGGGCAACGGTGTTAACGGGAAGCGGCGCTGGGGCGGAGGCTCACTGGGGCCCAACGGTACTGGGCCGGTGCTCACCGGTGCCCCGCCCGTGTTGGGGCGGCGCCTCACGCCGGGGCGGTGCTCACCGATGCCTCACGCCGGAGTGGTTCCTCACCCGTGGCTGGGGCGGAGCCTCCCCTGCGCTGGGGTTGGGGCCCGGAGGGCGGCGGCCCGGGCCCGGCGAGGGGCACGAACCCGCCCGGCGTGCTCGGCTTCGCGGCCCGCCGGGACGCCATACGCCGTGCCCCCGGCGCAGCGGGGCTAGCGCAGCGTGTCCCACTTCGGGTCCAGGGCTATCGCCTTCAGTTGGGACATCGTCAGCGCGGGCGTGGCGCGCGTCGCCGGGTCGTGCTGGTTGCCCGTGTTGAACGCGCTGATCACCACGCGCAGATCGTTGCTGCGGATCGTGTCGACCGTCCACCACACCACGCCCGCGCCACCCTTCTCTCCCGGGCGCTGCTCCTCGCCGACGCGAGTGCCGTTGGGGAGCGTCGACACCGAGCCCTGAAGCGGCACGTCTCGCATTCCGGGCTGGACGTTGATGCCGACCAGGCTTCTGCCCTTGCCGTCGTCCACGACCGCGAACGCGTATCCACCCTGGTTCCCCTGGTCGACGACCTTGAGTGTCTTCGGCAGAGAGGCGACCAGCTCCCGCTGCATCGAGGCGCCGCTCGGCTCACCCCGCGGCACCGGTTCACTGCGCGGCACCTTCGCGCCTGCCATGGTCGTCTTCCACACCTCGGCAGTGACCAGCGCCTTCATCTGCCCCCCCGTCAGTGGCGGGTCGACCCGGGTGGTCTTCGCATCCTTCTCGGCAGGGGCGTTGTACTCGCTCGCGTCGATCAGCACGCCCTTCGGGGTGACCAGGGTGGCCCGCCAGTTCTTCGTCTCCTCCCGGTGGTCCGGGTACTCGTACCCCTGGAAGAGCATGAACCGCGAGCCGTCGGGCAGCGCTTCGGCCGTGCAGTGGTCATAGTCCGTGACCGCCTTCGACGGGCAGGTCACATACTCGGCGGCACTCTGGCCCGCCGGATCGATGGTGCTCAGCGCGATGCTGATCGCCCCCTTGCCCTTGCCGTCGTCGAAGACGACGGAGGCGGTTGGCATCGAGACCTTGTCATCCTCGCCGCCCGAGCCCCGGCCCTGTTCACCGCTCGTCTTCCCCTGCGGGAGCAGGGCGATGAGGTTCTTGACCATCTGTTCCGCGCTGACTGACACCCGGTCCGGGAGCGTCGACCTGGGCGGCGCCGCCACCGACGCCGACGTGCCATGACCTGAGCCACCGGAGCCGCCGTTGTCACCGGAGGAGCCACCGACCGCTCCGGTCGCCCAGGCGCCGCCGAGCCCCACCGCGGCCAGCGCCACCACACTGCCGGTCACCGTGGCGACCCGGCGTCGGGCCACCCGACGGCGACCGCTGATCAATGCGCCGTCGAGCAGCGCACGGCTGTCCTGCGGGACGAAGCCGTCACCGGTGCTGCGCATCGCGTCACCGAGCTGGTCTTCAAAAGGCATGGTGGAACCCCACTCCTCGCTTCGTGGTCAGTGGCTGTGCTTTGTGGTTCGTGGTTCTCAGTTCTGGATGCGTGCGCATTGCCCGGGGGCGCCTTGCTGCCTTGCTGCCTTGCTGCCTGCGTAGTCATGGGTGCCTGCTGTCAGAGCGCGGCGAGCTCCGCCAGACTGCTGCCCAGGTGCTCGCGCAGCTTGGCCAGCGCGCGCACCGAGCGGGTGCGGACCGCTGCCGAGCTGACCCGCATCACGTCCGCCGTCTCTTCCACGCTGCGGTCCTCCCAGTACCTCAGGACCACGACCGCGCGGTCCTTGGGAGCGAGCCGGGCGAGTGCGTCGAGCAGGGCGAGTCGCAGGGCCGGGTCGCCGCCCGTGGTCACGGCGCGGTCGGGCAGTTCCCCGAGTGGTCGTTCGTCCGCCGACCGCCTTCGCCGGTGGGTGAGGAACGTGCGCACAAGGATCGTCTGCGCGTATCCCGCAGGGTTGTCGATCCGGGACATCCGTCCCCACATGGCGTACATCCGCCCCAGCGTCTCCTGCACCAAGTCCTCGGCGAGATGCGTGTCTCCGCTGGTCAGCAGGCACGCGGCACGGAAAAGGTGGGCCGTGCGGCCGGACGCGAATTCAAGGAACTCATCCGTGTGTGCTTGGCGCGCCTGGCGCCGTTGTCTCGGCTGCTTCTGCAGCACCGGCCTTCTCATGCTCTCCCCCGACCCCTTGACCTCCCCTACACCTCATTGACGCGCCAGGGGCCGAAGAATGTTTCACCCGGCTTCCGTACCGGTCCGCGCCGCCTCCGCGTATGCCTGATCCGTTCGCCGCATGTGGACCTCGCGGCCGATGCCGTGCCGATGCCCGTACCTGTTCTTGCGCCGGTGTGCGCTCAGGAACGCGCCGCCGCCCAGACGCCCAACAACCGCAACCGCGATCCCAACCGCAACCGCAACCACGGCGGCAGGTGCGGCTGCGGTCTCTCAAGCCGCTCCGACTTCTTCCGCCTTCGCGTCGAGCAGGGACGCGATGTACCCCTCCAGTCGCCCGGCCAGCAGCTCGGGCGTCAGATCCGTACGCCCCGACTCCCGCCACGGGCCCGCGACCTTCTCGGCGTCCGGCGCGTAGGCCAGCGCGTCCAGGAGCTGCCAGTACAGCAGCCCGCCGCCCAGCCGTCCGCCCTCGGCGGTGTACCGCGCCACGAACTCCCGCGCGGCCCCGTCCCCGTGCAGCAGCGCCAGCGCCGTCGAGCAGTGCGCCACATCGAGCGCGGCCGGACCCCACGACGTCTCCACCCAGTCCACGACCCCGCTGACCCGCAATTCATCGCCCGCACCGCTGAACAGCACGTTCCCAGGGTGGAAGTCCCGGTGCAGGAAGCTCCCCTCATACGCAGGCGGTGACTGCCGTATGGCGTCGGTCGCCCGGCCCCAGAGGTCTGGCCGCGAAGTGTTCTCGGGGACACGCACACCTTCGGCGGAGGTCCACGGCTCGTACTCCCTGGGCCGCAAGCTCTGCGGCACTCGGATGCGGTGAATCTCCAGCAACTGCCGCGCGAGCAGCGCGATCCGTCGCTCCAGATCCTCCTCGTCGAGCCGGACCGCACCCTCCAGGCGAGTCATCAGCAGTGACGGATGGTCGCAGTGCTTCCCCTGCGGGTCGGCCGCCACGAGAACGGGTGCGGGCACGTCCGTCCCGGCCAGCAGCCCGAGCACCGCAGCCTCGCGCGCGAGGAGGCCGGCCGCGTGCCGCCGGTAGAAGGGCCTGGCGAAGGACCGCAGGACCAACTCCCTCCGCACGCCGTCGCCGCTCTTGGCACGTATGCCGTCGCCATCCTCGGTACGTACGTCGTCACCAGCCTCCGCACGGACGCCGACTCCGGCCCCCTTACGTATGCGGCTGTCACTCCTGGTTCCCGTCTCCTCCGTACGCACCACGCGCATCTGCGAAGTCCAGCCGCCCCGAAGGGCCGCCGCGTCCCGTACGTGTTCGCCCTCGGGGAGGGACTCGTCCACCCATCGGCGGGTCAACTCCCATCCGTCCGCACCCAGGTCGTCCAGGACCGCGTCCACGAACCGTCCGCGCTCGGCCGGGTGCTCCTTGAACCAGACCCCGAGGCGATGGTGCGCGCCCTCGAACACCAAGCGGGTGAAGCGGGACTCGTTTCCGGCGGCCAGCGCCTCGGTCACGGCCTCGGTCACGGCGTGCGGAATTATTTCGTCCACTTCGGGCACGGCCAGGACCACCCGGGTGCGCAGTGCCCGGAAAACCTCCAGGGCACGCGAGCCGCGCCAGCTGTCGGGCGTACGGAGGATTTCCGTGAAGCGGGAGACGGGCGCGTCCGGCGGTGTGCCCGGCGCTCCGGGCTCGGCCCCGAACGGTTCGGACCAGGCCGCGTCCGCGTACACGCCGGGCGCGCACAAGCCGATTCCCGCGACCCTGGAGCCGTAGTGCGCGACCAGGTCGGCGACGGTCTGGCCGCTCATGCTGAAGCCGGTCAGGACCAGGCTCTGGCCGGGCGGGACAAAGGCGTCGATCGCCGCCCGCGCCTGTCGGAAGCGGCGCTCCAGGCTCAGCTCGACGAGTTCACCGCTGGAGGCGCCATGTCCGGAGAAGTCGAGGGCGAGAACGCGGTGGCCACGGGAGCGGAAGTCCACGCCCAGCTCCGCGAGCCGCGCCTTGTCGCCGGCCCCGGCGCCGTGCAGCAGGACGACCGTGACGGAAGGGATCACTCCGTCCGGCTCCGCCACCGCACAGCTGATCCGCTCTCCGTCGAACTCCCCGACGAGATCCGTCACTTCCGCCAGGACCCGCACCTCATTCCCACCCTTCGGACCCACCAGTCCCGCCCCATCCGCCAGCTCCGTCGAGTCCGTCAATTCCGTCATGTGCGTCGTTCCCCCGCTCCCCGCGCTCCCCCGCCGATCTCCGTGGCTCCCAGCCTAAAGTCAGGGTCCGACAATGCCCGGGCCGAGATCACGGCGCGGGCGGCAGCGCCCTGCACAGCGCGTCCAGCGCCGCCTGATAGGCGTGGTCGGGCGGAGTCGCGTAGCCGACCACCAGACCGTCCTGGGCGGGCATCGTCGCGTCCGGATGACGGTATCCGGCGAGTCCGTCCAGGGCGATCCCCTGCCGGCCCGCAGCCCTGAGAGCGGCCCCTTCGGTGCCCGGCGGGAGTCTCAGTACCGCGTGCAGCCCGGCCGCGATCCCGGCCGCCGTGATGTGCGGGGCGTGCTCGTCGAGGGCGGCGAGGAGCTGGTCCCGGCGGACCCGGTAGCGCTGCCGCATCCGCCGCACATGCCGGTCGTACGCGCCGCTCTCGATCAGGTCCGCGAGGGTCAGCTGGTCCGGGACGCTCACCCATGCCTCACGGAGACCCTTCGCCGCGAGCACCGGCTCGACGAGTTGCTCGGGCAGCACCATCCAGCCCAGCCGCACCGCGGGAGACAGGCTCTTGCTGACCGAGCCGAGGTAGACCACCCGCTCGGGATCGAGCCCCTGCACCGCCCCGACGGGCTCGCGGTCGTAACGGAACTCGCCGTCGTAGTCGTCCTCCAGGAGCACCCGGCCCCGCGCGCGTGCCCAGTCCACGGCGGCCGCGCGTCGCTCGGGGTGCAGCGGTCCGCCGGTCGGGAACTGGTGGGCGGGAGTGAGCAGTGTGGCCCGTACGCCCTTGAGCTCCAGGTGCCGGGTCAGCTCCGCCACGCGCGCGCCCTGCTCGTCGAGCCCGATCGGCACGGTCCGTACGCCCGCCTCGGTTAGGAGGGAGCGGTGGAAGGCGAGCCCGTACGACTCCACGGCCAGCGGGCCGCGCAGCACCTGGCCGCCGAAGAGGAGCCGCAGGGCGTGGGCGAAGCCGGAACAGACCACGATGCGGTCGGGCGTGGTGCGCACTCCACGTACGCGCGCGAGGTAGTCGGCGAGAGCCCGGCGCAGCTCGATACGGCCCTGCGGGTCGCCCGGTCCGAAGGCCTCGTTGGGGGCCGCGTTGAGCGCACGGCGGGCCGAGGACAGCCAGGCGCCGCGCGGAAACGATCCGGCGTCCGGCTGCCCCTGCATCAGGTTGTGTGCCGGAGCGGCGGCCCGCGGCTGCGTCTTCGCGGCCGCGCGGGCGGACCGTACAGGCTCGGCGCGCGGCGCGACGCGCGTGCCGGAGCCCTGGCGTGCGGTCAGCCAGCCCTCGGCGACGAGCTCGGCGTACGCCTGGGCGACGGTGTTGCGCGCGAGCCCGAGGTCGGCGGCGAGCGAGCGGTACGGCGGCAGCCGGGTCCCGGGCGCGAGCCGCCCCTCCTGGACGGCCGAGCGCAACGCGCGCGTGAGGGCGGCCCGCCGACTGCCGGATCCGGCCAGTTCCACATGGAGGTCGGCCCCGATCCGCCCCGCGTAATTGACCCAAGAGTCCGCCATGAAACACCCGCTCCGTAGTGGTCGCCGACAGCTCAGCCTAGGCGGCGCGCTCGTCTTTGAAGTCCGCGGCGGGGTCCACACTTGAACGGCACTGCGGGAGGAGCGAACCTCGAACATGCCCTGCTCCAGTGGGACTTGAGCATGGGTCGAGGCCGCGCCGTACTGGCCAACTGCCCCACCCGTTGCGCGCGATACGTGGCAGGATTCCGATCCCTCGGACGCGGGGGATCACGGGGGGAGGTCCGCGGGGGATCGAAGGACCCCGGATGGTCCCGGAGCGACCGCAGGCTCAGGAGATCGATGAGGATCACAGGGGAGAGCAAGGCATGATCACACGCAGGTCGTTCATCGGGATGGCGGGCGCAGGGGCAGCGGCCGTGTCGCTGTCGGGGTTCACCACCGCCACCGCCACGACCGCCGGCCAGTGGGACCGGCTGCGCGCGCGTCTGACGGGCACGCTCGTGCTGCCGTCCGACGCCTCGTACACGGCGGCCAAGACCGTCGAGTACGGCCAGTACAGCCTCACCAATCCGCAGGCCGTCGTGTACGCGGCGAACGCCGACGACGTGACGACCAGCCTGATCTTCGCCCAGTACAACGACATCCCGGTGACGGCCCGAAGCGGCGGCCACAGCGGCGGCGGCTACTCCACCACCACCGGCCTGGTCATCGACGTCTCCCGGCTGAACGCGGTGAACGCCGGCTCCGGCACGGCGACCATCGGCGGCGGTACTCAGCTGGTCGACGTCGTCAACGGGCTCGGCGCGAGCGGCCTGGCGATACCCGGCGGCATGTTCCCGACCGTGTCGGTCGGCGGCTTCCTCCAGGGCGGCGGCGTCGGCCTGCTCACCCGCAATTCCGGGCTCGGCGCCGACAAGGTGACCGCGGCCAGGGTCGTCCTCGCCAGCGGCCGTCAGGTCACCGCGTCCCCAACCTCCAACCCGGACCTGTACTGGGCGATCCGCGGTGGCGGCGGCGGCAACTTCGGGATCGTCACCCAGTACACGGTCACCCCGACCGCCGTCCCGAACCTGAACGTGGCCGAGCTGCTGTTCAGCTACGACCACGCGGTCGGCGCGATGCACGGCCTCACCCAGTGGCTGGAGACCGCGCCCACCACGTTCGGCAGCCGCTCGAACATCGACCTGTTCGACTCGGCGGCGGGCAACGCCCCTCTGGTGACGCTCCTGGTCACCTCGATCGGCACGCGCGCGGAGTTCGACACCGAGATCGCCCGGCTGATCGCCCTGACCGGCGCGGCCCCGATCCAGCAGAACGTCTATACCGACACCTACAAGTCCGCGATGATGAAGATCTTCGGCTGCGGCTCGTATTCGCAGCAGCAGTGCCACAACAACACCTGGGACCCGGCGAACGGCAAGCTCGCCCCGTTCGGCCACGTCCTGGGCCGCGGCCGGCTGCTGAGCAGATCTCCTTCGGAGACCGAGTGGGCGCGGCTGGTCGGCGTCTTCGACACCGAGCGCACGGCCGGTCACTTCCACAAGTTCGAGATCATGGCGCTGGGCGGCGCCGCCAACAAGGTCTCGCGGAGCTCGACGGCGTACGTCCACCGCGACAGCACCCTGCTGATGTCGTACTACACGTTCGCCTACGGCATCCTCTCGGGCGACCAGCTCGCCTCGGGGCAGCGCTTCGTCGACAACGGCTTCACCGCGGTCGACCCGATCTCGCGGGGCGAGTCCTACCAGAACTTCATCGACCCGGCGCTGACGGACTGGCGCAACGCGTACTACGGCGCGAACTACGACCGGCTGTCGTACATCAAGTCCAAATACGACCCGTACGGGGTGTTCTCGTTCGCGCAGGGCATCGACTGACGCCTGACGCCTGACTGATCATCAAGTACCCGCACCAAAACGTCACCCGAACGAGTGAGGCCAGGTCGGAACGGTTCCGGCCTGGCCTTTCGTTACCCATCCACGACATGCGCTTTGCGATGCCTTGACCTGAGGCTCTTACGGTCGAGGGGTTGCACGCGCAGACGCAGGGGCGGGTGCGGATCGACGGGGGAAGGTGCCGGGTGGGCGACGACGGCAAGGTTCTGGACATCAAGACGGCTGATCTGAAGCTGTCGGCTCCGGTGTTCCACGAGCAGGCGAAGAACCTGAGTACGGCGCTGACGAATCTGGTGAAGGCGCTGGACGGTTTCGGCAAGCCCTGGGGCGATGACGAGCAGGGCAAGGCGTTCGGGGACGCCTACGAGCCGCAGCAGAAGGCGATCGAGCGCGGGGCCGGGATCTTGGTGCTCGGACTGACGAGCATCCACGAGGCGATGATCGACATGTCGGACGGGCATGTGGACAACGACGAGCTGATCGCCGGGATGTTCGCCAAGGTGAAGCCGCAGGAGCCGCAGGGGCCGCATCAGGACGGTGCGAAGTGAGCATCGAGGACGAGGCGAAGAAGGTCCTGCTCAAGCTGGGGATGTGGTGGCCGGACGCGAACTCCGGCACGCTGCGGCACGCGGCGCAGGCGTGGCGGACCTTCGCGGACGCGGTGGACGACGTGCGCACGCCCGTCAACAACACGGCGTCCTCGCTCATCCACAACAACAAGGGTGAGGCGATCGAGACCTTCACCACGTTCTGGGAGCGGTACGCCAAGGGCAAGGACGCGGGCTGGCTCAGCGATCTGTCGAAGTCCTCGCGGAAGATGGCGGAGGGGCTGGAGAAGTTCGCGGACGCGGTGGACGACGCGATCACCAAGCTGTGGACGCAGATCGGTATCGACGCGGCGGTGATCGCGGGTGGTATCGCGCTGGCGTTCTTCACCGCGGGCCTGGCGTCCGGGGCGGCGGTCGCAGCGGCCGATGTGATCATCGAAATGGGTGCCACGCTGGGCGTCGCGGTGTCCACCACGGTCGCGGAGATCGCGGCGGGGACGCTGGTGGCGGCGGCGTTCGGCGGCGTCGAGTCGGTCACCGTCGACCTGGCCGTGGCCCAGCCGCTGAAGATCGCCACCGGTCTGCAGAGCGGCTTCAGCCTGGACGAGATCAACCAGGCCGCCAAGGACGGCATGATCTTCGGCGGGGCGCTGGGGGCCGGCAGCGGGGTGCTGAAGGCGGGCGTCGAGGGTGCGTTCACCAACCCCACCCCGTTCATGCTGCGCCCGCCCTCGCTCCGCCCCGACCTGGTGGAGCTGGGTCCCGCGGCCCGTAACTGCGAGCGCACCCGGTGCGTGGGCGAGCCGATCGACGTGGCGACCGGCGCGATGCTGATGTCGCAGACCGACCTGAGCCTGCCCGCCTCCTTCCCGTTCGTCTTCGAGCGCACCCATCTGTCCTCCTACCGGGGCGGGGTGTGCTTCGGCCCCACCTGGATCTCGACCCTCGACGAATGCGTCCAGATCGACAGTGAGGGCGTCGTCTTCGCGGGCGCGGACGGCATGCGCCTGGTCTACCCGGTGCCCGTCCCGGGCGAGCCGGTGCTGCCGGTCAAGGGACCGCGCTGGCCACTGGAGTGGGACGGCAAGCCGGACGGCGTCATGACGGTCACCGACCCGGCCACCGGGGTCGTCCGCTCCTTCAGCACCCCGCTGAACTCCGCGACCCCCGGCATCTTCCACCTGCCCATCGACGCCTGGCAGGATCGCAGTGGCGCCCGGATCGACATCGAGCGCAATGCCGGCGGCGTCCCCGAGGGCATCCGCCACTCCGGCGGCTACTACCTCGCCGTCGACTCCCACGGGCCCCGCATCACCGCCCTGCGTCTGCTGGAGCAGGCCCCCGACCGCTACACCGGCCAGCTCCCGCCGGACGCGGGCACCGTGGTGATGCGCTACGCCTACGACGACGCGGGCAACCTCAGCGAGGTCATCAACTCCAGCGGCGAGCCCCTGACGTTCGCCTACGACGACCAGGGCCGGATGACCCGCTGGACCGACCGCAACGGCACGTGGTTCTCCTACGTGTACGACGAGCGCGGCCGTGTCGTGCGCACCGAAGGCGTCGACGGCATCCTCTCCGGCACCCTCACCTACGACGACACGGCCCGCACCACCACCTACACCGACTCCCTCGGACACACCTCCAGCCACCGCTACAACACCGAGGGCCTGGTCGTCGAGGAGACGGACGCCCTCGGCCACACCACCCGCACCCAGTGGGACGAGCGCGGCGACAACCCCCTCGCCAGCACCGACCCCCTCGGCCGCACCACCCGGTACACCTACGACGACCACGGCAACCTCACCGGACTCACCCTGCCCGACGGCTCGGTGGCCCGCGCCGCCTACAACCGGCTGGGCCAGGCCGTCGAAGTCGTCGAACCGGGCGGAGCCACCTGGCACCACACCTACGACGAACAGGGCAACCTCCTCACCACCACCGACCCGCTCGGCGCGCGGACCAGCCATGTGTACAACGAGCTGGGTCACCTGACCTCGGTCACCGATCCCCTCGGCGGCGTGCGCAGGGTCACCCCGAACGCGGCGGGCATCCCCGTCGCGGTCACCGATGAACTCGGCCACACCACGACCATCCGCCGCGACGCCTTCGGCCGCCCGGTCGAGGTCACCGACCCCCTGGGCCACACCACGCGCACCACCTGGACCACCGAGGGCAAACCGGCCCGCCGCGAGCACCCCGACGGCACCACGGAGTCCTGGACCTGGGACTCCGAGGGCAATCCGCTCACCCACACCGACCAGGCCGGCCACACCACCCGCCACACGGCAGGTCACTTCGACGTCCCGGCCACCCGCACCACTCCCGACGGCACCACCTACACCTTCACCCACGACACCGAGCGCAGGCTCACGGGCGTCACCAACGCCCAGGGCCTGACCTGGAGCTACACCTACGACGAGACCGGCCGCCCTACCGCCGAGACCGACTTCAACGGCCGCACCCTCACCTACAGCTACAACGCGGCGGGCGAGCTGGTCTCGCGCACCAACGGTGCGGGCGAGGCCCTGCACTTCACCCGGGACCCGCTCGGCCGCATCACCGAACAGCGCTCCGGCGCGGACGCTGTGACGACGTACACCTATGACGCGGCAGGCCATCTGGTCCGCGCGGTCAACGCCGACGCGGAGCTCGTCCTCGCGCGCGACGCTCTCGGCCGGGTGACGGCCGAGACGGTGAACGGGCGCACCACGACGTACGAGTACGACGCGTGCGAGCGGCTCGTCGGCCGGACCACCCCGTCCGGCCTTCTCTCGCGCTGGTCGTACAGCCCGACCGGCCGCCCGGTCGAACTGTCCTCGGACGCGGGCACGCTGACCTTCGCGTACGACGCGGCGGGCCGCGAGACCTCGCGCCGCTTCGGCGACGGGGTCACCCTGCACCAGGCCTGGGACGCCGGGGGCCGACTGGCCTCCCAGTCCCTCACCTCCCTGTCCTCCACCGGCCGCTCCGACCAGGCGGACCGCCTCCTCCAGCACCGCACCTACGCCTACCGTGCGGACGGCTTCCTGACCGAGATCCGCGATCTGTCCTCGGGGACGAGGCAGTTCCTCACCAACCCGGTCGGCCGCGTCATGGAGGTCCGGGCGCACGGCTGGACCGAGACGTACGCGTATGACAGCTCCGGCAATCTGACCCGGGCCGCCGCGCCCGCCACCGGAGCAACGAGCACCACCGAGCCCGACGGGACGGCCGACGCGCGCGAGTTCGAGGGGACCCTGATCCGCCGGTCGGGGAACACCAGGTACCAGCACGACGCCCAGGGGCGGCTGGTCCGGCGCACACGCAAGCTCCTCAACGGCAAGCGCCAGAGCTGGACCTACAGCTGGAGCGCCGAGGACCGCCTCACCGAAGCGGTGACCCCCGAGGGTGAGCGCTGGCAGTACGCGTACGACCCGATGGGCCGCCGAATAGCCAAGTACCGGCTGCTCGACGACGGCACCGAGGCCGAGCGCACCGGCTTCACCTGGGACGACACCCGCCTCGCCGAGCAGACCGCCCCCGACGGCCGGGTCACCGCCTGGGACTACGCCCCGGGCACGCACACCCCGCTGACCCAGACCGGCCACCGCCCCCTCGTCCGTACCGGCGGCGTCTCCCTCCTGTCGTCGCTGGCCGAGGACACCACCGCCGACCGCACGGTCCGCTTCCACGCGGTCATCACCGACACGGCGGGCACCCCGACGGAACTGGTCGGTGTCGACGGCGAGCTGGCGTGGCAGCACCACCACGTGTTGTGGGGTGCCCGCCATGCCACGGCTCCGGCCGAGGGTTCGGCCGACTGCCCCCTGCGCTTCCCCGGCCAGTACGCCGACCCCGAAACCGGCCTGTACTACAACTACTTCCGCTACTACGACCCGGAGACCGCCCGCTATCTGTCGGCGGACCCCCTCGGCCTCGACCCGGCGCCCAACCACCACGGGTACGTCGACACGCCGCTGTCGATGATCGACCCGCTGGGGCTGAAGACGTGTGACGAGCCGGTGCCGACGCAGAAGCCGCGGACCGGAGTGAAGGGGCTCATCAAGGAAGCCCAGCTGCCGACCTCCGGGCGCATCCGGTTCGTACCGTCGCAGGACGTCAACGTGAACTCGGGCCTGCCGCGGGGGACACGCAAGGGCTACATCGACCGCTTCGGTAATGAGTGGATCAAGGGACCGTCGCGCACGGCGGGCCAGCCGTTCGAGTGGGACGTGCAGCTGAGCAAGAAGGGCAAGGCTCAGCTCGGCTGGCTGAGCCGGGACGGCAGCCATCTGAACGTATCCCTCGACGGGGAGATCACACACAAATGAGACAGTGGACGGCGCAGGCGCCCGGACAGCAGGAACGGGCGCCCAGACAGCAGGAAACGGAAAGACCGCCATGGAGCAGACCGCAGAAGACGCGTTCCACTTCTACGCCGAAGTGCGCATCACCGACTCCCCGCGCCGCCCGGAACTGGCGGGCCGCCTCGGCGCGATCCTCGGCATCACCGAGCCGAAGGACCCCGAGGTCCCGCCCGCCTACGCGGTCATGGTGGACGACTACGACTACACGGTGCAGTTCGAACGCCATGAACTGACCCCGACGGGACGGGACCGCAAGCACGAGGACTACTACTGACCCGGATCACCGAGTCGCGGCCAAGGGAACCTCGGCCGCGCCGGTGCCCGCGGGCTCGGGGCTCGCGGGCTGGGCGTTCGCGGGCTCGGGGCTCGCCACCACGCGGTGGCGGAGGCTCGGGAACATGTTGGTCGGGTGCGAGAGGCCCCAGACCGTGCCCGCGACGATGAACTCCTTGATGAGGGCGCCGGCCCGGCCCGTGACGACAAAGGACGTCATCCGGTCCTCGTGGGTCACACGCTGGAAGATCGCGTCGCGGCGGCCGAGGCTGATGCACTGGGCGACATAGCCGACCGGAGCGTCGGGCACCTTGCGTCCCGTCAGCCGCGCGGCAAGGGCGTCGGCGGCCAGCCACGCCATCGGGTTCGCCGTGGCGCAGGCCATCCGCAGCGGCCGGCCGCCCGCGCCGATCGCGTGAGCGGCGTCACCGACGGCGTACACATCGGGGTGCGAGACCGAGCGCAGGGTGGAGTCGACGACGATCCGCCCGGTCTCCGACACCTCCAGGGTGCTGGCCGCCGCTATCGGGTGGACGGTGAAACCGGCGGTCCACACCGTCACCTGCGCCGCGATCTCGCCGCCCGCGCCGGTGACCGCACGGTCCGCCTCGACGCGGGTGATGTCGGTCCGCTCGTGGACCGTGATGCCGAACCGGTCCAGCGCGGTGCGCAGATGGCGTTGGGCCTTGTCGCTGAGCCAGTCGCCGACGCCACCGCGCGCGGCGAGGGACACCTTGAGCTCCGGGTGCGCCTCGGCGATCTCGGTGGCCGCTTCGATGCTGGTCAGGCCGCCGCCGACGACCAGTACGTTCGCGCCGGGCGCCAACTCGCCCAGCCGCGTGCGCAGCCGCAGCGCGGCCTGCTTCCCGGCGAGGTGGTGGGCGTACTCGGTGACACCGGGGACGCCGTGGTCGGCGACGGTGCTGCCGAGGGCGTAGACGAGGGTGTCATAGGCGAGGGTGTCATGGCCGCGCGCCTCGTGGGTGAGGGTGCCGTGGGTCAGAGTGCCGTGGGGGGCGACGGTGCCCCTGCCGCCCTCCCCTTCGAGGTGGACGGTCTTGCGGTCGGCGTCGACGGAGGTGACGAACGCCGTGCGGACCCGTACCCCCGTGCCCGCGAAGAGCTCTCGCAGCGGGCGGCTCGGCAGGTCCTGGCCGCTCGCCAGCTGGTGCATCCGCACCCGCTCGACGAAGTCCGGGTCGCCGTTGACCAGGGTGATCTCTACGTCGTCACGGTGGAGTCGCTTGGCAAGACGACCGGCGGTGACGACTCCGGCGTACCCGGCCCCGAGGACGACAATGCGGTGCTTCATGACTGGCTCCTGTCCGGCCCGGCCGGCCTGTCGGCCCGGCCCCTCTGGCTGCGTGCACCTCCTGAACCGGACAGCCCGACGATCCCTGACAGATGACAGCTGTGACCTGCGTCACCACACCTTCACGACCGGCACATGGGCGCCCTCGGCCACCCACTGACGCGTGATGCGCTCCAGCTTCTCGGGGTTGACCTGGATGTGGAGTGCCTCGATACGGCCGGTGGCGGTGTCGAGGCACATCACACCGGCGATCTTCCCGCCGACCTCGATGAGCACGGCAGGACCGCCGTTGACGACGGCGGAATGGAGGGCGACGGCGCCACCGACCTGCGCCCGCTTGGCCGCGGTCGGCCGGAAGAGCCCCCGCAGATACCGCGCGACGCCGAGCGCCCCGACGACCGGGCTGCGGCGGGCGCTGACCCGGCCGCCACCGTCGGCGACGCTGACCGCGTCATCGACGAGCAACCGGATCAGCGGCTCGGTGTCACCGCTGAGGGCAGCCTCCAGGAACTCCTCGACGATCTTCCGCGCGGCGGCCGCGTCGACCTTGACCCGGGACCGGTCCGCGCTGACGTGCTGCTTGGCCCGCCGGTAGATCTGCTGGCAGTTGGCCTCGGTGAGATCAAGAATCTCCGCGATCTCCCGGTGCGAGTACGCGAAGGCCTCCCGCAGGACGTACACGACGCGCTCGTTGGGCGACAGCCGCTCCATGAGGGTCAGCACCGCGAGGGAGACCGACTCGCGCTGCTCGGCGGTGTCGGCCGGGCCGAGCATCCGGTCACCGGCCAGGACCGGTTCCGGAAGCCACTCCCCCACATAGGTCTCGCGCCTGGCCCGCGCCGAAGTGAGCTGGTTGAGGCAGAGGTTGGTGAGCACCTTGGTCAGCCACGCCTCGGGCACCTCGATCCGCGCCCGGTCGGCCGCGTGCCAGCGCAGGAACGTGTCCTGCACCGCGTCCTCGGCGTCACCGGCCGACCCGAGGAGCCGATAGGCGATGGCCTCCAACCGGCCCCGGAACCTCTCGAACTGAGCAGCCTCGTGCGTACTGAGCGGCGTGGACGACATCCGCCCATGATCGCCCAACCACACGCACGGGCGCCAGGAACTTGAGCCGGGCAGATACGCCACTGCGGGGCTTCTGGCGTGGCGCCCGTCGACGAGATGGCGGGACACCGCCGACCGGCGCCCAGGCGGCGATCACCCCGCCGGGCCTGGCCGGAGCGTCGCAGTGCGCACACCGCGCCCATCAAGCGCACTGGGCGTGGACCATGCTCCGGACATGAAAAAACCCCAGGTCACGGCGAGTGAGTCCTGGGGTGATTCCGAGCCGCCTTCGGGATTCGAACCCGAGACCTACGCATTACGAGTGCGTTGCTCTGGCCAACTGAGCTAAGGCGGCGCGCCGTGCGCACCGTGGTGCGATCAGCAACGCGGCCAAGTCTACACAGTTCCGCGGGGTGCTCCTGACCACCCCTGTTCGAGGGGGTCGGCGCAGCTCAGGTGCACTTCTTGTCGGCGGGCGGGGGCGTGCCCTCCAGGAGGTAGGTGTTGATCGCGGTGTCGATGCAGTCGCTGCCACGGCCGTACGCCGTGTGGCCGTCGCCCTCGTAGGTGAGGAGTCTGCCGGAGGACAGCTGGGAGGCGAGGGACCGCGCCCATCTGTAGGGGGTGGCCGGGTCGCGGGTGGTGCCGACCACCACGATCGGGGCCGCCCCCTTCGCCTCGATGCGGTGCGGGGTGCCGGTGGCCTTGACCGGCCAGTACGCGCAGTTCAGGATCGCCCAGGCGAAGCCCTCGCCGAAGACCGGGGACGCCTTCTCGAAGGACGGGAGCGCCGCGGCCACCGCGTCGGGGCCGGAGAAGGCGGGGGGCAGGTCGAGGCAGTTCACGGCCGCGTTGGCGTACATGAGGTTCGCGTACTTCCCCTCCGCGTCCCGCTCGTAGTACGAGTCGGCCAGGGTCAGCAGGCCCCCGCCGTCGCCGTTCATCGCGCGCGTGAGGCTGGTGCGCAGCTCGGACCAGGTCGTCTCGTCGTACATCGCGGCGATCACGCCGGTCGTGGCGAGCGACTCGCCGAGCTTGCGGGACTCGCCGGTCCCGATGGGCTTGGCGTCGAGCTCGGCGAAGAACTTCTTCAGGCGCGCCGAGGCGTCCGCCACCGAGGCCGTGCCCAGCGGGCAGTCCTTGCGCGGGACGCAGTCCGCCGCGAACGACTGGAACGCCGTCTCGAAGCCCGCCGTCTGGTCGCGGTTCATCTCCAGGGCCGGCAGGGACGGATCGATCGCCCCGTCGAGGACCAGGCGGCCGGTGCGGTCCGGGAAGAGCTCGGCGTAGGTCGCGCCCAGGAAGGTGCCGTAGGAGGCGCCCACGTAGTGCAGCTTCTCGTCGCCCAGGAGCTGCCGCAGGAGGTCCATGTCTCGGGCCGCCTCGACGGTGGAGACATGCGGCAGGATCTTGCCCGAGCGCTTCTCGCAGCCCTGCGCGAAGTTCTTGAACGAGGTCGCCAGCGCGGTCTTCTCGGCGGCGTCGTCCGGGGTCTGGTCGACCTGGGTGTACGCGTCCATCTCATGGTTCGTCAGGCACTCGACGGGCTCGCTGCGGGCCACGCCGCGCGGGTCGACGGCCACCATGTCGTACCGCGCCCGGACCGGGTCGGGGTAGCGGAGGCCCGCGTACTGCTGGAGGTAGCCCACGGCCGAGCCGCCGGGGCCGCCCGGGTTGACCAGGAGCGAGCCGATCCGCTTGCCCGGGCCCGTGGCCTTCTTGCGGGCGACCGCGAGTTTGACGGCGGGGCCCGTCGGCTGGCCGTAGTCGAGCGGCGCCTTCATGGTGGAGCACTCGAAGCCCGGTACGCCGCACGCCCGCCAGGTGAGCTTCTGCCGGTAGTACGCGCGCAGCGCGGCCGACGTCTGGGCGCCCGACGCCGAGGTGGTGGAGGCCGTCGCGGTGGTGGACGAGCCGCCGGACGAGCATCCCGAGACGAGGAGCCCCGCGGTCGCGACGGCGAGGGCGGAGGAACGGAGCAGACGCCTGGAGTCCATGCCCGGAGCGTAACCGGCGAGTGACGGCATGTGCCCCGTCGGCCGCCGCACGACGGCTCGTACGAGTGAGCCGGTCAACCGGCGCGACGGCGTGTCGCACCGGCGCGACCGGCACGGCCCGCGCTCGTTCCGCGCGGCACCGGCGGGCACCGGCGGGCACCGGCGGGCACCGGCGGGCACCGGCGGCAGCGTGCGCCCGGGCGCTTCAGCCCGCGCGCAGCGCCAGCGTCATCGCCTCCACCGCGAGCAGGGGCGCCACATTGCGGTCGAGCGCCTCGCGGCAGGCGAGGACGGCCTCTATCCGCCGCAGGGTGCGCTCGGGCGTGGAGCCGCGCGCGATGCGGTCCACCCCGTCGCGCACCTCCTCGTTCGCCAGGGCGATGCGGGAGCCGAGCTGGAGCGCCAGGACGTCGCGGTAGAAGCCGGTGAGCTCGGTGAGCGCGAGGTCCAGGCTGTCGCGCTGCGTACGCGTCTTGCGGCGCTTCTGGCGGTCCTCCAGCTCCTTCATCGCCCCGGCGGTGCCACGCGGCATACGGCCCCCGGCCTGGCCGCCGAGCGCCGCCTTCAGGTCCTCGGTCTCCTTCACGTCCACCTCGTCCGCGAGCTGCTTGGCGTCCTCGGCGGCGGTGTCGACCAGCTCCTGGGCGGCCTTGAGGCAGCCGCCCACGTCCTCGACCCGCAGCGGCACCTTCAGCACGGCGGCCCGGCGGGCCCGCGCGCGCTCGTCGGTGGCCAGCCGGCGGGCCCGGCCGATGTGGCCCTGGGTGGCGCGGGCGGCGGCGAGGGCGGTCTCCGGCGGGATGCCGTCACGGCGGATCAGCACATCGGCGACGGCCTCCACCGGCGGCGTCCGCAGCGTCAGATGGCGGCAGCGCGAGCGGATCGTGGGCAGCACGTCCTCCAGCGAGGGTGCGCACAGCATCCACACCGTGCGCGGCGCGGGCTCCTCCACGGCCTTCAGGAGCACATTGCCCGCGCCCTCGGTCAGCCGGTCGGCGTCCTCCATGACGATCACCTGCCAGCGGCCGACGGCGGGCGAGAGCTGGGCGCGCCGGACCAGGTCGCGGGTCTCCTTGACGCCGATGGAGAGCAGGTCGGTGCGGATGATCTGCACGTCCGCGTGCGTGCCGATCAGCGCGGTGTGGCAGCCGTCGCAGAACCCGCAGCCGGGCTGACCGCCCAGCTGGCGGTCGGGGCTGACGCACTGGAGCGCGGCGGCGAACGCGCGCGCGGCCGTGGAGCGGCCCGATCCCGGCGGACCGGTGAACAGCCACGCGTGCGTCATCTTCGACCCGTCCGGCACGGGCTCACCGGCCGAGACCGCGGTCACCAGCGCGTCGGCGTCACGCGCGGCCGCGGCCAGCTGCTCCTGCACCCGGTCCTGGCCGACCAGGTCGTCCCACACCGTCATGGGTCACCGCCTCCGCGCTCTGTTCCGCCCCGTACGTCCCCGCTACGACCCCATTGTGGGCCAGGGGTCGGACAATCCCGTCCGGGGCGGCCTTCCCACAGGTCAACGACGCAATCAGCGGTGCAAGTCAGCGACGCAGGTCAGCGGCGGCGGCCCCGGCGGTCGTCATCGTCGTCCGGGTGCGGTCCGAGCAGCTCGTCGGCGAGCGTGGGCAGATCGTCCAGCGGGGTCTCCTCGGCCCAGTCCGACCGCCGCTTGGGCCGCCTGCCCCCCTTCGGCCGTGCCTCGGGCCCGGCCTCCGCGCCGGAATCCGCGCCCAGCCGTTCCGGGTCGACCTGCGGCAGCTCCCGCGTCCGCTCGTTCGGCCGCTCGGACTGCTCCGGTCCGGACTGGTCCCGCCCGGGCCGCTCCCGCTCGTCGCGGAAGATCCCCGGCGGGAACCGGTCACCGTCACCGTCCCCGGCCCCTTCCCTTACGGACGGCAGCACGGCCGTCTCGTCCGCGTCCCGCACGGGCGGCAGCACCGTCGTCTCCTCGGCGTCCCGCACGGGCGGCAGGACCGTCGTCTCCTCGGCCTCGGCCGGGAACTGCGGCAGAACCGTGGTCTCGGCGTCCGGGGCGGGAGTGTGCGCGCCCGGGACCCGGACTTGCTGGGTGACCTCGTTGGGGCTCACCCCGTGGTTCCCCTCGACGCCCGCTCCAGGGCTCGTCGCGGGGCCGGTCCCGCGGCCCGCCGCGGGATCCACGACGGGCGTCGGGACCGTCACCTCGGCGGCCGACTCCGGCGCCGAAGCGGCTGCGGGCTTCCGCTTCGCGCGCGTGGCCGGAGTCTCGTCCCCGCGCTTCGCCGCACCGGCACGCGTGCCCGCACCCGCAGCGTTCGACCCCGTGGCAGATGTGGCAGATGTGGCAGCCGTGGCGGACGAAGCCGTCGCCGCCGCAGCGGCCGCCGCGGTCGCCGCCTCGGCGAGCCGCCGGGCCTCCTCCGCCCGCCGCAGCGCCTCCTCGGCCTTGCGCTGCTTCTCCAGGCGGCGCTCCTCGGCCTCGGCGCGCAGCCGGGCCTCCTCCTCGGCCTGCTTGCGCAACCGCTCCTGCTCGGCCGCGGCGGCCCTGGCCTCGGCCTCGCGCCGGACGCGCTCCTCCTCGGCGAGGCGCCTGGCCTCCTCGGCCCGCAGCCGCGCCTCCTCGGCCTGGCGCTCCTCCTCGCGGCGGCGCGCCTCCTCCAGCTCGCGCCGCTTGCGCTCCTCCTCCTCGGCGCGCAGCTTGGCGAGCTGCGCCTGGCGCTCGCGCTCCAGGCGCTCCTCCTCGGCCTTGCGCGCCGCCTCTTCCTCGGCCCTGCGCCTGGCTTCCTCCTCGGCCGCCCGGCGCGCCTCCTCCTGGGCCTTCACCTCGGCCTCGGAGAGCGGCAGCATCTGATCGAGCCGATGGCGTACGACGGTGGTGACCGCCTCGGGCTCCTGGGCCGCGTCCACCACCAGGTAGCGCGACGGGTCGGCGGCCGCGAGGGTGAGGAACCCGGCACGTACGCGCGCGTGGAACTCGGGCGGCTCCGACTCCAGCCGGTCCGGCGCCTCGGTGAACCGCTCGCGCGCGGTCTCCGGCGCGACGTCGAGGAGCACCGTCAGGTGCGGCACGAGACCGCCGGTCGCCCAGCGGTTGATCCGGGCGACCTCGGTCGGCGACAGGTCGCGCCCGGCGCCCTGGTAGGCGACCGAGGAGTCGATGTAGCGGTCCGAGATGACGATCGCGCCGCGCTCCAGGGCGGGGCGGACCAGCGAGTCGACGTGCTCGGCGCGGTCCGCCGCGTACAGCAGGGCCTCCGCGCGGTTGGACAGACCGGCGCTGGAGACGTCGAGCAGGATCGAGCGCAGCCGCTTGCCGACCGGGGTGGCGCCCGGCTCGCGGGTCACCACGACCTCGTGACCCTTGGCCCTTATCCACTCGGCCAGCGCCTGCGCCTGGGTGGACTTGCCCGCGCCGTCCCCGCCCTCCAGGGCGATGAAGAAGCCGGTGGCGGCCGGGGCCTGCACCGGGTCGGCGCCGCGCAGCGCGTCGCGCAGATCGTGCCGCAGCGGTACGCCCTGGCGGTCGTCGGTCTTGGCGAGGACGACCGCGGCGACCGGCAGCAGCAGCGCGCCGACCAGCATCAGCGTGAACCCGGCACCGCCGTGCGCGAAGACGAAGCCGTCGCCCGCGAGGCGGTGCGGGCCGATGGCTGCGGCGACCAGCGGGGCGAGGATCGCGCCGAGGCCGATCGCGACCCGGACGACCGCCTGGAGGTGGTCGGTGGTGCGGGCCCGGCGGTACTCCTCGGTCTCCTGGTCGATCAGCGTGTGGCCGCTGTTGGCGGCGACACCGGCCGCGACCCCGGCGGCCAGCGCGATGAACAGCACGGTCGCCGTGTCCGGGACCAGGCCCATCGCGAGCAGCGCGACACCGGTGGCAGCGATCGCGAGCGCCAGCAGGCGCCGCCGCGACAGCACCGGCAGCACCTTGGGAGCGACGCGGACGCCGGCGCCCGTGCCGCCGATCAGCGCGAGGACCAGCAGGGCGAACGAGGCCGGGCCGCCGTCGAGGTCGGCCGCGTGCAGTACGGCGACGGCCGCCGCCGCGGCGATCGCGCCCGCGACCGCGCCGCAGGCCAGGACGAGCAGCGGGACCGCGCCCGTACGCCCCTTGTCGGGGCCGGTGCCGGTCGAGGGCCTGCGCAGCCCCTCCAGCGGCGAGCGGGCGCGCGGAGTCGTGGAGTCCGGAAGCTGGAGCATCGCCAGGACGGAGACGGACGCGGCGAAGAGGCCGGCCGCCAGATACGAGCCGAGGGCCGCCTGGTGGAGCGTGAACCAGTCGATGCCCTTGCCGAACACCTTGCCGACCAGCACGGCCACCAGCAGGGCGGCCGCGGCCACGGGCATGGACGCGAACGTCGTCCGCAGTGAAAGGCGCCGCAGCGCGTCCAGGTGGTCGGGCAGCGGGCGCACGGCGGCGCCCTCCAGCGGCGGCGCGGGCAGCAGCGCGGGCGCCGCGCTCTCCTTGCACACCGTCCAGAACCGTTCGGCGCCCCCCGCCACGAAGGCGGTGCCCAGCAGGAAGAAGAGCGCGTTGTCGGGGGTCCAGTCGATCCACAGCGGCGCGACGATCAGCAGCGCGGCGCGTACGCCGTCCGCCCCGATCATCGTCCAGCGCCGGTCCAGGGGGCCGCCGGGCGCGGTCAGCGCGGAGACGGGCCCGAGCAGCACGGCCCCGAAGAGGAACGTCGCGAAGGCGCGCGCCCCGAGCACCGCGGCCACGGCGAAGGCCGCGCCCCGGTAGCCCCCGCCGAGGGCTTCCTCCAGGACCGCCGCCTGGAGCGCGAGCAGCAGCAGGACGAGGACGGCCAGAGCGTCACCGGTCGCGCCCACGAACTGCGCGCTCCACAACCGCCGCAACGGAGGGATGCGCAACAGGGCGCGTACGGCCCGCTCGCGTGAGTCGGCGGCAAGGGCGTCGGAGACGGGGCTCACGACCGTGGGGGTCGTCCCTGCGCCTTCGGAGCTCTGGGGATGCTCGGCTCGCGTCATCCGCCCAGCCTATCCGGAGCGCCCAGGTCCCCGAGGGGCCGCCCGAACATACGGGCGGATTCCTCTCGCGGGTGGCGCGGCCGGGGGCATCACCCCGGCCGCGCCCTCGGCGTCCGTTCCACGTACGACCCGCGTCCGATCCGCGTTGGTCCCGCGTCCGTTCCGCGTGCCGTCCGCGTCCGTCCGGCCCCCCGGGGCCGTCGGTGGTTACTCGGCCGCGGCCGTCTTCTTCGCGGCCGTCTTCTTGGCCGGAGCCTTCTTCGCCGTGGCCGCGGTCTTCTTGGCGGCCGTCTTCTTCGCCGCGGTCTTCTTGGCGGGCGCCTTCTTGGCGGCGGCCTTCTTCGCCGTCTTCTTGGCGGGTGCCTTGGCACGCTTCTCGGCGAGCAGCTCGTACCCGCGCTCCGGCGTGATCTCCTCCACGCTGTCCCCGGTCCGCAGGGTCGCGTTGGTCTCGCCGTCCGTGACGTACGGGCCGAAGCGGCCGTCCTTCACGACGACGGGCTTCTCGCTGACCGGGTCGGTGCCGAGCTCCTTGAGCGGCGGCTTCGCGGCCGCGCGCCCACGCGCCTTGGGCTGCGCGTAGATCGCCAGCGCCTCTTCCAGGGTGATGGAGAAGAGCTGGTCCTCGGTCTCCAGGGAGCGCGAGTCCGTGCCCTTCTTCAGATACGGCCCGTACCGCCCGTTCTGCGCGGTGATCTCGACGCCCTCGGCGTCGGTGCCCACCACCCGCGGCAGCGACATCAGCTTCAGCGCGTCCTCGAGCGTGACCGTGTCCAGGGCCATCGACTTGAAGAGCGAGGCCGTACGCGGCTTGACCGCGTTCTTCCCCGTCTTCGGCGTGCCCTCGGGAAGGATCTCGGTGACATACGGCCCGTACCGGCCGTCCTTCGCCACGATCTGGTTGCCGCTCACCGGGTCGGTGCCCAGCTCGAAGTCGCCGCTCGGCTTGGCGAGCAGCTCCTCCGCGAGCTCCACGGTCAGCTCGTCGGGTGCCAGGTCCTCCGGCACGTCGGCGCGCTGGTGGCCCTCGGCGTCCTTCTCCCCGCGCTCGATGTACGGCCCGTAGCGGCCGACCCGCAGCACGATCCCGCTGCCGACGGGGAAGGAGGAGATCTCGCGCGCGTCGATCGCGCCGAGGTCGGTGACCAGCTCCTTCAAACCGCCGAGGTGGTCCCCGTCGCCGTTCCCGGCGTCGGAGGCGGTGCCCGCTCCGGCCTCGCCCTCACCGAAGTAGAAGCGCTTGAGCCACGGCACGGACTTGGCCTCGCCGCGCGCGATGCGGTCGAGGTCGTCCTCCATGCGCGCGGTGAAGTCGTAGTCGACGAGCCGGCCGAAGTGCTTCTCCAGCAGGTTGACCACGGCGAAGCTCAGGAAGGACGGGACGAGCGCCGTGCCCTTCTTGAAGACGTAGCCGCGGTCGAGGATCGTGCCGATGATCGACGCGTACGTCGAAGGACGGCCGATCTCGCGCTCTTCCAGCTCCTTGACCAGCGAGGCCTCGGTGTAGCGGGCCGGGGGCTTGGTCGCGTGGCCGTCCGCGGTGATCTCCTCGGCCGACAGCGCGTCGCCCTCGGAGACCTGCGGCAGACGCCGCTCGCGGTCGTCCAGCTCCGCGTTCGGGTCGTCGGCACCCTCGACGTAGGCCTTCATGAAGCCGTGGAAGGTGATCGTCTTGCCGGACGCGGTGAACTCCGCGTCCCGCCCGTCGCTCGCCCGGCCCGCGATCTTCACGGTGACGGAGTTGCCGGTCGCGTCCTTCATCTGGGACGCGACGGTCCGCTTCCAGATCAGCTCGTAGAGCCGGAACTGGTCACCGGTCAGGCCCGTCTCGGCCGGAGTGCGGAAACGGTCGCCCGAGGGACGGATCGCCTCGTGCGCCTCCTGCGCGTTCTTGACCTTGCCGGCGTACGTACGCGGCTTCTCCGGGAGGTAGTCCGCGCCGTACAACTGCGTGACCTGCGCACGGGCCGCCGACACCGCGGTCTCGGAGAGCGTGGTGGAGTCCGTACGCATATAGGTGATGAAGCCGTTCTCGTACAGCTTCTGGGCGACCTGCATGGTGGCCTTGGCCCCGAAGCCGAGCTTGCGGGAGGCCTCCTGCTGGAGCGTCGTCGTACGGAACGGGGCGTACGGCGAGCGGCGGTAGGGCTTGGACTCCACCGAGCGCACGGCGAAGGCGGAGTCGGCGAGGGCGGCGGCAAGGGCCCGGGCGTTGGCCTCGTCGAGGTGGAGGACGTCGCTCTTCAGTTGTCCGTCGGGACCGAAGTCGCGGCCCTGCGCCACACGGCGGCCGTCGACCGCCGCGAGCCGTGCCACCAGCGAGGACGGGTCGGAGGCGTCGCCCGCCCGGCCGGTGGAGAACGTCCCGGTCAGGTCCCAGTACTCAGCAGAACGAAAAGCGATGCGCTCGCGTTCCCGCTCCACCACGAGCCGGGTCGCCACCGACTGGACGCGGCCCGCCGAGAGCCTCGGCATGACCTTCTTCCACAGCACCGGCGAGACCTCGTAGCCGTAGAGGCGGTCGAGGATGCGGCGTGTCTCCTGGGCGTCGACCATGCGCTGGTTGAGCTCGCGCGGGTTGGCGACGGCGTCCCGGATGGCGTCCTTGGTGATCTCGTGGAAGACCATCCGGTGGACGGGGACCTTCGGCTTCAGGACTTCCTGGAGGTGCCACGCGATGGCTTCGCCCTCGCGGTCCTCATCGGTGGCGAGGAAGAGTTCGTCGGACTCGGCAAGAAGCTCCTTGAGCTTCTTGACCTGCGCCTTCTTGTCGGCGTTGACGACGTAGATGGGCTGGAAGTCGTGCTCGACGTCCACGCCCAGGCGGCGCACCTCGCCGGTGTACTTGTCGGGCACCTCGGCGGCGCCGTTCGGCAGGTCGCGGATGTGCCCGACGCTCGCCTCGACGACATAACCGGGGCCCAGGTAGCCCTTGATCGTCTTCGCCTTGGCAGGAGACTCGACGATGACGAGTCGGCGGCCGCCCTTTGCGGTCTCGCTGGTCGGGGACAACTTCGCTCTTCTCTCCGGTCGGCACTCGGGTGGCACGTACTGGCTGTACGGTCGCTGCGGAGTGTGACGGTACAACCCGCCCCCGTGTCAAACAGCAAAAGCCCGCAGCGGCCACTCGAACGGTAACCCGACTTACGGCGAGTCTGCCGCCTGGACCGTCCCGATGCGTTCCGAAAAGCGTTTCGTCCCAGCGCAGGGCCGGAAACGGATCCGGGCGGCCCGGCGCGGCGCCCGGGGCCCCCGGGACTCACAGGCGTGTGAAGGACCACACCCCGGCCGCCAGGAAAAGCGCGCCGACGAGGGCGGCCAGCGCCGCCGAGGCCACGAGGCCCGCCCCGTCCGCCACGGGCACCCGGTGGCGCACCCGGACCCCCGTCCACAGCAGCAGCGCGCCCCCGAACAGTACGAAGACCGTCCCCGCGAACACGGCCGGACCGGCCTCCGCCCCACCCATCCCGTTCATGGCGCGGATCCTGGCACCCGCGCAAGGAGTCCCGGCGAACTCCGGGTGAACGGCCGCACCCCGTCCGGCCGGGCCGCGACGCACGGGCGCGCGGGGTCGGCAGGGACGGCAGGGGCCGGGGTGAACGGATGCGGCGGGCGGGGCGGGGCGATACGGCGGGGACCGGTGGGGTTGGCCGAATTCACCCCCTTGCCCCCCTGCCCGCACCCGGCGCCTTCCACCGGGCCGCCCCCGCCGCGTGCGGGAGCGCCCCTCCCTCAGCTGTCGTACGCGGCCCATCGCCCAGGGCCGTCCCGACGAGCGGCCAGAGGCGCGCGCGTCACTGCCCGACCGGCTCCAGGAAGCCCTGTCCGACCAGCATCCGGATCGACTCCGGGGTGCGGTCGCGCAGCAGGACCGGGTCCTCCCCGATCAGCTGGGCGATGGCGTCCAGGATGCGGCCCGCGTCCAGCTCGCCGTCGCAGACGCCCGCGAAGCCCGCGCCGACCGTGTCCACCGTGGTGGCCCGGCGCATGCCCCGGTTCTGCCGCAGCACCACGTGCTCCGGGTCCTCGGCGCCCGGTAGCCCGACCTGCTCCTGCACCACCTCGTCGGCGAGGCGGAACCGGTCGGCGAGCAGCGCCGCGTCGTCGTGGGTGCGCAGATACTCCTGCCGCTCGAAGTGGGCCCGGATGGTCTCGCCGAGCGGCTGCTCGACGGGGTGCGGCCACTCCTCGACGGTGATCGAGGGCTCCTCGGAGCCGGACTTGTGGAGCGTGATCCAGCCGAAGCCGATCGCCCTGGTCCCGCGCGCCTCGAACTCGTCGAGCCACGCCTCGTACCGCTCGGCGTAGGCCTCGGGGCCGGTGCGGTGGTCCCCGGCGTCGCGCAGCCACAGCTCCGCGTACTGCGTGACGTCCTGGACCTCGCGCTGCACGATCCAGGCGTCGCAGCCGCGCGGCACCCACGAGCGCAGCCGCTCCTGCCACTCCTCGCCGTCCACGTGCTGCCAGTTGGCGAGGAACTGCGCGTAACCCCCCTCGTTCAGCCGGGCTCCCGCCTGCTGGACGAGCGTGTGGCACAGGTCGTCGCCGCCCATGCCGCCGTCCCGGTACGTCAGCCGGGCGCCGGGCGAGATGACGAACGGCGGGTTGGACACGATCAGGTCGAACGTCTCGTCGCCCACCGGGTCGTAGAGCGAACCCTCGCGCAGCTCCGCCCCGGGGACGCCGGACAGGGCGAGGGTGAGCCGGGTGAAGGCCAGCGCGCGCGGGTTGAGGTCGGTGGCGGTGACGCGGGTCGCGTGCTGTGCGGCGTGCAGCGCCTGGATGCCGGAGCCGGTGCCGAGGTCGAGGGCGGAGGCGACGGGCGTGCGGACGGTGAGCCCGGCGAGCGTGGTGGAGGCGCCGCCGACCCCGAGGACCATCGCCGCGTCCGCCCGGCCGCTCGCGCCTCCCGCACCGCCGACGGCGCAGCCGAGGTCGGAGACGATGAACCAGTCCTGCCCCTCGGGACCGCCGTACGGCCGCACGTCAACGGCGGCGCGCACCTCCTCACCCGTCCGGGTGAGCCAGCCGTCCTCCAGGGCCTCGTCGCCCGGCAGGGCCGCCCTGACACGCTCGTGGGCGACGGGCTGCTGGAGCAGGAACAGCCGCACGAGCGTGTCGAGCGGAGTGTCGCCGCGCGTCGCGCGCAGGGCGGGCACCGTCTCGCTGCGGGCCAGCGCGGCGTAGGCGGGGGCGCCGAGCAGGTCGAGCAGGCCGTCGGCGGTGAAGTCGGCGGCGAGCAGGGCTTCGCGGAGCCGGGCCGCGCGGTCGGGCACGGGCAGGCCGGCGGGCGGGTCGGTGGGAACACTGGTCGTACTCACCCCGCCATTGTGGCGGCTCGCGCCGACAAACACCCACGGCCCGGCGCCCACCTGGGGACCGGGCCGTGCGAGAGGGCGTCCGCGACGCGTCGGGGCGCCGCCGCGCGCGTGCTACTCGGCGCTCGCCGAGGACGAGGGCCTGGCCGACTCGGACGGCTTGGCCGACTCTGACGCCTTGGCCGACTCCGACGGCGTGGCGGACCCCGAGGGCTTCGCCGACTCCGAGGGCTTCGCCGACGACGACGCCGAGCCCGAGGGGGACGCCTGCCCGGAGGCGGCGCCACCGGCGGCGGGCGAGGCGGAGGAGGGCGCGGAGGCGGTCTGCTTCTGGCAGCCGGGCTGCTTCTGCATCGCCTTGCCGAGCTCGCCGGACTCCAGCCTCTTGAGGGCGTCGTCGCTGCTCTTGCTGATGGTGTTCAGCTGGTCGGCCACGCCCTTGAGGCCGTCGGCGAACTTCGCCTGGTCGCCGGTGTCGAGCGCGTCGACCTTCTTCTTGAGGTCGGCGTACGAGACGGAGGACGCGGTCAGCTCCTTGGCCGCCTCCTGCTGGGTCTTGTCGCCGTCCTCGACGGGCGGTTCCCCGGCCTTGTTGAGGCTGTCGGCCAGCGACTTGTACGCGTCGGAGATCTGCTGGAAGGCAGCCGAGTCCGTCTTCTGGACGTCGGCCGGCTTGCTCTCGTCGGCCGTCTGCTTCTCGATGGAGGCGTTGGCGTCAGTGATCTTCTTGATCTGCGGCTGGGCCTGGTCGCAGAAGGTCTTGGCCCAGTCGTTCACCTTCTTGTCCGAGTCGTCGCTGCTGCAACCCGACAGTGCGAGCACCAGTACCGCGCCGCCGGACAGTGCGGCCGCAAGCTTCTTGTTCACCGGATCGGTCCCTTCCAAGGCTCTCGGCCCCGGAACATACACGCCAAGTGGGCGACAACCGCGTGTCGTACGTCTGATCTGCTCGCTTTTGCAGCCATTTGCACCAAGGGAGACAAGGCTCACGACGTCAAAGCGACGGGCGGACGGTGCGTCAATCCGCACCGCCCGCCCGCTCTTGTCGTGCTCTTGCTAGGAAACGACCGCCGGGTCAGCCGACTTGGCGGTCATCTCGTGATTTCCCTCGTCCCCCACCGCCACTCCGCGGCGCTTGGAGACGTACACCGCGCCGACGATGACGGCGGTGGCGAGCACCGCCACGACCGTGCGCACGGCGGGGCTGGCGTCAGCCCCGTAGCTGAACTTGACGATCGCCGGCGCGATGAGCAGCGCGACCAGGTTCATCACCTTCAGCAGCGGGTTGATGGCCGGGCCCGCGGTGTCCTTGAACGGGTCGCCCACGGTGTCGCCGATGACGGTGGCGGCGTGGGCCTCACTGCCCTTGCCTCCGTAGTTGCCGTCCTCGACCATCTTCTTGGCGTTGTCCCACGCGCCACCGGAGTTGGCGAGGAAGACGGCCATCAGCGTGCCGGTGCCGATCGCGCCCGCGAGGTAGGAGCCGAGCGCGCCGACGCCGAAGGTGAAGCCGACCGCGATGGGCGCCAGCACCGCGAGCAGGCCGGGGGTCGCCAGCTCCCGGAGCGCGTCCTTCGTACAGATGTCGACGACCCGTCCGTACTCCGGCGTCTCGCTGTAGTCCATGATCCCGGGGTGCTCGCGGAACTGCCGCCGCACCTCGAAGACCACCGCGCCCGCCGACCGGGACACCGCGTTGATCGCGAGACCCGAGAACAGGAAGACGACGGCCGCGCCCAGCATCAGGCCCACCAGGTTGTTGGGCTGGGAGATGTCCATGCTCAGCGTCATCTCGCCGGACTTGGCGCCCACGTCGTCGACCGCGGTGGCGATGGCGTCGCGGTACGAGCCGTAGAGCGCCGCCGCCGCGAGGACCGCGGTGGCGATGGCGATGCCCTTGGTGATGGCCTTGGTGGTGTTGCCCACGGCGTCCAGGTCGGTGAGGACCTGGGCGCCGGCGCCCTGGACGTCGCCGGACATCTCCGCGATGCCCTGCGCGTTGTCGGAGACCGGGCCGAAGGTGTCCATGGCGACGATCACGCCGACCGTGGTGAGCAGACCGGTACCGGCCAGCGCCACCGCGAACAGGGCGAGCATGATCGAGGTGCCGCCGAGCAGGAAGGCCCCGTAGACGCCCAGACCGATCAGGAGGGCCGTGTAGACGGCGGACTCCAGGCCGATGGAGATACCGGCCAGGACGACCGTCGCGGGGCCCGTGAGCGAGGACTTGCCGATGTCGCGGACGGGGCGCCGGGTGGTCTCGGTGAAGTATCCGGTCAGCTGCTGGATGACGGCCGCGAGCACGATGCCGATCGCCACCGCGACCAGCGCCAGGATCCGCGGGTCGCCGCCGTGCGTCTTGATGGCGGCGTCGGTGACCCCGTCCAACTCGGCGTATGTGGACGGCAGATAGATGTAGACGGCCGCAGCCACCAGGGTGAGGGAGATCACCGCGGAGATGAAGAAGCCGCGGTTGATGGCGGACATCCCGCTGCGGTCGGCGCGCCGCGGGGCGACCGCGAAGATGCCGATCATCGCGGTGACCACGCCGATCGCCGGGACGATCAACGGGAAGGCGAGGCCGGAGTCGCCGAAGGCCGCCTTGCCGAGGATCAGCGCGGCGACCAGGGTCACGGCGTACGACTCGAAGAGGTCCGCGGCCATGCCGGCGCAGTCGCCGACGTTGTCGCCCACGTTGTCGGCGATGGTGGCGGCGTTCCTCGGGTCGTCCTCCGGAATGCCCTGTTCCACCTTGCCGACGAGGTCGGCGCCGACGTCCGCGGCCTTGGTGAAGATGCCGCCGCCGACACGCATGAACATGGCGATCAGCGCGGCGCCGAGGCCGAAGCCCTCCAGGACCTTGGGAGCGTCCGCGGCGTAGACCAGGACGACGATGGAGGCACCCAGCAGGCCGAGGCCCACCGTGAACATGCCGACCACGCCGCCCGTACGGAAAGCGATCTTCATGGCTTTGTGCGAAACGGCCGTGAGATCCTTTTCGGGTTCGCCTTCCGCAGGGGTCGCCTCGCGGGCGGCGGCCGCCACGCGCACATTCGCGCGTACGGCCAGTCGCATACCGACGTATCCGGTCGTCGCCGAGAAGAGCGCGCCGATCAGGAAGAAGGCAGACCGGCCCGCTCGCTGCGACCAGTTGTCGGCCGGCAGCAGGAAGAGCAGGAAGAACACCACGACGGCGAAGACGCCGAGGGTGCGCAGCTGCCGGGCCAGATAGGCATTCGCGCCTTCCTGTACGGCCGCCGCGATCTTCTTCATCGACTCGGTGCCCTCGCCGGCCGCCAGTACCTGGCGGACCAGCAGCTGGGCCACGACCAGGGCCGCGAGGGCCACGGCCGCGATGACGATCACGATCAACCGGTTGCCGTCGGTCAGTACCGCGGCCGCGAGTGAAGTGGGGTGATCGAGTTCTTGTGGGTTGAAGAGCCCCGCCATTCGTCCTCCTTGACGTTCAGAGCCCAAGATGTGGACGGATTGTAGGGAGCGGAACACGATCAAAACAGGGCGCGGCCAGCGGAATTGACCTTCAGTCGCTCATCAGCAAATGATCGCGCCACGAAAAGGCCCCCGAAAGCGGTAATGGGGCAAAAGCATTGACGGCTGATCAACGATCTAGAGAATAATCCCTAAAAACGAAAAAGGCCCTGCTCAGCAGGGCCTGTTCGGGGGGGGGTCCGGGGACCGGTCAGGGCTCGGTGGTCGCCCCGGTGATCGGCCAGGTCATACGGATGACACCGCCGTACTCGTCCGAAGTGACCTCCACGTCGTCGACGAGGCCGCTGATGACCGCGAGGCCCATCCCGTCCTCCCCGCCGTCGTCCGGCTCCTGCTCGGTGGTGGCCCCGCGCCCGCTCGGCGCGGTGCCCCCCGAACCCGGGCCGGGCACCTCGTCGCCGACCTCGATGGAGAACGACTTCTCCTCCTCGGTCAGCGCGACGCGCACCGGCGCCGTCAACCCATACGCGCGGTGCAGCCCCACGGCACGGCTGCACGCCTCGCCGACGGCGAGCCTGACCTCGTCGAGGACCGCCTCGTCCACCCCTGCTCGGCGCGCCACGGCGGCCGCCACCAGGCGGGCCGTCCGGACGTGTTCGGGCTGGGCGCTGAAGCGGAGTTCAACGGTGGCCATGCGATCCCCCTCGAACGTACGGGCGTGCTTGTCAGGGGCCCCGGGCCTGGATCGGCCCGGTGCCCCTGTGCTTCCTCCGGAGCCGTCAGTCAGTGGCGTTGACGGCTTCGTCGACCGAGCCGTGGATCGGGAACACCTTGGTGAGCCCGGTGATCCGGAAGATCTTCAGAATGCGCTCCTGGTTGCAGACGAGCCGCAGGGAGCCCTCGTGGGCACGGACACGCTTGAGTCCGCCCACGAGCACGCCGAGGCCGGTGGAGTCGAGGAAGTCCACGCCCTCCATGTCGACAACCAGGTGGTAGCTGCCGTCGTTCACCAACTCGACCAACTGCTCGCGCAGCTTGGGCGCGGTATACACATCAATCTCGCCACCGACCTCGACGACCGTACGGTCGCCACCAGGGCCGGACACATTGCGAGTCGACAGGGACAGGTCCACGGATCCTCCAGCACCTTGCTATCGAGCGGCCGCTCCCTGAGTCTCCCCGGCGGAGCCAGAGAACGGATCGCCAGCCGCGATGGCATTCAATCACTTACCAGCAGCCATGCACGACGCCTTGGGACCATTGTCCGTCACGCCAGTGACACACTCGGTGCCGATGGCCAGGAATCTCCGCCCCAGAACACCCGCCCAGGGCACGGGTGAACGACCCGACCCCGGCACGGTCCTGCACCGGCTCGCCTCGGGGGCGGACCGGGCTGCGCGCATCACTCATACGGAGCACTTGCCCCCGCGTGAGGGCCGCCATGCAGTCTGGCCCCACCGCATCCGCCCGGAAGTGATCAACGCCATTCAGCGGGCCGGCGTGGAGCACCCCTGGGCCCACCAGGCGGCCGCCGCCGAGCACGCCCTGGACGGCGAGTCCGTGGTGATCGCCACCGGCACCGCCTCGGGGAAGTCCCTGGCCTACCTCGCCCCGGTCCTCAGCACGCTCCTGGACGGCTCCGAGGCCCCGAACGGACGCGGCGCCACCGCTCTCTACCTGGCCCCCACCAAGGCCCTGGCGGCCGACCAGCGGCGCTCGGTGAAGGCCCTCGCCCAGCCCCTGGGCAACGCGATCCGGCCCGCCGTCTACGACGGCGACACGCCGGTCGAGGAACGCGAATGGGTGCGCCAGTACGCGAACTACGTCCTCACCAACCCGGACATGCTGCACCGGGGCATACTCCCCGCCCACCCCAGGTGGTCCTCCTTCCTGCGCGCGCTGCGCTATGTCGTCATCGACGAGTGCCACACCTACCGGGGCGTCTTCGGCTCCCACGTCGCCCAGGTCCTGCGCCGTCTGCGCCGGCTCTGCGCCCGCTACGGCGCGGACCCCGTCTTCCTCCTCGCCTCCGCCACCGCCGCGCAGCCGTCCGTGGCCGCCGGCCGGCTGACCGGCCTGCCCGTCGTCGAGGTCGCCGACGACGCCTCGCCGCGCGGTGAGGTGGTCTTCGCCCTGTGGGAGCCGCCGCTCACCGACCTCATCGGCGAGAAGGGCGCGCCCGTACGCCGCACCGCCACCGCCGAGACCGCCGACCTCCTCACCGATCTCGCCGTCCAGGGCGTGCGCACGGTCGCCTTCGTCCGCTCCCGGCGCGGCGCCGAGCTCGTCGCCGTCATCGCCCAGGAACGGCTGTACGAGGTGGACCGCACCCTCGCCCGCCGGGTCGCCGCCTACCGGGGCGGCTACCTCCCCGAGGAGCGCCGGGCCCTGGAGCAGGCCCTGCACTCCGGCGAACTGCTCGGCCTCGCCGCCACCTCCGCCCTGGAGCTGGGCATCGACGTGTCGGGCCTGGACGCCGTGATCATCTCCGGCTATCCCGGCACCCGGGCCTCGCTGTGGCAGCAGGCGGGGCGCGCCGGGCGCTCGGGCGAGGGCGCGCTGGCGATCCTGGTCGCCCGGGACGACCCGCTGGACACCTACCTCGTCCACCACCCCGAGGCGCTGTTCCAGCAGCCCGTCGAGTCGACCGTGCTCGACCCGGACAACCCCTACGTCCTCGCCCCGCACCTGTGCGCGGCCGCAGCCGAACTGCCTCTCACCGAGTCCGACCTCGCCCTCTTCGGACCGGCGAGCCCCGGCCTGATGCCGCAGCTGGAGGCCGCGAAGCTGCTCCGGCGCCGGGCGTCGGGCTGGCACTGGACCCGCCGCGAGCGGGCCGCCGACCTCGCCGACATCCGGGGCGAGGGGGGCCGCCCGGTCCAGATCGTCGAGGCGTCGACGGGACGGCTGCTCGGCACGGTCGACGCGTCCGCCGCCCACACCGCCGTCCACGACGGCGCCGTCCACCTCCACCAGGGCCGTACGTACCTGGTGGAGCACCTGGACCTGGACGACCCCGCCGGTCCTGTCGCCCTCGTCGAGGAGGCGAGTCCGCCCTATTCGACCGTCGCCCGTGACACCACCTCCATCTCCGTGCTCGACACCGAGACCGACATTCCCTGGGGGGCCGGCCGCCTCTGCTACGGCTCCGTCGAGGTCACCAACCAGGTCGTCTCCTTCCTGCGCCGCAAACTCATCACCGGCGAGGTGCTCGGCGAGACCAAGCTGGACCTGCCGCCCCGCACCCTGCGCACCCGGGCCGTGTGGTGGACGGTCACCGAGGACCAGCTCGACGCGGCCCGGATCAATCCGGAGACCCTCGGCGGCGCCCTGCACGCCGCCGAGCACGCCTCCATCGGCATGCTGCCGCTCTTCGCCACCTGCGACCGCTGGGACATCGGCGGCGTCTCCGTCCCGCTGCACCCGGACACCCTGCTGCCGACGGTCTTCGTGTACGACGGCCAGCCGGGGGGCGCCGGGTTCGCGGAGCGCGCCTTCCACACCGCGCGCGAGTGGCTGACGGCGACCCGCGAGGCCATCGCCTCCTGCGAGTGCGAGGCGGGCTGCCCGTCCTGCGTGCAGTCCCCCAAGTGCGGCAACGGCAACGACCCGCTCCACAAGCGCGGCGCGGTCCGGCTCCTCACGGAGCTGCTCCGAGGGGCGCCGGAGGGGCCGCAAGGGCCGCAGGGGACGGAGAAGGAGACTGCGCAGGAGGAGGCTCCGCCGGGCCCGCCCGGGACCTGACCGCCGGGGCGTACGGGCCGAACCTCGCCCGTACGGTCACGTCGGCGATCTCCCCCGTCACCGTGCACCGCACCACCTCGCCGCCCTGTGCTCCGGCGACCCGGACCGCCCCGGCGCAGGCCTCGGCCGTCCCCCACAGCGCCCGGTCGGCCGCCGCCAGCGCGGCCAGGTCCGCCGCACCGCCCGCCCGGTGCCGGGCCGCCACGGCCTGCCCGAGGGCGAGGACCGCCGCGAACACCACGCAGAGCGCGGAGGCGGCCACCGCCACCCAGACGGACGCCGAGCCCCGGTCCCCGGCACGGGCCGGGCGGGAGCCGACGGGAGCGCCCCGCGTGCCCGACCTCATCGCTCCTCCCCGTGCCGAGCCCCCGTCCCCGGCATGGGCCGGGCGGGATCCGACGGGAGCGCCCCGCGCACCCGGCCTCATCGCCCCTCCCCGGCCAGGGGCCGCCCGACCGTGTCCTCCGCCAGCGCCGCCGCGTCCCCGCTCAGCGTCAGGGCCAGCACGTGGGGCCCCGGGGTCGCGGCCTCCACGCGTACGCGCCACAGGCCGCCGTCCCGCCGCAGGGCGACCTTCGCCCCGGGCGGGGCCGCCGAGCGGGCGGCTTCCAGCACCGCCTGCTCGGCCTCGGACCTGGCGGCCGCCCGAGCCCCGGCCCGGGCCGCGTCCAGGCACTGGATCTGCGCGGCGGCCGCCATCAGCCCCCACAGCAGTGCCAGGGCGAACGCGGCCAGCGCCGGGATCACCACAGCCGCCTCGGCCGTCACGAAGCCCCGGTCGGCCCGGACCCCGCGCCCGCGCCCCACGGACGGAGGCCCCTTGCCGGACCGGCGGCCGTCCGGCCCGGGAGCAGCGTCCTCAGAACTGCACATCGAGCGCCCTCCCCACCAGCGACTGGAGCGCCGAGGAGACGGCCTCGCTCGTCACCACCTTGTAGAGCACCGCCGCGAAGCCGCACGCGGCGATGGTTCCCACCGCGTACTCGCTGGTCGTCATCCCGGCGTCCCCGCGCATCCGCCGCGCGACACCCCGCATCCATGTCCTCATCCCAACCCCCATGCCGGTTCTTTCCTGGTCGTGTCTTGTGATCTGTGATCTGTTCGTCTGTTGGTCCCGCGTGTTCAGCTCCGGAGCAGCCCTCCGGCCAGCCCGATCACCACCGGTGCCACTCCGGCGGCCAGGAACGCGGGCAGGAAGCAGAGCCCCAGCGGCCCTGTGATCAGTACGCCCGCCCGCCGCACCCGGGCGGCCGTCGTCCGGGCCCGCTCGGCACGGCAGCGCTCGGCCACCCGGCCTACGGGGCCGGCCGCCGGCGCCCCCGAGGAGGCGGCCCGCTCCAGGCACCGGGCAAGCCCCGCCGCGCCCGGTATCTCCCCCAACCTCCCCCACGCCTCGGCGGGACCGCCCCCCAGTCGCAGCTCGGCGGCGATCTGCGCCAGCCGCCGCCCGACCGGGCCGTCCAGCGATTCGCCCACGGCCCCGGCCGCCTCGCGCGGTCCCGCCCCGGCCGACAGACAGGCGGCCAGCAGGTCCGCCGCGAGCGGCAGCTCCGGGTCCACCGCTTCGGTTCCGGAGCGCGCCCGCTGCGGCTCCCGGCGGCGGGCCCAGCGCCCGGTCCCGTACGCCGCCGCCAGTCCCACCCCCGCTCCAGCCGCTCCGCCGATCAGTACGTACGCGGCGGCCAGCACCCCCAGGGGCGCGGCCCAGGCACCGGCCCGGCTCCGGGCAGACGCCCCGGGGCGTGCGCCCGTGCCCAGCCGCCGGGCCACCGGTGACCGGACGGCCGACAGCCAGGTACCCGGCGACCGCGTGGCCGACGGCCATCTATCCGCCCGCACAAGGCCCGCGCCCCGCCGTCGCACCGCCCGCTCCCGGGCGCGCCGGGCGACCTCCAGCGCTGTCCACAGGAGGAGGGCCGCGAGGGCGACCGTCACCCCCAGGCTGTGGAAAACCTCCGGGCACACCCCCTCGGCCTCGCCCCCGGAGCCAAGCCCCGGCCCCGCCCCCGAGCCCAGTTCCCGTCCGAGCTTTCCGCTCACCGCCCTTCCCCCGCCCGGGTGATCCGCGCCGTCCAGTACAGCCCCACCGCCTCCAGCACACCGGCCAGGGCCAGACAGCCCAGGCCGGCCGGGGTGTGGAGCAGGACCCGCAAGGGGTTCGCGCCCATCGCCGTGCCGAGCAGGAGGCCGAGGACGGGCAGCAGGGCCAGCAGCGCGGCCGTCGTGCGCGGCCCGGTCAGCTGGGCCCTCAGCTCCTCCCGCTGGTCCCGCTCGGCCCGCAGCGCCGCTTCCAGGCGCTCCAGCCCGGCCGCGAGGCCCGCGCCCCCGTCGACCGCCACCTGCCAGCACGCGGCCGCGCCCGCGAGTCCCTCGGCACCCGGTTCACGGGACGCCTCCCGCAGGGCCCCGGGCACATCGCCGCCGAACCGCGCCGCCGCCAGCACCAGAGGTTCTGCGGCGCCGAGGGCCTCCGTGTCCCGGGTGGCCAGGGTCAGCGCCTGGCCGGGCTGGCGTCCCGCCCGCAGCTCCCCGGCGACCGCGCCGCACCAGGAGACGACCTCGTCCCCCCGGCGCCACCGGGCCCGTTCGCGCTCCCGGGCCCGCAGCCGCCGCCCCACCAGCGGTACCGCCACCGCCCCGGCGGCCAGGGGCAGTGCCGAGTCCGCCAGCACCGCCACGGCCACCGCCGCCGGCGCGCACAGCCACTCTGGACGCGCCCTGGCCCGCAGCCGCCCCCAGAGCCGCCCCCATGGCGGCTCGTCCGGTTCCACCGCACCTCCCGCGACGATGAGCCGGGCCCTGCGCAGCCCCTGCTCCCGCCCCACCGAGAGCCAGGCCGCCGCGAAGGCGCACACGGCCGCCGCCGAGACGGGGGTGAGCCCGGGCGGACCGGTCGCCGTCCAGGCGCTCACCACGCGCCCCCGAGCAGCACCCGCAGCCGTTCCCAGCCGGGCTCCTGCACGAAGCCGCCCACACCCCAGCGCAGCGCCGGGACGGCCACCACCAGGCCCGCCGCGTCCCGTTCGAGGACCCGGACCTCGGCGACCCGGCGCCGGCCGGTCCTGTCCCGTACGAGATGGAGGACCACCGAGAGCGCCGCCGCCATCTGACTGTGCAGGGCCGCCCGGTCGAGCCCGGCCGCCGTGCCCAGCGCCTCCAGCCGGGCGGGGACGTCCGCGGCCGTGTTGGCGTGCACCGTGCCGCAGCCGCCCTCGTGGCCGGTGTTGAGCGCTGCCAGGAGGTCGGTGACCTCGGCGCCGCGGACCTCACCCACGACCAGCCTGTCCGGCCGCATCCGCAGGGCCTGGCGCACCAGGTCCCGCAGGGTCACCAGGCCCGCGCCCTCCTGGTTGGCGGGCCGTGACTCCAGCCGGACCACATGGGGGTGGTCCGGCCTCAGTTCGGCCGAGTCCTCGGCCAGGACGATGCGCTCGCGCTCTCCCACGAGGCCCAGAAGCGTCGACAGCAGGGTGGTCTTGCCGGAGCCCGTGCCGCCGCTCACCAGGAAGGAGACCCGGGCCGCGACCAGGGCCCGCAGCACTCCCTCCCCGCCCGGGGGCACCGTCCCCGCCGCGACCAGCTCGTCCAGGCAGAACGCCCTCGGCCGCACCACCCGCAGCGACAGGCAGTCCGCTCCGACCGCGACCGGCGCCAGCACCGCGTGCATCCGGGTCCCGTCGGGCAGCCGGGCGTCCACCCACGGCCGGGCGTCGTCGAGGCGCCGTCCGGCCACCGCGGCCAGCCGCTGGGCCAGGCGGCGCACCGCGGCCGTGTCGCTGAAGCGGACCCCGGTGAGCTCAAGCCCCGCGCCCCGGTCCACCCAGACCCGGTCCGGGGCCGACACCAGGACGTCCGTCACCCGGGGGTCGGCTAGCAGCGGCTCCAGCGGGCCCGTCCCGACCAGCTCGGAGCGCAACTCCTCTGCGCCGCCCAGGACTTCCGCGTCGCCGAGGAGGCGGCCCTGGGCCCGCAGCGCCGCCGCGACCCGGGCCGGGGTCGGCTCGGCCCCGCTCTCCGCGAGTCGGCGGCGCACCGCGTCGAGCAGCGGCCTCGGCGCGGCGCCCTGCCCCGGCGCACCGGGAGACGCCCCCGGCGGCATCCCGCCGCCACCACCGCCCGCCGCCCTGCGGCCCGTACGCGCGCGTCCCGTATTCATGCTCATGCGACCGCACCTCCCGTCAACGCCTGCTCCCAGAAGGCCGTGCAGAAGCGGGAGAGCGGACCGCGCACCTCGCTGCCCGGCGGGGCGCCCTTCTCCTGGGCCTCCAGCAGGCCGTACTCCACCGGGAGTTCACCGGCCAGGGGCAGCCCCAGGGCGGCCGCCACCCACTGCTCGTCGAGCCCCGCCGCGTACGGACCGCGGACCACCGCCCGCAGGTCCCGCAGCACCATGCCGACCGAGGAGGCGACCCTGTTCGCCGCCGCCACCGCCCGCAGTTCGGCCGGGACGACGAGCAGCCCCAGGTCGAGCTGGGCCAGGGCCTCCGCCACCGCGTCGTCCACCCGCCTGGGCAGGTCGACGACGACCACGCCGCCGCGTCTGCGCGCGGCCGCGAGGACCGCGCGCATCGCCTCCGCCGGGATCGCCACCGCATCGCCCCGGTCCCAGCTGAGGACGCGCAGCTCGTGCAGATGCGGCAGCGACTCCTCCAGCGCTCCTCCCGCGACCCGGCCGCGCGAGGCGGCGAAATCCGGCCACCGTCGGCCCTCGGCCTGCTCGCCCCCGAGCAGCACATCGAGGCCGCCTCCCAAGGGGTCGCCGTCGATGAGCATGGTGCGGCGGCCGGTCCGGGCCGCGGTCACCGCCAGGGCGCACGCGAGCGTCGAGGCCCCGGCCCCGCCCCGCCCGCCGACGACTCCGACGGTCAGCGCCTGGCGGCCCACGCCCTCCGCCGCGTCCGCGATCCGGTCGACCAGCCACTGCTCCGCGTCGGGCAGCCGCAGCACATGGTCGGCGCCGATCTCCACGGCCCGCTGCCACACACCCGGGTCGTCCTGGTCCCTGCCGACGAGCAGGACTCCGCGCCTTCGGGCGGCGCCGCGCACCCGGGCCGCCGCGTCGTCCCCGACGAGGACCAGCGGCGCGCTCTCCCAGCCGGACCGGCGCTCGGGCACCGAGTGATGGACCTCCGGCTCGGCTCCCGCGGCGGCGCACAGCCGCAGCAGATCGTCGAGCAGCGCCTCGTCCTCGGTCACGATCAGCGGCCCCGGACGCCGCCCCGGAACACCCGGTGACCGGTCGGACACGAAGGGTCCGTCCATGATCTCCGCCCCCTCTCCCTGCGATTCCCACGTCCGCGGATCTCGCGAACTGGAATCACGGTGGAGCGGTTCCGGAAATCGAGTGGATCTTGGTCGAAAACTGTGGACAACTCGCGGGTTGTGAATATTCCGTTCACCTATACCGGTGACTTCCGGAGCGCACCGGAACCATCACGCACAGTGACGAGTCTGGACAGGTGTGAGGGCGGAGCCGACGCGGCCCGAGGGAGGGGAAGGATCGTGTGCGAGGTCCGAAAATGCATCCGGACATGCGACGACCCCCGCCGGGGGGGAGAGCGGGGGTCGTCTTTCCGGCCGACTCGGGGGGGGAGGAGCCGGACCGGGTTAGCACGGTCGCGAACGATCCGTGACTTCCATGGTGTACCCGAGAGCCTTCTCAGGCAAACCCACACGCCCCAGCGTACGCCGAATGGTGGGCGCCTATGCTCGCCTTCGTGGAAAACCACTCCTTGCCGCGGACCGCCGCCTTCTTCGACTTGGACAAGACAGTCATTGCCAAGTCGTCGACCCTCACGTTCAGCAAGTCCTTCTATCAAGGGGGACTCATCAACCGCCGGGCCGTGCTGCGTACGGCCTATGCCCAGTTCGTGTTCCTCGCGGGCGGCGCCGACCACGACCAGATGGAGCGGATGCGCCAGTACCTGTCGGCGCTCTGCAAGGGCTGGAACGTCGAGCAGGTGAAGGAGATCGTCGCCGAGACGCTCCACGATCTGATCGACCCGATCATCTACGACGAGGCCGCCTCCCTCATCGAGGAGCACCACACCGCCGGCCGTGACGTCGTGATCGTCTCGACCTCCGGCGCCGAGGTGGTCGAGCCCATCGGCGAGCTGCTCGGGGCGGACCGCGTGGTGGCCACCCGGATGGTCGTGGGGGACGACGGCTGCTTCACGGGTGACGTCGAGTACTACGCCTACGGCCCCACCAAGGCGGAGGCCGTCAAGGAGCTCGCCGCCTCCGAGGGGTACGACCTGTCCCGCTGCTACGCGTACAGCGACTCGGCGACCGACGTCCCCATGCTGGAGTCGGTGGGCCACCCCTTCGCGGTCAATCCGGATCGGGCACTCCGGCGCGAAGCGGCCATCCGAGATTGGCCGGTTCTCGTCTTCAACCGGCCGGTCCGGCTCAAGCAGCGGCTCCCCGGGCTCTCCATGCCACCGCGGCCGGCCCTGGTCGCGGCGGCGGCCGTGGGCGCCGCGGCGGCCACCGCCGGACTCGTCTGGTACGCGAGCCGGCGACGCGCGGCGGCGGCGAGCTGACCGAGCGACGGCGCCCCACGAGCCGCAGCGCGCACCAGTCGTTCTGCCCTGTTTGAACCTAAAAGTAAAGAAGTGCGGTCAGGGGTTCCGCTTCACCCCGGCCTGGAGTACAAATAAGGCAACGGCCCGCGAGACCTGGGACATCCGAGAGGATCACCTTCTACGCAACACGGCCCCACGGACCGAGCATGGACCATCGAGCACCCACGCGACGTCGACCCGTCGATTACGGGCCAGCCGCACCAGGTGACGGGCAGAAGTTCCCGACCTGATGGGCAACCTTCGAGGACGCTTGGTAACCCGGTGGACATGCCAGCGGCGGTACCGATCCGGTACCGCCGCACTCCTTTTCCAAGGCCCCCGCGCCGCCTAGGCCGCTCCGCGCTGAAGCGCCTCGCAGACCGCCGTCGACTCCCGTACACCGAGCTCGACCGAGCGGCCGCAGTGGGTGATCCAGGCGGCCACCCCCTCCGGGGTCCCCGACGCGTAGCCGTCGAGCGCCGCCGCGTACGCCGCGCGCCCCTGCTCCGCGTGGCCCACCTCCGCCGGACAGATCGCCTTGGGGTCGAGACCGCTGCCGATCAGCACGATGCGTTCGGCGGCTCGCGCCACCAGCCCGTTGTACGAGCCGAACGGACGCAGAGCGAGCAGTTCGCCGTGTACCACGGCCGCCGTGACCAGCGCCGGGGCCGAGGAACCCGCGATGATCAGCTGGGACAGACCCTCCAGGCGGCCCGCCACCTCGTCGGCGTCCGGCAGCGGCAGCTCGATCAGCGGCTCGTCCACCGGCTCGCCGTGCGCGCGCGGACGCCCGACCGCGTCCGCGGAGTCGGCGGCGGCGACCAGATGCAGCCGGGCGAGCACCCGTAGGGGCGACTGCCGCCAGATGGAGAGCAACTGGCCCGCCTCGGCGGTCAGGCGCAGAGCGGCGCCCACCGTGCGTGCCTCGCTCTCGGAGCCGAAGTCGCTGCGCCGCCGCACCTCCTCCAGCGCCCAGTCCGCGCCGGAGAGCGCGGCGCTGCCACGCGCCCCCCGCAGGGCCGCCTCGGAGGTGATCTCGTTGCTGCGCCGGCGCATGACCCGGTGTCCGTAGACCCGGTCGACGGCTTTGCGCACGGAGTCCACGGCGTCCGGGACGCCCGGCAGGGTACCCAGGGCGACCAGCGGATCGGGGGTCGACGAGGCGTTCGTACTCATAGGTAGCGAGGCTACGCGTCCGGGGCCCACACCCCACCTTCGAGTGGTCTTCTTCACTCGCGTCCCCTACATAACGCTGCCGTACGATTACCGTTGGTGAACATGAAGATCGCTTTCGTGGGCAAGGGCGGCAGCGGCAAGACCACGCTGTCCTCGCTCTTCATCCGCCACCTCACCGCCAACGAGGCCGCCGTGCTGGCGGTCGACGCCGATATCAACCAGCACCTGGGGGCCGCGCTCGGGCTCGACGAGCCGGAGGCCGCCGCGCTGCCCGCGATGGGCGCGCAGCTGCCGCTGATCAAGGACTATCTGCGCGGCACCAACCCCCGGATCGTCTCCGCCGAGACGATGATCAAGACGACTCCGCCGGGGCACGGTTCGCGGCTGCTGCGGCTGCGCGAGTCGAATCCGATCTACGAGGCGTGCGCGCGGCGGGTGGTGCTCGACGACGGGGACATCCGGCTGATGGCGACCGGCCCGTTCACCGAGTCCGACCTGGGGGTGGCCTGCTACCACTCGAAGGTCGGCGCGGTGGAGCTGTGCCTGAACCACCTGGTGGACGGCCCGGACGAGTACGTGGTCGTCGACATGACGGCCGGGTCGGACTCGTTCGCCTCCGGGATGTTCACCCGCTTCGACATGACCTTCCTGGTGGCCGAGCCGACCCGCAAGGGCGTGTCGGTCTACCGGCAGTACAAGGAGTACGCGCGCGACTTCGGGGTCGCTCTGAAGGTCGTCGGCAACAAGGTGCAGGGCCAGGACGACCTGGACTTCCTGCGGGCCGAGGTCGGGGAGGACCTGCTGGTCACGGTCGGGCACTCCGACTGGGTGCGCGCGATGGAGAAGGGGCGCCCGCCGCGCTTCGAGCTCCTGGAGGCCGACAACCGGCTCGCCCTCCAGGCGCTGCAGAACGCGGCGGAGGACTCGTACGAGGGGCGCGACTGGGAGCGGTACACCCGCCAGATGGTCCACTTCCATCTGAAGAACGCCGAGAGCTGGGGGAACGCGAAGACGGGCGCCGACCTGGCGGCCCAGGTCGACCCCGACTTCGTGCTGCGGGAGGAGTTCGCCGTTCCGCAGCCGAGCTGAGCCCGCCGGGCGGAGCGCGGCGAGCTCAGTCGGCGGCAAGCTCAGTCGGTGGCAAGCTCAGTCGGTGGCCAGGACAGTCGGTGGCCGGGTCAGCTCGCGGCGGCCTGCTTGAGGCCGGGCTGCGGGAGCGGCTTGGCCGACTGGACCGGCAGGGCGGGCTGGGCGGTCAGGAAGGCCGTCCAGCCGCCCTTCGGGGCCTCGCCGACCTTCAGCTGACGGAACTTGTCGAGCGTCGACGGGTCCTGGGCGTCCAGCCAGTCGGCGAGCTGGCGGAACGACACGCAGTGAACCTCGCGCTTGACGCAGACCGTCTTGATCGTGTCCTCCACGGCCCGCATATAGGCCCCGCCGTTCCAGGACTCGAAGTGGTTGCCGATGATCAGCGGCGCGCGGTTGCCGTTGTACGAGCGCTCGAAGGCCTGGAGCAGGCCGTCGCGCATCTGGTTGCCCCAGAACTCGTGCTGGTCGGCGTCGCCGGTCACCGCGCCCGACTGGTTCATGTAGAAGTTGTAGTCCATGGACAGCGTCTGGAAGGCGCGGCCCGGGACCGGCACCAGCTGCATCGACAGGTCCCAGACGCCGTTGTCGTTCTTCTTCGGCCACACCTGGTCGTTGACGCCGCTGGTGTCGTAGCGCCAGCCGAGCTGGCCGGCCGCCTGCACGAAGTTCTTGCGGCCCTCCAGGCAGGGGGTGCGGCCGCCGATGAGCTCCTTGTCGTAGTCGAACGGAAGTGGCGCCTCCGACTTGAGCCCGGAGTTGGACTTCCAGTTCTTCACGAACGACTTGGCCTGGGCGATCTCGCTCTTCCACTCGTCCACCGACCAGGTGCCGACGCCGCCGTCGTTCCCGCAGAAGTGGCCGTTGAAGTGGGTGCCGACCTCGTTGCCGTCCTGCCACGCGGCGCGCAGCTGGGTGACCGTGTCCTTGATGCCCTTCAGGTCGTTGAACCCGATGTCACTGCTGCCCGCCGAGTGTTTGGGCGCGGTGTACCGCTCGCGCTTGCTCTCCGGGAGCATGTACACACCGCTGAGGAAGTACGTCATCGTCGCGTTGTACTTCTTGCCGACCTCGCGGAAGTGGGAGAACAGCCGCTGGCTGTCCTCACCGGCCCCATCCCAGGAGAACACCACGAACTGCGGCGGCTGCTGACCCGGCGCCAGCTTGCGCGGCTTCAGCAGATGGGGCTGGGCCCCGGTGAACGCGGTGGAGCCGTCCCCGATCAGCCGTACGACGTTCTTGGGGGCGGCGGCGCCCGCTCCGGGCCCGGGCGCGGCCGCCTTGGTCCCGTTGCCCACCGAGCACCCCGCGACGCCCGCGATCAGCGCGGCGACGACGGCGCCGGTGGCGATCCTCTTCGTGGCGGCCATCATCCGCCCACCCTCTTCCTCGCAGATCAGTAGATCCGAAGATCTCTCGTACCGAAGGTCATCAAATCGCCGCAAAAGTGACACGCAGGATGAGGGAAGGAGGCGCGACAGGCCGCACGAAAAGCTGCTTATTCACCGCTGCGAGTGAATCGCTGCGCCATTTGACCGAAATGTCAAGCGCTGACCTTTACTCTGCATTACGATTCGTTTACCGAGAGTTGAGAATCCCGCCGCTGTACGCCGTGACCCACGGCCGCGACCCCCCATCCGCGACCGCGCCGCCCCGGAGGAGACGGGAACATGTCTGCCTGCGTCCCCACCCGCACCCAGCCCCTCACTCACCCCGACAGCCACCGGCATCAGCCCGCCCCGCCCCCCAGGAGAGGAGGCCGCCGCTTCCGGATCGCCGGAGCCGATCTGGCCGCGTCCATCACCGTCTTCCTGCTCGCCGTGCCGATGTCGCTCGGCCTCGCCGTCGCCATCGACGCCCCGCTGGGAGCCAGCCTCGTCGCCGCCGGAGTCGGCGGCATCGTCGCCGGGCTGCTCGGCGGCACACCGCTCCTTGTCAGCGGCCCATCCGCCGGACTCACGGTGGTTTCGGCCGAGTTGATCCAGAGCTACGGCTGGCGCACCACCTGCGCCATCACCGTCCTCGCGGGTCTGCTCCAAATCGCACTCGGCTCGCTGAAGGCCGCGCGCTCCGCGCTCGCCGTGAGCCCCGCCATCGTGCACGGCACCCTCGCCGGCATCGGCGCCGCCATCGCGCTGGCCCAGCTCCACATCGTCCTGGGCGGCTCCCCGCAGAGCTCGGCCGTCGACAACGCGCGGGCGCTGCCCGACCAGTTGGCCAGGGTCGGTCCCGCCGCACCCCTCATCGGGGCGCTCACCATCGCCGTGCTCCTGGCGTGGCCCCGGCTGCCCGGGCGGACGGGGAGATTCCTGCGCCGCCTGCCCGCCGCGCTCGCCTGTGTGGTGATCGCCACCGGGGCGGCCGCCGTGGCCGCGCCGGACATCGCCCGGGTCGACCTGCCCTCCTGGGACGCGCACGTCCTGCCCGAGCTGCCGCACGGGCCGGCGGGCGGACTGGTCGCCGCCGTGCTCACGGTGACCCTGGTCGCCAGCCTGGAGTCGCTGCTCTCCGCCGTCGCCGTGGACAAGCTGGCCGCCGAACGGCCGAGCGGCGCCCCCCACCGGGCCGATCTCGACCGGGAGCTGCGCGGCCAGGGCATCGCCAACACCGTCTCCGGACTGCTCGGCGGAATGCCGGTCTCCGGTGGCGCGGTGCGCGGCAGCGCCAATGTGCGGGCCGGGGCGACCGGGCGCGCCTCCACCGTGCTGCACGGGGTGTGGGTGCTGCTCGCCGCCGGGCTGCTGGTGGCCGTGCTGGAGTGGATTCCGCTGGCGGCGCTGGCCGCGCTGGTGATGATGGTCGGCCTCCAGATGGTGTCGTACGCCCATATCCGCAAGGTCCACCGCCACCGCGAGTTCCTGGTGTACGTGGCGACGGTGGGCGGGGTGCTGCTGTTCGGCGTGCTCCAGGGCGTGGTCATCGGGATCGCCGTGGCCGTCGCGGTCGCGCTGCGCCGGGTGACGCGCACCCGGATCACCGTGCACCGCCAGGACGACGGGTCGTATCTGGTGCGGGCACGCGGTCAGTTGACGTTCCTGGCGGTACCGCGGCTGACCAGGGCGCTGAACCAGGTGCCGCAAGGAGCGTGCTCGGTCGTGGAGTTGGACGGGTCGTTCATGGACCACGCGGCGTACGAGGCGTTGCAGGGCTGGCAGGCCACGCACACCGCGCGCGGTGGCGAGGTGCGGATCACCGGCCGGTCCGGCGGCCGCGTCTCCGAGGCCCTCTCCGGGGCGCAGAGCTGCTGTCGCCCCTGGACCCCCTGGCGCAACCACCACTGCCACGACGCGGCACCCGCGCCCGAGCGACAGGGGCACCAACTGGCCGATGGGCTCAGCTCGTTCCAGCGCAACACCGCGCCCCTGGTGCGGGACGAGCTGGCGCGGCTGGCGCGCGAGGGGCAGCAGCCGTCCCAGCTCTTCCTCACCTGCGCGGACTCCCGGCTCGTCACCAGCATGATCACGTCGAGCGGCCCGGGCGACCTGTTCACCGTGCGCAACGTCGGCAACCTGGTGCCGCCGCCCGGGGCGGAGTGCGGCGACGACTCGGTGGCGGCGGCGATCGAGTACGCGGTGGAGGTGCTGCGGGTCGGGTCCATCACGGTCTGCGGCCACTCCGGCTGCGGGGCCATGCAGGCGCTCCTCGCGGGCAAGCCGGATGCCCCGCAGACGCCACTGCGGCGCTGGCTGCGGCACGGGATGCCCAGTCTGGAGCGGATGGCCAGCCGCAGGCACGCCTGGGCGCGGATCGCCGGTCGGCTGCCCGCAGACGCCGTCGAACAGCTCTGCCTCACCAACGTGGTGCAGCAGCTGGACCATCTGCGGCGCCACGAGTCGGTGGCGCGGCGGCTGGCCGAGGGCACGCTGACCCTGCACGGCATGTACTTCCATGTCGGCGAGGCGCAGGCGTACTTGCTGGCGTCCGACGACTGCGAGGAAGTCTTCGAGGAAGTCGCGCCCACCCCCCTCGAAGCGGCCCTCGGCTGACGCGCCGCGGCGCGCGCCGCGCGACTGCCTGAACCCAGGGCGGACCTGGTCCGTGAGACCGTCTGATGGCACGCCGACGGCCCGGCAGCACTACAGGTCTAAACCAATTTTCGGGAGACCCTTGTCACCCGGCGATTGGCCTGATGAGCTATGGCCCGGGACACATAGGCACATGGGACGCCCTGGGAAAGGGAGATGTCGTGAGCAACGAAAGCCTGGCCAACCTCTTGAAGGAGGAGCGCCGGTTCGCTCCTCCTGCCGCGCTGGCCGCTGACGCCAACGTGACGGCAGAGGCGTACGAGCAGGCCGAGGCGGACAGGCTGGGCTTCTGGGCCGAGCAGGCCCGACGCCTCAGCTGGGCCACCGAGCCGACCGAGACGCTCGACTGGTCGAACCCCCCGTTCGCGAAGTGGTTCGCCGACGGGCAGCTGAACGTGGCGTACAACTGCGTGGACCGGCACGTCGAGGCGGGCAACGGCGACCGGGTCGCCATCCACTTCGAGGGCGAGCCCGGCGACAGCCGCGCGATCACCTACGCCGAGCTCAAGGACGAGGTCTCGCGGGCCGCCAACGCCCTGACGGAGCTGGGCGTCCGGGCCGGGGACCGGGTCGCGGTGTACATGCCGATGATTCCCGAGGCGGCCGTCGCGATGCTCGCCTGCGCGCGGATCGGCGCGGCGCACTCGGTGGTCTTCGGCGGGTTCTCGGCCGACGCGGTCGCCTCCCGTATCCAGGACGCCGACGCGAAGCTGGTCATCACGGCGGACGGCGGGTACCGGCGCGGCAAGCCGTCCGCGCTGAAGCCCGCGATCGACGACGCGGTGGCGAAGTGCCCGCAGGTCGAGCACGTCCTGGTGGTGCGGCGCACGGGCCAGGAGACCGCCTTCACCGAGGGCCGGGACGTCTGGTGGCACGACATCGTCGGGCGCCAGTCGGCCGAGCACACCCCGCGGGCGTTCGACGCCGAGCACCCGCTGTTCATCCTGTACACGTCCGGTACGACGGGGAAGCCGAAGGGCATCCTGCACACCTCGGGCGGCTATCTGACGCAGGCCGCCTACACCCACCACGCGGTCTTCGACCTCAAGCCCGAGACCGACGTGTACTGGTGCACCGCCGACATCGGCTGGGTGACCGGACACTCGTACATCGTCTACGGGCCGCTGGCCAACGGGGCGACGCAGGTCATGTACGAGGGCACGCCGGACACCCCGCACCAGGGGCGGTTCTGGGAGATCGTGCAGAAGTACGGGGTGACGATCCTGTACACGGCGCCGACGGCGATCCGGACGTTCATGAAGTGGGGCGACGACATCCCCGCGAAGTTCGACCTGTCGTCGCTGCGGGTGCTGGGGTCGGTGGGCGAGCCCATCAACCCCGAGGCATGGATGTGGTACCGCAAGCACATCGGTGCGGACTCCTGCCCGATCGTGGACACCTGGTGGCAGACCGAGACCGGCGCGATGATGATCTCGCCGCTGCCGGGCGTGACGGAGACCAAGCCCGGGTCCGCGCAGCGGGCGCTGCCGGGCATCTCGGCGACCGTCGTGGACGACGAGGCGCGCGAGGTGCCGGACGGGGGCGGCGGGTACCTCGTCCTCACCGAGCCGTGGCCGTCGATGCTGCGCACGATCTGGGGCGACGACCAGCGGTTCATCGACACGTACTGGTCGCGGTTCGAGGGGAAGTACTTCGCCGGGGACGGGGCGAAGAAGGACGAGGACGGGGACATCTGGCTGCTGGGCCGGGTGGACGACGTGATGCTCGTGTCCGGGCACAACATCTCCACGACCGAGGTCGAGTCGGCGCTCGTCTCGCATCCGTCGGTCGCCGAGGCGGCGGTCGTCGGCGCGGCCGACGAGACGACCGGGCAGGCGATCGTGGCGTTCGTGATCCTGCGGGGGGCGGCGGCGCAGACCGAGGGGCTCGTGGAGGAGCTGCGGGCGCATGTGGGGGCCACGCTGGGGCCGATCGCCAAGCCCAAGCGGATTCTGCCGGTGGCGGAGCTTCCCAAGACGCGGTCGGGGAAGATCATGCGGCGGTTGCTGCGGGATGTTGCGGAGAATCGGGAGCTGGGGGATGTCACTACGTTGACGGATTCTTCGGTGATGGAGCTTATTCAGACGCAGTTGCCGGGGGTGGGTAGCGAGGGGTGAGGGGGAGGGGGCAGGGGCGGGGGGTGGTCGTCTGCCGGGTGCGGGGTGTGTGGGGTTGCGCCTACGGCGGTTCTCCCCCACCCCGCCCCTTCCCTGAACCCTCCGGGGGTTGGGGGTGGGTGCAGCTGGTATCGGCCCTGCCGGGAGCTGCGCCCCCGGGGCCCCCGGGTTCGGCTTCGGCTGCCGGCCCGGTGGAGGGTTGCTCGCGCAGTTCCCCGCGCCCCTAAGCCCCCCGTTCGGCTGCCGGTCGGTGGAGGGTTCTCGCGCCGTTCCCCGCGCCCCCAAAGCCCCCCGTTCGACTGCCGGCCCCGTGGGGGCTGAGCGTGCCGTTCCCCGCGCCCCTGGAAGGGGCTTCGCCCCATCACTGGCGAGCCGGGGCGGTGCCGGGTCCCGGCAGCCCCAGGGGCGCGGGGAACTGCGCGCGCAGCCCTCCGCCGGGCCGCAGACGAACCCCGGGCAACAAACCCCTCTGCCCCTAAAGTGGCGATCGTCGGATTTGCCCTTCTCTTCCCGGGTAAAGGCTTAGGTAAAGTAAGGATTCGGGTGCGCCGGGAAGTCTGGTCGGCAATGTGGTTGGTCATGCCCGTAGAACCGGACCGGAGGTCGCCCCCGTGGTCGCGCCCGACACCTCGCCCGACACCTCGCCCGGCCCCCTCAAGGACAGCCGCCGGACGTTCCTCGCGCGGCTCTCGCTGCCTGAGCGGAACTACGTCGCGGAGGCGCTGCGCGCCGAGACCGTCGGCGGAGTGCTGCTCCTCGCCGCCGCGATCGCCGCGCTGATCTGGGCCAACGTCTGGGGCGGCAGCTACGCCCACGTACGGGGGGTGCACGTCGGCGTCGGCTCCCTCGGGCTCGATCTCTCCCTCCAGCACTGGGCCGCCGACGGCCTCCTCGCCGTCTTCTTCTTCGTCGCCGGCATCGAGCTCAAGCGCGAACTCGTCGCCGGTGAGCTGCGCGACCCCAAGGCCGCCGCGCTCCCCGTGATCGCCGCCGTCTGCGGGATGGCGATGCCCGCCCTCGTATACGTGCTGGTCAACGCCGTGGGCGGCGGGGCGTTGGACGGCTGGGCGGTGCCGACCGCCACCGACATCGCCTTCGCGCTCGCCGTGCTCGCGGTCATCGGGACCTCGCTGCCCAGCGCCCTGCGCGCGTTCCTGCTCACGCTCGCCGTCGTCGACGACCTCTTCGCGATCCTCATCATCGCCGTCCTCTTCACCAAGGAGATCGACTTCCTCGCGCTCGGGGGTGCGTTCCTCGGCCTCGCCCTCCTCTGGGTGCTGCTGCGCACCGGCGTACGGGGCTGGTACGTGTACGTTCCGCTGGCGCTGGTCGTCTGGGGGCTGATGTACAACAGCGGCGTCCACGCCACCATCGCGGGCGTCGCCATGGGCCTGATGCTGCGCTGCACCCGCCGCGAGGGCGAGGAGCACTCCCCGGGCGAGCACATCGAGCACCTGGTGCGCCCCCTCTCCGCCGGGCTCGCCGTGCCGCTCTTCGCCCTGATGTCGGCCGGGGTCGGTGTCAGCGGCGGGGCGCTGGCGGACGTCTTCACCCGGCCCGAGACCCTCGGCGTGGTGCTCGGTCTGGTGGTCGGCAAGGCGGTGGGCATCTTCGCGGGGACGTGGTGCGCCGCGCGGTTCACCAGGGCGGAGCTCAACGAGGACCTCGCCTGGGCGGACGTCTTCGCGGTGGCGGCGCTGGCCGGGATCGGCTTCACCGTCTCGCTGCTCATCGGCGAGCTGGCCTTCGACGGCGAGGGCGCGCTCGCGGACGAGATCAAGGCGGCCGTCCTGGTGGGCTCGCTGATCGCGGCCGTCTTCGCCACCGTCCTGCTGAAGCTGCGCGTACGCCGTTACCGCGCGCTCGTCGACGAGGAGGAGCGCGACGAGGACCACGACGGCATCCCGGATGTGTACGAACAGCACAATCCGGCCTATCACCTGCGGATGGCCGTCCTCTACGAGGCGAAGGCCGCCGAGCACCGACGCCTCGCGCAAGTGGCGGGGGCGGGGAGCGACGAGGCCGACCGTCCGGCATGATCTGACATCTGGGCCGGAGAAGGACGTCTGGGCCGGGAGATGACGGGACCGGAGAGAGAAGAGGGAGTCAGCGAATGAGCGACCCCAGCAACACCGCCGTCGGCGGCGCCGACCGCAGCCTCGGCCAGCTGGTCGCCACGGCGACGGCCGAGATGTCCGCGCTGGTGCACGACGAGATCGCGCTCGCCAAGGCGGAGCTGCGCCAGGACGTCAAGCGCGGGGCGATCGGTGGCCTCGCCATCAGTACCGCGGGAGTGTTCGCCCTGTTCTCGCTGCCGGTGCTGAGCTTCGCGGCGGCGTACGGGATCCACAACCTGGGCCTCGGCCTCGCCTGGTCGTTCCTGATCGTGGGCGGGGCGTTCCTGCTGCTCGCGGGCCTGCTCGCGCTGCTGTCGGTGTCGAAGTTCAAGAAGGTGAAGCCGCCGGAGAAGTCCATCGCCTCGGCCAAGCAGACCGCCGCCGTGCTCGGGGGCGTCAAGCCGCATCCCCGCCCGGTCACGGAGCAGACCCCGGCTGTGGCACGCTCGTCTGCATGACCGCACCTGATACCGGTACCGGCGCCACGGGCAGCCCCGGCGGCAATGGCAGCCCTGTCCGCATCGATGGTCCCTGGACACACAGGGACGTAGCGGCCAATGGTGCGCGCTTCCACATCGCGGAGCTGGGTGACGGTCCGCTGGTGTTGCTGCTCCACGGCTTCCCGCAGTTCTGGTGGACGTGGCGGCACCAGCTGACCGCACTCGCCAACGCCGGTTTCCGGGCGGTCGCCATGGACCTGCGGGGCGTCGGCGGCAGCGACCGCACGCCGCGCGGCTACGACCCGGCCAACCTCGCGCTGGACATCACCGGGGTCGTACGGTCGCTCGGCGAGCCCGACGCGGCGCTGGTCGGCCACGATCTGGGCGGCTATCTGGCGTGGACGGCGGCCGTGATGCGGCCCAAACTGGTGCGCCGCCTGGCGGTGTCGTCGATGCCGCACCCCCGGCGCTGGCGCTCCGCGATGCTCTCCGACTTCGCGCAGTCGCGGGCCGGTTCGTACGTCTGGGGCTTCCAGCGGCCGTGGCTTCCGGAGCGCCGGCTCGTCGCGGACGACGCGGCGCTGGTGGGACAGCTGATGCGGGAGTGGTCGGGTCCGCTGGCTCCCGAGGACGAGGCTGTGGAGGTGTACCGGCGGGCGATGACGATCCCGTCGACCGCGCACTGCTCGATCGAGCCGTACCGCTGGATGGTGCGCTCGCTGGCCCGGCCCGACGGCATCCAGTTCAACCGCCGGATGAAGCGGCCGGTACGGGTACCGACGCTGCATCTGCACGGTTCGCTCGACCCCGTGATGCGCACCCGCAGCGCGGCGGGCTCCGGCGAGTACGTCGAAGCCCCCTACCGCTGGCGGCTGTTCGACGGTCTGGGCCACTTCCCCCACGAGGAGGACCCGGCCGCGTTCTCGGCGGAGCTGGTGAACTGGCTGAAGGATCCCGAGCCCGACCGCTGACCCGTTCCGCCGGGCGGTAAGCCGGGTGGCGAGCCGGGCAGTGGGGCCGTCCGGCGAGCGGACGGGAACGTTTGTCTGACGAACAGCCAAATGCCCGGCGCATAGGCCAATTGGCCGCCCAAGACGCGGTTACCGACCTTGGGGCCCGGGCAGACGTCGGGGTATGGGCTGGACGCACGACTACGGTGACGCAGCACGCAACCGCCGCTCGGCCACCGCGCCGATTTCGCACGAGAGGGGTGGCCCGCAAGCTCAGGGCCATGATCCCCGACTCGGCATTCCGCGTATCCTCCGTCGCCGGGCCCGCTGGGTCTCGGCCCGGCTGCGCCATTCGCGCACGTAGCACGCGCCGCGCGCGCCCGGCGTCCGTCCGGGATCACCGGCGCAGGTACGCGAGCCCCGGATGGGCGTCCCGGTAGCCGTCCAGAAGCCGGTGGGCCACCTGGACGGAGTCGACCAGCGGGTGCAGGGCGAAGGCCTTCACCGCCGCCCGTGCCGACCCGCCCTCGGCGGCCTCCAGGACACAGCGCTCGACCGCCTTCACCGCGCTGACCAGGCCCGCCTCATGGCCCGTCAGCTGGGTGACCGGCAGCGGGCGCGGGCCCGAGGCGTCGACGCGGCACGGGATCTCGACGACCGCCTCGGCGTCGAGGGCGTGCAGCGAGGAGCCGTTGGGGACGTTCAGGATCAGCGTCGCCGGCTCGTCGCGCGCGATCGCCCGCATCAGCGCCAGCGCGACCTTCTCGTACCCGCCCGACTCCAGGTCGTCCGGAGCGCGCTCGCCCGCGCCCGAGACCTCCCGGTTCTCGGACATGTACGTGGCCTCGCGCTCGGCGCGGGTGCGGTCCCAGGCGTCCCACGCCTGCTCGCGCCCACCGGCGGACCCGCCCACGGTCGCGTAGAAACGCTCCTGCTGGCCGAGGAGGAAGGCGCCACGGGTCAGCTCCGCCTGCCGGTACGCGGCCACGGCCTCGCGGTTGAAGTAGTAGTAGTGCAGATACTCGTTGGGCACCGAGCCCAGGGAGCGCAGCCAGTCGGCGCCGAAGAGCCGGCCCTCCTCGAACGAGGTCAGCAGCGCGTCGTCCGCGAACAGCCGCGGCAGCACGTCCTGTTCGCCCTCGTAGAGGCCGTGGAGCCAGCCGAGGTGGTTCAGACCCGCGTAGTCCAGCCGTACGGAGTCGGGGTCGGCGCCGACCGTACGGGCCACGCGGCGGGCCAGGCCGACCGGGGAGTCGCAGATGCCGATGACCCTCGCGCCCAGGTGGCGGCCCATGGCCTCGGTGACGAGACCGGCCGGGTTGGTGAAGTTGATGACCCAGGCGTCGGGGGCGAGCGCCTTGATCCGGCGGGCGAGGGCGTCCGCCACGGGCACGGTCCGCAGGCCGTACGCGATACCGCCCGCGCCGACCGTCTCCTGGCCCAGGACGCCCTCGGCGAGCGCGATCCGCTCGTCGGCCGCCCGGCCCGCGAGGCCGCCCACCCGGATCGCGGAGAAGACGAAGTCGGCGCCGCGCAGCGCCTCGTCCAGGTCGGTCACCGCCCGGACGGCCGGGGCGTCCACGGCACCGCGCGCCTGGTCCGCGAGGACCCGGGCGATGGCCGCGAGCCGGGCCGCGTCCACGTCGTAGAGCGTGACCTCGGTGATCCGGCCGGGGGCGTGGTCGCGCAGCAGGGCGCCGTACACGAGCGGCACGCGGAAACCGCCGCCGCCGAGGATCGTCAGTCGCATTCCGGCCTCTTCGGGGAGTCGGGATCAGCGGGATGTCGGGATCAGCGGGAAATCGGGGTCGACGGGGTGCCGGGGTCAGTGGGGCGGCACCGCGGTCGTCAGAGGGCGCACTGCTGGCTGTCGACCTGCTGGTTGGCGGTGCGGCCGAGCTGGATGTCCTCGCGGATCTCGTTCGCCGTCAGCGCGTAACCGGTGTTCGGGTCGTCGAGGGACTTGGCGAAGACCACTCCGTAGACCTTGCCGTCGGGGGTGAGGAGGGGGCCGCCGGAGTTGCCCGGGCGGACCGTGGTGAACAGCGAGTAGACCTCGCGGGTGACCGTGCCGCGGTGGTAGATGTCCGGGCCCGGCGGGGTGATCCGGCCGCGCACGCGCGCGGCGCGCACGTCGTACGGCTGGTCCTCGGGGAAGCCCGCGACGATCGCGCCGCTGCCGCTGTGCGCCTGCTGCGAGGCGAACCGCAGCACCGGGGCCTTCAGGTCCGGCACGTCCAGGACCGCGATGTCACGGCGCCAGTCGTAGACGACCACCTTCGCGTCGTACGTCCGCCCCTGACCGCCTATCTGGATCTTCGGGTCCGACACGCCGCCCACCACATGGGCGTTGGTCATCACCCGGCGCTCGGCGAAGACGAAGCCGGTGCCCTCCAGGCGCTTGCCGCAGCTCGGCGCGGTGCCGGTGACCTTGACGATCGAGCGCTTGGCGGAGGCCGCGACCGGGCTGGTGGCCAGCGCCTGGTCGGGGGGCGGGACCTTGGTGATCGACTCGTTGGTGAACGGGGCGAAGACCTGCGGCAGCCCGTTCTGGGCGAGCATGGAGGAGAAGTCCGAGAACCAGGTGTACGCCTGCTGGGGCATCGCCTTGTCGACTCCGCGCAGGATGCGGGAGTCGTTGACCGCCCGGCCCAGCGCGTTCCCCCGGCTGGAGGAGTCCTGGGGGTCGGCGAGCGGGGCGAGCGCGGTGCCGATCAGCCAGGCGACCAGGAGCATGGCGACGACGTTGACAAGCGCGCCGCCCGTGGCGTCCAGGGCGCGCGCGGGCGACCAGGTGATGTGCTGGCGCAGCTTGTTGCCCAGGTGGGTGGTGAAGGCCTGGCCCACGGAGGCGCAGACGATCACGACGACGACCGCCACGATGGCGGCGGTGGTCGACACGGTCCGCTTGTCCGTCAGCTGGTCCCAGATGACCGGCAGCAGATACACGGCGATGAGACCACCGCCGAGGAAGCCGATCACCGACAGGATGCCGACGACGAAGCCCTGGCGGTAGCCGACGATCGCGAACCACACGGCGGCGACCAGCAACAGGATGTCCAGCACGTTCACGGGGTCAGCCTGTCACGCGTGCCAGTCGAGCGGGACCCGGCGGGTGCGATCCCAGGGCCGCTCCCAGCCCGCGAAGTGCAGCAGCCGGTCGATCACCCCGGCCGTGAAGCCCCACACGAGGGCGGATTCGACCAGAAAGGCCGGGCCTGCGTGGCCCCGCGGGTGCACCGCGGTGGCCCGGTTGGCCGGGTCCGTGAGATCCGCCACGGGGACCGTGAAGACCCGGGCGGTCTCCGCCGCGTCCACCGCGCGCACCTCGGTGCGCTCGCGCCACCAGCCGAGGACCGGAGTCACCACGAAACCGCTCACCGGGATGTAGAGCCGGGGCAGCACGCCGAAGATCTGCACCCCCTCGGGGTCCAGACCGGTCTCCTCCTCGGCCTCGCGCAGGGCGGCGCGCAGCGGCCCGGTGGTCTGGGGGTCGCCGTCCTCGGGGTCGAGGGCGCCACCCGGGAAGGAGGGCTGGCCGCCGTGCGAGCGCAGCTGGCTGGCGCGCTCCATGAGCAGCAGCTCGGGTCCGGCCGGGCCCTCGCCGAAGAGGACCAGCACGGCGGACTGGCGTCCCGCGCCGCTCTCGGGCGGCAGGAAGCGGCTGAGCTGGAGCGGCTCGATGCGGTCGGCCGCGCGCGCGACGGGGCCGAGCCACTCGGGCAGCCCCTCACGGCTCACGGCGGGCCCGTGAGGGCCGCCGCGCCCCCCGGAGGGGGCCGGACCCCCCCGGCCGCTCCCGTACGCCCTGCTGGGGTCGCTGGTGCGGCTGGAGCCGGCCGCGCCTGAGCCGGTCCCGCTGGGCTCGCCGGTCGTGCTGGAGCTGGTCCTGCTGGTGTCACTGGTCCTGCTGGAGCTGGTCCTGCTGGTGTCGCTCGCGTGCGTCATGGGCACCCCCGTCGTCCACCGGTCACAACGTCCGGGCCGGTCGCGTTCGTTCCGGCCGGGCCGGACGTGTCCCTCTCGGGACCGTTCCGCCGGATCGCCCGCCGGGCCACCCCGCCAAGCGGTCCCGTCGGGCTCAGCCGCGTCATCCGTATCCGCCGCGTCATCCGTATCCGCCGGGTCATCCGTATCCGTCGGGTCATCCGCGCCCCGTCATCCGGCCCCCAGCGGCGGGGCCGGGCGTCCCGGGTAGTCCGGGGGCGGGGAGAGCCGCTGGCCCGGGAAGCCGCCCTTCTCGTACTTCAGGAGCTTCCTGGCCTTCTCCGGGTCCGTCTCGCCCTCCCCGTACGCCGGGCAGAGCGGGGCGATGGGGCAGGCGCCGCAGGCGGGCTTGCGGGCGTGGCAGATGCGGCGGCCGTGGAAGATGACGCGGTGCGAGAGCATCGTCCACTCGCTCTTGGGGAAGATCCCGGCGACGACGGCCTCGACCTTGACCGGGTCCTCCTCGTCGGTCCACTTCCAGCGCCGGACCAGCCGCCCGAAGTGCGTGTCGACGGTGAGGCCGGGGACGCCGAAGGCGTTGCCCAGCACCACGTTGGCCGTCTTGCGGCCGACTCCCGGAAGCTTCACCAGGTCTTCCAGGCGCCCGGGCACCTCGCCCCCGAACTCGTCGCGCAGGGCGACCGCCAGACCCATGATCGACTTGGTCTTGGCGCGGAAGAACCCGGTCGGCCGGATCAGCTCCTCGACCGCCTCCGGGTCGGCCGCGGCCAGCTCCTCGGGGGTCGGATACGCGGCGAACAGCGCGGGCGTGGTCTGGTTGACCCGCAGGTCGGTCGTCTGGGCCGAGAGGACCGTGGCGACCAGCAGCTCGAAGGGGTTGCGGAAGTCGAGCTCCGGGTGGGCGTACGGATACACCTCCGCCAGCTCCCGGTTGATCCGGCGGGCCCGGCGGACCATGGAGAGACGGGACTCGGGCGGGGCGGGTCTGGCGGACTCGGGCGCGGGGGCCGCCGGGGCGCTCTTGGCCGCCGCAGCCGGGGCGCTTTCAGCCGCCTTCTTGGCCGCGCTCTTGGGCGCGGCCTTCTTGGCGGCGGGCTTCTTGGCGCCCGGCGCGGGCGACGCGCCCGGGAGCGCCTCGGATAGCGACGCGGCCCGATTGGCTGATTTTGCTACTTTCGCGGCTTTTTTCGGTTTACTCGTGGGCTGTTCGCCCACAGCGGAATCCTTGCCTGCCGACACTCTTGTGGCCCCCCTGGCCTGCGCTCTCACCGGCGAATTGGACACCCGGCCAGCCTAAAGGCACAGACTGACATCCGCCCGGGCCCCGGCCGATCACCACCCCAATCGGCCCCCTGCCGCACAGCCCGCGGCTTCGGTGCGTCATCCTTGTGATTGATCGCACTGTTTACCCCGTCCGGTAAAAAGGGGAACACGGTCCCCTGAACCGGTCGACAAGGAGAGAACTCGTGGACGACGTTCTGCGGCGCGCCCCGCTCTTCGCGGCGCTCGATGACGAGCAGGCCGCGGAGCTCCGCGCCTCGATGAGTGAGGTGACGCTCGCCCGTGGCGACGCCCTCTTCCACGAGGGCGACCCCGGCGACCGCCTCTACGTGGTCACCGAGGGCAAGGTCAAGCTCCACCGCACTTCCCCCGACGGCCGCGAGAACATGCTGGCGGTCCTCGGCCCCGGCGAACTCATCGGCGAGCTGTCGCTCTTCGACCCGGGCCCGCGCACCGCCACCGCGACCGCGCTCACCGAGGTCAAGCTGCTGGGCCTGGGCCACGGTGACCTCCAGCCCTGGCTGAACGCCCGGCCCGAGGTGGCCACGGCCCTGCTGCGCGCGGTCGCCCGCCGGCTGCGCAAGACCAACGACCAGATGTCCGACCTGGTCTTCTCCGACGTTCCGGGCCGGGTGGCCCGCGCGCTCCTGGACCTGTCGCGCCGCTTCGGCGTGCAGTCGGAGGAGGGCATCCACGTCGTGCACGACCTGACGCAGGAGGAGCTGGCCCAGCTGGTCGGCGCGTCCCGCGAGACGGTCAACAAGGCCCTCGCGGACTTCGCGCAGCGCGGCTGGCTGCGGCTGGAGGCCCGTGCGGTGATCCTGCTGGACGTGGAGCGGCTCGCGAAGCGGTCGCGCTGACGCGGCGCGCGCGCACGTAGACGTGTACGGGCCCGCCTCCCCTCGGGGAGGCGGGCCCGTCCCGTTTCTGCAGCCGCGAGCCGCTTGAGTGGGCCCAGGGGCGGCGCGGGCCGGGCGGGTGGCACGGCTGGGCGGCACGGCCGGGGGCAACGGCTGGGGGGCACAGCCGGGCGGCTAGATGAGGCCGTGCTCGCTCAGATACTCCAGCTGGGCGCGTACGGACAGTTCTGCCGCCGGCCACAGGGACGGGTCGACGTCCGCGTAGACGCGGGCCACCACCTCCGCCGCCGTGGTGTGGCCGTCCTCCACCGCCGTCTCCACCTGCGCGAGCCGGTGGGCGCGGTGGGCGAGGTAGTACTCGACGGCGCCCTGCGCGTCGTCGAGCACGGGCCCGTGCCCGGGCAGCACGGTGTGGACGCCGTCGTCGACCGCGAGCGAGCGCAGCCGCCGCAGGGAGTCGAGGTAGTCGCCGAGGCGGCCGTCCGGGTGCGCCACGACGGTCGTGCCGCGCCCGAGGACCGTGTCCCCCGTCAGCACGGCCCTGTCGGCGGGGATGTGGAAGCAGAGGGAGTCGGCGGTGTGGCCGGGGGTGGGCACCACCCACATCTCCAGTCCGCCGGTGGTGATCACGTCGCCGGTGGCCAGGCCCTCGTCGCCGAGGCGCAGGGCCGGGTCGAGGGCGCGTACGTGCGTACGGGTCAGCTCGGCGAAGCGCGCCGCGCCCTCGGCGTGGTCGGGGTGGCCGTGGGTGAGCAGGGTGAGGGCGACCCGTTTGCCCATCCGCTCGGCGGTGGCGACCACGTTCCGCAGGTGGCCCTCGTCGAGGGGGCCCGGGTCGACGACGACCGCGAGGTCGGAGTCGGGCTCGGCGACGATCCAGGTGTTGGTGCCGTCGAGGGTCATCGCGGAGGGGTTGGGCGCGAGAACGCTGACGGTACGGGTCGTGGCGGGGCCCGAGAGCACCCCGCCGCGGGGCCGGCCGGGGAGGGCCGCGGCTTCGGTCACGCGAGGGAACCTTCCGTGGGGAGCGGGGGTGTGGGGGCGGGCGGCACGCGGGCGGGCGGGGTCACGAGGTGCCTTCCGTGGCGCCGTCCGTGGCGCCTTCCGTGGCGCCGTCCGTGGTGCCTTCCGTGGCGCCGTCCATGGTGCCGTTCGTGGTGCCGTTCGTGGTGCGTACCCGTTTGGTGAACTCGTCGTGCCCGGGCCAGCTCAGCACGATCTCGCCGTCATCGCCGAGGCTCGCGCGCGCCAGTACGGGTGTGAGATCCCGGGCCGCCGCGGCTTCGACCGTCTCTGCGGGGGTGGCGTACGGGAGGAGGGCGCGCAGGGTCGAGACCGTCGGAGGCATCATCAGCAGCTCGCCCGCGTCGTATCCGGCCAGGGCGTCGGCGGGCCGGATCCAGACGGTCCGGTCGGCCTCGGTGGAGGCGTTGCGGGTGCGCTGGCCCTCGGGGAGCGCGGCGACGAAGAAGTACGTGTCGTACCGCTTCGGTTCGAACTCCGGGGTGATCCAGCGGGCCCAGGCGCCGAGCAGGTCCGAGCGCAGGACCAGGGCGCGGCGGTCGAGGAACTCGGCGAAGGAGAGGTCGCGGGCGACGAGGGCGCGGCGGTCGGCCTCCCAGTCGTCGCCGGTGGTGTCGCCGACGACGCTGCCGGCGTCCGGCCCGGCGAGGAGGACCCCGGCCTCCTCGTACGTCTCGCGGACGGCGGCGCAGACGATGGCCTGGGCGTCGTCGGGGGCCACGCCGAGGCGGGCCGCCCAGGTCTCGCGGCTGGGGCCGGCCCAGCCGATCCGTCTGGCGTCGTCCCTGGGGTCCACGCCGCCGCCCGGGTAGGCGTAGGCGCCGCCGGCGAAGGCCATGGAGGTGCGGCGGCGCAGCATGTGCACGGCGAGGCCGCCGCCGCCCTCGGCTCCGGCGCGGAGCAGCAGGACGGTCGCGGCGCGGCGGGGGGGTACGGGGGTGAGGGTGCCGTGGGCGAGGGCGCGGATGCGGTCGGGCCATTCCGGCGGGTACCACTGACCATTGGGCATGGGCGCGAGGCTATCTCTTGGGGTGCGGGTGTTCGAGGGGGCGGTGTGGGGCCGGGGGTGCGGGGCCGGGTGCGTGGTCGTCTGCGGGTGGGTGGGTGGCTGGTCGCGCAGTTCCCCGCGCCCCTGCTGGGCCCGGTCTTTGCCTGCGGGCCGGTGGAGGCTTGTCGCGCAGTTCCCCGCGCCCCTGCGGGGCCCCGTCTTCACCTGCGGGCCGGTGGGGGCTTGTCGCGCAGTTCCCCGCGCCCCTCAGGTGAGCCCCCCGCAGCCGGGGATTCTCGGCCCGGCCAAAGGCCCTGAGGAGCACCGACTTCCACTTCCGGCCGCTGGGGGCCTGTCGCGCAGTTCCCCGCGCCCCTCAGGTGGGCCCCCCGCCGCCCGGGGCCCCCGGCTCGGCCGCAGGGCATCGGGGGCACGGGCTTCAGCCGCGGCTGGGCGGCGCGCACCCCCCACCGCCTAGAATCGCGAGCAACCACGACCCCCTGGGGGCGCGGGGAACTGCGCGACCAGCCACCCACGGTCCGCAGGCGAACACGACACCCCTCAGGGGCGCGGGGAACTGCGCGACCAGCCACCCGCGGTCCGCAGACAAGCGCCGCCACCCGCCCGCCCGCACCCCCGGGAATCTTTATTTCGGGCAAACATCCTTCTGTCGGGCTTCTTACCCCGTCCTCAGACAGCTCTCATCCAGCACCGCGAAGGTAATGCACATGACCTTCCCCGAGCAGCAGCCGAAGCAGACGCAGCCGCAGCCGCCGCACCCCTCCGCGCAGGGGCTCGGGGGCTACCCCCCGCCGCCCCCGTACGAGCCCGGGAGCGCGGACGGCACCCCCGCCCCCGCCCCCCGCCGCGCCCGCCGCTCCGTCGGGCTGCTCGCCGCCGTCGCCATCGCCGCCGCGGCCGTGGGCGGAGGGACCGCCACCCTCGTGGAGCGGTGGGCCGCCGGTGGGGACAGTACGGCTGGTGCGCCCGGCGTTCCGGGCACGAACGCCTCCCGGAGCACCACCGGCACCGTCTCCGGCGTCGCCCAGGCCGTCTCCCCCAGCATCGTGGAGATCAGCGCCACCTCCACCTCCGGAGAGTCCACCGGATCGGGCGTGATCATCACCTCCGGCGGCGAGATCATCACCAACAACCACGTGATCGCGGGCGCCGACGAGGTCAAGGTGCGTACCAGCGACGGCAAGACGTACCCCGCGAGCGTCGTCGGCACCGACCCCGACAAGGACCTCGCGCTCGTCAAGGTGCGCGGGGCGAGCGGTCTCAAGCCCGCGAGCCTCGGCAACTCCGACAACCTCAGGGTCGGGGACCAGGTCGTCGCCATCGGCTCCCCCGAGGGCCTGACCGGCACCGTCACCAGCGGCATCATCTCCGCCCTCAACCGTGACGTCACCGTCGCCAAGGAGCAGGGGCAGGGACAGGACCAGGGGCAGGGGCGGCAGCGCGGCGGCTGGCCCTTCGAGTTCGGCGGGCAGCAGTTCAACGGCGACACCGGCTCGTCCAAGACCACGTACAAGGCCATCCAGACCGACGCCTCGCTCAACCCGGGCAACTCCGGCGGCGCCCTGATCGACATGAACGGCAACATCGTCGGCATCAACTCCGCGATGTACAGCCCCAGTTCGGCGGGGGCCCAGTCCTCCTCCTCGGCGGGCAGCGTCGGGCTCGGGTTCGCCATCCCCGTCAACACCGTCAAGGCCGACCTCGCCTCCCTCCGCGCCGGCAGCGGCGGAAGCGGCACAAGCGGCGGCGAGAGCAGCGGCAGCTACAGCTGATGCTCGCCACGGGCGCGGGTCCGGCATGCGACGCTGGACCGCACCCGGCCCGACCCGAACCCGAGGAAGACCCCCAAGCGATGAGCCCCGCAGCCGCCGAGGACGACACCCAGCGCATCCTGATCGTCGACGACGAGCCCGCCGTCCGCGAGGCGCTCCAGCGCAGCCTCGCCTTCGAGGGGTACGGGACGGAGGTCGCCGTGGACGGGCTCGACGCGCTGGCCAAGGCGGAGGCGTACCGGCCGGACCTGATCGTCCTCGACATCCAGATGCCCCGGATGGACGGGCTGACCGCCGCCCGGCGGCTGCGCGGCGCCGGGTCCACCACCCCGGTGCTGATGCTCACCGCACGCGACACGGTCGGCGACCGCGTCACCGGCCTGGACGCGGGCGCGGACGACTACCTGGTCAAGCCGTTCGAGCTGGACGAGCTGTTCGCCCGTATCCGCGCCCTGCTGCGCCGCAGCTCGTACGCGGGGCAGGCGGGCGGCGAGCGGCCCGACGACAACGTCCTGGCCTTCGGCGACCTGCGCATGGACCTGGCGACCCGGGAGGTGACGCGGGGCGAGCGGGTGGTGGAGCTGACCCGTACGGAGTTCACCCTCCTGGAGATGTTCCTGGCCCACCCCCGCCAGGTCCTCACCCGCGAGCAGATCCTCAAGGCGGTCTGGGGCTTCGACTTCGAGCCGTCGTCCAACTCCCTCGACGTGTACGTCATGTACCTGCGCCGCAAGACCGAGGCGGGCGGCGAGCCGCGCGTGGTCCACACCGTGCGCGGGGTGGGGTACGCCCTGCGCACGGGCGGCGCGGAGTGAACGGAGTCGTCCGGCGCTACCGGGCGATGCCACTGCGGTCGCGGCTCGCGCTGCTGGTGGCGACGGCCGTGGCGGTCGCGGTCGCGGCCGTGTCGGTGGCGTGCTGGCTGCTGACCCGGGCCCAGCTCGGCGAGGAGCTGGACAACACGCTGCGCAACACCAGCGCCCCGCCCACCCTGGTCCAGGCCGCGCTCGCCACCTGCGGGACGCCGGGGGCGGTGCCCGACGACGAGCGCTCGGGGTTCGCCTACATCCAGGTCGTCCTCATCGACGGCTCCCGCTGCGCGGCTCCCGAGTCGCCTCCGGTGCGGGTCACATCCCAGGACGTGGCCGTGGCCCGGGGCCACCGCCTCGACGCCCTGCACAGCGGCGTCACCGACGGCGGAGTGGACGTCCGCGTGCGCACCCAGCGGCAGCAGATCGCCGGCCGGGTGGTCACCGTGTCGCTCTCCCGGCCGCTCACCGAGATCGATTCCTCGCTCAACCGGCTGGCGCTGCTCCTCGCGGGGCTCGCCGGGGCCGGGGTCGTGGCGGGCGGCGCGGCCGGGCTCTGGGTGGCGCGTACGGGCCTGCGTCCCGTGGACCGGCTGACCGGCACGGTCGAGCACGTGGCCCGTACCGAGGACCTCACGGTCCGTATCCCCATCGAGGGCGAGGACGAGATCGCCCGGCTCTCGCGGTCCTTCAACGCGATGACCGCCGCCCTCGCCTCCTCCCGCGACCGGCAGTCGCAGCTGATCGCGGACGCGGGGCACGAGCTGCGCACCCCGCTGACCTCGCTGCGGACCAACATCGAGCTGCTGGCCCGGAGCGAGGAGACCGGCCGGGCCATTCCGGCCGCCGACCGCAAGGCGCTGATGGCGTCCGTCAAGGCGCAGATGACCGAACTCGCGGCCCTGATCGGCGACTTGCAGGAGCTGTCCCGGCCGGACGCGGTCCGCGCGGGCCCGCTGGAGGTCGTCGCCTTCCACGACATCGCCCGCGCCGCCCTGGAGCGCGCCCGGCTGCGCGGCCCCGAGCTGGAGATCACGGCCCGGCTCGCACCCTGGTACGTACGGGCGGAGCCTGCGGCCCTGGAGCGGGCGATCGTCAACGTGCTGGACAACGCGGTCAAGTTCAGCCCGCCGCGCGGCACCGTCGACGTCACCCTCGACCGGGGCGTCCTGACCGTGCGCGACCAGGGCCCCGGGATCCCCGCCGACGAACTCCCGCACGTCTTCGAGCGGTTCTGGCGCTCGCCCTCGGCCCGTTCGCTGCCGGGTTCGGGGCTCGGGCTCTCCATCGTGGCCCGGACGGTCCAGCACACGGGCGGCACGATCACGCTCGGCGCGGCGCCGGACGGCGGCGGCACGGTGGCCACGATCCGCCTGCCGGGCGCGCCGACCCCGCCGCCCGACGCCCCGGGGGTGTGAGCGGGCCACCGGACGCGCGTCGGGCGGGTGGGGAATGGGGAAAGGGGAAAGGGGCGCCGGGAAGAATCCGGCACCCCTTTCCCGTACGACGGAAGGCGACTACTCGCCCGCCACCTTGCCCACGACCGTGATCCGGCCGCCGGCCGGGGGCGCGAGCGGTGCGGAGGCCGAGGAGTTCGCCGCCAGGTAGGCGTCGAAGACGTCCAGGTCGGAGGCGCCGACCAGCTTGTTCTTGCCCTGGCCGAGGGCGGCGAAGCCGTCGCCGCCGCCCGCGAGGAACTCGTTCATGGCGACGCGGTAGGTCTTCGCCGGGTCGAGGGCGACCCCGTTCAGCTTGACCGTGTCCACCAGGACGCGGTCCGCGCCCGCCTTGGTCATGTCGAGCGTGTAGCTGAAGCCCTTCGACACCTGGAGGATCTTCGGCGATGCCGCGTTGCCGCCGCTGACCTGCTGCTGGAGGCCCTGGATGATCTGGGCGCCGGTCAGGTCCACCACGTTCATCATGTTGGTGAACGGCTGGACGGTGAACGCCTCGCCGTAGGTGACCACCCCGTCGCCCTCGCCGCCGCTCGCCTTGTACACGAGGTCGGAGCGGATGCCGCCCGGGTTCATGAAGGCGAGCTGGGCGCCGCCCTTGTCGGCCGGGGAGAGCCCGGCGAGCTGCGCGTCCGCGATGAGGTCGCCGAGCGGCTTCTCGGGGGCTTCGGAGCCCCGGCCGTTGATGTCGGCGGAGATGTAGCCCTGCGGGCGGCCCGCGATCGGAGCGGCCAGCTTGTTCCAGCGGGCGATCAGGTCGGTGATGTCCCGCGCCTTGGGCTGGTCACGGCGGACGACGCGGTTCACCGACTTCGGGGACGTCACGGCGGTCCGGACGATGTCCTTGGTCCGCCTGTCGTAGGTGAGCGTGGTCTCGGTGAAGAGCTTGCCGTAGGAGGCCGCCGAGGTGACCATGCGCGGGTTGCCCGCCGGGTCCGGGATCGTGCAGGTGTACGCCTGGTGGGTGTGGCCGGTGACCAGCGCGTCCACCTTGGGCGTGACGCCCTTGGCGATGTCGACGACCGGACCGGACAGACCGCTGCCGGGACCGGCCGAGTCGCAGTCGTAGTTGTACGCGTTGGTCGCCGGCATCCCGCCCTCGTGGACGAGCGCGACGATGGACTTCACGCCCTGCCGGTCGAGCTCCTTGGCGTACTTGTTGATCGTCTCGATCTCGTCGTGGAACTTCAGGCCCTTGACGCCCGAGGCGGTCACGACGTCCGGGGTGCCCTCCAGGGTCACGCCGATGAAGCCGATCCTGACGCCGTTCTTCTTCCAGACCGTGTACGGCTTGAGGAGCGGCTTGCCGGTCTTCTCGCTGGTCACGTTGGCGGCGAGATACGGGAAGTCGGCGCCCCGGAACTTCCTGCCCTTCTCGTAGCAGCCCTCGACCGGGTGGCAGCCGCCGTTCTGCATCCGGGCGAGCTCGACCGCGCCCTCGTCGAACTCGTGGTTGCCCACGGCCGTCACGTCGAGGTCGATCCGGTTGAGCGCCTCGATGGTCGGCTCGTCGTGGAAGAGGCCGGAGAGCAGCGGGCTGGCGCCGATCATGTCGCCGCCCGCGGCGGTGATCGAGTACGGGTGGCCCTCGCGCGCGGTGCGCAGCGAGGACGCCAGGTACTCGACGCCGCCGGCCGGTATGGACTTCACGGTCCCGTCGGACTGCTTCTCGTTCACGGCCCCGGCCGAGCCGGCCGGCGGCTCCAGGTTGCCGTGCAGGTCGTTGAAGGAGAGGAGCTGGACGTCCACCGTCCGCGCGGGCTTCGGGTGCCCGTGGCCCTTGTCGTGGGCGTCGGCGGCCGGCATCGCGGCGACGAGCGCGCCGAGCGTGGTGAGGCCGGCGGCGGCCGCCAGGACCCGGCGGCCCGCACGGCCGCCGTGGTGCTTCCGGGGTGTCGCTGTCATCTCTCCCCTAAACGATTCAGCTGGTGGTGGAGCCTGGTGTGCGCGGAGAACCGCGATCTGGTCGGGCGGTGGCCGAAACCCGGTCGTGCCGCCGCGAGCGGAAGCCTAGGGTCAACGCGCGTAGCGCGACAGGGGGATGCGGTTACGGGATGGTTGCCGTTTGTCGGTACGTCAGGTTTTGCCCCCGGTCGCCGTACGCTCGTACCCATGACGACCGACCCCGCCGTGCCCGGCCCCTCCGGACGTGAGATCCGGACCCTCGACGAGCTCACCCACCCCCAGGCCCAGGAGGTCCTCGCGCTGCTCGCCGAGGCCGCCGGGACCGACGGGCAGCAGGCCGTGTCCGAGCAGGGGCGGCTCCAGCTGCGGGGCGGCCGGCGGCCCGGCATCCGCCACTTCCTGCTGACGCTCGCCACGGCCGGGGGGCCCGAGCTGATCGGGTACGCGCAGCTGGAGGACACCGACCCCGTCGAGGCGCCCGCCGCCGAGCTCGTCATCCACCCCGCCCACCGGGGCCGGGGCCACGGCCGGGCGCTCGGCTCGGCGCTGCTGGGCGCCTCCGGCAAGCGGCTGCGGGTGTGGGCGCACGGCGGGCACTCCGCCGCCCGCCACCTCGCCCAGGTCCTGGGCCTCACCCTGTTCCGCGAACTGCGCCAGATGCGGCGGCCGCTGGACCCCGCCGACATCGCCGAGCCGGTCTACCCGCCGGGCGTGAGCGTACGGACCTTCGTGCCCGGCGAGGACGACGCGGCGTGGCTGGCGGTGAACGCGGCGGCCTTCTCCCACCACCCCGAGCAGGGCGCGCTCACCCAGCGCGACCTCGACGACCGCAAGGCGGAGCCCTGGTTCGACCCGAAGGGTTTCTTCCTCGCCGAGCGCGAGGGCCGGATCGTGGGCTTCCACTGGACGAAGGTGCACGCGGCGGAGAGGATCGGGGAGGTGTACGTGGTGGGCATCAGGCCCGACGCGCAGGGCGGGGGCCTGGGCAAGGCCCTCACCGCGACGGGGCTGCGCCATCTCGCGGCGGAGGGGCTGCCGGCGGCGATGCTGTACGTGGACGCCGACAACACGGCGGCGGTCGCGGTGTACGAGCGCCTGGGGTTCACCACGCACGAGGTGGACCTGATGTACCGGACGGAGTCGTAGGGCCGGCCGGGCCCTCGGCGGGGTGTGCCCGGCTTTCGTCTGCGGACGGCGGGGGGCCGGTCGCGCGGTTCCCCGCGCCCCTGTCCGTACCCGGCGCCGCGGGGCGTGGGCAGGCCGGGCGCGGACACGGCGGTGGACCTCGGTGCCGTCCGCACTCCGCCCGCCGGGCGCGGGTGCTCCTGACATCCGCGCCAGGCCACGGATTCCCTCACGTCATGTCCCCGTTACCGCGTATTCAGACACGCTTGCGACGCTCGCTCAATGCAGCCCGAGGTGCCACCCTCCCGGAACGGGACCGCCGCCCGCCCCAAGGCGCTCACGCCTGCCCGCTCCGACGTGCTCTCCGACGCGCCTGAGATCGCCGGAGCGCGGAAGAATGGGTTCATGAGCCAGCAGCCGAGTGCCGAGGTCCGCCTCCAGCCCACCACCCAGCCGTCGGTCGGTTCCATAGCCGCGCACCGGCCGCACACCCTCGCCGCCGCCGTCTCCGACCTGGAGCCGGACATCGACGCGGATCTCGACGGGTACGACGGCTACGAGCGCGACCGCGAGGACGCGCCGGGCGGCGACGAGCTGCCCTCGGGGCGCTTCCTCGACCGTGAGCGCAGCTGGCTCGCCTTCAACGAGCGCGTCCTGGAGCTCGCCGAGGACCCGGCGACCCCGCTGCTGGAACGCGCGAACTTCCTGGCGATCTTCGCCTCCAACCTGGACGAGTTCTTCATGGTCCGGGTGGCGGGCCTGAAGCGCCGTATCGCCACCGGGGTGGCCACCCGGTCCGCCTCCGGGCTCCAGCCCCGCGAGGTCCTGGACCTGATCTGGACCCGCTCGCGCGAGCTCATGGCCCGGCACGCCGCCTGCTACCAGCAGGACGTGGCCCCGGCGCTCGCCGACGAGAACATCCACCTCATCCGCTGGCCGGACCTCACCGAGAAGGAGCAGGCGCGCCTGTTCACCCTCTTCCGCCAGCAGATCTTCCCGGTCCTCACCCCGCTGGCCGTGGACCCCGCGCACCCCTTCCCGTACATCTCGGGGCTCTCGCTCAACCTCGCGGTCGTCGTGCGCAACCCCGTCAGCGGCCACCGCCACTTCGCCCGGGTCAAGGTGCCGCCGCTGCTCTCGCGGTTCCTGGAGGCGTCGCCACAGCGGTACGTCCCCCTGGAGGACGTCATCGCGGCCCACCTCGAAGAGCTCTTCCCCGGCATGGAGGTCCTGGCCCACCACATGTTCCGGGTGACCCGGAACGAGGACCTGGAGGTGGAGGAGGACGACGCCGAGAACCTCCTCCAGGCGCTGGAGAAGGAGCTCATGCGGCGCCGCTTCGGGCCACCGGTGCGTCTGGAGGTCGAGGAGTCCATCGACCCGTACGTCCTGGACCTGCTGGTGCGCGAGCTGAAGATCAGCGACGCCGAGGTGTACCCGCTGCCCGGCCCGCTGGACCTCACCGGCCTCTTCGGCATCGCGGCCCTGGACCGGCCGGAGCTGAAGTTCCCCAAGTTCGTGGCCGGCACCCACCGCGACCTCGCCGAGGTCGAGTCGGCGTCCGCGCCCGACATCTTCGCGGCCCTGCGCGAGCGGGACGTGCTGCTCCACCACCCGTACGACTCCTTCTCCACCTCGGTACAGGCGTTCCTGGAGCAGGCCGCCGCCGACCCGGACGTGCTTGCCATCAAGCAGACGCTCTACCGCACCTCCGGCGACTCGCCGATCGTGGACGCCCTGATAGACGCCGCCGAGTCCGGCAAGCAGGTCCTCGTCCTGGTCGAGATCAAGGCGCGCTTCGACGAGCAGGCCAACATCAAGTGGGCCCGCAAGCTGGAGGAGTCGGGCTGCCACGTGGTGTACGGCCTGGTGGGTCTGAAGACGCACTGCAAGCTGTCGCTGGTGGTGCGTCAGGAGGGCGACACGCTGCGCCGCTACTCGCACGTCGGCACCGGCAACTACCACCCCAAGACGGCCCGCCTCTACGAGGACCTGGGGCTGCTCACCGCCGACCCGCAGGTCGGCGCCGACCTCTCGGACCTCTTCAACCGGCTGTCGGGCTACTCGCGCCGCGAGACCTACCGCCGGCTGCTGGTCGCCCCCAAGTCCCTGCGCGACGGCCTGGTCTCGCGCATCAACAAGGAGACGGCCCACCACCGCGCCGGGCGTCCCGCCTACGTCCGCATCAAGGTCAACTCGATGGTCGACGAGGCCGTGATCGACGCCTGCTACCGCGCCTCGCAGGCCGGTGTGCCGGTCGACATCTGGGTACGCGGCATCTGCGCGGTCCGCCCCGGAGTCGCCGGGCTCTCCGAGAACATCCGGGTGCGGTCGATACTGGGGCGCTTCCTGGAGCACTCCCGGCTCTTCGCGTTCGGCAACGGCGGCGAGCCCGAGGTGTGGCTGGGCAGCGCCGACATGATGCACCGCAACCTGGACCGCCGCATCGAGGCGCTGGTGCGGGTCACCGACCCGGCCCACCGCCTGGCTCTCTCCCGGCTCCTGGAGACCGGTATGTCGGACTCCACCACCTCCTGGCACCTGGGCCCGGACGGCGAGTGGACCCGGCACGCCGCCGACGCCGACGGACAGCCGCTGCGCCACGTGCAGGAGATGCTGATAGACGCCCGGAGGCGCCGGCGTGCCAAGCCCTGAGAACGTCCCGGGACCGCGGACCGCCGCGGACGTCCTGTCCCCCTATCTCCACGCGCAGGCGGGCGAGTTCCTGCGCGGGCTGCGTCTGCACCGCGAGGCGGGGCCCGACAACGACGGCGCCGAGGAGGCCGCGCGGGCGCTGCGCCGCGCCGCCCGCCGCATCGGCGCCACCCTGCACACCTTCCGCCCGCTGCTCGACCCCCTGTGGGCCGAGGCGCTGCGCACGGAGCTGTCCTGGCTCCGCGCCACGCTGGCCGGGGAGCACGCCTGCGCGGCCCGGCTCACCCGGCTGCTCGACGGCCTCCACCGGCTCTCCGGCGGCCCCCAGGTGCCCGCGCCGCGCGGCGAGGCGGCGGCCTCGGCGGTGGGCGCCGCCCGGGCCGCGGCGCTCCTGGACCGCCGGCTGACCCTGGCCCGCACCCGGGCGCACTCGGCGGCCCTGCAGGCGATGGGCTCCTCCCGCTTCCACGCGGTGGCCGACGCGGTGGCGCTGCTCGCCAGCGAGGTGCCCCTGTCCGGCTCGGCGGCCGCGTACGCGGTGGAGGTGCTGCCGCCCGCCGCCCGCCTCGCCGAGCAGCGGCTGGGCCAGGCGGTGGCCGCGCTGCCGCTGGCCCGCGCCGCCCATCCGTACAACGCGGAGGCGCTGGCCCAGCCCGGCGAGGCCCAGGACGCGCCGTGGCACCAGGTGCGGCGGCGGCTGCGGCTGCACCGGTACGCCCAGGAGGTGCTGCGCGCCGGTCTGCCGTACGAGGACGACGAGCGGCTGCTGCGGGCCGGGCTCGCGCTCGACCGGCACCGGGACGCCTCCGAGGCCGCCGCCGACGCCGCCGAGGCCGCCCGCACCCCCAGGATCGCCCCGGCCACCGCCTACGCGCTCGGCGTGCTCCACGCCGACCAGCGGCACGAGGTGGAGGCGGCCCGGTTCGCCTTCCAGCAGATCTGGCAGCCGATGGCGGCCGTGGGCGCCCAGACGGGCCCGCAGACGGGTCCGGACGTGCCCGCGCCGGCCGGTGCCCGGGTGGCCGCGCCGTGAACCGGGAGGGGACGGTGCTCGCGGCGGGCTGCGTGCTGTGGCGGCGTACGCCCGAGGGCGCCGAGGGGCTGGAGATCTGCCTGGTGCACCGGCCGAAATACGACGACTGGTCGCACCCCAAGGGCAAGCTCAAGGACGGCGAGGAGCCGCTCGCGGGGGCCGTCCGGGAGGTGCGGGAGGAGACCGGCCACCTCTGCGTGCCCGGGGCGCGGCTGCCGTCCGCGCACTACATCGACCCCCAGGGCCGCCCCAAGGCGGTCGACTACTGGGCCGCCGAGGCCGGCGAGGGCTGTTTCCAGCCGAACGACGAGATCGACCGGGTGCTGTGGCTGACCCCGGCGGCGGCCCGCGAACGGCTCACCCAGCCCCGCGACCGCGCCCTGGTGGACGCCCTGCTGGACGCGCTGCACCGGTCGTGAAAAAGCCTCTCCCCGAGGGCTGAACCCGCTCCCCCGCGCCGCCTGGGGGTCGGTTTCCAGCCGGGCGCCGTTCATCTGGGGAGGCGGCCGAACACGAACCGGTAACGGTCGGCACCGCACTGTCCGACACGGTTCACCTCCCGTTCACCCTCCTCCGTCGGCGGCTTCACCTGTTCTGCCTAATTTCGGCCTTACACGGTGTGAGGCGACCCGCCCGGCCGGACACCTCTTCGCACGCCGCCGTACAACGGACGGACCCCGGCGGCTCCTGGAAGGAACACCCGAAAGTGAAGCTTCAGCGCAAGAACCGGCTCCGCGCCACCGCCCTCGGCGTCATCGCCGTGTCCAGCGCCCTGGCCCTCACGGCGTGCGGCAGCGACGACAACGACAAGGGTTCGGGCTCCACCGGCGGGACCGGCGGCAAGACGAGCGCCGCGTCGAACATCAAGTGCGACGGCGCCAAGGGCCAGCTGCTGGCCTCCGGTTCCTCCGCGCAGAAGAACGCCATGGACCTCTGGGTCAAGAACTACATGGCGGCCTGCAAGGGTGTGGAGATCAACTACAAGGGCTCCTCCTCCGGCGAGGGCATCATCAACTTCAACCAGGGCACGGTCGCCTTCGCCGGCTCCGACTCCGCGCTCAAGCCGGAGGAGGTCGCCAACTCCAAGAAGATCTGCACCGGCGGTCAGGGCATCAGCCTCCCGATGGTCGGCGGCCCGATCGCGATCGGCTACCACCTGGAGGGCGTGGACAGCCTGGTCCTGGACGCCCCGACGCTCGCCAAGATCTTCAAGGGCGACATCAAGAAGTGGAACGACGAGGCCATCGCCAAGCTGAACTCGGGCGCCAAGCTCCCGGACAAGGCGATCCAGCCGTTCCACCGCTCGGAGGACTCCGGCACCACCCAGAACCTCGGCAAGTACCTCGGCGCCACCGCCAAGTCCGACTGGACCTACGCCCCCGAGAAGAAGTGGCCCGCCCCGGGCGGCCAGGCCGCGTCCGGCTCCGCCGGTGTCGCCGCGCAGGTCAAGCAGACGGACGGCGCGATCGGCTACTTCGAGCTCTCCTACGCCACCTCGCAGTCCATCAAGACCGTGGACATCAACACGGGCGCCGCCGCCCCGGTCAAGGCCACCCCGGAGAACGCCTCCAAGGCGATCGCCGCCGCCAAGATCAAGGGCACCGGAAAGGACCTGGCCCTGGGCCTGGACTACGCCACCAAGGCCGAGGGCGCCTACCCGATCGTCCTGGTCACGTACGAGATCGCCTGCGACAAGGGCAACAAGGCCGACACCCTCGGCACGGTGAAGTCCTTCCTGACCTACACCTCGGGCGACGAGGGTCAGAAGATCCTCTCCGACGCCGGCTACGCGCCGATCCCGGCCGAGATCAACGCCAAGGTCCGCGAGACCGTCGCGGGTCTGCAGTAACACCCGTCGGTCCGAGGGGCGAGCGGTGAACCGGCCGCCCCGAGGCCCCTGGGGCGGGGGCTTTGATCCGGCCCCCGCCCCCACCATCCGGTGCACCGCCGCCAGGGGACCCACACCGTCCCCGCCCACAGACCGGAAAGATCGATGGCATCCCTGACCACGAACACTCCGCCACCACCGGCTCCGGCCCCCGCCCCGCGCCGCAAGTCCACCGGCCGCGCGGGCGACAAGGTCTTCCTCGGCCTCTCCCGGGGCTCCGGCATCCTGCTGCTCGTCCTGATGGCGTCGATCGCCGTCTTCCTGAGCGTGCGCGCCGCGATAGCCCTGTCGAAGGACGAGGGCAACTTCCTCACCACCTTCGACTGGAACCCCGCCGCCGAGAAGCCGGTCTTCGGCATCGCCGTCCTGCTCTTCGGCACCGTCGTCAGCTCGGTCATCGCGATGGCCATCGCGGTTCCGATCGCCGTCGGCATCGCCCTGTTCATCTCCCACTACGCGCCGCGCAAGCTGGCCGCGCCCCTGGCGTACGTCGTCGACCTGCTCGCCGCGATCCCCTCGATCGTCTACGGCATCTGGGGCGCCCTCTTCCTCGTGCCGTACCTGGAGGGCCTGAACTCCTGGCTCGACGAGTACCTCGGCTGGACCTACGTCTTCGAGAAGACCGAGGTCGGCGTCGCCCGCTCGCTCTTCACGGTCGGCATCCTGCTCGCGATCATGATCCTGCCGATCGTGACCAGCGTGAGCCGCGAGGTCTTCCTCCAGGTCCCGCGGATGAACGAGGAGGCCGCCCTGGCGCTGGGCGCCACCCGCTGGGAGGTCATCCGGATGTCGGTGCTGCCCTTCGGCCGCTCCGGCGTCATCTCCGCCTCGATGCTGGGCCTGGGGCGCGCGCTCGGCGAGACGATGGCCGTCGCCACGGTCCTCTCCCCCAGCTATCTGCTCTCCGCCCACATCCTCAACCCGGGTGGCGGCACCTTCGCCCAGAACATCGCGGCGAAGTTCGACGAGGCCAACGAGCTGGGCCGGGACGCCCTGATCGCCTCCGGCCTGGTGCTCTTCATCCTCACCCTGCTGGTCAACGGCGCGGCCCGCCTGATCATCGCGCGCCGCAAGGAGTACTCGGGGGCGAACGCCTGATGTCCAACGCAGTTGTCCAGGACACCCGCCCGGCCGCGTCCGCGCCCCGCCGGGACAGCCTGAGCCGCCGGGGCCTGCCCCGCTGGGCCGGGGCCGCCTTCGGCGCCGCCGGCATCGCGCTCGGCTGCGGCATCGGCCTCGCCTTCGGCCTGGAGAGCAAGGTCCAGTGGGGCCTGCTCTCCGCGGTCCTGTTCGTGATCATCTCGTACGCGGTCACCTCGGCCGTCGAGAACAAGCGCCAGGCCAAGGACCGCGTCGCCACCTCGCTCGTCTGGGTCTGCTTCATCCTCGCCCTGATCCCCCTGCTCTCCCTGCTGTGGACGACGGTCAGCCGGGGCACCAAGGTCCTCGACGGCGACTTCCTCACCCACTCCATGGCCGGTGTCCCCGGCTTCGAGAAGGGCGGCGGCGTCTACCACGCGCTGGTCGGCACCCTGGAGCAGGTCGGCATAGCCACCCTGATCTCCGCCCCGCTCGGCCTGCTGACCGCGGTCTACCTGGTGGAGTACGGCAAGGGCGCGCTCGCCAAGGCCGTGACGTTCTTCGTCGACGTGATGACCGGCATCCCCTCCATCGTGGCGGGCCTGTTCATCCTCACCCTGATGCTGATGTTCGAGCTGAAGCCGTCCGGCTTCATGGGCTCGCTGGCGCTGGCGATCCTGATGATGCCGGTCGTGGTCCGCTCCACCGAGGAGATGCTCAAGCTCGTCCCCAATGAGCTGCGCGAGGCCTCCCTCGCCCTCGGTGTGCCGAAGTGGCGCACGATCCTGAAGGTGGTCCTGCCGACCGCGATCGGCGGCATCACCACGGGCGTCATGCTCGCCATCGCCCGTATCGCCGGTGAGACCGCCCCGATCATGCTGCTCGTCTTCGGCAGCCAGCTGATCAACACCAACCCGTTCGACGGCGCCCAGTCCTCGCTCCCCTTCTACATCTGGGAGCAGTACCGGGTGGGCAGCGAGGCGTCGTACGACCGCGCCTGGGCCGCCGCCCTGGTCCTGATCGCCTTCGTCATGATCCTCAATCTGGTGGCCCGCGGCATCGCCCGCTGGAAGGCCCCGAAGACCGGCCGCTGACGCGACCAACGAAAGAAGCAGTGATTCAGATGGCCAAGCGAATCGACGTCAGCGGCCTGACCGCGTACTACGGCTCCCACAAGGCGATCGAGGACATCTCGATGACCGTGGAGCCCCGCTCCGTGACCGCCTTCATCGGCCCGTCCGGCTGCGGCAAGTCCACCTTCCTGCGCACCCTGAACCGGATGCACGAGGTCACCCCCGGCGGCCGCGTCGAGGGCAAGGTGCTCCTGGACGACGAGAACCTGTACGGCAGGGACGTCGACCCGGTCGCGGTGCGCCGTACGGTGGGCATGGTCTTCCAGCGCCCGAACCCGTTCCCCACCATGTCGATCTTCGACAACGTGGCGGCCGGTCTGCGCCTCAACGGGTCGTACAAGAAGAACCAGCTGGCGGACGTGGTCGAGAAGTCCCTCAGGGGCGCGAACCTCTGGAACGAGGTCAAGGACCGCCTCAACAAGCCCGGCTCGGGCCTGTCCGGCGGCCAGCAGCAGCGGCTGTGCATCGCCCGCGCGATCGCGGTCGAGCCGGACGTCCTGCTGATGGACGAGCCCTGCTCGGCCCTGGACCCGATCTCCACCCTCGCGATCGAGGACCTGATCGGCGAGCTGAAGGAGCGCTTCACGATCGTCATCGTGACGCACAACATGCAGCAGGCGGCGCGCGTCTCGGACCGTACGGCCTTCTTCAACCTGGCGGCCGTCGGCCAGCCCGGCCGTCTCGTGGAGCTCGACGAGACCGAGCGGATCTTCTCCAACCCGTCCGTCCAGGCGACCGAGGACTACATCTCGGGCCGCTTCGGATAACCCCCCCCCCGACCGTCTGCGGTGCTGCATGGCGGTGCCACCGCAAGACGAAGGGCCCGCCCCCTGGTGCCAGGGGGCGGGCCCATTTCCGCGTTCCGGCCGACCATGGGTCCGGAGGGCTCCGCTTTCGCCTGCGGACCGTGCTGGGCTGATCGCGCAGTTCCCCGCGCCCCCAGCGGGTCGGGCCAGGCCAAAGAACCCAGCTCGGCCACGGCCTCCCAGGGGCGCGGGGAACTGCGTGAGCAAGCCGCCACGGCCCGCAGGGCAAAAAAAGGGGGCCCGGGGCGGAGCCCCGGGCCCGCCGCGGCACGGCTCAGCCGAAGAAGACCCGCACCACGTAATAGCTCGCCGCCGCGACCATCGCAGCCGCAGGCATCGTGATGAACCACCCAAGGATGATGTTCTTCGCAACCCCCCACCGCACCGCATTGACCCGCTTGGTCGCCCCCACACCCATGATCGCGGAGGTGATGACATGGGTCGTGGAGATCGGCGCCTTGAAGAGGAACGCCGTCACGAACATGAGCGACGCCCCCGTCGTCTCCGCGGCGAACCCCTGCGGCGGATCCAGCTCAATGATCTTGCGCCCGAGCGTCCGCATGATCCGCCAGCCACCCGCGTACGTCCCGAGTGAGAGCATCACCGCACAGGAGATCTTCACCCACACCGGAATCGGCGCGTCAGCGCTCTGCACATCGCCGATGACCAGGGCCATCACTACGATGCCCATGGTCTTCTGCGCGTCCTGGAGGCCGTGGCCCAGCGCCATACCGGCCGCCGAGACGGTCTGCGCGATACGGAAGCCCCGCTTGGCCTTGTGCGGATTGGCCTTGCGGAAGATCCACATGATCGCGCACATCACCAGGTAACCGGCGATGAGACCGACCACCGGCGACAGGAACATCGGGATGATGACCTTCTCCAGGACACCCGACCAGATGACGTCCGTACCGCCCGCGAGCGCCGCGCCCACCATGCCGCCGAACAACGCGTGCGAGGAGGACGAGGGAAGGCCGAAGTACCAGGTGACGAGGTTCCAGACGATCGCGCCGAGCAGCGCGGCGAAGAGGATGCCCATCCCCTTGTCGCCGGTCGGCGTCGCGATCAGGCCCTTGCTGACGGTGTGCGCGACCCCCTGGCCGAGGAAGGCACCGGCGAGGTTCATCACCGCGGCCATCGCCAGCGCCGCGCGCGGGGTCAGCGCCCGCGTCGAGACGGAGGTCGCGATGGCGTTCGCCGAGTCGTGGAAGCCGTTCGTATACGTGAATCCGAGCGCGACCACGATGGTCACGATCAGTGCGAAGGTGTCCACGAAGCTCAGGACTCCTTGACGGCGATGGTCTCCACCGTGTTCGCCACGTGCTCGAAGGCGTCGGCCGCCTCTTCGAGCACGTCCACGATCTGCTTGAGCTTGAGCACCTCAATGGCGTCGTACTTGCCGTTGAAGAGATGGGCGAGCAGCTTGCGGTGGATCTGGTCGGCCTGGTTCTCCAGGCGGTTGACCTCGATCCAGTACTCGGTGAGGTTGGACATCGTCCGCAGGTTCGGCATGGCCTCGGCGGTCAGCTCGGCCGCCCGCGCCAGCACCTCGATCTGCTGCTCGACGCCCTTGGGCAGCTCCTCGACGTTGTAGAGGACGACGAGGTCGACGGCCTCCTCCATGAAGTCCATGATGTCGTCGAGGCACGACGCGAGGTTGTAGATGTCCTCGCGGTCGAACGGCGTGATGAACGAGGAGTTCAGCTGGTGGAAGATCGCGTGAGTCGCGTCGTCACCCGCGTGCTCCGCTGCCCGCATCCGCTCCGCGATCTCGGCCCGGGACGCGGAATCCGCTCCGAGCAGTTCCATCAGGAGCTTCGAGCCCGTGACGATGTTGTCCGCGGACGCGGAGAACATGTCGTAGAAGCTCGTCTCCCTGGGGGTCAGACGAAAGCGCACGTGGGGTCCTCGGGGTGCTCTGGATTCGGTCAGGCTGATGCTAGGCGCATCATCCGGCCACGGCTAACCGGCGTACTTCAGTGTCGCCCATCAGGCACAGTGATCAGCACGGGCCCCCGGCCCGTATCCGCACCCCCTTCCACGGGGTTCGTTACCCTATACCCACGAGGGGTATCCATCCCCTTTTCTCACCACGGGAGGACGCGATGACGACCACCGAGCCCGCCGAGCCGGACACCGTCCTCACGGACACGGACCAGCCGCACCCGGTACACGGCTACCACAAGCAGAAGGAAGAACACCTCAAGCGGCTGCGCCGGATCGAGGGCCAGATCCGCGGGCTCCAGCGCCTGGTGGACGAGGACGTCTACTGCATCGACATACTCACCCAGGTCTCCGCCTCCACCAAGGCCCTCCAGTCCTTCGCCCTCCAGCTCCTGGAGGAGCACCTGCGGCACTGCGTGGCGGACGCCGCGGTGAAGGGGGGCGGGGAGATCGACGCGAAGGTGGAAGAGGCCACGAAGGCGATCGCCCGCCTGCTGCGCACCTGAGCCCGCGGGGTCGCGGTGGACCGCCTCCGGACCCCGCCGGTGCGGCCCGGCGCCTCCCGTGCCACCGGCCGCCTGGCCGAAAAACGGCGGCCAGGGCCGGTCACGTGGCCCGGGGCCGCGGCCCCGGCCGGAATCAGCCCCCGGCCCCCGAGGGGGTCTCGGGCTCGACCTTGAGCACCTGGTCGATCAGGTCGGGACTGAGCCGCTCCCCGTCGGCGGCCGAGGCGGCGATCATCAGCTCACCGCACAGCTCGATCTCGACGAGGGCCACGTGGTCCTGGACGGTTGTGCTGCGAAGCCCGGCCACGCACCTCACCCCTCTGCCCCTCTTCCTGCCGTCGTCGGCTTCCTAGCGTAGGGAGGAGCACACACACCGCGCATGGCACGGACGGACCATTTCCGCCACCATCCATGACTGAATTCCCGAACGCCCCCCGGGCGCCTATGACTCGATCTTTCCGGCGTAGATGTCCCGCTCCGCCGGCAGCTTCACGGCGGCGGGCACCCCGAATCCGTACAGCAGCGTGGTCGAGGCGACCGCGACCGTACGCCCGTGGTTCACGTAGCTGAAGTGCTGGCGCAGCTTGCGGAGCAGGCCCTGGGCGTCGAAGTACGCGTCGAAGGGCACCGCGCCCTTGGACCGGCCGAAGCCCTTCGCCGCCGCCGCCAGCGATCCGCGCGCATGCGGCCCGGCGGCGCCCGCGGCGCGCGGGATGTCGGCGGTGCCCCGGTAGTGCCGGACCCGGACGCCCGCCAGGTCCTCCTCGCCCACGAACCTCACCGCGCCCGAGCCGCGCAGCAGTTCGGCCGCGACCATCGGGTCGGTGACCCCGCCGGTGACCAGGTTGCCGTCGGGGAGCGTCGCCGTGTCGACCCGGACCCACTTGTCGACGGGGACGCCCGCGCCCCGGTTCTTCATGTAGAGCGCGCCGGGCGCGAGCAGTTCGGTGATCGGGCGGTGCTCCTCCGCGCCCGCCGCGTCCCGGGGCAGCACGACCTTCAGCCGGCCCATGCGGCGCGTGAAGTCGTAGACCCCCTCGCCCCGGATCGTCACGCGGGTGCCGCCCGCGGCCATCTCCATGGAGGTGCTGGTCTTGGAGCTGCCGGCGGCCACCAGCGCGTCCGCCGCGCGGGCCACCACCCGGCCGGGCTCGGCCGCGCGCCCCTGCGGCCCGTCGGCGCCCGGAGAGGCGTCGGCCCCGCAGCCTGCGACGAGCACGCCCGTGACGGCCACCGCGGCGGCCGTCACGCCGGTCACGACGGCACCGGCGAAGCCCACGCGCCCCAGCCCCTGCCGCCGCACCGCCATCGCCGTCAACCCCCAAGCGCCTTCCGGATCCGCCGCACCACCCGTCCCGTCTAACGACCGCGTCCCCGCCCCGGTCACGCCCGCGCCGGGCGCTGGGTACCGTGGCAGCGTGCCCGACCGAGCCTCAGCCCCTGAGCACCGCACCACGACGACGGAACGCGGCAGCTTCGCCCACGCCCACTGCACCTGCGGCTGGACCGGCCCCGCCCGCCGCTCCCGCGACAAGGCGAGGGGGGACGCGGAACGCCACGAGTCGGCGGACTAGCCCGGCGCGCGCGAGGTTCGCAGCCGAACCGCCCGGGAAGACGTTCCCGCATGGACCGGCGCTCCCTCCTCGCCGCCGGGGCCGCGGGGGCCGCCCTCGCCGCCGCGTCCGCCTGCACGTCCGGCGCGGCCCGCGGCGAGCCCTCCAAGTCGCGGCGCCCGCCCGTGGCCACCGCCTCCACCTCCGGCACGGCCCCGGCCGTCTGGACCGCCCTCGCGCGCTCGCTCGCCGGTTCGCTGGTGCGGCCCGGGGACGCCGCGTACCCGACCGCCCGTCAGCTCTACAACACCCGTTTCGACGGCCTGCGCCCGGCCGCCGTCGCGTACGTGGCGAACGAGGCCGACATACGCGAGTGCCTGGCCTTCGCCCGCGCCCACCGCACCCCTGTCGCCCTGCGCTGCGGCGGCCACTCCTACGCCGGCTGGTCCTCGGGCACCGGCCGCCTCGTCCTGGACGTGTCGAGCCTCAACGGCGTCCGGGCCGACGGCGACACCGCCACGGTCGGCGCGGGCGCCCGGATGCTCGACGTGTATCGGGCCCTGGGCAGAGGCGGCCGGACGATCCCGGGCGGCTCCTGCCCCACCGTCGGCGTCACCGGGCTCACCCTGGGCGGCGGCCACGGCGTCGCCACGCGCGCGTACGGCGCGACCTGCGACAGCCTCACCTCCGCGACCCTGATCACCGCCGACGGCAGCCGGCTCACCGCCGACGCCGACCACGAGAGCGACCTGTTCTGGGCGCTGCGCGGCGCGGGCAACGGCAACTTCGGCGTCGTCACCGGCCTCACCTTCCGTACGCACGACGCCCCCCGGACCGTGACCGCCCGGCTGACCTGGCCCTGGGCGAGGGCACGGGAGGTTGTCGGGGCCTGGCAGGAGTGGGGCCCCGACCAGCCCGACGAGATCTGGTCCGCCGCCCATCTCGCGGCGGCGACGGGCGGCGCGAAGGCCGGGGCCGCGCCGACCGTCGACGTCTCCGTGTTCTCGCTGGGCACCTACGGCGACCTCCACAACGCCGTGGACCGCCTCGCCGACCGTGTCGGCGCCCCCGCGGCCTCCGTCTCGCTGCGCCGCGACGGCTACACGGACGCGATGCTCGCGTACGCCGGCTGCGCGGGACTCTCCGAGGCCCGGTGCCGGCTGCCCGGCGCCACGCCCGGCCGTTCACCGCGGGGCACGCTCCAGCGCGAGACGTACGCCGCCCGCTCCGCCTTCTTCGACCGGCCGCTCCCCGCCGAGGGCATACGGGCCCTGATCGCCCGGACCGAGGCGTTCGGGAACGTGGCGGTGGGACAGGGCGGCGGGGCGGGCAGCGGGGCGCTCACGGCGCTCGGCGGGGCGCTGAACCGGGTGCCCCCGACGGCGACGGCGTTCGTGCACCGCCACTCGCGGGTGCTCGCGCAGTACATCGCCTCCTGGCGGCCGGACACCCCCGGAACGGCCCAGCGGGCATGGCTGAATACCACCCATGACGCCCTGAGCCGGTACGCCAACGGGTCCGCCTACCAGAACTACACCGACCCGGAGCTGAGGGACTGGCGCCGGGCGTACTACGGCGCTGCCGCGCCCCGGCTCGCCGAGCTGAAGCGCCGGTACGACCCGACGCGCCTGTTCGACTTCCCGCAGGCGCTGTAGGCGCGGCAGGCACGCGGCGGCGACCGAAACGACGACCGGCGGCCTGGGCAGCCGAAGCCCGACGACCGGCCGAACCCGCCTACGCCGCCAGGTCGTTCTCCCCGGGTCCGGCGGGCGTCCCGGCCTCCGCTCCCGACCTGGGGCCGCGCGGCTCCGGCAGATCCGCGGCGAGCCGCAGCGAGGACTGTCCGGCGCGCCGCGACCGTACGAGACGGCCGAGCCGGGGCGAGCGGGACACTGTCGACGCCAGCGGGGTCAGCAGCATCAGCGCGAGCGGCGCGAGGAGCAGGGTGACGGCGGTGCCCAGGGCGAAGCCGCCGATCACGTCCGTGGGGTAGTGCACGCCCATGTAGACCCGGCTGAAGCCCTCGGCGAGGGCGAGCCCGATGGCCAGCAGCCCGAATCTGCGGTGCGCGACGAAGAGGCCGGCCCCGATCGCCATCGCCAGCGTGGCGTGGTCGCTCACGAACGAGTAGTCCGTCTTGCCGTCCACCAGGACGTCGAGTCCCTTGTGGGCGACGAACGGCCGCGGCCGTTCCACGAACCCCCTGAGGGGGATGTTGACGAGCAGCGCGATCCCGGCGGCGAGCGGCGCCCAGACGAGGGCCGCGAGGGAGGCGAGCGCGCTCTCGCGGTCCTCCGAGCGCCGCAGGCTCCACCAGCACCGGAGCACGACGAGGACGAGGGCGAGCAGGATGCCGTACTCCCCGACGAACTCCATCACCCGGTCGAACCAGGTGGGAGCGGAGCCGGCGAGTCCGTTGATGTCGTAGAGCAGGCTGACGTCCAGGTTCGACCCGTCGAGAGCGAGTCCAGCCATGCCGAGGCCCCTTGCCTGTGCGTGTAGCTACCAACCCCCGTGGTCAGTACTGCTGCTGTCACTGTCCACTGAACGGCCTGAACGGCCCTCGCGTTCCACTCTCCACGGAATGATCACGACGACGTTACCGAAGAGAGACTCATCGTCGCAGCTCAGGGCCATGACTTGACGGAGAGTGCCGACGAGTTCCGGCCACTTCGCGCCCCCGGTCACGTACCCGGCTCGGCTCACGTACCCGGTTTGAAGGTGGGCAACGCGGCGGCGCCGTCCTTGGTCACCCGGGTGGCGCCGAAGTAGTCGGGCGCGTCGATCTTGTCGAAGCGGATGACAGCCCCCGTGTACGGAGCATTGATCATGTACCCGCCGCCGACGTAGAGCCCGACGTGGTGGATGGCGCGGGAGTTGGTGAGGTCGTCCGAGAAGAAGACGAGGTCGCCGGGGAGGAGCTCGTTGCGGGAGGGGTGGGGCCCGGCGTTGTACTGGTCGTTGGCGACGCGCGGCAGCTCGATCCCGACGCTGGCGTAGGCGGCCTGGGTGAGCCCCGAACAGTCGAACCGTCCCCCCTGGGCAGCGGTTCCCTCCCCACCCCAGAGGTACGGGGTCCCGAGCTTCTGCTGCGCGTAGTAGATGGCCCCCGCGGCCTGCTGGGAGGGGGCCACTCGGGTGGTGGGGCGGGCGAAGCTCTTTTCCAGGGTACGGATGATCTTCACGTAGTTCTGGGTCTCGCGGTACGGCGGCACCCCGCCGTACTTGATCACCGCATACGCGCCCGCGTTGTAGGCGGCCAGCATGTTGGCGGCCTGGTCCCCGGGCACGTTCTTGACGTACTTGGCGAGTTCACAGTCGTACGAAGCGGCCGAGGGGATGGCGTCCTGCGGGTCCCAGACGTCGCGCTTGCCGTCCCCGTTGCCGTCGATGCCGTGGGACTCCCAGGTGCCGGGAATGAACTGGGCGATGCCCTGCGCCTTCGCGGGGCTGACGATGGTCGGGTTCCAGCCGCTCTCCTGGTAGAGCTGGGCCGCGAGCAGCGCCGGGTTCAGCGCGGGGCAGAGCGTGCCCCACTTCTGCACCAGCGGCTGATACTTGGCCGGGACCGCCCCCTTCGCCAGCCCGACCGCGCTGCCCCCGCCGCCGAGGCCGCCGGCCAGCCCGGCCGCGGCCGAGTACGTACCGACGACGAGCAGCGCGAGGAAGCTCAGGCACAGCCCGACCCCGATACCGCCTGCCACCCAGAATCTGCGCACCCGTCAACCCTCCCCCATCACGGCCGGGTTCACCGCCACTTTCCCGCCAGCCGTGTCGGAAGCGCGGTTCATTCCACGACGTAGCTCACCTCGGCGTGACTGCCAGTGCCCCCTTCGCGTACGGATACGCTCCCCACCCCGGGCTCGCCCCCCGCTCCACGGCGTTGCTAGGTTGCGTCGGCAAGCAAAGGAAAGCAAAAGGCATGGCAACGGGGGAACGGCCGCACATGGTACTCAGCGCGCAATGGGACGAGCTCTTCGCGGGGGCTCCGCCCAGACCGGGCGGGAGCGAGCCGTCCACCGGCGGTATGCGGCTCGCGTCTGCCAACAGCAAAGAGGGCAGCGGCGGAGGCGCTCCGGACATCCGGTTCAGCAAGTCCCCCTGGACCTCCGCGGGAAAGGTCGCCGGCGAGCTGCGCACCGGGACGGCCGGCGCGCTCGCCGACCTCGCCTCCGCCTCCGAAGGCCTCACCGCGGGCACCGAGGGCTTCACCGCCACCGCCGCCCTGGTGGAGATCCAGAAGTCCTGGAACGACCGGCTCGGCGCGGTCCGCGACGAGTGCGGGCGCCTGGACGGGGCGCTCAGAAGCGTCGGCAAGGACTTCGGCGAGACCGATGTGAAGGTCGGCAACGACGTCAAGGCCGCCGTGCCCGCCGCCCCGGCCGACCCGAAGGGCCGGTGACCCGCCCGTGCCCACCTGGCAGCAGCTGCGCGATGTGAAGCTGTCCGAGTTCAGCGACGCCGCCGACGGCTGGGGCAAGGTCAGTGGCCGCGCCAACGCCGCCAAGGACCGTGTCGACAACGAGATGCGCGCCCGCATCCACGAGACGCAGCAGAGCAAGACCGCCGAGGCCGCTGTCGCCGACACCGGACGGCTCAGCCGCAACTACCAGTACCTGCACACCGAGTGCGGTCTGGTGCGCACCGCACTCGACGGGCTCGCCACCGAGCTCGCCGCGCCGCAGCGCAAGCTGAAGCAGGCGCTGGAGGACGCGGCGAACCTGAAGTTCACGGTCCAGCCGGACGGCTCGGTGAAGTACCCGAGCACCGCCTCCGTCGTCGTGCCGCTCGCGCCCGGTCCCGGTGTCGCCAGGCCCGGGGCCCCGGTGCCGTTCCTGCCCGGCAAGGGCGAGGGCGGCACCGACCCGAACAAGGCGAAGGCGGAGGACATCGCCGAGCGGATCGCCGGGGCGGTCCGGGACGCCGCCGAGATCGACGGCCGGTACGCGGGCGTCCTGCGCCGTCTGAAGGCCCCGCCGGGCCTCGCCGTCACCAACGAGATGCTGGTCGACGCGGCGGCGGACACCGAGGACGTACGGAAGAACGCGAAGTTCCTGCCGGAATCGGGCATTCCGAAGGGGAAGTCGCCCGCGGACACCAAGAAGTGGTGGGACGGTCTGAGCCAGGAGGAGCGCGACGAGTACGCGACGCTCCACCCGGCGGCCGTCGGCGCCCTCGACGGTCTGCCGGCCACGGTCCGCGACGACGCCAACCGCATGGTGCTGGCCGAGACCCGCGCCCAGGTCCAGCTGGACCGCGACGCCCTCGGCCCCGAGCCGGACCGCCTGCTCCAGACGCGCCGGGGCGGTGAGCCGGTGATGATCGAGAACCCCGAATGGCGCAAGTGGGACAAGAAGCGGGGGGTTCTGGACGCCAAGATCAAGGGCATGGACGCGATCCAGGGGCGCTTCGACCGTACCGGCACAGCAACCCGCCCCGGCGAACGACCGCTCCCCGAGGCGTACCTCCTCGGCTTCGACGCGGACGGCATCGGCCGCGCCATCGTCGCCAACGGCAACCCGGACACCGCGACGCACACCTCCGTCTACGTGCCCGGTACCGGAACGAACCTCGAAGGCATCAACGGCAACATCGTCCGCATGGAGAAGCTCTGGCGGACCAGCTCGGACATCTCCCGCGGGGCGAGCGTCTCGACGATCACCTGGTTCGGGTACGACGCGCCGCAGAGCATCCTCACGGACGCTCCCCGCAGTGGTTACGCCAACGAGGGCGGCCCGATCCTCAACGACTTCCTCGGCGGCCTGCGCGCCTCCCACGAAGGCGAGCCCGGCCATCTGACGGCCGTGGGCCACAGCTACGGCAGTACGGTCATCGGCTCGGCCGCCCGCCAGGGCACCCTCCCCGTCGACGACGTCTTCGTCGCGGGCAGCCCCGGCGAGCAGGTCGGCCACGCCTCCGAGATGGACGTGCCCAAGGGCCACGTCTGGGCGGCCAACGCGGACAGCGAGCCGTTCCTCAAGGGCATACCGATCCCGTTCATAGGCGACGACAAGTACGGGGGCGTCAACATCCCCTTCCTCTCCAGCGACCCGGTCCCCGAGATCGGCGGCTGGGGCCACGCGCCGAAGAAGCTCGACATCGACGTCCTGCCCGCGTGGCTCGACGGCGACGGGATGAGCGTCGTCAAGCCCCTGACCCCGAGCAACCCGGACTTCGGCGCCAACATCGTCGCCACGGACGGCTCCCGGGGACACAGCGGCTACTGGGACGAGGGATCCCAGAGCCTCCTCAACCAGGCCCGGGTCACCGTGGGCCAGTACGACAGGGTGAAGCTCCTTGACCAGTAACGCCAGGAGTCCGCGGCCCCGCGGACCGGTCCGGCTCGTCGCGCTGGCCGCCGCCGTACTCACCGTCACGACAGGATGCACCGCCATGAACGACGACGGACTCGACTACACGCCCGAGAAGAAGACCGTCAAGGAGGCCCAGGAGTTGTCCCGGCAGCAGTCCAGCCTCCTCCTGGACGTCTCCGGGCTGAAGCAGTACGGCACGACGAACGGCGGCCCGTACACCGACCCCTGCCCCAGGGTCGAGCACGGCTACCGCGTGAAGCACAGCTGGATGGTCTACGGCCCCTCCCGCGAAGCCCTCTCCGCCGCGCTGCGGCGCCTGCACGAGGAGATGCCCAAGCACGGTTGGAAGGTCTACCGCTTCGAGCAGGCCAACTCCAAGGCGCGGCAGATGCAGCTCGACATCGAGGACATGACGTCGCACCACACGGCGACGATCGAGGAGGACTTCGCCTCCCGGGACCCGAAGGCGTCCAAGTGGGAGAAGGCGGGCCGCGACGGCCTGTTCGTCATGCTGGACTCGCCCTGCTACGTCGACCCCGCGTACACGGAGGGCGCCCAGTAACCCGGCCCCACGAACCCGGGCCCCCGTCCCCTCAGCACCCCTCCCTCTCCCCCTCTCCCCCAGCCAGCCGGAACAGCGCCTCCGTGCTCCGCCCGAAGACGACGCTGTACGACACGTCCGGGTCGTCGCCGCCCTCCTCGTAGCCGCCGATGACCCCCACCACCGACCCGTCCGCCGCTTCCCACGGGCTGCCGCTGGTGCCGCCGGAGTAGCCGGGGCACTCGATGCGCTGCTGGGTCTCGCCGTATCGAGTCGTGCGGTTCGTGCAGGTCAGAGGTTGGTCGGAGTCGCTCGGGTAGCCGGTGACGGTGACCGTGGCCGCATCATCGGCCGGAGCCGCAGCCGGGGCCGCCGTCGACAGCCGCGCCGCGCCCACCACGTCCTCCACCCGTGCCCCCGCCCCTGCCCCCGCCCCCGACGAGCCCGGGCCCAGGACCGCGAAGGCCACGTCGTCGTCCTCGCTGGCGTCCTCCTGCCACGCGTCGTCCGTGTAGATGTCCTCCACCGGCCAGGTGCCGTACGGTGCCCGGCCGTCCCGGTAGCCCGGCACGAAGACCGCGTCGCCCTGGCCGTCCAGGCAGTGCGCCGCCGTGACGATCAGGTTCCGGCCCGCGCTGTGCACCACGGACGCCGTGCAGAAGTGGTCGCCGTCCAGGCCGCCCTCGAACAGCGCGCCCACGCGCGCGTAGGCGGACGTGGCCGGCGCCGGGACGGTCCGGCCGCCCGGGCCGGGGTCCCGGTCCCCGTACGCGGGGATCACCAGGAGCACGGCCACCGCCGACAGCGCACGCAGCTGGGAGACGTGTCTCATGAGCCGGACAGTGCCGCGCGGACCTGAGAACAGCCCTGGAACTTTTCTGAGAAGAGTCTGTGAAGTGAGCGGGCGGGGAGTTCGCGCGGGGGCCCGCGCGAGCACCCTGGCAGGGGGGCCGGACGCACCGGCGCGAGTTCCGCTCCAGCCAATGGGGCCAGAGTGCACCAACGACAGTCATTGCCCGGCGTCACCGTGCGTGATACACAGAGTGACCATACGCGAATCCGTAGAGAAACGGTCCACCGCAGGTCAGGGCGGTGCGACCGGCACAGCTGTGCGGTTTCGGGAAAAGAGAGCCGCCAAGTCGACATACCGGGGCGGTTTCATCAGCGAAGATAGAGCCTGACCCATGCCATGGGGCAGGGGCATCGAACTACCCGACAGGGGCGGTGAGTTACGTGTACCTGGCAGCAGAAAAGGGCGACATCACCACGATCATCGGCGGGATCGCGCCCAACTGGGGGCCGTTCGGAAGCCTGGGCAACGAGGCCCGGGTGATGGTCGAAGTCGTGATGGCCGTGGCCATCCTCCTGTGCCTCGGCATCGCCGTGTGGGGCGCGGCCAAGCAGAGGATCGGCGCGACCGCGCTGCGCGACACGTTCAGCGCGGAGCAGGGCAAGGGTCTGATCGTGGCCGGACTGACCGGAGTCTTCATCATCGGTTCACTCGGCACCCTGTTCACCATCGTGTACGGGATGGCCGTCTGACCCGACCCGTCCCCAGGCCGGGCGCCGTCCCGCCGCGTCTGTCCCCACGGGCCCGCCCAGGCCCACCCCACACCATCCGTCCGTCGTGCCCACCGGCAGAGGTTGCGTCTCCCTGATGTCGAGTCACCACACCGCGCCCGCGCGGGAACCAGCACGGCTACCGTCGTACTACAACACGACGGACCAGCGAAGGGTTGAGGGGGCGTACGCGGCATGAGCCTCGGTGACGAGCACGACTCCAGGCGCGCGGAGGACGCGTACAGCACCGTCGGCGGTACGCGCCAGACGCGCACCCGGCTGCCGGAGGGCGAGGGCGCCGACGTGTACGGCGGCGCCCGCCGCCCCGTCCGCCCTTCCCGCTCCCTGCTCATGGTCGTGGGCGTGGTGGCCCTTTTGGTCGCCGCGATCGCCTTCGCCAACCGGGGCGACAGCGGCGGCGGCACGTCGGACGACCCCAAGCAGTCGGGGTCGAAGCCGACGGCGGCGAGCGGGGTGCGGCCGGTCGAGGGCAAGAACGGCGGCATCGCCTCGGGCTTCCCCCAGACCGAGCAGGGGGCGCAGTCGGCGGCGGCGAACTATGTCGTGGCGCTCGGGTCGGACGGCATGTACAACCAGGCCCGTCGCCACGAGATCGTGAGCACCGTGTACGCGCCGGACGTGGCGGCGGCCCGCCAGGGCGACCTGGACCGGGCCTACTCGGGCCCGGAGTTCCTGTCGCGGATCGGCCTCAAGCCGGACGGCACCGCGCCCAACGGGCTGATCTTCATCTCCCGGTTCAACCCGGTCGGCTCCAAGGTGGAGGCGTACGGCAACGGCACCGCGAGCGTGTCCGTCTGGTACTCGGCCCTGTTCGGTCTCGCCGGCGAGGGCTCCAAGAACCCGGTCTCCGAGGGCTGGTACACCAACACCTTCCAGCTGAAGTGGGTCGGCAACGACTGGAAGGTCACCGACTTCACCCAGAAGGACGGTCCGGCGCCCGTCGGGCGCGACCAGGCCGCCGCGTCCGCCAAGGACATGGCCGACGCCGTCGAGCAGTACGGAGGGTTCACCTATGCCCGGTAAGCGGCCCCGCCGCGCCCTCCCGCTCGCCACGGTGCTGGCCGCCGTGCAGACCACGGCCGTCCTCGCCGCCACCTACGCGTACGCGGCGCCGAGCCCCGCTCCGACGCCCACGCCGAGCCCGGAGGCCAGCACCGGCGGGCCCTGCGATCTCATCCGCGGCCCCGCCAAGGACTTCTGCGAGTCGGGCAGCGGCAAACCCGGCACCTCGCGCTCGAACGTCGCCCCCGGCGACCCCGCCGACCCCCTCACCTCCCTCGCCAAAGGCTGCGCCGACGCCGCCGTCTGGGTCGTCGACACGCTCTCCAAATTCGTGAAGACCGCCGCCAAGGTGGACTTCACCAACCCCGCCTTCCTCGGCCGCTACGCCGTCGTCTTCGCCGCCGCCACCATCCTCACCCTCGTCCTGTGGCTGCTCGCCGTCACCAAGCGGGCGATCCGGGGGGTGCCGCTGACCACGGCGATCTCCGAGGCCGTCGGGTTCCTCTGGCTGACCGTGCTGGCGTCCGCCTTCACCCCGCTGATCCTCTACACCGTCGTCAACGCCACCGACGCCGTCACCGAAGTCATCGCCGCCGGCACCGGCGACCAGACCGACGTCTTCTTCGGGTCGTTCTCGGCCGCGCTCAAGAAGGGAACGGACATCGGCGGCGGACCGATCATGCTGATCGTCGTCTCGCTGGTCACCATCCTCGCCGCCGGCATCCTCTTCCTGGAGCTCTACATCCGCGCCCTCCTGCTGTACGTGGGAGCGCTGCTCGGCGTCGTCGTGTACTCGGGGCTCGTCGACAAGAACATGTGGGGCCACGTCCGCCGCTGGGCCGGGATCATGATCGCGATCATCCTGGTGAAGCCCATCATCGTGATCGTGCTGAGCCTGGCGGGGGCGCTCTCCGCCGGGAAGGGGCCGGACTCCTTCCAGGCCGTCGTCTCCGGCCTCGCCATCATCCTGCTGGCCATCTTCGCCTCCGCGATGATCTACCGCTTCGTCCCGGGCTTCGGCGACGAGATCGCCGCCGCCCGCACCAACCGCAAGCAGGCCACCGACGGCTCCCAGGCCGCCGCCGTGATCTCCTCCCCGGCCGCCCTCGTCTCCCAGGGCATCAAGACCCACAGCAGCCGGGGCAACCAGGCGGGCGGCGGCGCCCAGGCGCGGCCCGCCAACCCGATGTCCGGCGGCGTGGCCGCCCACAGCAGCCGGAGTCCCTCCGGCGGCGGTGGCGGCGGACCCGTCCCCTCCGCCGCGCCCCCGCCCCGTAGCGCCTCCGGACCCACCAGCGGAACCCCGCACAGCAGCCGCAGCACCGGCACCAAAGGCAACAACAGCACAGGAGGTGGAGGGCGTTGACGACCCAGTCCCAACCGGTCTCGCCCCGCCGCACGTATCTGATCGGCCGCGCCCGGCCATCGGCCATCGTCGGCAAGAACCGCGAGACCGGCGAGATCGCGCTGATCATCGGCGGCGCGTTCCTCGGCATGATGTGCGGACTGCTGGTCCCCGTCCTGTCCCTGCGGATTCTGCTCCTCATGGGCTTCCCCATGCTGGCGCTGGCCGCCGTGTACCTCCCGTACAAACACCGCACGTTCTACAAGTGGTTCGAGATCAACCGCAGCTACAAGCGCTCCCTGCGGCGCGGCACCACCTACCGATCGGGCGCCATGGAGGCGGGCGTGCGCGGTGACGGGCGCGAGGTCGAGGTCGGGCCGCCGCCCGGCATCGGCCGGATCAACTGGCTCGCCGCGCCCTTCGGACCGGACGAGATCGCCGTGCTGCTGCACGCCGACCGCCGGACAGTGACCGCCGCCATCGAGATCGAGGGCCCGGGCGTCGGCCTGCGCGACTCCGAGGACCAGGAGGCGCTCGTCGACCGGTTCGGCACCCTGCTCAAGCACGTGGCCAACGGCGACGGGTTCGTCACCCGCCTGCAGATGCTCGCCCGCACCCTGCCCGCCGACCCGGACGCCCACGCCAAGGACGTCGCCCAGCGAGGCGACCACGGCGCTCCCGAGTGGCTCCAGGAGTCCTACCAGCAGCTCCAGTCCATGGTGTCGACCTCCAGCGAGCAGCACCGCGCCTACCTCGTCGCCTGTATGCAGTACTCGCGCGAGCTCGCCGCCGAGGCGAACGCCATGGCCCGCGCCGCCCGCCCGCAGACCGGCCGCAAGCTGGACCGGGACGCCGGGCTCGCCGTCGTCATGGCCCGCGAGCTCACCGACATCTGCGCCCGTCTCGCCGAGGCCGACATCCGGGTGCGCCAGCCCCTCGGCCAGGGACGGCTCGCCTCGCTCGTGCACTCCATGTACGACCCCGACCACCCCATCGACCACATCCAGGCCATGACCAAGCGCAACGCCTGGCCCGCCGAACTGGACGCGGTCGAGCCCACCTACCTCCAGGCCAAGACCCGCGAGTCCTCCACGCGCGCGCCCTGGTGCCACGCCACGGCGTGGGTGAAGGAGTGGCCGATGACCCCCGTGGGCGTCAACTTCCTCGCCCCCCTGCTCGTCCACACCCCGGACGTGATCCGCACGGTCGCGGTCTGCATGGACCTCGAACCCACCGAGGTCGCCATCGAGCGCATGCTCACCGAGAAGACCAACGACGAGGCCGAGGCCTCGCGCGCGGCCAAGATGAACCGCACCGTCGACCCGCGCGACATCGCCGCCCACGGCCGCCTCGACCAACGGGGTGAAGATCTCGCCAGCGGCGCGGCAGGCGTCAACCTCGTCGGGTACATCACGGTGTCGGCGCGCTCCCCCGAGGCCCTGGCGAGGGACAAGCGCACCATCCGCGCCTCGGCCGGCAAGTCGTACCTGAAACTGGAGTGGTGCGACCGCGAGCACCACCGGGCCTTCGTCAACACCTTGCCGTTCGCGACCGGCATCCGCCGCTAGCCGAGAGCTGATAGGGGCCCTGCTCATGCGAGATCCGCTCTCCGCGCTCACCAACGCCTTCACCTCCTTCCTCTTCGGCAAGGTCGAGACCACCCGGCTGCCCGTGCGCACCTCCACGGGCCAGGCGCAGGCCGTCTATCTCCCGACGGCCGCGCCGGGCCTGGGCGACTCGGGCGTGATCATCGGCCGCGAGGTCTACAGCGGCAAGGGGTACATCTACGACCCCTTCCAGCTGTACGGCCAGCAGCTGCCCGCGCCGCACTGGCTGGTCCTCGGCGAGTCCGGCAACGGCAAGTCGGCCCTGGAGAAGACCTATGTGCTCCGCCAACTGCGCTTCCGCGACCGGCAGGTCGTCGTGCTCGACGCCCAGGGCGAGGACGGCGTCGGCGAGTGGAACCTCATCGCGCGCGAGCTGGGAATAACCCCCATCCGGCTCGACCCGATGGCCGCCCTCGACGGCGGCATCCGGCTCAACCCGCTGGACCCGGCGATCACCACCACCGGCCAGCTGGCGCTCCTGCGCACCATCATCGAGGTGGCGATGGGGCACGGCCTCGACGAGCGCTCGGGCTTCGCCCTGAAGGTCGCGCACGCCTACGTCAACGAGACCATCACCGACCGCCAACCGGTCCTGATGGACATCGTGGAGCAGCTGCGCCACCCGGAGGCCGCCTCGGCGGTCGCCATGAACGTCGACATAGACGACGTCCGGGCCTGGGGCCTGGACGTGGCGCTCGTCCTGGACCGGCTGGTCGACGGTGACCTGCGGGGCATGTTCGACGGGCCGACCACCGTTGGGATCGACCTGGACGCCCCGCTGATCGTCTTCGACCTCTCACACATCGACCGCAACTCGATCGCGATGCCGATCCTCATGGCCATCGTCGGCGTCTGGCTGGAGCACACCTGGATCCGGCCCGACCGCAAGAAGCGCATCTTCCTGGTGGAGGAGGCCTGGCACATCATCAACTCGCCGTTCGTGGCACAGCTCTTCCAGCGGCTGCTCAAGTTCGGCCGGCGGCTCGGGCTCTCCTTCGTGGCGGTGGTGCACCATCTGTCGGACGTCGTGGACGGGGCGGCGGCGCGGGAGGCGGCGGCGATCCTGAAAATGGCGTCCACCAGGACGATCTACGCCCAGAAGGCGGACGAGGCGAGGGCCACGGGCCGGGTCCTCGGCCTGCCCCGCTGGGCGGTGGAGATCATCCCGACGCTCACGCCCGGTATCGCCGTCTGGGACGTCAACGGCAATGTCCAGGTGGTCAAACACCTGGTCACCGAGCGGGAGCGGCCCCTGGTCTTCACCGACCGGGCCATGACGGAGTCCGCGGCCACCGACGACGTGCTCGCGCACGAACTGGAGAGCCGTCTGGAATCGGAGACCGAGCGCAGGGCGGCGATGATGGAACAGCAAATGTCAGGCACCTCCTCCCCCGAGTCGACCGTGGCCTGACGGTCAGCGGGCCCCTCCCCCGAGGGGCCTGCCCGATCAACGGCCGCCCGCAGCACCAAAGTTCCCCGACACGCGCAAGTCGGCCCGACACGCCGGAGGTTGCCTGCAATGCCGGAGTCCCGCTCCCGCGGCGAGGAGCGCGGCATCCCCGACTCCCTGCTGGTCGGGCTGCTCGCGTTCCTGCTCGGCCTGACGGTCCTGGTCTGGTTGGCGACGGGCCTGGCAGGCCTGTTCAGCCACGGCGCCTGGCCGGACGCAGTGACGTTCACCCGCACCCCGCTCGCCCTGCGCCAACTGGTCCAGGCCCCTCACGACCTCCCGGCGGCCTGGCCGGACACCCCCGCTGCCCAGCTCTCCGGCTACGGCCTCTTCTGGGGCCTGCTCATCAGCGAACTGCTCGTCCTGCTGGTGCTGTTCATCTTCGCCCTCGGCACGTGGTCGCGCTGGAAGGCGGTCCGCGCGAGAGCCAGGGCGACGGCCGCCACGCCGGCCGCGGAAGCGGACGGCGAGCCGACGAAGGACGGGGACGCGGACACGCGCGCGTGGAGCGCGGCAGCGGGTACGGATATGGGGGGCGATTCGGGTACGGGTGCCGGTACGGGCAGAGCCGCAGGTGCGGGCCCGGCGCGGACCGTACGTACGGAGGAGGGGGCGGGGGCCGAAGCCGCGTCCGGCGTCGCCGCCACGCTCACCCCGGGCTCCGGCCCCGCTCCCACGCCCGCCGCCCCACCGTTCACCGTGCCGGTCACCACGGCCGTCCCCCCGCCTCCCGCCCCGGCCCGGGCGCCCGACGATCCCGGAGCCGGACGCCTTCCCGCGCCGCGCGCGGCACGCCCGCCCCGGCTCGTCTACGGCGGCCCCGACACCCGCCGCCCCACCGCCGTGCAGGCCATCCAGGACGCCGAGGGGGCCGCCCTCGTCATCACCTCGGACCCCAGCCTCTGGGCGGAGACGAAGGACGCGCGCGCGAAGCTGGGCCCCGTGCACGTGTACGACCCGGGCCACCTCTGCGACACCCCGGCCCGGCTGCACTGGTCGCCCACGAGCGGCTGCGAGGACGCGGAGGTGGCGGCGGCGCGCGCGACCGCGCTGCTCGCGCCCGTACGCCCACAGGCCCGGATCGACGCCGCCATGGCCGACACCGCCGAGACCCTGCTGCGGTGCTGGCTGCACGCGGCCGCACTGGACAGCCGGGACGGCAAGGCGGTCAAGCAGATGCACCGCTGGGCCCAGGGCGCCGGCGCCCACGAGGCCGTACGGATACTCCGCACCCACCCCAAGGCCATGAGCGGCGCGGCGGGCCTGCTGGAGTCGGCGCTGACCGCGCACCCCGAACGCCGGGAGATCGCCCAGGAGCTGACGGCCCGTGCGCTCGACGCGCTCTCCTCGATCCACATCCGCGAGGCCTGCACACCCAACCGGGCGGATTCGCTCGCGCTGGCATCATTCGCCGCCGAAGGGGGCACGCTTTACGTGGTGGGTGAAGCCATCGAGGACCCGCGGTCCCGCCCGGCCGCGATGCCCCTCCTGACCGCCCTCGCCTCAGACGTGGTCGAGCGCGGCCGCCGCATGGCCGAACGGTCACCCGACGGTCGGCTCGACCCACCAATGACGTTGGTCCTGGACGACGTGGCAGCGGTCGCCCCGCTGCCCCGGCTGCCCGAACTCCTCTCGACCGGGCAGGACCTCGGCCTGCCCACCCTGGTCCTGCTCCGCTCGGCCGAACAGGCCCGAGCCCGCTGGACGGAAACCCTCACGCCCTAGCCGCCGTTACGGGCAGCTCGCCGGACACTACGGCCGCGGGAACTCCATCTCAACCTCGTATGATCCATGACGGGATCCTGCCGTGGAACGCAGAAAAGCCCCGCACCATTAATCCTTACGGATCATGGTGCGGGGCTTCCCGCAATAATTGTTCGGCGGCGTCCTACTCTCCCACAGG
>NZ_JBVHPV010000016.1:0-169881 GCF_055567715.1 Streptomyces sp. NPDC026377
CCGCCACCACGATCTTCGCGGAAGTGGTGGAGCGGGCAGCACCGCCGCTAGAGCTTGCGAAGTCCACTGAGCACCCTTTCGAGCAGTGTCACATCCGGCGTGCCGCCGGCCTCTCCATTGCCCGGCTGGTGGATGGCCACCATGCCGGCCTCCGCCAGGTCGGCGACAAGAATCCGGGCCACACCGAGCGGCATCTGCAGCAGCGCCGAGACCTCCGCCACCGACTTGACCTCGCGGCACAGGTGGCAGATCCGCTGGTGCTCCGGGAGGAGCGTGGCCAGGTGCGCCGGGTCCGCGGTCGTGCTGACCAGCGCCTCGATGGCCAGCTGGTAGCGCGGCCGGGTCCGGCCGCCCGTCATGGCGTACGGGCGGACCAGCGGCTGGTCGCCTTCACTGTCGTAGTGCGCGTCGTGCAGCGCGCCGTACGAATCGTGTGAGGCGGGTGGCGGGGTCATTGATCCTCCGGGCGGGACAGCAGGGACAGCGAGTGTCTTCGAGCCGTCTGATGTGGCCGGTGGGGGGGCGGGGCGCGGCCGGACGGTGGTTTCTGACTGAGTGGGGGGCCTCAGTGGAGCAGGCTCCCCTGGAGCTCCGCTCGCAGGTCCGGGGTGAGGACGGAGCCGGCGCGGTCGACCAGGAGGGCCATCTCGTAGCCGACCAGGCCGATGTCGCACTCGGGGTGGGCGAGCACGGCCAGCGAGGAGCCGTCGGAGACGGACATGAGGAAGAGGAAGCCGCGCTCCATCTCCACCACGGTCTGGGCGACGGTGCCGCCCTCGAAGATCCGGGACGCACCCGCGGTCAGCGAGGTGAGGCCGGACGCCACGGCCGCGAGCTGGTCGGCCCGGTCCCGCGGGAATCCTTCGGACATGGCAAGCAGCAGGCCGTCGGCGGAGACCACCACCGTGTGGGACACCCCTGGGGTGTTGTCCACGAAGTTGGTGATCAACCAGTTCAGGTTCTGCGCCGCCTGGCTCATCTGACTCAACTATCGCTCCTGCTGGTGAGTGGGGTCCATCGAGAAACTGCCGGTCGACGGGCCGTTGCCGGCCTGCCGCCCCTGCTGGATACCCCGGCGGAGATTGGTCAGGCGGCCGCGCACATCGTCGGGCGCGCGCGAGACCTGGGGGCCTGCCTGGTTCTGCTGCTGCTGTGCGGTACCCGCGACCAGGTTGGCACGCGGTACCCGCTTGGGCAGACCGGAAGTGGTGACACCGCCGGCGGCGGGCTTGCGGGCCCGCTCGGCCTGGCGGACGAGTTCGTCGTTGGGCGAGGGCCGCCAGCTGCCGTTGCCGGCCGCGCCGCCCGCGTCGCGCTGCACCGGCGCCGGGCGGCGCTCGGGGCTCTGCGGCGCCGCGGCCGGGGGCTGCGCCGGACGCAGACCCTGGGGCCCGCCCTGACCGGCCTGGCCCGGGTGGCCCGGACCCTGCTGGGGCGCGGGCTGACCCGGCTGCTGACCGTTCTGACCGCCCTGGCCGTGGAACCAGTTGGTCTCCAGGGTGTCATACAACGGCGTACGGCCGTCACCGGCGTTCGGCGCCGGCGGCAGGGCCTCCGGCTGCGACTGCCGCGGCGGGGTCCCGGCGCCCGGACTCCGGCGGCCCTGGGGCTGCTGCGGTGCCTCGTACTGCTGGGGCTGCTGCTGCGCGGGGCGCGGTGCGTCGAAGTCCGGCCGGGCGAACTCGGAGGTGGCCGCGGGACCCTGGCGGTCGTCCATCGGGGGGCGGGCGTACTGGCCGGTGTCCTGGCCGGCGCCCTGACCCTGGCCCGCGTTCTGACCGTACGCGCCGGGGCGCTCGAACTGGCCGGTCGCCTGCGGCGGCAGGGACGCGGGGTCCTGGGAGCCCTGCGGGGCGCCGAAGACGTCCGGGCGCACGAACTGGCCGGTGGACTGCGGCGACTGGGGCGCGTCCTGGCGTCCCGGCGGCGGCCCGTCGAAGTCGGGGCGGGCGAACTCCGCCGTGGAGCCGGGGCCCTGGCGCTCGTCGAGCTGCGGCCGGGGGTACTGGCCGGTGTGCTGCTCGCTCTCCTCGTGACCGCGCGGGCCGTCCTGCGCCGCCTGCTCGTTGCCCCAGCTCGCGGCCTGCGGGCGCTGCGGGGCGCCGCCGCCGGGCAGCTCGGCGCGCGGGGCGCCGCCCTGCGGGGCCTGCGGGCGGTCACCGCGGCGCGGGGCCGGGGGCTGCTGGGCCGGGATGCCGGTGCCGAAGGCGCCCTGGCCGAAGCCGCCCTGGTTCTGGTTCTGCTTCTGGCCCTGGCGGGGCTGCTGGGCGCCGCCGTCACGCGGGGGCAGCGCGGCGCGCGGACCCGTACCGCCGGCCACCGCACCGCGCGGGGCGCCCGTGCCGAGCCGTCCGCCGCCGGCGGGGCCGCCGGCCGGGCCGCTGCCGAGCGCACCGGCGAGACCCGCGCGGGCACCAGGGCCCGGGGTCACGCCGGGACGGCCGGCGCCGGGCCCCGAGGGCGCCTGGCCCTGGGGGCCGCCGGGCTTGCCGGGAGCCTTCTTGCCGCCCTGGGCGACGTCGACGGGCAGCATGACGAGCGCCGTCGTACCGCCGGAGTCGGAGGGGCGCAGCTGGATGCGGATGCCGTGACGCAGGGACAGCCGGCCGACCACGAACAGACCCATGCGGCGCGAGACCGAGACGTCCACGGTGGGCGGCGACGCGAGCCGTTCGTTGATCGCGGCGAGGTCCTCGGGGGAGAGGCCGATGCCGGTGTCGTGGATCTCGACGAGCACCCGGCCGTCGGGCAGGGCGTGACCGGTGACGCGGACCTTGGTCTGCGGCGAGGAGAACGAGGTGGCGTTCTCCAGGAGCTCGGCGAGCAGGTGCACGAGGTCGTTGACCACGCGGCCGGCGACGTCGGTCGCGGGCACGGCGGCCAGTTCGATGCGCTCGTACTGCTCCACCTCGGAGGCGGCGGCGCGGAGCACGTCGACCAGCGGGACCGGGCGGGTCCAGCGTCGGCCCGGCTCCTCACCGGCGAGGACGAGGAGGTTCTCGCCGTTCCGGCGCATACGGGTCGCGAGGTGGTCGAGCTTGAAGAGCGAGGAGAGCTGGTCCGGGTCGGCCTCGCGGGACTCCAGCTCGGAGATGAGCGAGAGCTGGCGCTGGATGAGGCCCTGGGAGCGGCGCGAGAGGTTGGTGAACATCGCGTTGACGTTGCCTCGCAGCAGCGCCTGCTCGGCGGCGAGGCGGACCGCCTCGCGGTGCACGTCGTCGAAGGCCGCGGCCACCTGGCCGATCTCGTCCCGGGAGTGCACGCCGACCGACTCCACGGAGGTGTCGACGTCCTGCGGGTCGGACTCGGAGAGCTGCTTGACGAGCTCGGGCAGCCGGTCCTGGGCGACCCGGGTCGCGGTGTCCTGGAGGCGCCGCAGCGAGCGGATCATGGACCGCGCCACGACGAACGCGCCGACCAGCGAGACGCCGAGGACGATGAGGATCAGGGCACCGTTGAGGATCGCGTCCCGCTGCGACTGGTCGCGCAGCTCGCGGGCCTTCTGCTCCATCTCGCCGAGCAGGGTCTGCTCGATCGTCTTCATCTGGTTGATCTTGTTGGAGTCCTGGTCGTACCAGTCGAGGTACGAGCGCTTGGTCTCCGTGGCGAGGCCGCCCTTGAGGACGCGCTGGGAGTACGCGTTGGCCGCGGTGATCTCCGAGTTGCCCTTGTCGAGCGGGGCCATCAGCTCTTCGGGGTTGCCGTGGTTGCTCTCGTAGACGATCGAGAACGACGACAGCTCCTGGCGCTCGCCGTCCGCCGCGGACTTGGCGTAGAGGCGGTCGGACTCGGCGAGGGTGCCGGTCTTGTCCTTGGTCGCGGGGAGCGCGGCGGCGATGATCGCGCGCTGGATGGAGGCGTACTCCTTGGCGGAGGAGAACGCGGCCAGCGCACGGGTGCGCTTGATCATCTCCGGGTTGGAGGTGGCCTGCGCCATGTCCTGGGAGAGGCTGAGCAGACCGCGGATGAGGCGGCTGTAGCCCTCGACGGTCTGGGAGTCCGAGACGTCGCCGCGGTAGGCGCTCTTGCGGATGTTGTCGAGGTCCTGGAGCTGGATCGCGATGGCCGTGACGTTACGGCGGATCGACTCCAGGGCGTCGTCGTTGTCCGGGTTGTCGACGTCCTGGGTGGCCGTCATGAACGACTGCTTGACCCGGTCGGTGGTGCCCTTGGCCGTCTGGACCATGTCCGCGCCGGTGCGGGTGGCCAGCGGGCCCGCCGACTTGTCGCGCTCCTCCTGGAGCGCGGCGGCCAGCTCGGTGGCCTGCTTGGTCATGTCGGTGAGCAGCTGCATGTGGTCCAGCTGCTTCATGTCGTTCATCGACTCGTTGATGCGCAGCCCGCCGAGGGTGGTCGCGGCGACCACGGGCAGGGTCAGCAGCGCGACCAGTCGGGTGGAGATGCGCCAGTTGCGCAGGGCTATTCGCGACCCGGTGTCCACGGCCGGCTTCGGCTTGGGCGCGGACGTGGGCTTCTCGCCGCCCGCGGCGGAGCGGCCCGTGGGGCCGGAGGGGCCGGCCTTGTCGTCACCGCCCGGCGAAGGAGCCGACGGATTCTGGGTGGCCCGGGGGTTCTGGGCGTGCTGGGGCGAGGAACTGACTGATGTGGGGCCAGTCCCGCCGTGCGGCTCCTGCTCCGCCGCAGCGCTGCCATCCCTCTTGAAACGTCCCTGCACTAGCGTCGCAACCTCTGGACCAGGCGTCCCCCGCTCTGAACGGAAGGGACGGTGTCGGCGTCGTGGGGCAAGTGTGCGCCCCATGTGTTGGTCGTGAGTGACCGGCGCTTGTTGGTCTCCCCCTCCCCGCCGCCACTCGGCGCTGCGTTGCGCCCCTGCGCGCCGGTCAGTGACCCGCGGCGGTGCGTGGAATTCCAGCACAGTGCCGGATCTCCAACAAGGCCCGTGTACCGGGCTGTGACCTGAGTGACACATTGTGATGAACGAGTCACGAGCCGTAGAAACTGGGCACGGATGAATCGGACTTTTGCCCACGAGTCGCTTACGTGGGAGGTGCTACCCAGTCGCCATGATCAAGAGCGGAATGGAGGGTTCAGTGGTGCAATGTCCGATTGGTCGGCCCGAGTTGACGGGTCGTTATGTCCTAAATGGTTACCAACTCGTGAGCAAACTCACATGATGATCGTCGCCTCTACGGCCGTTTGCCGGGAATTCGAATGTTTAGCCTGTCGCTTTACAGGGATGGGCAATCCGACAACCGGCGCCGCCGCGCGCCCCGCAACCGACAGGGTCCGAACGGCAGATGAAGACGACGATGATGATCCGCACCATAGCCAACCCCCGCCGCACCACCCTGGCGCACCTCGCGGACGCCGAGGAGATGGCGACGGAGCTCCTGCCCGAGCACCCGGTCGACCTGCCGGCCCAGACGGCCAACCCGCGCCGCACCACCCTGATGGAAGCCCCGGTCACCGCCGCCGCCCAGTAAGAAGGGGCGCGCGCCCCTTCCCGTACGCCACCGGGCGCTCCCACCGGCCCGGACGGCGTCCTCGGAGCGCGGGTCGCCCCCTCACCCGCGTTAGCCTGGAGCGTCAGTCTCCAGCCAGCGACCAAGTGAGGGGCGACAGCATCCCGTGCGCATCGCCAGATTCTCCATCGACGGCAATGTCGCCTTCGGCGCGGTCGAGGACACCCCGCAGGGGCCCGTGCTCGACATCATCAAGGGCATTCCGTACGCCGACTTCGAGCTCTCCGGGACCAAGGTCCCGCTGAGCAAGGTCCGGCTGCTGCCGCCGGTGCTGCCGAACAAGGTCGTGGGCATCGGCCGCAACTACGCGGAGCACGCCAAGGAGCTCGGCAACGCCGTCGTCGACGATCAGGGGCGTCCCGAGGCGCCCGTCGCCTTCTTCAAGCCCACCACCTCGGTGATCGGCTCCGGCGACGCGATCGAGTACCCCTCCTTCTCCAGCGAGCTGCACCACGAGGCCGAGCTGGCCGTGGTGATCGGCCGGATGTGCCGCGAGGTCCCGCGCGAGCGCGTCAAGGACGTCATCTTCGGCTACACCTGCGCCAACGACGTCACCGCGCGTGATGTCCAGCGCCGCGAGAAGCAGTGGGCCCGCGCCAAGGGCTTCGACACCTCCTGCCCGCTCGGCCCCTGGGTGGAGACCGACCTCGACCCCACCGATCTCACGATCCAGGCGACGGTCAACGGCGAACAGCGCCAGCTGGGCCGTACCAGCGACATGATCCGCTCCATCGAGGACCTGGTCGTCCACATCACCGAGGCCATGACGCTGCTCCCCGGCGACGTCATCCTCACCGGCACCCCCGCCGGGGTCGGCCCCCTCAACGCCGGCGACGAGGTCGCCGTCACCATCGAAGGCATCGGCACTCTCACCAACAAGGTGATCAAGCGTGGCTAACGCGACGAACGTCCGCGTACGTTTCTGTCCCTCCCCGACCGGCAACCCGCACGTGGGCCTGGTCCGGACCGCCCTGTTCAACTGGGCGTACGCCCGGCACACGGGCGGCACCATCGTCTTCCGCATCGAGGACACCGACGCGGCGCGCGACTCCGAGGAGTCGTACGAGCAGCTCCTGGACTCCTTCCGCTGGCTCGGCCTGGACTGGGACGAGAGCCCGGAGCTGGGCGGCCCGCACGCCCCCTACCGCCAGTCCCAGCGCATGGACATCTACAAGGACGTGGCCGGGAAGCTGCTGGCGGGCGGCCACGCCTACCACTGCTACTGCACCACCGAGGAGCTCGACCAGCGCCGCGAGGCGGCCCGCGCCGCCGGCAGGCCCTCGGGTTACGACGGCCACTGCCGCGAGCTGAGCGCCGAGCAGAAGGCGGCGTACGAGGCGGAGGGCCGCACGGCCATCGTCCGCTTCCGGATGCCCGACGAGCCGATCACCTTCACGGACCTGGTCCGCGGCGAGCTGACCTTCACCCCGGACAACGTGCCGGACTACGGCATCGTCCGCGCCAACGGCGCCCCGCTGTACACGCTGGTCAACCCGGTCGACGACGCGCTGATGGAGATCACCCACGTCCTGCGCGGCGAGGACCTGCTCTCCTCCACCCCGCGGCAGATCGCGCTCTACAAGGCGCTGATCGAGCTGGGCGTGGCCAAGGAGACCCCGGTCTTCGGCCATCTGCCGTACGTCATGGGCGAGGGCAACAAGAAGCTCTCCAAGCGCGACCCGCAGGCGTCCCTGAACGTCTACCGCGAGCGCGGTTTCCTCCCGGAGGGCCTGCTCAACTACCTCTCGCTCCTCGGCTGGTCCTTCTCTGCCGACCAGGACGTCTTCTCGCTCTCCGACATGGTCGCCAGGTTCGACGTGGCGGACGTCAACGCCAACCCGGCGCGCTTCGACCTCAAGAAGGCCGAGTCGATCAACGCCGACCACATCCGCATGCTGGACGTGAAGGCGTTCACGGCCGCCTGCGAGCCGTGGCTGAACGCCCCGCACGCCAACTGGGCGCCCGAGGACTTCGACCGCGCCGCCTGGGAGGCCATCGCGCCGCACGCCCAGACGCGTCTGACCGTCCTGTCGGACATCACGGCCAACGTCGACTTCCTCTTCCTGAAGGAGCCGGTCGAGGACGAGGCGTCCTGGGCCAAGGCGATGAAGGAGGGCTCGGACGCGCTGCTGCGCACCGTCCGCGAGAAGCTGGAGTCGGCCGACTGGTCCTCCCCGGAGTCCCTCAAGGAGGCCGTCCTGGCCGCCGGCGAGGCGCACGGCCTCAAGCTCGGCAAGGCGCAGGCCCCGGTCCGCGTCGCCGTCACCGGCCGCACGATCGGTCTGCCGCTGTTCGAGTCCCTGGAGATCCTGGGCCGGGAGAAGACGCTGGCCCGCATCGACGCGGCGCTGGCGAAGCTGGCGGCATAGTCGCTTGACGTATGTCCCGAAGGGGCGTGGGCCGGTCGGCCGACGCCCCTTCGGCGTACCGTCGGGGCATGACCGTCCGCGCCGTCCTCTGGGACATCGACGACACGATCTTCGACTACGCCTCGGCCGCCCGCAGCGGCATGAACGCCCATCTGGAGATGGAGGGCCTGCCCGTCGCGTACGCGTCGATGGAGCAGGCGCTCGCGGCCTGGGACGAGCTCACCGCGTACCACTGGGCGCGGTTCGCCGCGGGGGAGACCGACTGGGAGGGCCAGCGGCGCGACCGGGTGCGCGCCTTCCTCGGCGCCGAGCTGAGCGACCCCGACGCCGAGACCTGGTTCGAGCGCCATCTGGCCCACTACGAGGCCGCCTGGTCGCTCTTCCCGGACACCGTGCCCGCCCTGGACCTGCTGGCCGGCGGCTACCGGCACGCGGTCCTGTCCAACTCCTCCCTCCGCCACCAGGAGCGCAAGCTCGAGGTCCTGGGTGTACGCGACCGCTTCGAGGCGGTGGTGTGCGCGGCCGAGCTGGGGATCTCCAAGCCCGAGGCGGGGGCCTTCCACGCGGCCTGCGAGGCCCTGGCGCTGGCCCCCGAGGAGGTCGCGTACGTGGGCGACCAGCCGGACATCGACGCGCGCGGCGCCGTGGAGGCCGGGCTCCTGGGGATCTGGCTGGACCGCAACGGGCTGGGCGGCAGGCCCGAACTGGTGCGGATCACGGGCCTGGAGGAGCTCCCCGGCCTGCTGCGCCGGGATACCCGTTTTGGAGCGCCGGACACCTTCGGGTAATGTTCTTCCTGCGCCGAGGGGAGCGGGAAGAAAAGCCCCGAACCGAAAGCGCGAGCGGAGCGGGATCCCCGGTGGGGATGGTGTTCCGGTGGCCTATGGTGTAATTGGCAGCACGACGGTTTCTGGTTCCGTTAGTCTAGGTTCGAGTCCTGGTAGGCCAGCTCGCAGAGCTTATCTGCACCGCGGATTCCAGATCCGCAAAGCCCCCGTTGTGTAGCGGCCTAGCACGCTGCCCTCTCAAGGCAGTAGCGCCGGTTCGAATCCGGTCGGGGGTACAGATCCTTCCCAGGGGGACAGTCCGGGTCGCACCCGCTGACTCTCATGCAGGATCGCTAGGGCCCCCGTTGTGTAGCGGCCTAGCACGCCGCCCTCTCAAGGCGGTAGCGCCGGTTCGAATCCGGTCGGGGGTACTGGTCTAAACCACCATGGGCTATGGTGTAATTGGCAACACTACGGTTTCTGGTACCGTCATTCTAGGTTCGAGTCCTGGTAGCCCAGCGGATCGCATGATCGAAAGACATGCGATTCACCGATCCCTCGGGATCGACAACACGCCCCCGTTGTGTAGCGGCCTAGCACGCCGCCCTCTCAAGGCGGTAGCGCCGGTTCGAATCCGGTCGGGGGTACGTGAGGAAGGGGCCCGGCACACACAGTGTGCCGGGCCCCTTCCGCTTGCCCCGGGGGCGGGCCGGTCCCGGGGCGCGCGTCATGGCCGCGCGAAGCGCCGCGCCGACTCCTGCGCCTGGGCCAGCCGCCGCAGACTCAGCAGCACCGGCTCGTAGAGCACGGTCAACGCCACGGCCGCCTCTACCTGTTCGGCCGGGGTCTCCCAGCGCTCCACCAAGTCCAGGTCGGTGACCGCCATGTGGGCGGCGGCCTTCGCGTAGGGCGCCAACTCCTCGGGACCGCAGGGGTATCCGAGCCGGGCGAGCGCGGTCACCGCCGCCAGCAGCGTGCGATACGCGCCCGAGCCGCCCCGCGGGTCCGAGCCGCCGTACTGCCAGCCGAGCCCGTCGATCACCGCGTCCACCGAGGCGCGCGCGGTCTGCGCGCACGGGTCGTCGGGGGCGGGTTCCGGGGCGTTCGGCAGCGCCTCGACGGCGATGCCGAGCCGGGAGTGGTGGTCCAGGGACTCGTCCTCCAGGGCCGCGAGGACCTCCTTGGCGGCGGCCACCGGCACCCGTCCCACCTGGATCAGCGCGCGCACCAGCTTGAGGCGCCGCAGATGCGAGGCGTCGTAGTCGGCCTGGGTGGCGGTGACCCGCCCGCCCGGCGGCAGCAGGCCCTCGCGCAGGTAGTACTTGATCGTCGCCGGGGCGACCCCGCTCCGCTCACTCAGCTCCGCCAGTCTCATACCTCTTGCGCCTTCCCTCGGAGAGTGCCACTATCCAATCATCGGATAGTGCAACTATCCAACCAGTGTCCGGCCCGAACGCCACTGCTACGTCATGGGGGACTGTCATGAGCGCGAGGCTGATCGAGGGACGTATGACCGCCGGCGCCGAGGGGGACGTGGTGGTCTTCCTGATCGGGATGCGCGTCAACCGCTTCCGCTCGCTGCGCAGTTGGCTGCCGGTGACGGCCGCGATGCCGCGCATGCTGAAGGAGCTCGTCAGGGAGGAGGGCAGCGGGCTGCTCGGCTTCCAGCCCGTCCTCGCCGGGCCGCGCGCGGTGGCGGTGGTGCAGTACTGGGAGTCCAAGGAGAAGCTCCTGGCGTACGCCGGGGCCCAGGACAAGGAGCACCGGCCGGCCTGGGCGGCCTTCAACCGCCGGGCGCGCGGGGCGAAGGGGGCGGTGGGCATCTGGCACGAGACGTATGTGGTCCCGGCGGGGTCGTACGAGTCGGTGTACGTCGGCATGCCGGAGTTCGGGCTGGGCAGGGCGACGGGGGTGGTGCCGGTGGCGGGCCGCCTGAAGGCGGCGTGAGCGCGGCGGTGGGGGCTGGTCGCGCCCGGCGTTCGTCTGCGGGCCGGTGGGGGTTGCTCGCGCAGTTCCCCGCGCCCCCGAATGCCTGTGGCTGAGCTGGATTCTCCGGCTGCGGCCGACCCCTGAGGGGCGGGTAACCCGCCTGCCGGCCCGCGGGCAGAGGGCCGGCACGGAGGTGGCCCCCCGCTGCGGCGTTGGAGCGGGGGGCCGGAGGTGGACGTAGGTGCGGCTAGCCGTTGCGGCGCAGGGCCTCGGACAGGCGCGCGGCGGCGTCGATGACCGCCTGCGCGTGCATCCGGCCCGGGTGGCGGGTCAGGCGCTCGATCGGTCCGGAGACCGAGACGGCGGCGACCACGCGGTTGGACGGACCGCGCACCGGCGCCGAGACCGAGGCCACGCCCGGCTCGCGCTCGCCGATCGACTGGGCCCAGCCCCGGCGCCGCACGCCCGACAGGGCCGTCGCCGTGAAGCGGGCGCCCTGGAGCCCCCGGTGCAGGCGCTCCGGCTCCTCCCAGGCCATCAGGATCTGCGCGGAGGAGCCCGCCTTCATCGTCAGGGTCGAGCCGACCGGCACGGTGTCCCGCAGACCGGACAGCCGCTCGGCCGCCGCCACGCAGATCCGCATGTCGCCCTGACGGCGGTAGAGCTGCGCGCTCTCGCCCGTCACGTCCCGCAGATGCGTGAGCACGGGACCGGCCGTGGCCAGCAGGCGGTCCTCGCCGGCCGCGGCCGCGAGCTCCGCGAGCCGCGGGCCGAGGATGAACCGGCCCTGCATGTCCCGCGCCACCATCCGGTGGTGTTCCAGTGCCACGGCAAGGCGGTGTGCCGTGGGTCGTGCGAGTCCGGTCGCCGCGACCAGCCCCGCGAGGGTGGCCGGACCGGACTCCAGGGCGCTCAGGACGAGAGCCGCCTTGTCGAGAACGCCGACGCCGCTAGAGTTGTCCATGAAACGATACTCGCGTCTCACTCTGTGAAACGCAAGTTCAATTTTCTCCGGAACTTGCGAACCTGTACTGGCGGTCCGCACAACGGCCGCAGCCACCGTCCGGTCCCGGGGGCCCGGCGGTACACCCGGTCTCTAGTTGGGCCGGCGACGACGCCGGCCGGAGGGAAAGCGATGGGTAGGACACTCGCGGAGAAGGTCTGGGACGACCATGTCGTCAGGCGCGCCGAGGGCGAGCCCGACCTCCTCTTCATCGATCTGCACCTGCTGCACGAGGTGACCAGCCCGCAGGCTTTCGACGGGCTGCGCAAGAGCGGCCGCCCGGTGCGGCGCCTCGACCTCACCATCGCCACCGAGGACCACAACACCCCGACCCTCGACATCGACAAGCCCATCGCCGACCCGGTCTCCCGGGCCCAGCTGGAGACGCTGCGCAAGAACTGCGCCGAGTTCGGCGTGCGGCTGCACCCCCTCGGCGACGTCGAGCAGGGCGTCGTCCACGTGGTGGGACCGCAGCTTGGCCTGACCCAGCCCGGCACCACCGTGGTCTGCGGCGACTCGCACACCTCCACGCACGGCGCTTTCGGGGCGCTGGCGTTCGGGATCGGCACCTCACAGGTAGAGCATGTGCTCGCCACCCAGACCCTGCCACTGGCCCCCTTCAAGACCATGGCCATCACCGTCGAGGGCGAGCTGCCCGACGGCGTCACCGCCAAGGACCTGATCCTGGCCATCATCGCCAGGATCGGCACCGGCGGCGGCCAGGGCTATGTCCTGGAATACCGCGGCCCGGCCATCGAGAAGCTCTCGATGGAGGCCCGGATGACCATCTGCAACATGTCGATCGAGGCCGGCGCCCGGGCGGGCATGATCGCCCCCGACCGCACCACGTTCGACTACCTCCAGGGCCGCGCCCACGCCCCCGAGGGCGCCGACTGGGACGAGGCCGTCGCGTACTGGCAGACCCTGAAGACGGACGAGGACGCGGTCTTCGACGCCGAGGTCGTCATCGACGCCACCCAGCTCTCCCCGTTCGTCACCTGGGGCACCAATCCGGGCCAGGGAGCACCGCTTTCGGCGTCCGTCCCCGACCCGGCTTCGTACGAAGACGCTTCGGAGCGCCTGGCCGCCGAAAAGGCGCTGGAGTACATGGGATTGACCGCCGGGCAGCCGCTGCGGACCATCGACGTCGACACCGTCTTCGTAGGTTCCTGCACCAACGGCCGTATCGAGGACCTGCGCGCGGCGGCCTCGATCCTGGCGGGCCGCAAAGTCGCCGACGGCGTACGGATGCTGGTCGTGCCGGGCTCGGTGCGGGTGGCGCTCCAGGCCGTGGAGGAGGGCCTGGACAAGGTCTTCACCGCCGCCGGCGCCGAATGGCGGCACGCGGGCTGCTCGATGTGCCTGGGCATGAACCCCGACCAGCTGGCACCCGGCGAGCGCTCCGCCTCCACCTCCAACCGCAACTTCGAGGGCAGGCAGGGCAAGGGCGGCCGCACCCATCTGGTGTCGCCGCAGGTCGCCGCCGCAACAGCGGTTCTCGGCCACCTGGCGTCCCCCGCCGACCTGTCCGACGCCCGTACGCCCGCTGGAGTCTGATCAGCCATGGAAGCTTTCACCACGCACACCGGCCGGGCCGTCCCGCTGCGCCGCTCCAATGTAGACACCGACCAGATCATCCCGGCCCACTGGCTGAAGAAGGTCACCCGGGACGGCTTCGAGGACGGGCTGTTCGAGGCCTGGCGCAAGGACCCGGAGTTCGTTCTGAACAAGCCCGAGCGCCAGGGCGCGTCGGTGCTGGTCGCGGGCCCCGACTTCGGTACGGGCTCGTCGCGCGAGCACGCCGTGTGGGCCCTGCAGAACTACGGTTTCAAAACCGTGATCTCCTCCCGGTTCGCCGATATCTTCCGGGGCAACTCGCTGAAGAACGGGCTGCTCACGGTGGTGATCGACCAGAAAGTCGTGGACGCGCTCTGGGAGCTGACGGAGCGCGACCCGAACGCCGAGATCACGGTGGACCTCCAGGACCGCCAGGTCCGCGCGGAAGGCGTCACGGCCGCCTTCGAACTCGACGAGAACGCCCGCTGGCGGCTGCTGAACGGCCTGGACGACATCAGCATCACGCTCCAGAACGAGGCCGCCATCGCCGCGTACGAGGCGAAGCGGCCCTCCCACAAGCCCAGCACCTCGCTCGTCTGACCGGCCCGGGCCGCCTCTTGGGCGGGTCCGGGGCAGTCGTTCGGCCCAACACGCCCCCTGTCTTTCGGGACAGGGGGCGTGTTGCGTTGCGGGGTGTCAGGGTGGCGTCAACTAGCCTAGGCTGCACAGCAGATGGCCGGATTGGGTCTTGCGCGACCGGTGGTCGTTGGGGAGCCGGAAGCCACCCGGAATCCCTCAGTTGCCCCCGCCGGAGGCGACAACTCGCCCCAGATGGCACAATCGGCGCATGGAACGCGACAGCCAACTCGAGCTCTACCGGCTCGTCGCGGACCGGCTGAAAGAAGCGCACACAGTGGTGCGCGAACTGCAAGTCCCGGAGGGCGTACGGATGGCGCTGTCCCGGAAGCTGCTGGTCATCACAGCGGCTGCCAAACACGATCTCGCCGATGCGGCAAGGCGTCTGGACCGGTTGATGAAGGACCTCGAAGAGGGCCGATTCCCCGAAGACGACTGAGTCACAAGGAGTTCGGTGAAGCCGACTTCGTTGCGGCACTAGGGTGATTAGCCCGTTTCGTGTTTGATTTGCGGTATATATCTGCCTAACGTGCGAAAAAGCCAGAACGGATTCGTTCCGGCCAATGTCTCCGAAGGGGAAGACGTGAACAAGGCGCAGCTCGTAGAAGCGATTGCCGACAAGCTCGGCGGCCGTCAGCAGGCCGCGGACGCCGTGGACGCGGTTCTGGACGCGGTCGTCCGGGCCGTCGTCGCGGGCGACCGGGTCTCGGTCACCGGTTTCGGTTCGTTCGAGAAGGTCGACCGTCCGGCCCGTTACGCCCGCAACCCGCAGACGGGTGAGCGCGTGCGGGTCAAGAAGACCTCGGTTCCGCGCTTCCGCGCGGGTCAGGGCTTCAAGGACCTGGTCAGCGGCTCGAAGAAGCTCCCCAAGGGCGACGAGGTCGCCGTGAAGAAGGCGCCCAAGGGCAGCCTCTCGGGTGGCACCTCCACCCGCAGCACGGTGAAGAAGGCCGCGGCCAAGAAGGCCACCGCCGCGAAGAAGACGACCGCCGCGAAGAAGACCGCGCCGGCCAAGAAGACCACCGCCAAGAAGACCACGCCGGCCGTGAAGAAGACGACGGCGGCCGCGGCCAAGAAGACCGCCACCTCCGGCGCCGCCAAGAAGACCACGGCGACGGCGAAGAAGGCGACCCCGGCCAAGAAGGCCACCACCGCCAAGAAGGCCACGGCCAAGAAGACCGCGCCCGCCAAGAAGACCGCCGCCAAGAAGGCGCCGGCCAAGAAGGTCACCGCGCGCAAGACCACCACCGCCAAGAAGACGACCGCCCGCAAGAAGTAGGCATCGCCGGACGGCTCACGCGCCGGGCCGGGCTCCCCTCGGGGAGCCCGGCCCGCGGCGTGTCGGCCCCGCCCCCGTCCCGGCCGCTGCCGCCGCGTCCCGGCCGCTTCCGCCCCGGGCGGGCGCGGCTCAGAACGTCTGCAGCGTCACCAGGGTGATCCGCAGGGACGCGCCCTCGCCCTCCGTCTCGATGCGGACCCGCTGGCCCACCCGCAGCAGCCGCAGCCCGCCCGCGTCGAAGGCCTCGGCCCCGAAGTCCACCGGGGTGCCGTCGTCGAGCAGCACACTGCCGCTGCGGGTTGCGAAGTCGTATGTGTACGCGGTCGCCTGCATGGCTGGCAGCCTAGCGCCGCCGCCCACCAGCCCGGGTACGCCCTCCACCGCGCCCCGCAGCGCCCCCGTGGCCGGTCCCGTCCCCAGCGCCAGCGCGATTTCGAGGTCCGCTCCGGTGTCCACGTCCCGGCGCACCGAGTCCACCCCGGTCAGCGGGATTTCCGCCGCGCCCGACGCGGAATGCGCGGCCCGGGAGGGACCGCCGAATGCCGGGGCCAAATCCACTCCCGGGGCGGCCGAAAGAAATGTCGTCCCGATTCCCGCCGCGTCGGCCAGAAATGTGCGCGGAAATACGGAGGCGGCATCCAGTACTCGCCCCAATTCCGCCGGCCGCAGCGCGGGAAGATCCGCGTTCAGGGCCGCGACCGCCGCCCCGGGGCGCCCCTGCCGTATCGCGTACGCCCCGTGCGCGAGGGCGGCGTTGAGGCCCGCGCGCGGGCTGTCGGCGACGATCCGCGCGCCCAGCGCGGCCAGCTCCGCGCCCGCCAGCGGATCGTCCGTGACGACCGCCACATCCCGTACCGCCGGGCAGGCGAGGGCCGCACCCACGGTGTCCAGGGCGAACGCCAGAGCGAGCCGGGGCCGCAGCGTCGCGCCGACGGCGGCCGTGAGCCTGCTCTTCGCCAGCGCCAGCGGCTTCAACGGCACGACCAGGGACCAGTGGCCCGGTGATGCGGTGTTCGTGGCGTCCCCCTCGCTCTCGTCGCTCCGCGTCCGGTCGGACGGACAGCCGCCGGACAGGGACGCAGGCCATTGTCACCCGGCCAGGAGCGGCCCCCGCACGGTCGGGGCGTACGGTGTTCTCGACAGACCGGATGGCCGGAGCGACACTTGCTCCCTGCGCAAGTCGCGTGGTGGCCCGCAGTGGTCTGTCCTAGAGGAAGGTGCTCCGAGTGTCCCGCCGCAGAATCGGCTTCTGGTACCGCCTGGCGGCGGTCATCGCCAAACCTCCACTGGTGGTGCTTTTCAAGCGGGACTGGCACGGAATGGAGAACATTCCGGCGGACGGCGGTTTTATCACCGCGGTCAACCACAACTCGTATCTCGACATGTTCTCCTACGGGCACTTCCAGTACAACACCGGACGGGTGCCCCGGTTCCTCGCCAAGGCCGGGCTCTTCAAGGTGCCCGTGGTGGGGCCGCTGCTGCGCGGCACGGGCCAGATTCCCGTCTACCGCGAGTCCTCCAATGCCTTCGGCGCCTTCCGGGCCGCCGTCGAGGCCATCGAGCGGGGTGAATGCGTCGTCTTCTACCCCGAGGGCACCCTCACCCGCGACCCCGACATGTGGCCGATGACCGCCAAGACCGGGGTGGCACGCGCCGCCATGCAGACGAAGGCCCCGGTCATCCCGGTCGCCCAGTGGGGCGCCAACCTGGCGATGCCGCCCTATGCCAAGGAGAAGAAGGTCCGCTTCTTCCCCCGCAAGACCCTCCAGGTGAAGGCCGGTCCGCCGGTCGACCTCGCGCGCTTCTACGACAAGGAGCCCACTCCCGAGGTGCTGCGCGAGGCGACCGAGGCCATCATGGCCGCGGTCACCCGCCAGCTGGAGGAGATCCGGGGCGAGTCCGCCCCCGCCAAGCCGTACGATCCGCGCGAAGTCCGCGCGCAGCTCCGCCGCAAGGCCGCCGGGGAGGGCACCAAGTGACGCACGCCGCCACCAAGGCAGCAGTATTCGGCACCGGCTCCTGGGGTACGGCGTTCGCCATGGTCCTCGCCGACGCGGGCTGCGAGGTGACCCTGTGGGGCCGCCGCCCCGAACTCGCCGAGGCGATCAACACCACCCGCACCAACCCCGACTACCTGCCGGGCATCGAACTGCCCGCGGCCGTGCGGGCCACCACCGACCCCGCCGAGGCCGCGGCGGGCGCCGACTTCACCGTCCTCGCCGTACCCTCGCAGACCCTGCGCGCCAACCTCGCCGCCTGGACGCCGCTGCTGGCGCCCGACACCGTCCTCGTCTCGCTGATGAAGGGCGTCGAACTCGGCACCGCCAAGCGGATGAGCGAGGTGATCGAGGAGGTCGCCAAGGTCCCCGCCGACCGCGTCGCCGTGATCACCGGCCCCAACCTCGCCAAGGAGATCGCCCAGCGCCGGCCCGCCGCCGCCGTGGTCGCCTGCCGCGACGAGGCCGTGGCCCAGCGCCTCCAGGCCGCCTGCCACACCCCGTACTTCCGCCCGTACACCAACACCGACGTCGTCGGCTGCGAGCTCGGCGGCGCGGTCAAGAACGTCATCGGCCTCGCGGTCGGCATCGCGGACGGCATGGGCCTGGGCGACAACGCCAAGGGCTCGCTCATCACCCGGGGCCTGGCCGAGACCACCCGGCTCGGCCTCGCCATGGGCGCCGACGCGCTCACCTTCTCCGGCCTCGCGGGCCTGGGCGACCTCGTCGCCACCTGCTCCTCGCCGCTCTCGCGCAACCACACCTTCGGCACCAACCTGGGCCGGGGCATGACGCTCCAGGAGACCATCGCGGTCACCCGGCAGACCGCCGAGGGCGTCAAGTCCTGCGAGTCCGTGCTGGATCTGGCGCGCCGCCACGGTGTCGACATGCCCATCACCGAGACGGTCGTCGGGATCGTCCACGAGGGCAAGCCGCCGGTGGTCGCCCTCAAGGAGCTGATGTCGCGCAGCGCCAAGCCCGAGCGGCGCTGAAACCGCCGAGTCGAACGGGTACGCTCATCGCGATATGAGCAGCGAGAACCTCCCCCAGAGCCCTGAATCGAGCCCCCAGCAGCCGCGCAAGCCGCGGGTGGCCGTCGTGTTCGGCGGCCGCAGCTCCGAGCACGGCATCTCGGTCGTCACCGCCGGTGCCGTGCTGCGCGCCATCGACCGTACGAAGTACGACGTGCTGCCCATCGGCATCACCACCGACGGCCGCTGGGCGCTCACCGCCGACGAGCCGGAGCGGATGGCCATCGCCGACCGCAAGGTGCCCAGCGTCGCCGAGCTCGCCGAGTCCGCCGAGGGCGCGGTCGTGCTCCCCGTGGACCCGAACAACCGCGAGGTCGTCTTCAGCGAGCCCGGCGCGGTCCCCAAGGCGCTGGGCGAGGTCGACGTCGTCTTCCCGGTGCTGCACGGCCCGTACGGCGAGGACGGCACCCTCCAGGGCCTGCTCGAACTCTCCGGCGTCCCCTACGTCGGCTCGGGCGTGCTCGCCTCGGCCGTCGGCCAGGACAAGGACTACATGAAGCGGGTGTTCACCTCCTTCGGGCTGGCCGTCGGCCCCTACCTGGTGATCCGGCCGCGCGAGTGGGAGCAGGACGAGCAGGGCGCCCGCAAGCGGATCGCCGCGTTCGCGGGTGAGCACGGCTGGCCGCTGTTCATCAAGCCGGCCCGGGCGGGCTCCTCCTTCGGCATCACCAAGGTCGACTCCTTCGACGGCCTGGACGAGGCCATCGAGGAGGCGCGGCGCCACGACCCCAAGTTCCTGGTCGAGTCGCTGCTGCGCGGCCGGGAGATCGAGTGCGGCGTCCTGGAGTTCGAGGACGGGCCGCGTGCGAGCGTCCCGGCCGAGATCCCGCCGGTGAGCGACCACGCCTTCTACGACTTCGAGGCGAAGTACATCGACTCGGCCGACGGGATCGTGCCCGCGCCGATCGGCGCCGAGGCGACCGCCGAGGTGCGCCGGCTCGCCGTGGAGGCGTTCGAGGCCGCGTCCTGCGAGGGCCTGGTCCGCGCGGACTTCTTCCTCCAGGAGAACGGCGAGTTCGTGATCAACGAGATCAACACGATGCCGGGGTTCACGCCGATCTCCATGTACCCGCGGATGTGGGAGGCGACGGGCGTGGACTACGCGGAGCTGGTGGACCGCCTCATCGAGGCGGCGCTGCGCAGGCCGACGGGGCTTCGGTAGCCGTTCGCCGACGGGCCGTCGTCGGCCGGCCGCGCGGTTCGCCGCGGCCCTCGGGCGCTACAGGCTCTCCGGGACCGTCTTCTTGACGGGCCCGGAGAGCTGGGTGAGCCACCCGATGTCCCCGGCGGCCTTCCCGGACGCCGTGCGCAGGGTGACCTCCACGTACGCCTTGCGATAGGTCGTGGTGAAGCGGAAGCCGCCCGTCACCTGCTCCAGGAGCCAGTTGACGCCGTCCACGGTCACCCCGTCCGCCTCGGGATCGTTCATCTTCTCCGGCCGGTCGATCCCGCAGCGCAGTACGATCCCGTCATCGCCCCACCCGGCGGTCAGATCCGACGCCGGGCTGGGATCATTCCGCTTGAGCCCGTCGAGCCTGTGGGGCAGCGTCTTGTGCAGCGCGCCGCAGAGCGAGGCGGTCTCCTTCGGCGGGCTGGGAACCGTGATCGTCGCCTTCGCGTCCGTGGAGGAGCAGCCCGCGGCGGCCAGCAGGGCGAGGGCGGCTGCGGGCACGAGGAGGGACCGGCGGCGAGAAGAAGTCACCGGCCAAGGGTAAGCGGGGGCTACAGATGAACCACCGGGCAGGTCAGGGTGCGGGTGATCCCGTCCACCTGCTGGACCTTGGCGACCACCATGCGGCCCAGCTCGTCGACCGTGTCCGCCTGGGCGCGCACGATCACGTCGTACGGCCCGGTGACGTCCTCGGCCTGGATCACCCCCGGGATCTTCGCGATGGTCTCGGCGACGGTCGACGCCTTGCCCACCTCGGTCTGGATGAGGATGTACGCCTGTACCACGGAACCTCCAGGGCGGCCACGAGGATCATGTCCCCTCCCTGCGGCGAGGAGGCCCGAGGGGGGAAGAAAGAGACGCCACGGTATCGCGTCGCCGTGCGCCCGCGGGAGTACCGCGCAGGCGCGGGCGCTCGCACATCCGCGTGCGCGCGGCAGAAGTTGACGTATGTGTTGACGGTACCCACCGAGGTGACGGCTCGCGACCGCGAGCGCGCCGGGTCCCAAGGGGTACGAGGATGAGAGGTGGCACGGTGAGAGGCACTGTGGGCGAGTTGGGGGAGTTCGGGCTCATCAGGGAGCTGACCTCCCGGCTCACCTCGACCCCCGCGGTACGGATCGGCCCCGGCGACGACGCCGCGGTCGTGACCGCACCCGACCGCAGGGTGGTGGCGAGCACGGACATCCTCCTGGAGGGCCGCCACTTCCGGCGCGACTGGTCGACCGCGTACGACGTGGGGCGCAAGGCCGCCGCGCAGAATCTGGCCGATATCGCCGCCATGGGCGCGGTCCCCACCGCGCTGCTGCTGGGCCTGGTCGTCCCCGCCGAGCTCCCGGCCACCTGGCCGGTCGAGCTGATGGACGGGATCCGGGACGAGTGCCAGGTCGCGGGGGCGGCCGTGGTCGGCGGCGACGTGGTGCGCGGCGACACCATCACCGTCGCCATCACCGCCCTCGGGGACCTGCGCAACCACGAGCCGGTGACCCGCGGCGGCGCGCAGCCCGGCGACGTGGTCGCGGTCACGGGCTGGCTCGGCTGGTCGGCGGCGGGCTTCGCGGTGCTCTCGCGGGGCTTCCGCTCGCCGCGCGCCTTCGTGGAGGCCCACCGCCGCCCGGAGCCGCCCTACCACGCGGGTCCCGCCGCCGCCGGTCTCGGCGCCACCGCCATGACGGACGTCAGCGACGGCCTGGTCGCGGACCTCGGGCACATCGCGGAGGCCAGCAAGGTCCGTATCGACCTGCGCTCGGGCCTGATCGACATCCCGACGCAGATGAGCGACATCGGCCAGGCGGTCGGCGTCGACCCGCTCCAGTGGGTGCTGACCGGGGGAGAGGACCACGCGATCGTCGCGACCTTCCCGCCGGACGTGAAGCTGCCCGCCCGCTGGAAGGTGATCGGGGAGGTCCTCAACCCCTCCGCGCTGCCGCAGGTGACCGTCGACGGCGCCCCCTGGACCGCCAAGGGCGGCTGGGACCACTTCGGGGACGCGGAGTGACCACCGCGCCGCCCCGGGTGCTGACCGTCGCGGGCTCCGACTCCGGCGGCGGCGCCGGTGTCCAGGCGGACCTGAAGACGATGCTGGCCCTGGGCGTCCACGGGATGAGCGTGATCACCGCGGTGACCGCGCAGAACTCGCTGGGCGTCCAGGGCGCCTGGGAGCTGCCCGCCGAGGCGGTCCGGGCGCAGTACCGCTCGGTCGTCGACGACATCGGCGTCCAGGCCGTGAAGACCGGGATGCTCTCCTCGGCGCTCCTGGTGGAGACCGTGGCGGACCTCCTGGCGGACACGGACGCGCCGGTGGTCGTGGACCCGGTGGGCGTCTCCAAGCACGGCGACGCGCTGCTGGCCGCCGAGGCGCTGGAGTCCGTACGCCTGCGACTGCTGCCGGCGGCGACGGTGGCCACGCCCAACCTGGACGAAGTGGCGCAGCTCACGGGCGTACGGGTCGAGGACGAGGACGGGATGCGGCGGGCGGCGGAGGCGATCCTCGCGTTCGGCCCGCGCTGGGCCCTGATCAAGGGCGGGCATCTGGCGGGCTCGGCGTCACCGGAGGCGGTGGACCTGCTCACGGACGGCGGCGAGGAGCACTGGCTCCGGGCGCCCCGCCGGGACAACCGCCACACCCACGGCACGGGCTGCACCCTGGCCTCGGCGCTGGCTTCGTCCCTGGCCAAGGGTCTGACGGTGCCGGAGGCGGCGCGGGCGGCCAAGGAGTACGTGACGGCGGCGATCGCGGCGGGCTTCGCCCTGGGGTCGGGGATCGGCCCGGTGGACCACGGCTGGGGTCTGCGCGCTTCCTGAGCGCGGGGGCCCGCTCACCCGGGGGGCCTCGGTCAGGTCCTTCCGGCCCGCACGAGGACGTCAAAAAGCCGGCCCACCGAGGTGGACCGGCTTTCTGGGCAACCGGAAAGGGCTGCGCTACGACGAAACGTCGGCGTTAGCGCGAGACCTTGCCGGCCTTGATGCACGAGGTGCAGACGTTGAGCCGCTTCGGCGTCCGACCGACCACGGCACGCACGCGCTGGATGTTCGGGTTCCAGCGACGAGACGTACGGCGGTGCGAGTGCGAAATGTTGTTGCCGAAGCCCGGCCCCTTGCCGCAGACGTCGCAGTTGGCAGCCACGGGTCACTCCAAAGACTTCAGATGCACTTACAGTGAAATCCGGCGCACCGGATCAGAGATCTGAGGTGGCTTGCCGGGGGAATGGCCCGACTCTCGCCGGGCAACCGAAGCAGCATACAACGGCTGCTCCCGAGATACGAAACTACCATGACCGCCGCCGCCCCCCGCCCCGGTCCGGAGCCGCTCACCGGGTCTACCCTGCTGCTGGCCCGCAGCTCACCGGCCGCTCTAGGAGGACACCAGGTGCCGCAGACTCTCGACGCCGTCGCGGTACGCACCTGGTGCTCGCTGGCCCTGGACGGGCTCGGCCGGGACCGCGCGGAGATCGACGCGGTCAACGTCTACCCCGTCGCGGACGGGGACACCGGCACCAATCTGTATCTGACGGTGGAGTCCGCCCACCAGGCGGTGGAGGCGGTCTTCGCCGCGTACACCGAGGTGCCCGATACGGCCGACGTCATACGGGCGATGGCCCACGGCGCCCTCCTGGGGGCCCGCGGCAACTCGGGCACGATCCTCTCCCAGCTGCTGCGCGGTATGGCCGAGGTCCTCGCCGAGCGCGGCACGGACCTGTCGGGAGCCCTGCGCCGGGCGGCCGAGTCGGCGTACGAGGCGGTCGCGCACCCCGTCGAGGGCACGGTCCTGACGGTGGCGACGGCCGCGGCGCAGGCGGCCCGGGAGGCGGACGGCGACGGCGGCGCGGGTGGTGGCGCGGCGGCCGTGGCGAGCGCGGCCTACGCCGGTGCCCGGCGGGCCCTGGAGAAGACGCCCGCCCAGCTCGCGGTGCTGGGCCGCGCCGGGGTCGTGGACGCGGGCGGCTGGGGGCTGGTGACGGTCCTGGGGGCGCTGGCGCAGGCGCTCTCCGGCGAGGTGCCGTCCGTACGGCACGAGACGCGTGCGCCGCTCGACGCGACCGGCTGCCCGGCCGAGGACGCCCCGGGCGAGGAGGCCGCGGGCCCCGCCTTCGAGGTGATCTACCTCCTGGAGGCGGACGACGCGGCGGTGGCACGGCTGCGCGGCAGACTGGACGCCCTCGGGGACTCCCTGGTGGTGGTCGGCGGCGACGGCCTGTGGAACGTCCACGTCCATGTGGACGACGCGGGTGCGGCCGTCGAGGCGGGCGTGGAGGCGGGCCGTCCGTACCGGATCCGCATCACCCACTTCGGCGCGCACCCCGAGCCGCGCGAACAGGCCCAGCGGGCCGTCGTCGCGGTGGTGCCCGGCGAGGGCCTGGCCGGGCTGTGCGCCGAGGCCGGGGCCACCGCCGTGCTGGCCCGGCCGGGCGAGCCCCCGGCCAGCGGCGAGCTCGTCGACGCGATCCGCCGCGCCCACGCGCGCGAGGTCGTGCTCCTGCCCAACGACGCCGAGCTGCGCCACACCGCCGCCGCGGCCGTGGAGCAGGCGCGCGCCGAGGGCGTACGGGTCGCGCTCATCCCCACCCGCTCCGCCGTCCAGGGCCTCGCCGCGCTCGCGGTGCACGCCCCCGACCGCCGCTTCGACGAGGACGTGGTGGCGATGACCGCGGCGGCCGGCGCGACCCGTTACGCGGAACTGGCCGTCGCCGAGCGGCAGTCGTGGACCACGGCCGGCATCTGCCAGGCCGGGGATGTGCTGGGCCTCATCGACGGCGACGTGGCCGTGATCGGACAGGATCTGGGCCGTACGGCCGAGGCGGTCCTCGACCGGATGCTGGCCGCGGGCGGCGAGCTGGTCACCCTGGTGCGGGCCGCCGACACCCCGGCGGAGCTGGCCCCCGGCATCGAGGCCCATGTGCGCGAGGCCCATCTGGCGGTCGACACGGTCGTCTACGAGGGCGGCAACCAGAGCTCCCCGCTGCTGATCGGCGTCGAGTGACGGGACCGGCGGCCCGGCGGACGGACCGGCCGGCACCGGCGGGCGGAGCGCGCGCCCGGCCGAGTGGCCGCCGTACGCGCCGAGTTGTCCCCGGGGCGCCGGGGCCTCCTGCGGGATGTCAGTGGCGTGGTGTGCAATGGATCGCGTGCCTGCGCTCGAAGAACCACTGAAGAAGTTGCTCGGCGGACCCACCGCGAAGGTGATGGCCGAGCAGCTGGATCTGCACACGGTCGGCGACCTCCTGCACCACTACCCGCGGCGGTACGAGGAGCGCGGCCAGCTCACCAGACTGGCCGAGCTCCCCCTCGACGAGGACGTCACGGTGGTGGCGCAGGTGGCCGACGCGCGCGTGCACACCTTCAACGGGGGGCGCGGCCAGCGCCTGGAGATCACGATCACCGACGGCAGCGGCCGGCTCCAGCTGGTCTTCTTCGGCCGGGGCATCCACAAGCCGCACAAGGAGCTGCTGCCCGGCAGCCGCGCGATGTTCGCGGGCAAGGTGTCGATGTTCAACCGCCGCCTCCAGCTCGCCCACCCCACGTACGCGAAGCTCGCCGCCGACATCGACGAGGACGGCGACTCCGCCGAGGTGGTCGACTCCTGGGCGGGCGCGCTCATCCCGATCTACCCCGCCTGCAAGGGCCTGGAGTCCTGGAAGATCGCCAAGGCGGTCGACGCGGTGCTGCCCAGTGCCCAGGAGGCCGTCGACCCGCTGCCCGCGTCCCTGCGCGAGGGCCGCGGCTTCGCCACGCTGCCCGAGGCGCTGCTCAAGGTCCACCGGCCGCACACCAAGGACGACGTGGAGCAGGCCCGCCGGCGGCTGAAGTGGGACGAGGCGTTCGTCCTCCAGGTCGCCCTGGCCCGGCGGCGGTACGCGGACGCGCAGCTGCCCGCCGTGGCGCGCAGGCCCGCCCCCGGCGGCCTGCTCGACGCCTTCGACGCCAAGCTGCCCTTCACCCTCACCGAGGGCCAGCGGAGCGTCTCCAAGGAGATCTTCGACGACCTGGCGACCGAGCACCCGATGCACCGCCTGCTCCAGGGCGAGGTCGGCTCGGGCAAGACGATGGTCGCCCTGCGCGCGATGCTCGCGGTGGTCGACTCCGGCGGGCAGGCCGCGATGCTCGCCCCCACCGAGGTCCTCGCCCAGCAGCACCACCGGTCCATCACGGAGATGATGGGCGAGCTCGCCGAGGGCGGCATGCTGGGCGGCTCCGACCTCGGTACGAAGGTCGTGCTGCTCACCGGCTCGATGGGCGCGGCCGCCCGCCGCCAGGCACTGCTCGACCTGGTCACCGGCGAGGCGGGCATCGTCATCGGCACGCACGCGCTGATCGAGGACAAGGTGCACTTCCACGACCTGGGCCTGGTCGTGGTCGACGAGCAGCACCGGTTCGGCGTCGAACAGCGCGACGCGCTGCGCGGCAAGGGCAAGCAGCCCCCGCATCTGCTGGTGATGACCGCCACGCCCATTCCGCGCACGGTGGCGATGACCGTCTTCGGCGACCTGGAGACCTCGGTCCTCGACCAGCTCCCGGCCGGGCGCTCGCCCATCGCCAGCCATGTCGTCCCCGCCCAGGACAAGCCGCACTTCCTGGCCCGCGCCTGGGAGCGGGTCCGCGAGGAGGTCGCCAAGGGCCACCAGGGGTACGTGGTGTGCCCGCGCATCGGTGACCTGGCGGACGAGGCCGACGAGAAGAAGGCCGCCAAGAAGAAGGCGGCCGAGGAGACGGCCGACAAGCGCCCGCCGCTCGCCGTCCTGGACCTGGCGGACCAGCTCCGGGCGGGCCCCCTCCAGGGACTGCGCGTGGAGGTGCTGCACGGGCGGATGCAGCCCGACGACAAGGACGACGTGATGCGTCGGTTCGCGGCCGGCGACGTCGACGTGCTGGTGGCGACCACGGTCATCGAGGTGGGGGTGAACGTGCCGAACGCCACCGCGATGGTGATCATGGACGCGGACCGGTTCGGCGTCTCGCAGCTGCACCAGTTGCGCGGCCGCGTCGGCCGCGGCTCCGCCCCGGGCCTGTGCCTGCTGGTCACCGAGATGCCGGAGGCGAGCGCGGCCAGGGCCCGGCTGAACGCGGTGGCCGCGACCCTGGACGGCTTCGAGCTCTCCCGGATCGACCTGGAGCAGCGGCGCGAGGGCGATGTGCTGGGCCAGGCCCAGTCCGGCGTGCGCTCCTCGCTGCGGATGCTCGCGGTCATCGAGGACGAGGAGGTGATCGCGGCGGCCCGCGAGGAGGCGGTGGCGGTGGTGGGCCGGGATCCGGACCTGGAGGGCCTGCCCGCGCTGCGGACGGCCCTGGACGCGCTGCTGGACAAGGACCGCGAGCAGTACCTCGACAAGGGCTGAGCGGTACCTCGACACGGCTCGGCAGGGCTCGGCAAGGGGTGACCGCCGGGGCGCGCGGGCGGCGTCCGCGCCGCGTTCTGAGAAACTGGGGGCTCCAGTGACACCCGTACACCGACAAGGACTGAGATGACCCGCGTGATCGCCGGCCGGGCCGGCGGACGCCGCCTGGCCGTTCCGCCGGGCAACGGCACCCGCCCCACCTCCGACCGCGCGCGCGAGGGCCTCTTCTCCACCTGGGAGGCCCTGCTGGGCACGCTGGAGGGCATCCGGGTCGCGGATCTGTACGCCGGGTCGGGCGCGGTCGGCCTGGAGGCGCTCTCCCGGGGTGCCTCGCACGCGCTGCTGGTGGAGGCCGACGCGCGGGCCGTGAAGACCGTCCGCGACAACGTGCGCGTACTGGGCCTTCCGGGCGCGGAGGTACGTAACGGAAAAGCGGAACAGATCGCTGCGGGTCCGGCCCCCGAAACCCCCTTTGACGTGGTGTTCCTCGATCCGCCGTACGCGGTGACCGATGACGATCTTCGGGAGATCCTGCTCACACTCCGCACTCAGGGGTGGCTCGCCGACGAGTGTCTGGTCACCGTGGAGCGCAGCACCAGAGGCGGGGAATTCGGCTGGCCGCGGGGGTTCGAGCCGCTGCGGGCCCGCCGTTACGGCGAGGGCACGCTTTGGTACGGTCGCGCCGCCTCTACGTGCGAAGACGCACCATGACCGGGAGCGAGGGACTTCAGTTGCGCCGTGCCGTCTGTCCGGGGTCGTTCGACCCCATCACCAATGGACACCTCGACATCATCGCCCGGGCCTCGAAGCTGTACGACGTCGTGCACGTCGCGGTGATGATCAACCAGTCGAAGAAGGGCCTGTTCACCATCGACGAGCGGATCGGGCTGATCCGCGAGGTGACCGCCGACCTCGGCAACGTGGAGGTGGAGTCCTTCCACGGCCTCCTTGTCGACTTCTGCAAGCAGCGCGACATCCCGGCCATCGTGAAGGGCCTGCGCGCGGTCAGCGACTTCGACTACGAGCTCCAGATGGCCCAGATGAACAACGGCCTCTCGGGCGTCGAGACCCTCTTCGTCCCCACCAACCCGACCTACAGCTTCCTGTCGTCGTCGCTGGTCAAGGAGGTCGCGGCATGGGGCGGGGACGTCTCCCACCTGCTGCCCGCCACCGTCCACGACGCACTCGTGGCGCGGATCGCCGAACAGCGCTGAGCCGACTGCCCGTCAGCTGGTGTCGGGCGGGCCCCGACTGGCCTTACAGTCGTCCCGTCCGTCTCCCAACCAGTCGTAGAGAGTGGCGAGCCCACGGTGGACGTGCAGAAGAAGCTGGACGAGATCGTCGACGTCGTCGCCGGCGCCCGCTCCATGCCCATGTCGGCCTCGTGCGTGGTCAACCGCGCCGAGCTGCTCGCGCTCCTGGAGGAGGTGCGCCAGGCCCTGCCCGGCTCCCTCGCCCAGGCCCAGGAGCTGATCGGCGGCCGTGAGCAGCTGGTCGAGCAGGCCCGCCAGGAGGCCGAGCGGATCATCGAGTCCGCGCACGCCCAGCGCGGCACCCTGATCTCCGACACGGCCGTCGCCCGGCAGTCCCAGGAAGAGGCCGACCGTATCCTCGCCGACGCCAAGCGCGAGGCCGAGGAGATCCGGGCCGAGGCCGACGACTACGTCGACTCCAAGCTGGCCAACTTCGAGGTCGTCCTCACCAAGACCATCGGCTCCGTCGACCGCGGCCGCGAGAAGCTCCTCGGCCGCGGCCCGGGCCTCGACGAGCAGGGGCAGACGGACGCGGACGCGCCGGAGTACAGCGCGGACCCCCAGACGCTCATCCAGCGGGCCGACCAGTACGTCGACGCCAAGCTCGGCGCCTTCGAGGCCGTCCTCGCCAAGACGCTGGAGGCCGTCGGCCGGGGCCGCGAGAAGCTGCACGGCCGGATCGCCTCGGACGAACTGGGCGCCCACATGGCCGCCCAGGACGCCGCGGGTGCCCTCGGCGGCCACACCAGCGACGCGGACTACCTGGCGGGCCTGGCCGAGCTGGCCGACCCGCAGCCCCGGCCCGCCGCGCAGCCCCAGGTCCCCGCCCAGGTCTACGACCCGTACGGCTACGGCCAGGCCCAGGCCCAGCCGCAGCCCCAGCAGGACCCGTACGCCTACCAGCAGCCCCAGCAGCAGTACGCCCAGTACGGCTACGACCAGCAGCAGGACCCGTACGCCTACGACCCGCAGGCCTACGCCCAGCAGCAGGTCCACCAGGACCAGGGCCAGGATCAGGGCCAGGGCCACCCGCGGGGCGGGCACGACCAGGACTACGGCAGGCAGGCCGCGCACCCGCAGCAGCCCGCGCTCGACGAGACCAGCCTCTTCGACACGAGCATGATCGATCTCGAACAGCTGCGGCAGTACGAGCAGGGCCGCTGAGCACTGCGCGTGAGCGGGGCGTCCGGCCACGGTTCGCCGCCCCCCTGCGGGGCGGGGCGACGGGGCCGGATTGGGTCAAACGCGGCCGGTCCAGTATCCTGGCTCTTCGGTCGCGCGTACGTCCGCGATCAACGCTGCCCCGGCATCGCCGCACCCACGGCGACGCATGGTGGCCAACCCTCCACGATCCGAAAGCGGGAAGAACCCTGAGTACGCACCTCGACCACCGCAACCCCCTCGTGTTCGACACGCACGAGCTGGGTCGGCGTCCCGGTGCCCTCCAGCGGATCTCCCGCACGGTCGAGGCGCCCGCCGATCTCGGGATCGACGGCGTCATCGGCGTGCCCCAGGGCGCGCCCGTGGAGATCGAGCTCCGCCTGGAGTCGGTCATGGAAGGGGTGCTTGTCACAGGCACCGCCCGTGCATCGGCCGAGGGGGAGTGCGTAAGGTGTCTGGAGCCGCTGGAGCTGACGCTCGATGCGGACTTCCAGGAGTTGTTCTCGTACCCTGACGCCGACGACCGGGGCCGCAGCAAGCAGGCGGAGCCGGCCGACGACGCCGAGGACGAGGACGTCATTCCACTCGAGGACGGCCTGTTCGACCTCGAGCCCGTGCTGCGTGATGCGGTGGTGCTCGCACTGCCGATGCAGCCGGTGTGCCGGGAGACCTGCCTCGGCCTGTGTTCCACCTGTGGATTCAGGCTCGAGGACGACCCCGACCACCACCACGACGCCGTCGACATCCGTTGGGCGGCACTGCAAGGACTCGCCGGGACCATCCAGGACGGCGAGAAGGACAACATGAGCGGCACTGCCTCTGACGTGCAGCGCGCCGCCGAGAAGCAGGAGAAGTAGCCGTGGCTGTTCCGAAGCGGAAGATGTCGCGCAGCAACACGCGCCACCGCCGGTCGCAGTGGAAGGCTGCGGTCCCCACCCTGGTTTCGTGTGAGCGTTGCCAGGAGCCGAAGCAGCAGCACATCGCGTGCCCGAGCTGCGGCACCTACAACAAGCGCCAGGTCCTCGAGGTCTGAGCGGCTGGTGAGAGGCCCGATGTCTGATCTGTCGAATGCCGGCGCCAAGAAGGCGGGCAGTAGCGACAACAACTCGGCCTCGTCCCACACGCTTCTGGAAGGGCGGCTCGGGTATCACCTTGAGTCCGCCCTTCTGGTGCGTGCGCTGACCCACCGCTCCTACGCGTACGAGAACGGCGGTCTGCCGACCAACGAACGGCTCGAGTTCCTCGGGGACTCGGTGCTCGGTCTGGTCGTCACCGACACGCTGTACCGCACCCACCCGGACCTCCCGGAAGGCCAGCTGGCCAAGCTCCGGGCCGCGGTGGTCAACTCTCGTGCGCTGGCGCAGGTGGGCCGTGGGCTCGACCTCGGCTCCTTCATCCGGCTCGGCCGGGGCGAAGAGGGCACGGGCGGCAGGGACAAGGCCTCCATCCTCGCCGACACCCTGGAAGCGGTGATCGGCGCGGTCTACCTGGACCAGGGTCTTGGGGCGGCTTCCGAGCTCGTCCACCGGCTCTTCGACCCCCTGATCGAGAAGTCCTCGAACCTCGGGGCCGGCCTGGACTGGAAGACCAGTCTCCAGGAGCTCACCGCGGCCGAAGGCCTCGGCGTTCCGGAGTACCTGGTCTCCGAGACGGGTCCCGACCACGAGAAGACCTTCACTGCTGCCGCCCGCGTCGGTGGTGTCTCGTACGGCACCGGCACCGGCCGCAGCAAGAAGGAAGCGGAGCAGCAGGCCGCGGAGTCCGCGTGGCGCGCGATCAGCGCGTCGGCGGACGAGCGGATCGCCCGGGCGAAGGCGGAGGCCGAAGCCCTCGCGACCGAGCCGGACGGCGGGACGCCGACACCCGCCGCCGACCCGGCAGCCTGACCGTTTCCTGAGAGCCCGACTCTGAACCCCTGCCCGTACGGATTCCGTGCGGACAGGGGTTCTTTGCGTCCGCGTCGCACCGCCGCCCCCACTCGCCGCCCGCCGCCCGCCGGTCCGTGGACGGACGGGAGGGCCTGGGCGCGGCCCCGGGCAGGGAGCGGGATACCCTCCAAGCACCCCCCGTCATCCCGCGACCCCTCCGGAGGAGCCCGTGCCAGAACTCCCCGAGGTCGAAGTGGTCCGTCGCGGACTCGAGCGCTGGGTGGCCGGGCGGACCCTGGACGCCGTCGAGGTCCTGCATCCCCGGGCGGTGCGCCGCCACCTGGCCGGCGCGGCCGACTTCGCGGCCCGGCTCAAGGGACACCGGATCGGGGTCGCCCAGCGGCGCGGGAAGTACCTCTGGCTCCCGCTGGCCGACACCGGGCAGTCCGTACTCGGACACCTCGGGATGAGCGGGCAGCTGCTCGTCCAGCCCGAGAGCGCTCCGGACGAGAAGCACCTGCGGATCCGGCTGCGCTTCCAGGACACGGCCGGTACCGAGCTGCGCTTCGTCGACCAGCGGACCTTCGGGGGGCTCTCGCTCCACGAGAACACCCCCGAGGGGCTGCCCGACGTCATCGCGCACATCGCGCGCGACCCGCTCGACGAACTCTTCGACGACGCCGCCTTCTTCACCGCGCTGCGGCTGCGCCGCACCACGGTCAAGCGCGCGCTGCTCGACCAGTCACTCATCAGCGGCGTCGGCAACATCTACGCCGACGAGGCCCTGTGGCGCGCCAAGCTGCACTACGAGCGCCCCACTTGGACGCTCACGCGCCCCAAGACCGCCGAACTCCTCGGCCACGTACGGGAAGTGATGACCGAGGCGCTCGCCGTCGGCGGCACCAGCTTCGACAGCCTGTACGTCAACGTGAACGGGGAGTCGGGGTACTTCGACCGCTCGCTCGACGCGTACGGGCGTGAGGGCGAGCCCTGCCGCCGGTGCGGCACGGCGATGCGACGGCGCCCCTGGATGAACCGGTCCAGCTACTTCTGCCCGCGCTGTCAGCGCCCGCCGCGCGTCGCGTCGTAGCGCTCACGCGCCTTCAGGACCACCGGCATCCGGTCCTCCATGAGGTGGATCAGACCCAGCAGGCGCTCGGCGACCTCCTCGCCCAGCGGGGTCAGGCGGTAGTCGACGCGCGGCGGATTGGTGGGCTGCGCCTCGCGGTGGACGAGCCCGTCGCGCTCCAGCGCCTGGAGGGTCTGGGAGAGCATCTTCTCGCTCACCCCGTCGACCCTGCGCCGCAGCTCGTTGAAGCGGAAGCTGCCCTCGTGGAGCGCGCCCAGGGTGAGGCTGCCCCAGCGGCCGGTGACGTGCTCCAGGGTGCCGCGCGAGGGGCACGCCTTGGAGAAGACGTCGAACGGCAGGTCCGCGGGGCCGGCGGTGGCGGTCTCTTCCATACCCCACACCATACGACGAGACAGCGCTAACCAGAAGTTAGCGCTGTCTCGGATGTGACAGGCGGATCAGGTGGTCAGAAGCCGAAGTCCTGCGTCCACCACGGGCCGCCCTCGCCGAAATGCACGCCGACGCCCAACGTCTTGTAGTCGCAGTTCAGGATGTTCGCCCGGTGGCCGGGGCTGTTCATCCAGGCCTCCATGACCGCCTTGGCGTCCGCCTGCCCGCGTGCGATGTTCTCGCCGCCCAGGTTGCCGACGCCCGCCCTGGCGGCCCGGTCCCAGGGGCTCCTGCCGTCCGGGTCGGTGTGGTCGAAGAAGCCGCGCGCGGCCATGTCGTCGCTGAACGCGGTGGCCAGCGCCGCCAGCGAGGCGTCGGCCTTCAGCGGGCTGCAGCCCGCCCGGGCGCGCTCCTGGTTGACCAGCGAGACGACGGTGGCCGCGGCCGCCTGCTCGGCGGTGGGGGCCTTGACCTGCCGCTGCTCCGGCACGGCCGTCCGCACCCGGGACGGGGTCGCGGACGGCGCGAGCGGTGTGGGTGCCGCCACCGGTGCCGAGGGCTTCTCCCGCGTCCGCGCCGGGGCCGGCGCGGACGAGGAGGGCTTCTGGGACGGTGTGGCGGAGGGGGAGGTGAGGGGCGCGTGGGTGCTCGGCGAGGTGATCGGCGCCGAGGGGGCCGCGCTGGTCGGCCGCGCGGACTGCCCGCCCTGCTGGCGCAGGTCGGAGGCGCCGCCGTCGGCCCGGACGTGCTCGCCCGTGGATCCGCCGTTGAGCTCGAAGGAGGAGCCGCCCGGCAGCACGCCGGAGGCTATGGCCACGGCGCCCACCGCCACGGCGGCGGACGCGCCGAGCAGCCCGGTGCGTACGGGCGCGGCGGGCCGCTTCTTGGCGGGCTCGACGGAGCGGCGATGGCGTCCCATCTGCGGGCCTCCCTCAGTGCTTCAGTGCTGCTCTTTGCTCAGTGCTGCGGTCCCTGGGCCCCGGTCCCCGTCGCGGGTGGCGGACACTGGTCCGAACGGGTGAGGCTCATTGCGTCGGGACTGTACGCCATGGCGCGTGAGGGCGAAGTGATCGTTGAGCTATTGGCCGGTTAGCGTGCACCCATGAACGAAGATGCACGGCTCACCGCCTGGGTGCGCGGCCGAGTACAGGGAGTGGGCTTCCGCTGGTTCACCAGGGCAAACGCTTTGGAGATCGGCGGCCTCGTCGGGTTCGCGCTCAACCTCGACGACGGCCGGGTGCAGGTCGTGGCCGAGGGGTCACGTGATAATTGCCACCGCCTGCTGGAGTGGCTGAGGGGGCCCGACACACCCGGCAGGGTCGACGGCGTCACCGAGATCTGGGCCACACCGCGCGGCGGTTACGACGGCTTCGTCATCCGCTAGGGCCCCCGGGGCGCGGGCGGGACGGCCCCGAAGGGCGCGACCGTCGACGGGTCCGGTTCCGTGGCCCCTGACCTCGTACGACTTCGTTGTTGCCAATCCGGGCCGGGCGTGCAAGGCTGCCGCTAGAAGGATGATCTCCACGCCCCCAGGGCTCCGAGGAGAGGCCTCGCCGGACGCTTTCCGGCTCGACGGCCCCCGGATTGCCCGCCGATGCGGGGCGTGATCGTGTTGACCGTCAAACTTTTTGGTGAGACGCTGAAAGCCCCCCGCACCTTAGCTGTTTGGCATGAAGAACCGCAGTCGAAGTCCAAACATCGCGGGTGCGATTCCCTCACGACCCACACCGCTTCGGTCGGTCACTCATTGTGGAGGACCATCCATCATGGCAAAGGCGCTTCTCGGTTACGTCGGCGGTTCCGACCCGCGACTCCTCGCCGAGATGCGACGGCTCCAGCAGCGTGTCCAGGACCTTGAGTCCGAGCTCGTACGGATCCAGTCCGAGAAGGACGCACTGTCGGCTGCCGTCGCTTCGCACCGCGGAGACTCGCTGCTCGAAGGCATCGACATCGACGTACCCCAGGCGGAGCCTGCGCTCACCTGAGTCCGGGCCGCCCAAAGGCCCGTAGGTGAGATCCACTCTCCCGAGACAGATATGCAAGGGACGCCCTATGGCGTCCCTTCTTTCTTTCCCGGCCCTCCCCGGCCGCCGCCACCCCTCGTCAGCCCCTGCGTCCTCCTCATCCGGTGTGCCCTGCGGGGCCAGAGGTGAAACCGCCGGGGCTGCGCCTTCCCGGGGCGCGGGCGGGGGCGCAGAGTAGAGTCCGACGGCGTGCACCTCAAGGCCCTGACCCTGCGCGGGTTCAAATCCTTCGCTTCCGCGACGACTCTGAAGTTCGAGCCCGGCATCACCTGTGTGGTGGGCCCCAACGGCTCCGGCAAGTCCAACGTCGTGGACGCGCTGTCCTGGGTCATGGGTGAGCAGGGCGCCAAGTCGCTGCGCGGCGGCAAGATGGAGGACGTCATCTTCGCCGGGACGACCGGCCGCCCGCCGCTGGGCCGCGCCGAGGTCTCCCTCACCATCGACAACTCCGACGGCGCCCTGCCGATCGAGTACGCCGAGGTCACCATCACCCGGATCATGTTCCGGGGCGGCAGCAGCGAGTACCAGATCAACGGCGAGACCTGCCGGCTGCTCGACATCCAGGAGCTGCTCTCCGACTCCGGCATCGGCCGCGAGATGCACGTGATCGTCGGGCAGGGCCAGCTCGACTCCGTGCTGCACGCCGATCCGATGGGCCGGCGCGCCTTCATCGAGGAGGCGGCCGGCGTCCTCAAGCACCGCAAGCGCAAGGAGAAGGCGCTGCGCAAGCTGGACGCGATGCGGGCCAACCTCGCGCGCGTGCAGGACCTCACCGACGAGCTGCGGCGCCAGCTCAAGCCGCTGGGCCGGCAGGCCGCCGTCGCGCGCCGGGCCGCCGTCATCCAGGCCGATCTGCGCGACGCCCGGCTGCGCCTGCTCGCCGACGACCTGGTGCGGATGCGCCGGGCGCTGCGCGCCGAGATCGAGGACGAGGCGGCGCTCAAGCAGCGCAAGGACAGCGCCGAGGCCGAGCTGAAGGCCGCCCTCGCGCGCGAGGCGGAGCTGGAGGAGGAGGTCCGCAGGCTCACGCCCCGGCTCACCGCCGCCCAGCAGACCTGGTACGAGCTGTCGCGGCTGGCCGAGAGGGTGCGGGGCACGGTCTCGCTCGCGGACGCGCGCGTGAAGAGCGCCACCGCTCAGCCCCCTGAGGAGCGCCGGGGCCGCGACCCCGAGGACATGGAGCGCGAGGCCGCCCGGATCCGGGAGCAGGAGGCGGAGCTGGAGGCGGCGCGCGAGGCGGCCGAGCGCGCCCTGGAGGACACCGCCTCCCACCGCGCCGAGCTGGAGCGGGAGCTCGCGCTGGAGGAGCGGCGTCTGAAGGACGTGGCCCGGGCCATCGCGGACCGGCGCGAGGGCCTGGCGAGGCTGCACGGCCAGGTCAACGCGGCGCGGAGCAGGGCGGGTTCGGCGCAGGCGGAGATCGACCGGCTCGCGGCGGCGCGGGACGAGGCGGGCGAGCGGGCGGCGCTGGCCCAGGAGGAGTACGAACAGCTGAAGGCCGAGGTCGACGGCCTGGACGCGGACGACCACGAGCTCGGTGAGGCCCATGAGCGCGCCAAGCGCGAGCTCGCCGAGGCGGAGGCGGCCCTCGGCGCCGCCCGCGAGGCGGCCACGGTCGCCGAGCGCCGGCGCGCCGCCGTGGCAGCCCGCCACGACGCGCTCGCCCTGGGCCTGCGCCGCAAGGACGGCACGGGCGCCCTGCTCGCCGCCCAGGACTCCCTCCAGGGGCTGCTCGGTCCCGCCGCCGCCCTGCTCGCCGTCGTGCCGGGGTACGAGGTGGCGGTGGCCGCGGCCCTGGGCGCCGCCGCCGACGCGCTCGCGGTGTCGGGCCCCGCCACCGCTGCCGAGGCGATCCGGCTGCTGCGCAAGCAGGACGCCGGACGGGCCGCGCTGCTGGTGGGCGGGCTGCCCGGCCCCCTGGAACCCGCGCCCGAACCCGTACGGCCGGGCGGGCCGCCCTACGCGGCGGACCTGGTGCGCGGCCCGCAGGAGCTGCTGCCCGCCGTGGGCGGGCTGCTGCGCGGGGTCGTCGTCGTGGACACCCTGGAGGACGCCGAGGACCTGGTCCACGCCCGGCCGGAGCTGACCGCCGTCACCGTCGAGGGCGACCTGCTCGGGGCGTACTTCGCGCAGGGCGGCTCCGCCGGGGCGCCCAGCCTGCTGGAGGTGCAGGCCTCCGTCGACGAGGCCGCCGCCGAGCTCGCGGAGCTGGCGGTGCGGTGCGAGGAGCTGGCCGGGGCGCAGCGCACGGCGGGGGAACTGCGGGCCCGGTGCGCCGAGCGGGTCGAGGAGCTGGGGGAGCGGCGGCGGGCCGCCGACCGGGAGAAGTCGTCCGTCGCCCAGCGGCTCGGGCGTCTCGCGGGGCAGGCGCGCGGCGCCGCGGGCGAGGCCGAGCGCACGGCGGCGGCAGCCGCCCGCGCCCAGGAGGCCCTTCAGAAGGCGCTGGAGGAGGCCGAGGAGCTGACCGAGCGGCTCCTGGTCGCCGAGGAGAGTGCTTGCCTCGGGGAGGAGGGGGCGGAGGAGCCCGACACCTCCGTGCGGGACCGGCTCGCCGCCGATGGGGCCAACGCCCGCCAGACGGAGATGGAGGCCCGCCTTCAGCTGCGTACGCACGAGGAGCGGGTCAAGGGCCTGGCCGGGCGGGCCGACGCGCTCGACCGGGGCGCCCGCACCGAGCGTGAGGCCCGCGCCCGGGCCGAGGAGCGGCGCGCCCGGCTGCGCCACGAGGCCCGGGTGGCGGCGGCCGTGGCGGCGGGCGCGCGGACACTGCTTGCCCATGTCGAGGTCTCGGTGGTGCGGGCCGAGCGGGAGCGGGCGGACGCCGAGGCCGCGAAGGCAGCGCGGGAGCAGGAGCTGGCGGCCGCCCGGGCCACCGGCCGCGACCTCAAGGGCGAGCTCGACAAGCTGACGGATTCGGTGCACCGCGGTGAGGTACTCGGCGCGGAGAAGCGGCTGCGGATCGAGCAGCTGGAGACGAAGGCGCTGGAGGAGCTGGGGGTGGAGCCGGCCGGGCTGGTCGCGGAGTACGGGCCCGACCAGCCCGTGCCGCCGTCCCCGGCCGCCGAGGGGGAGGAGCTTCCCGAGGACCCGGACCACCCGCGCAACCGCCCCCGGAGTTTCGACCGCGCGGATCAGGAAAAACGGTTGAGGTCAGCCGAACGGGCGTACCAGCAGCTGGGAAAGGTCAACCCGCTCGCGCTGGAGGAGTTCGCGGCTCTGGAGGAGCGGCACCAGTTCCTCTCCGAGCAGCTGGAGGACCTGAAGAAGACGCGGGCCGACCTTCTTCAGGTGGTGAAGGAGGTGGACGAGCGGGTCGAGCAGGTGTTCACGGAGGCGTACCGGGACACGGCCAGGGAGTTCGAAGGCGTCTTCTCGCGGCTCTTCCCGGGCGGCGAGGGGCGGCTGATCCTGACCGACCCGGGCAACATGCTCGCCACCGGGGTGGACGTGGAAGCGCGCCCGCCGGGCAAGAAGGTCAAGCGGCTCTCGCTGCTCTCGGGCGGGGAGAGGTCGCTGACGGCCGTGGCACTGCTCGTGTCGATCTTCAAGGCACGGCCGAGCCCGTTCTATGTGATGGACGAGGTGGAGGCGGCGCTCGACGACACCAACCTCCAGCGGCTCATCCGGATCATGGAGGAGCTCCAGGAGTCCTCGCAGCTGATCGTGATCACGCATCAGAAGCGCACGATGGAGGTCGCGGACGCGTTGTACGGCGTGTCCATGCAGGGTGACGGCGTTTCCAAGGTCATCAGCCAGCGCCTCCGCTAGCCCCCGTAACCCATCTTCAAGTGTTGAACAAGCGCGACACGCCAGGGTCGCTCAATTCACATCTCTTGGCCTATTGACTTCGGAACTTGAAGGCATAGTCTCTGCAACGTTGCTTTTTCCTTCAAGTGGTGGGTGACCCGAAGTTGTGCGCCACTTGAAGTGCCCCCAACGCCCGGCGACGCTGCCGGGCGGCCCCAGGAGTTCACGTGACCAGCACTACGCAGCCACCGGCCTCGGGAGCCCGTACGGCGCATCCCGAGCACCTCGCCCACGTCGTCTTCATCGCGGCGGCGGCAGCGATGGGCGGTTTCCTCTTCGGCTATGACAGCGCCGTCATCAACGGCGCCGTCGAAGCCATCAGGGGCCGCTACGACATCGGTTCCGCGGCGCTCGCCCAGGTCATCGCGATCGCTCTGATCGGCTGCGCGATCGGCGCCGCCACCGCGGGCCGGATCGCGGACCGCATCGGCCGCATCCGCTGCATGCAGATCGCCTCCGTGCTCTTCACCATCAGCGCCGTCGGCTCCGCGCTCCCCTTCGCCCTGTGGGACCTGGCCTTCTGGCGCATCATCGGCGGCTTCGCCATCGGCATGGCCTCGGTCATCGGCCCCGCCTACATCGCCGAGGTCGCCCCCGCCGCCTACCGCGGCAGGCTCGGCTCCTTCCAGCAGGCCGCCATCGTCATCGGCATCGCCATCTCGCAGCTGGTCAACTGGGGCATCCTCAACGCCGCGGGCGGCGATCAGCGCGGAAAGCTGATCGGCCTGGAGGCCTGGCAGGTCATGCTCGGCGTGATGGTCATCCCCGCCGTCCTGTACGGCCTGCTCTCCTTCGCCATCCCCGAGTCGCCGCGCTTCCTCATCTCGGCGGGCCGCGACGCGCGCGCCCGTGAGGTGCTCAGGGAGGTCGAGGGCGACATCGACCTGGACGCCCGCGTCGCCGAGATCGAGCACGCCATGAAGAGCGAGCACAAGTCGAGCTTCAGGGACCTGCTCGGCGGCTCCTTCTTCTTCAAGCCGATCGTCTGGGTCGGCATCGGCCTGTCGGTCTTCCAGCAGTTCGTCGGCATCAACGTCGCGTTCTACTACTCCTCGACGCTGTGGCAGTCGGTCGGCGTCGACCCGACGGACTCGTTCTTCTACTCCTTCACCACGTCGATCATCAACATCATCGGCACCGTGATCGCGATGATCTTCGTCGACCGGGTCGGCCGTCGGCCGCTGGCGCTCATCGGCTCGGTCGGCATGGCCCTCGGCCTCGCCCTGGAGGCCTGGGCCTTCAGCTACGACCTCGTGGACGGCAAGCTGCCCGCCACCCAGGGCTGGATCGCCCTGGTCGCCGCCCATGTCTTCGTGCTCTTCTTCGCCCTGTCCTGGGGCGTGGTGGTCTGGGTCTTCCTCGGCGAGATGTTCCCCAACCGCATCCGCGCCGCCGCCCTCGGCGTCGCCGCCGCCGCGCAGTGGATCGCCAACTGGGCCATCACCGCGAGCTTCCCGTCGCTGGCCGACTGGAACCTCTCCGCGACCTACGTGATCTACACGATCTTCGCCGCCCTCTCGATCCCCTTCGTACTGAAGTACGTCAAGGAGACCAAGGGCAAGGCGTTGGAGGAGATGGGCTAAACCCCGCTGCCCTGACTCCTCGACACACGTACTGCCCCGGCTCACCCATGGAGCCGGGGCAGTACGTCGTCCGTGAACAGGCGCAGACCGCGCCACCCCTCCTCCAGCGGCATCCCGCCGCACAGCGGGTGCAGCACCAGGCTCTCGGCACCCAGCGCCGCGCACTCCTGAGGCGTCACGATCCGGTAGACGCCCTCGGCGCGCAGCTCCTGGACCGTGGACGCCGTTGAGCGGACCGCCGAGCGGATGTCCTTGGACTGCCAGGACGCGTACGTCCGCGCCTCGTGCAGGAAGTGCTCCCCGTACAGCGCCCAGGCCCGGTCCGGGTCCTCACTCAGATGGAGCAGCGGCGTTTGCTCGGCCGGCATCATCGTCCAGCCCTCGGTGCCGTGCGCGGCCAGCTGCTCGTGGTAGTACGCCTGAAGCTCCGGCAGGTGCGCGCTGGGGAAGAACGGCAGCCCCAGCCGGGCCGCCCTTCGCGCCGCCGCCTTCGACGAGCCGCCCACCAGCAGCATCGGGTGCGGCTGGGTGAAGGGGCGCGGGGTGACCCGTACCGTACGCCCCCGGTAGGTGAACGGCTCGCCCGTCCACGCCTTCAGCAGCGTCTCCAGGAGCAGGTCCTGGAGCTTGCCGCGCCTGCCCCACTCGACGCCCGCCCGTTCGTACTCCTCGGGCCGGTAGCCGATCCCCGCGACCGTCACCAGGCGCCCGCCGCTCAGCAGGTCCAGCACCGCGATGTCCTCGGCGAGCCGCAGCGGGTCGTGGAGCGGGCCGATGATCGCGGAGACGGTGACGGCGATCCGGCCGGTGGCCCCCAGGACCGCGCCCGCGAAGGTGAACGGGGAGGGCAGCCAGCCGTTGCCGGTGCCGTGGTGCTCCTCGGTCTGGATGGTGTCGACGCCGCGGGCGTCGGCGTACGCGGCCATCTCCACCGCGGCGCGGTAGCGGGCCGACAGGGGCTCGGGCGGCTCGTGCGGGGCCACCAGGTTCATGCGTACGACGGTGAACGGCATGGACAAGTCCCCCTCCGCCGGGCCGGGCCCGGCTGGAACCGGTGGATCCGGTGATCCGATGGAGGGGGACGTTAGCTGACGATGCGTCAGACAGCCAGGGGCGCGGGCTCCTCGGCCTGCTCGCTCTCGGCCGGGGCCGGGACGGCGGGCTTGGGCAGGACCACGTACAGCAGCCCGGAGACCACGATGGTGGCCACCCAGCCCAGGCCGTACTCGCCGACCGGGTTGTTCGCGGCGAGCGGGCCGGTGAACCAGTCCGAGGTGGTGAAGAGCAGGCCCGAGCCCAGGCCCACCGCCCAGGCGGCGACGGCGGCGGGGGAGAAGCCGGCCGTGTACCAGTAGGCGCTGGTGGGCGTGGTGTCGAGCAGCGCCTTCGCGTCGTACTCGGTGCGCCGCAGCATGTCCGCGCCGAAGACGCCGACCCAGGCCGAGAAGGCGACGGCGAGCAGCGAGAGGAAGGCGATGAAGGAGCCCATGAAGCTCTTGGCCACCAGCATCAGGACGCCGCCGAAGGCCAGCGAGATCACGGCGTTGACCGAGACCGCCCAGTGGCGCGGGATCTTGAAGCCGAGGGTCTGCGCGGTGAAACCGGCCGAGTACATCGACATCGAGTTGATCAGCACCATGCCGACCAGCGCGATCAGCAGGTACGGCACCGCGATCCACAGCGGCAGGATCTCGCCGAGGAAGGAGACCGGGTCCGCGGCCGAGGCCAGGTCCGGGGTGGAGACCGCCATGACCGCGCCCATCAGCACCATCGGCAGCACCACGATCCCGGCGCCGCCGACGGAGCTCGCCACCATCGCCCCGGACGAGGCGGTGCGCGGCAGATAGCGGGTGAAGTCCGGGGCGGAGGGGATCCAGCTGACACCGCCGGCGGCGATCAGACCGGTGCCCGCGACCATCAGCGACATCTTCCCGGCCGGACGGTCGAAGACCTCGCTCCAGTCGGTGTTCAGCGCCAGATAGACCAGCACGAGCACGGAGAACGCGCCGAAGAGGTAGGTCGCGTACTTGTTGCACTTCTGGACGACGTTGATGCCCAGGCCGGAGATCGCGAAGGTCGTCACCACGAAGAGCAGCAGCGTCACGATGATCAGGAAGGTGTTGCTCCCGATGCCGAAGACGATGTCCAGGACGGTCAGCATCGCGTAGGCGCCGGTGACCGCGTTGATCGTCTCCCAGCCCCAGCGGGCGACCCAGATCAGCGAGCCGGGCAGCAGGTTGCCGCGCTGGCCGAAGACCGCGCGCGAGAGCGCCATGCCGGGCGCGCCGCCGCGCTTTCCGGCGATGGAGATGAGCCCCACCAGGCCGTAGCTGACGAGGGGCGCCGCGACCGCGACGACGATCGCCTGCCAGAAGTTCAGCTTGTACGTCACGACGAGGCTCGCGCCCATCGTGAGCAGCAGCACACTGATGTTGGCGGCGACCCAGGTGGGGAAGAGCTCGCGGGTTCTGGCGGTGCGCTCGCTGTCGGGGACGGGCTCAAGGCCACGGGTTTCCAGTGCGCCTTCGGACTGGGAGGTGGTGCTCATGAGGGTGCGGTTGCCTCTCGCTCGGCTCACGGGAGAGCCGGTGGGGGTCATCTCGGGGGACTCTACGCGCGTTGATGGCTCCTCTTCCATCGTAACTTAATACGACGATTGCCCCATAATCCCCTTTGATCTTCATGGGAAGACACGAGCGGGGCCCCGCGACGGGCCCTGACGGAGACGGGCCATGACTGATACTGGGGACGTTATGGAATTCGTCATCCTTGCCGTAGTCATCGCCCTGGTCGCGGTCGGCGCGATCAGCGGGCTCGTGGTCAGCAGCCGCAAGAAGAAGCAGCTGCCGCCCACGGCGCCGCCGTCCACGCCGACCATCACTGCCCCGCCCGCCGAGCCGCACGTCGGCGACGACGCCGCGGAGAGCGCCGAGGAGCAGCGCCGCGCCATCGAGGAGATCGCCCTCCCCGAGGCGCCGGCGAGCCCCGTCGTCGTCGAGGAGGCGCCCGCCGCGCCCGAGATCGAGGTGCCCGAGCCGACCGCCGGCCGCCTCGTCCGGCTGCGCGCCCGGCTCGCCCGCTCGCAGAACTCGCTCGGCAAGGGGCTGCTCACGCTCCTGTCCCGGGACAACCTCGACGAGGACACCTGGGAGGAGATCGAGGACACCCTGCTCACCGCGGACGTGGGCGTCGCCCCGACCCAGGAGCTCGTCGAGCGGCTGCGCGAGCGCGTCCGGGTGCTCGGCACCCGCACCCCCGCCGAGCTGCGCGCGCTGCTGCGCGAGGAGCTGGTCGCGATCCTCGGCCCGGAGTTCGACCGCACGGTCAGGACCGAGGGCAGCACCACCGAGAGCGGCTCCGACGTCCCCGGCGTCGTGATGGTCGTCGGCGTCAACGGCACCGGCAAGACCACCACCACCGGCAAGCTCGCGCGCGTGCTCGTCGCCGACGGCAAGTCGGTCGTCCTGGGCGCGGCGGACACCTTCCGCGCCGCCGCCGCCGACCAGCTCCAGACCTGGGGCGAGCGCGTGGGCGCCCGTACCGTGCGCGGCCCCGAGGGCGGCGACCCGGCGTCGATCGCCTTCGACGCGGTCAAGGAGGGCATCGCGCAGGGCGCGGACGTCGTCCTCATCGACACGGCCGGGCGGCTGCACACCAAGACCGGGCTCATGGACGAGCTCGGCAAGGTCAAGCGCGTGGTGGAGAAGCACGGGCCGCTCGACGAGGTCCTGCTCGTCCTCGACGCGACGACCGGGCAGAACGGGCTGGTCCAGGCCCGGGTCTTCGCCGAGGTCGTCGACATCACCGGCATCGTGCTGACCAAGCTCGACGGCACCGCCAAGGGCGGCATCGTCATCGCCGTCCAGCGCGAGCTGGGCGTACCGGTCAAGCTCATCGGGCTCGGCGAGGGCGCGGACGACCTCGCGCCGTTCGAGCCGGGGGCGTTCGTGGACGCGCTCATCGGGGACTGAGCGCGCACCGTCGGCCCGGTCTTCGTCCGCGGGCCGGTGACGGGCCGCCCGCGCGCTTCCCCGCGCCCCTCAGGGGTGTACGGCTGCGCGTGGGGCAGGCGCGTCCCCAGGAGAGGCAGGGCCCATCGCGATGCGGTGGGCCCTTCGTCCTGTACTCCTCAGAACGGCGCCCGGTGGCAGATGTACGCCAGGGTGCCCAGGAGCAGACGGGCCTCCGGCGGACGGCTCGCGGTGTCCAGGGACGGGGGGCGCAGCCAGTGGACGTCTCCCGACGGGGGTGCCTGCACGTACTGCCCCGGGCCCGGGCAGACGAGGTCCAGATCGGCGTCGTCCCAGCCCATCCGGTAGAGCAGGCGCGGCAGTTCGGCCGCCGCCCCCGGGGCCACGTAGAAGTGCGTGCGGCCCGCCGGGGTCGTCGACACCGGGCCCAGCGGCAGCCCCATCCGCTCCAGGCGCACCAGCGCCCGCCGCCCGGCCGGCGCCGCCACGTCCAGGACGTCGAAGCTGCGGCCCACCGGCAGCAGCACCGAGGCCCCCGGGCACTCCGCCCACGCCTTGCCGACCTCGTCCAGGGTCGCGCCCGCCGGCACCTCGGGCGCGAAGGCCAGCGGATGCGCCCCCGGCGCCGGGCAGGCCGAGTCCCCGCAGGAGCACTGGCCGGAGAGCTCCCGCGCCCCCGGGGCGACGTCCCAGCCCCACAGGCCCGTGTACTCGGCCACCGCCGTCACCTCGGTCGCCCGGCCGCGGCGCCGCGTGCCGGGCCGGATTTCGCGGATCCCCCGGCCGCCGCCGATCGTGAAGCCCATGCCTCCTCCAACGGGTATTCCTCGACGGTGGTTACGATCCGGAGTCCCCTGATCGCACACTGCTCACCCAACGGCTCGCTGCGGAAGGGGAGGTGGTGCGAACCGGTCCACGCGCCCCCGCGTGCACCGTTCCATCGACTCCGGTTCGACCTGTGTCAAGTGAATCGCGCACGGCGCCGGGGGAGTTCATTCAAAGGGGTGGCGAATGGTGGCGATTGTGGAATCGCCCTCGCCAGAGGGGTGATCGTAGGATTACTTTCAGTACACGGACCCTGGAATCGCGCCCACGCGTGGGTATGCCAAAGGCAAGGAGCTGTACCGTCCGGAGGGTCGCGTCCTGCGGACAGGAAGCATGAACTCGCGGCATTCTGACAGGGGTTCGCGTGACAGAGAAGACGCGCAGGGCTTTAGCCGAATGGGGGCGTTCCAGTGGGCGGCAGTGGGGCTAGCGGTACGAGCGCCGGCAAGCGCCCCAACGAACAGCTGAGTTCGTGGTTCGTACGGAGCGGCTGGTCGAAGGGCGAGCTGGCGCGCCAGGTCAACCGACGGGCGCGCCAACTGGGCGCGCACCACATCAGCACGGACACCTCCCGGGTCCGGCGCTGGCTCGACGGCGAGATGCCGCGCGAGCCGATCCCGCGCATCCTCTCCGAGCTGTTCTCCGAGCGGTTCGGCAGCGTCGTGGCCGTGGAGGACCTCGGGCTGCGCACCGCACACCAGTCCCCGTCCGTCTCCGGCGTCGACCTGCCCTGGGCGGGCCCCCAGACCGTCTCCCTGCTCAGCGAGTACTCGCGCAGCGACCTGATGCTGGCCCGGCGCGGCTTCCTCGGCACCTCCCTGATGCTCTCGGCCGGCCCCGCCCTGATCGAGCCCATGCAGCGCTGGCTGGTGCCCGCGCCGCCCGGCGAGTCCGTCAACGTGGAGACCCCCGCCAACGCCCGGCGCCCCTCCCGGCTCTCCCCGCCCGAGCTCGACCTGCTGGAGACCACCACGGAGATGTTCCGCCAGTGGGACGCCCAGTGCGGCGGCGGACTGCGCCGCAAGGCCGTCGTCGGCCAGCTCCACGAGGTCACCGACCTCCTCCAGGAGCCCCAGCCCGAGGCCACCGCCCGCCGGCTGTTCCGGGTCGCGGCGGAACTCGCGGAACTGGCCGGATGGATGAGCTACGACGTGGGCCTCCAGCCCACCGCCCAGAAGTACTTCGTGCTCGCCCTGCACGCCGCCAAGGAGTGCGGCGACAAGCCCCTCGGGTCGTACATCCTGTCCTCGATGAGCCGCCAGATGATCCACCTCGGCCGCCCCGACGACGCCCTGGAACTCATCCACCTCGCCCAGTACGGCAGCCGCGACTGCGCCACCCCCCGCACCCAGGCGATGCTGTATGCGATGGAGGCGCGCGCGTACGCGAACATGGGCCAGCCCAGCAAGTGCAAGCGGGCCGTCCGGATGTCCGAGGACACCTTCGGCGACACCGGGCTCGACGGCGAGCCCGAGCCCGACTGGATCCAGTTCTTCTCCGAGGCCGAACTCAACGGGGAGAACGCCCACTCCTTCCGCGACCTCGCCTACGTGGCCGGCCGCAGCCCCACGTACGCGACGCTCGCCGAGCCCGTCATGGAGCGCGCGGTCGAGCTCTTCGCCAAGGACGAGATCCACCAACGGTCGTACGCGCTCAATCTCATCGGCATGGCCACCGTCCACCTCCTCAAGCGCGAGCCCGAACAGTCCACCGTGCTGGCCGGAGAGGCGTTGAAGATCGCCAAGACGGTCCGCTCCGAGCGGGTCAACACCCGGCTGCGCAAGACCGTCGACACCGCCGTGCGGGACTTCGGGGACGTGGCCGAGGTCATCCAGTTCACCGACCTCCTCGGCCGGGAGCTGCCCGAGACCGCGGAGGCCGTCTGACCGCCCCCCCGGGGCACCGCCACGGTGGCATACAGAACGCCGGCCGCGACGCCCATCCCGGCACACTCCGACTCGGCTCCCCCCGCCAGGTCAACCGGGAGACGTCGCGGCCGGTCACCCGTGAGCGTGCATGGCACGGGCGGCCGGCCCCCTGGGCGATGATCCGGCAGTTCATGTCCGCGTAACACGCCCGACCTCTTCGTCACGGCGGCGAAACATCGAGCGGCATCGACGGAAACCGCGCTGCGCCAACCTCATGGCGCATAACGGCCCACCCCTTCGCAGCCACTCGTTCGCCCCGCACGGGCCGCCGTACCGACGACGAGGAGACGCCGATGCCCCCAGGCATCACGCTCGCAGCCGACACGCCTCAGCTGTCCAGCGCCAACACCGGATTCATGCTGATCTGCTCAGCGCTGGTGATGCTCATGACCCCCGGCCTGGCCTTCTTCTACGGAGGCATGGTCCGCGTCAAGAGCACACTCAACATGCTGATGATGAGCTTCATCAGCCTCGGGATCGTGACGATCCTGTGGGTGCTGTACGGCTTCAGCCTCAGCTTCGGCGAGTCCAACGGCTTCGTCGGCTGGTCCAGGGACTACCTCGGGCTCAGCGGCATCGGCATCGTCCAGCTGTGGCCCGGCTACACCGTCCCGGTCTACGTCTTCGCGGTCTTCCAGCTGATGTTCGCGGTCATCACCCCGGCGCTGATCAGCGGCGCGCTCGCCGACCGCGTCAAGTTCAGCGCCTGGGCGCTGTTCATCACCCTGTGGGTCACGGCCGTCTACTTCCCGGTCGCGCACTGGGTGTGGGCCTCCGACGGCTGGCTCTTCAAGAAGGGCGTCATCGACTTCGCGGGCGGCACCGCCGTGCACATCAACGCCGGAGCCGCGGCCCTCGGCGTCATCCTCGTCATCGGCAAGCGCGTCGGCTTCAAGAAGGACCCGATGCGGCCGCACAGCCTGCCGCTGGTCATGCTCGGAGCCGGACTGCTGTGGTTCGGCTGGTTCGGCTTCAACGCCGGCTCCTGGCTCGGCAACGACGACGGCGTGGGCGCGGTGATGTTCGTCAACACCCAGGTCGCCACCGCCGCCGCCATGCTCGCCTGGCTCGGCTACGAGAAGCTGCGCCACGGCTCCTGCACCACCCTCGGCGCCGCCTCCGGCGCGGTCGCGGGCCTCGTCGCCATCACCCCCTCCGGCGGCTGCGTCAGCCCGCTCGGCGCGATCGCGGTCGGCGCCATCGCGGGTGTGCTGTGCGCCATGGCCGTCGGCCTCAAGTACCGCTTCGGCTACGACGACTCCCTCGACGTCGTCGGCGTCCACATGGTCGGCGGCATCGCCGGCTCCCTCCTCGTCGGCCTCTTCGCCACCGGCGGCGTACAGTCCGACGCCAAGGGCCTCTTCTACGGCGGCGGCCTGGACCAGCTCGGCAAGCAGGCCATCGGCGTCGGCGCGGTCCTCGGGTACTCGCTCGTCGTCTCCGCGGCCCTCGCCTTCGCGCTCGACAAGACGATGGGGATGCGGGTCGCCGAGGACGACGAGGTCTCGGGCATCGACCAGGTCGAGCACGCCGAGACGGCGTACGACTTCAGCGGGGCCGGCGGCGGCACCGCCGTGCGCACGCACGCCCCGGCCCCGAGCGAGAAGGCAGCGCAGAACAAGAAGGTGGACGCATGAAGCTGATCACCGCGGTCGTCAAGCCGCACCGCCTGGACGAGATCAAGGAAGCCCTCCAGGCCTTCGGGGTGCACGGCCTCACGGTCACCGAGGCCAGCGGATACGGCCGCCAGCGCGGCCACACCGAGGTCTACCGCGGCGCCGAGTACACCGTCGACCTCGTCCCCAAGATCCGCATCGAGGTGCTGGTCGAGGACGACGACGCCGAGCAGCTGATCGACGTCGTGGTCAAGGCCGCCAGGACCGGGAAGATCGGTGACGGCAAGGTGTGGAGCGTGCCGGTCGAGACGGCGGTGAGGGTCCGCACCGGCGAGCGCGGACCCGACGCCCTCTGAGCCGGCCCCCCGATTCGGTACGGACAGGAGCTGCCGGGTGACGAGCACAGACGTCAGCACAGACACAGAGGACTCCGGATCCGGCGGCTACGCGGCGGCCCGGCTGCGCCTCCTCCAGCAGGAGGCGCGGTCCGGGCCGCCGCGCCGTGCCGCCCTGGCCCGGCTCACCGACGACTGGCTGGCCCAGCTCTTCACCGGCGCCGCCCGTGCGGCCGGGGTGCGCGGCGCCGCCCTGCTGGCCGTCGGCGGCTACGGACGCGGCGAGCTGTCGCCCCGCAGCGACCTCGACCTGGTGCTCGTCCACGACGGCAGCGCGAGCGCGAGCGCCGTCTCCGCGCTCGCCGACGGCCTCTGGTACCCGGTCTGGGACCTGGGCCTGGCCCTGGACCACTCCGTCCGCACCCCCGCCGAGGCGCGCAGGGCCGCGGGCGCCGACCTCAAGGTCCACCTCGGCCTGCTCGACGCCCGCCATCTGGCCGGTGAGCAGAGCCTGACGGCCGCCCTGCGCACCACCGTCCTCGCCGACTGGCGCAACCTCGCGCCCAGACGGCTGCCCGAACTCGACGCGCTCTGCCGCGAGCGGCATGAGCGCCAGGGCGAGCTGCAGTTCCTGCTCGAACCCGACCTCAAGGAGGCGCGCGGCGGGCTGCGGGACGCCACCGCCCTGCGCGCGGTCGCCGCGTCCTGGCTCGCGGACGCGCCCCGCGAGGGCCTGGACGAGGCCCGGCGGCGCCTCCTGGACGTCCGCGACGCGCTGCACCTGGTCACCGGCCGGGCCACCGACCGCCTCGCCCTCCAGGAGCAGGACGCGGTCGCCGACGCGCTCGGCGTGCTGGACGCGGACGTGCTGCTGCGGCAGGTGTACGAGGCCGCGCGGACCATCGCGTACGCCAGTGACGTCACCTGGCGCGAGGTCGGGCGGGTCCTGCGCGCCCGCTCGGCCCGGCCCCGGCTGCGGAGCCTGCTCGGCGGGCGCACGGCCGCCCCCCAGCGGACCCCGCTCGCCGAAGGGGTGGTCGAGCAGGACGGGGAGGTGGTGCTCGCGCTCGCCGCGAAGCCCGAACGGGACCCGGTCCTTCCGCTGCGGGCCGCCGCGGCCGCCGCCCGCTCCGGGCTGCCGCTCTCGCTGCACGCGGTACGCCGGCTCGCCGCCGCGGTCCGGCCGCTGCCGGTGCCCTGGCCCGCCGAGGCCCGCGAGGAGCTGGTGACGCTGCTGGGCGCCGGCGAGTCCACCGTGCCCGTCTGGGAGGCGCTGGAGGCCGAGGGCCTGATCACCCGGCTGCTGCCCGACTGGGAGCGGGTGCGCTGCCGCCCGCAGCGCAACGCCGTGCACACCTGGACCGTAGACCGCCACCTGGTGGAGACCGCCGTACGGGCCTCCTCGCTCACCCGCCGCGTCCACCGGCCCGACCTGCTGCTCGTGGCGGCCCTGCTCCACGACATCGGCAAGGGCTGGCCCAGCGACCACAGCGTGGCGGGCGAGGTCATCGCGCGCGACGTGGCCGCCCGGATCGGCTTCGACAAGGACGACGTGGCCGTGATCGCCGCGCTCGTCCGCCACCACCTGCTGCTCGTCGAGACGGCGACCCGGCGCGATCTGGACGACCCCGTGACGGTACGGGCGGTGGCCGACGCGGTCGGTACCTCCTCCACGCTGGAACTCCTGCACGCGCTCACCGAGGCGGACGCGCTGGCCACGGGGCCCGCTGCCTGGTCCGCCTGGCGCGGCTCGCTCGTGGCGGAGCTGGTGAAGCGGGTGGGGGCGGTCCTGGCGGGGGAGCCGGTGGACCCCGAGCCGCCCCTCACCACGGCCGAGCAGGAGCGGCTCGCGATGGAGGCGCACCGCACGCGCGGGCCGGTCCTCGCGCTGCGCGCCCACCCGGAGGAGCCGGCCGACGACAGCGCCCGCGAGCCGCTCGGCGTCGAGCTGCTCATCGCGGTCCCGGACCAGTCCGGGGTGCTTCCGGCGGTGGCGGGCGTGCTGGCGATGCACCGCCTGACCGTACGGACTGCCGAGCTGCGGGCGATCGAGCTGCCCGATCCCCTGGCCGGGGACATTCTTCTGCTGCAGTGGCGGGTGGCGGCCGAGTACGGCTCGCTCCCGCAGGCGGCCCGGCTCCGCGCCGACCTGGTGCGCGCCCTGGACGGCTCCCTGGACCTCCCGGCCCGCCTCGCCGAACGCGAGGCGGCCCGCCGCCGTGGCCCGGCCGCGCCCCCGCCCCGCGTCACGGTCGCCCCGGCGGCGTCCCGCCTGGCCACGGTGATCGAGGTCCGCGCCCAGGACGCGCCGGGCCTGCTGCACCGGATCGGCCGCGAACTGGACCGTGCGGGGGTACGGGTGCGCAGCGCCCACGTCTCGACGCTGGGGGCGAACGCGGTGGACGCGTTCTATGTGACGGACGGGGGAGGGGAGCCGCTGGGGGTGGAGGTGGCGGTGGGGGTGGCGCGGGGGGTGGAGCGGGCGCTGCATCCCACGGGGGGTTAGCCCCCCACCCCGCCCCTTCCCTGAACCCTCCGGGGGTGGGTGGGGGCTGAACTGGATCTTCCCGGGGCCCCCGGCGGGGCCTGCGGCCCCCGCACCCCGCTGGGGGCCGCGCCCCTGCCCCGCGAGGGCGGCTGCGCTTCTGGGCCCCACGAGGGGGCTGCGCCCCTGAGCCCGTTACGGGGCTCCGCCCCGGACCCCGCTCCTCAAACGCCGTCGGGGCTGAATCGCTCCGGGCCGCGCCTCCGAAGACGCAGCGGCCGGAAGTACCCAAGGGGCGCGGGGAACTGCGCGACTGGCCGCCCAGCGGTCCGCAGACGAACACCGGGCACTCCAGGGGCGCGGGCCAGGGGTTTGGGGGCGTAGCCCCCGGCCGGCTGCCTCCACCCCCACTCGCCCCCCCGGGGTAAAGGGAACGGGGCGGGGTGGGGAAAACCTCTCCCGGGATACCCTGGGGGGCGTTCACCCGACCGCCCTACGAGCCGAGGATCCGCGACCACCGTGTTCGACACCCTCTCCGACCGCCTCAGCGCGACATTCAAGAACCTCCGGGGCAAGGGCCGCCTGTCCGAGGCGGACATCGACGCCACGGCACGCGAGATCCGTATCGCCCTGCTCGAGGCCGATGTCGCCCTGCCCGTCGTCCGCGCCTTCATCAAGCAGGTCAAAGAGCGCGCGTCCGGCGCCGAGGTCTCCCAGGCGCTCAACCCCGCCCAGCAGGTCGTCAAGATCGTCAACGAGGAGCTCATCACCATCCTCGGTGGTGAGACCCGCCGGCTGCGGTTCGCCAAGACCGCCCCGACGGTCATCATGCTCGCCGGCCTCCAGGGCGCCGGTAAGACGACGCTCGCCGGAAAGCTCGGCCACTGGCTGAAGGGCCAGGGCCACGCGCCCCTGCTCGTCGCCTGTGACCTCCAGCGCCCGAACGCCGTCAACCAGCTCTCCGTCGTCGCCGAGCGCGCCGGCGTCGCCGTCTACGCGCCGGAGCCCGGCAACGGTGTGGGCGACCCGGTCAAGGTCGCCCAGGACTCCATCGAGTACGCCCGGTCGAAGCAGTACGACGTGGTCGTCGTCGACACCGCCGGCCGCCTCGGCATCGACCAGGAGATGATGCGGCAGGCCGCGGACATCCGCGACGCCGTCAAGCCCGACGAGATCCTCTTCGTCGTCGACGCCATGATCGGCCAGGACGCGGTCAACACCGCCGAGGCCTTCCGCGACGGCGTCGGCTTCGACGGCGTGGTGCTCTCCAAGCTCGACGGCGACGCCCGCGGCGGCGCCGCGCTCTCCATCGCGCACGTCACCGGCAAGCAGATCATGTTCGCCTCCAACGGCGAGAAGCTCGACGACTTCGACGCGTTCCACCCGGACCGCATGGCGTCGCGCATCCTCGACATGGGTGACCTGCTCACCCTGATCGAGCAGGCGGAGAAGACGTTCAGCCAAGAAGAGGCCGAGAAGATGGCCTCCAAGCTGGCGTCGAAGAAGGGCCAGGACTTCACGCTCGACGACTTCCTGGCGCAGATGGAGCAGGTCCGCAAGATGGGCTCCATCTCCAAGCTGCTCGGCATGCTGCCCGGCATGGGGCAGATCAAGGACCAGATCAACAACATCGACGAGCGCGACGTCGACCGCACCGCCGCGATCATCAAGTCGATGACCCCGGGTGAGCGCCACGACCCCACCATCCTCAACGGCTCGCGCCGCGCCCGTATCGCCAAGGGCTCCGGTGTCGAGGTCAGCGCGGTCAAGAACCTCGTCGAGCGGTTCTTCGAGGCCCGCAAGATGATGTCGCGGATGGCCCAGGGCGGCGGCATGCCGGGTATGCCCGGTATCCCGGGCATGGGCGGCGGTCCCGGCCGGCAGAAGAAGCAGCAGAAGCAGGCCAAGGGCAAGCGCAAGAGCGGCAACCCGCTGAAGCGCAAGGCCGAGGAAGAGGCCGCTGCCGCCCGCCGCGAGCAGGGTCCCCAGGCCCTGCCCGGCGCCGCGCAGGTCCCGCAGGACTTCGAACTGCCCGACGCCTTCAAGAAGTTCATGGGCTGACCGGCGGGTCCACCCCGCCCGTACCTCCCGCTGAGGACACGTACCTCCTGATGAGGGCTCGTACCTTCTGACCAGGACTCGTACATCCTTATAAGGAAGAGAGAGGGTCCGCTGCCCCGTGGCAGCGGGCCCTCTCGCGTTCCCCGGCCCCTTCGGCCCACCCGGAATGCCCCCCTCCGCCCGCTCTTCGATAATCGCCGTACCGGCCCAAGGAGAGCAGTGTGCCCAGTCCCGTCCCCCCACGAGATCGCACCGATCAGCCGTGGCGCTCCGAGGGCGCGCCCCCGCCGCCCCCGCCGAAACGCAAGATGCCCGGAGGCTGGGGCGGCCTCGTCCTCACCGCGCTCGTCGTCTACCTGATCACCAATCTGATCCTCTCGTTCTTCGACGAGGCCAACGAGCCGACGCTGTCGTACACCGAATTCAGCAGGCAGGTCGCCGCCGGCAACGTGGAGAAGATCTACTCCAAGGGCGACGCCATCCAGGGCCAGCTCAAGAGCTCCCAGAAGGAGCCCGGCGGCAGCGACACGTACACGAAGTTCACCACCCAGCGCCCCACCTTCGCCGACGACGACCTGTGGGCGCAGCTGACCAAGCAGAAGGTCACCGTCACCGCCCAGCCGGTCGTCGAGCACCGCAGCTTCCTGGCCAACCTGCTGATCTCGCTCGCCCCGATGCTCCTGCTCGTCGTGCTGTGGCTGTTCGTCGCGCGGCGGATGAGCGCCCGGATGGGCGGCGGGATGCTGGGCCGCAAGGCGCCGCCCAAACCGGTCGAGGTGACCGAGGACAAGCGCACCACGTTCGAGGACGTGGCGGGCATCGACGAGGTCGAGGGTGAGCTCAACGACGTCGTCGACTTCCTCAAGAACCCCGCCGCGTACCGGAAGATGGGCGCCCGCATGCCCGGCGGCGTCCTGCTCGCGGGCCCGCCCGGCACCGGCAAGACCCTGCTCGCGCGGGCCGTGGCGGGCGAGGCGGGAGTGCCGTTCTTCTCCGCCTCGGCGTCCGAGTTCATCGAGATGATCGTGGGCGTGGGGGCCTCGCGGGTGCGCGAACTGTTCGCCGAGGCACGCAAGGTGGCCCCCGCCATCATCTTCATCGACGAGATCGACACCATCGGACGGGCACGCGGCGCCGGAGCCGGAATGGGCGGCCACGACGAGCGCGAGCAGACGCTCAACCAGATCCTCACCGAGATGGACGGCTTCTCGGGATCCGAGGGCGTCGTCGTCATCGCCGCCACCAACCGGGCCGACGTCCTGGACCCGGCGCTCACCCGGCCCGGCAGATTCGACCGGATCGTGCAGGTCAGCCCGCCCGACCGGGGCGGCCGCGAAGCCATTCTGAAGATCCACACCCGGGAGATCCCGATGGCCGGGGACGTGGACCTCGCCCAGCTGGCCCGCACCACCCCCGGCATGACCGGCGCCGAACTCGCCAACCTCGCCAACGAGGCCGCCCTGCTCGCCGTCAAGCGCCGCCAGAGCGAGGTCACGCGGTCGGACCTCTCCGACGCCCTGGAGAAGGTCCAGCTCGGCGCGGAACGGCCGCTGGTGATGCCCGAGGAGGAGCGCCGCCGCACCGCCTACCACGAGAGCGGCCACGCCCTGCTCGGCATGCTCCAGCCCGGCGCCGACCCCGTCCGCAAGATCACCATCGTGCCCCGGGGGCGGGCGCTCGGCGTGACGCTGTCCGCCCCGGACGCCGACAAGTACGCGTACACCGAGGACTATCTGCGCGGCCGCATCATCGGCGCGCTCGGCGGGATGGCGGCCGAGCACATCGTCTTCGACGTGATCACCACCGGCGCCGAGAACGACCTCGAGCAGGTCACCAACCTGGCCCGCGGCATGGTCGCCCGGTGGGGCATGAGCAAGAAGATCGGCCCCCTCACCGCCCTGCCCGGCGACTCCCAGCAGGCGTACGGGCTCGCCGCCGCCCCCGAGACCCTGGACACCATCGCCACCGAGATGCGCCGCATCGTCGACGAGTGCTACGCCGAGGCGTGCCGGCTGCTGCGCGAGCACCGGCCCCGACTGGACGCGCTCGCCGAGGCGCTGCTGAAGAACGAGACGCTGGAGGAGGAGGCCGCCTACCGCGCGGCGGGCATCGCGCGCGCGGCCGGGGCCGGCACCTGAACGCCCCGGGGCCTCACGGCGTACGGGCGATCAGATAGCGGAACACGTTCGGCATCCACACCGTGCCGTCCCCGCGCAGATGCGGATGCAGCGCCTCCGTCAGCTCCTTCTCGACCTGGACCTGGTCGGTGGCCCGGGCCGCCGCGTCGAACAGGCCCGTCGAGAGCAGCCCGCGCACCGCGCTGTCGATGTCCGCGTAGCCGAAGGGGCACGCCACCCGGCCCGACCCGTCGGGCCGCAGACCGGCCCGGGAGGCCAGATCCTCCAGATCGTCGCGCAGACTCGGCCGCCAGCGCGGGGAGTCGGTGAGCCGGGCCGCCACCCGCAGCACGCCCGAGGTCGCACACCGCTCCGGCGGACCCCAGCCCGCCAGCACCACCGCGCCACCGCGCTCGGCGAGCCCCACCACGGCCTCCAGCGCCGGCCCGAGGCCGTCCGCGTCGCCCGCCGCACAGCCCACCGGCTCGAACGCCGTCACCAGGTCGTAGCGGGCCGCGGACGGATCGGCCGCGATGTCCGGCCCGCCCTCCAGGAGGCGGGCCCCGCCGGACCCCCACACCCCCTCCGGGCGCAGCCGCTCACGGGCCAGCGCGAGCCGCTCCGGCCGGGTGTCGACACCCGTCACGCGCGCGCCGCGCGCGGCCGCCATCAACAGGGCCAGCCCGGAGCCGCAGCCCAGACCGAGCAGCCGGGTGGCGGCTCCCACCTCCAGCCGCTCGTACACCGCTTCGTAGAGCGGTACCAGCATCCGCTCCTGGATCTCCGCCCAGTCGCGCGCGCGGGCATGCGCCTGCGCGGGCGGGGCCGAGGCCGTGGGGGACTGGTGCCGGACGAGCGTGGGTGTCATGGAAAGCGCCCCAATCCGCAGAAGAGGTTAGCTGTGCGCTGATGGAAAGCCCCCGTGCACGTGCGGTCGCACTCCCCCCGTATGCCAGGGAACTCCGCATCCGCCATCCCGTCCAGAGGGAGGGCGATTCACGTTCGGGGCCACCGGGCCCGTACCATTCGCGCCATGGCAAAGGCACCCGTTCTCACGCCCCAGGCGGAAGACTTCCCCCGCTGGTACCAGGATCTGATCAACAAGGCCGAGCTCGCGGACAACGGTCCCGTGCGCGGCACCATGGTGATCCGACCGTACGGCTACGGCCTGTGGGAGCGGATGCAGCAGGAGATGGACGCACGCATCAAGGACGCCGGCGCCCAGAACGCGTACTTCCCGCTGTTCATCCCCCAGTCTTACCTGACTCGCGAGGCTGAGCACGTCGAGGGCTTCGCGCCCGAGCTCGCGGTGGTCACGCACGGTGGCGGCAAGGAGCTCGAAGAGCCCGTCGTGGTGCGCCCCACCTCCGAGACGATCATCAACGACTACTTCTCCAAGTGGGTGCAGAGCTACCGCGACCTGCCCCTGCTCATCAACCAGTGGGCCAACGTGGTCCGTTGGGAGATGCGTCCGCGCGTCTTCCTCCGTACGAGTGAGTTCCTCTGGCAGGAGGGCCACACCGCCCACGCCTCCTACGAGGACGCCCGCGACTACGCGGCCCGCATCCACAAGGACGTCTACGCCGACTTCATGGTCAACGTCCTGGGCATCGACGTCGTCCTGGGCCGCAAGACGGCCAAGGAGCGGTTCGCCGGCGCCATCAACACCCTCACGCTCGAAGGCATGATGGGCGACGGCAAGGCCCTGCAGCTGGGCACCAGCCACGAGCTCGGCACCAACTTCGCCAAGGCCTTCAACACCCAGTACCTGTCCAAGGAGGGCAAGCAGGAGCTGGTCTGGCAGACCTCGTGGGGCGTCTCCACCCGCATGGTCGGCGGTCTGATCATGTCGCACGGCGACGACAACGGCCTGCGGGTGCCGCCGCGCCTGGCGCACGTCCAGGTCGTCGTCATGGCGATCAAGGGCGACGAGGCCGTCGCCAAGGTCCGCGAGATCGGCGCCCGCCTCAAGGCGCTCGGCATCCGCGTCCAGGTCGACGACCGTGTGGACACCCCCTTCGGCCGCCGCGCGGTCGACTGGGAGCTCAAGGGCGTGCCCGTACGCGTGGAGATCGGCCCGCGCGACCTGGAGGCCGGCACCGCGATGCTCGCCCGCCGCATCCCCGGCGGCAAGGAGCCCGTCTCCATCGACGCGCTCGGCGACCTGCTGCCCGCGGTCCTGGAGGAGGACCAGGCGCAGCTGCTGCGCGAGTCCCGCGAGCGCCGCGAGGCCCGCACCAGCGACGTGACCACCCTCGAAGAGGCCGCCGAGGCGGCCACCGCGGGCGGCTGGGCGCGCATCCCCTGGGCCACGCTCGGCGCCGAGGGCGAGGCCAAGCTCGCCGAACAGGCCGTCTCCGTACGGTGTCTGGTCGCCGAGGACGGGTCGGTCCCCGAGACCGACGACGCACCCGGTACCGTCGCCATCGTCGCCCGCTCCTACTGAGTCGCTCCCGCGGAGCCGCTCTCACGGACCGTTCTCACGGAACGGCGCGCGGCCTGTTCCGGTCGGCCGAAAACGCCTCTTGCGTACCGGCCGGTTCCTGGAATCCCGGCGTGTGGACATCATCTACGCGCCGGGGCGTACGCGCCGCTACGTACTACCTTGGTGCGAGCTGTGAGGCTTCTGGGCAGATCAGCGCACCCGCCCTCGTCCGGACGCATCAACGGCAACTGACGGGTACGTGCAAATTATTTGGGATGCCCCGGAATAGGAACACCGGGGCACTCCGGCTCGTTGTCACGACGTGAGCACGACACCACCTGTTCTCGCCGCAGAGCTGGCGCAGGCGTGGGCCGACATTCAGCGGTACCACCCCGAGCTGCCTGACCTTGCCGCGCCCGAGTCCCTGATCGGAGAGTCGTCGTCCGCCTGCGGCGCCGAGCTCTCCTTCGAGCGACTGCTCCACGAAGCAGTCCACGGCATTGCCGCCGCCCGGGGTGTCCGCGACACATCCCGGGCCGGGCGGTACCACAACCGCAGATTCCTGGCGATCGCCGAGGAGCTCGGCCTCGACCATCCCGAGGAGCCGCACCCCAGCAGCGGCTTCTCCCTGGTCGCGCTGAATCCCGAGGCCAGGCGCCGCTACCGGCCCACCATCGAGCGGCTGCAGCGGGCCCTCAAGGCGCACACCGTGGCCACCGCCGCCGACACCAAGCGCTCCTTCCGGGGCCCGGCCGCACGGCACGGCTCCTCGGGCGGCGGCGTCCGCGTCAAGGCCGTCTGCGACTGCGGCCGCAACGTGCGCGTCGTCCCCTCCGTGCTCGCCCAGGCGCCGATCGTCTGCGGCGGCTGCGGCAAGCCCTTCCGCATCCCCGAGGTCGTGGCCGCGGCGAGCTGACCCCGGACCGGCCGCCCGACGGGGGCGGCGCGGGCCGGAAGGCGCGGACACACACCGTGCGCCGCCCGGGGGTGCCCCACGGACCCCCGGCGTGCCCGGCGCCGGCGTGTGGCACAATGGACAGCTGTACTCGACAGCCGCACAGGAACCCTCTCGCCTCCGGCTGACGCGTCCATCGGGCACTTTGAGTACCGCAACCCCACGTGGCATCCCGTTGTGCCCAACCACGTCAAGACCAGGAGACACCACTCCAGTGGCAGTCAAGATCAAGCTCAAGCGCCTCGGCAAGATTCGCCAGCCGCACTACCGCATCGTCGTCGCCGACGCCCGCACCCGTCGTGACGGTCGCGCGATCGAAGAGATCGGTATCTACCACCCGACGTACAACCCGTCGCGCATCGAGGTCAACGCCGAGCGTGCGCAGTACTGGCTGTCGGTCGGCGCCCAGCCCACCGAGGCTGTCCTCGCCATCCTGAAGCTCACCGGTGACTGGCAGGCGCACAAGGGCCTCCCGGCCCCCGCGCCGCTGCTGCAGCCGGAGACGAAGGAGAGCAAGCGCCGCTCCTTCGACGAGTTCGCCAAGGCTCTCGAGGGCGACGACACCAAGGGTGAGGCCATCACCCCCAAGGCCAAGAAGGCTGACAAGAAGGCGGACGAGGCTCCGGCCGACGCCGCCGAGTCGACCGAGGCCTGAGCATGCTCGAGGAGGCTCTTGAGCACCTCGTGAAGGGCATCGTCGACAACCCCGACGACGTGCAGGTCGCCTCGCGCGCCCTGCGCAAGGGGCGCGTGCTGGAGGTCCGGGTCCACCCCGACGACCTCGGCAAGGTGATCGGCCGCAACGGCCGCACCGCCCGCGCCCTGCGTACCGTCGTGGGCGCCATCGGTGGCCGTGGTATCCGCGTCGACCTCGTCGACGTGGACCAGGTCCACTGACAAAGTTGGTTGTTTTATCAGATGCGCCGGCTCGGGCCGGGGAGGGCCACGCGGCCTCCCCGGCCCGCAGTCGTCTGTGCGGCCGCGGTCGCCGTGCGGACGCGGTCACCGAGAACGCCGCACCACCAAGAACGCCGCAGCACCGAAAAGCCGTAGTCCCCGAAAAAGCCGTAGTCACCGAAAAGCCGTAGGCATCCGACAGGAAAGTTGAACGACGTGCAGCTGGTAGTCGCGCGGATCGGCCGCGCCCACGGCATCAAGGGCGAGGTCACCGTGGAGGTGCGCACCGACGAGCCGGAGCTGCGGCTCGCCCCCGGTGCCGTACTGGCCACCGACCCGGCCTCCACCGGACCGCTCACCATCGAGACCGGCCGCGTCCACAGCGGCCGCCTGCTGCTGCGCTTCGAGGGCGTACGCGACCGGACCGCCGCCGAGGCCCTGCGCAACACGCTGCTCATCGCCGACGTCGACCCCGACGAGCGCCCCGACGAGGACGACGAGTACTACGACCACCAGCTCATCGACCTCGACGTGGTCCTCACCGACGGCACCGAGGTCGGCCGGATCACCGAGATCTCGCACCTGCCGTCCCAGGACCTGTTCATCGTGGAGCGGCCCGACGGCACCGAGGTCATGATCCCGTTCGTCGAGGAGATCGTCACCGAGATCGACCTGGACGAGCAGCGCGCGGTCATCGACCCGCCCCCCGGCCTGATCGACGACCGCGCCGAGATCGCCTCCGGCCGGGACGAGGCCGACGAGGACGGGGCGGACGACGGCACCGGGACCGACGGGGACGAGACCGACGGGACCCGGAACTGATGCGGCTCGACGTCGTCACGATCTTCCCCGAGTACCTGGAACCGCTGAACGTCTCCCTCGTCGGCAAGGCACGCGCGCGTGGACAGCTCGACGTCCACGTGCGCGATCTGCGGGAGTGGACCCGCGACCGGCACAACACGGTCGACGACACCCCCTACGGCGGTGGCCCCGGCATGGTCATGAAGACCGACCCCTGGGGCGCCTGCCTCGACGACGCCCTGGCCGACGGCTACGAGGCGGGAGCGCACGGTCCCGTCATGATCGTCCCCACCCCCAGCGGACGGCCCTTCACCCAGGAACTCGCCGTCGAGCTCTCCCGCAAGCCGTGGCTGATCTTCACGCCCGCGCGCTACGAGGGCATCGACCGCCGCGTCATGGACGAGTACGCCACCCGCATCCCGGTGTACGAGGTCTCCATCGGCGACTACGTCCTCGCGGGCGGGGAAGCCGCCGTCCTGGTCGTCACCGAGGCGGTGGCCCGGCTGCTGCCCGGCGTCCTCGGCAACGCCGAGTCCCACCGCGACGACTCCTTCGCCCCCGGCGCCATGGCCAACCTCCTCGAAGGGCCGGTCTACACCAAGCCCCCCGAGTGGCGCGGACGCGGCATCCCGGACGTCCTGCTCAGCGGCCACCACGGCAGGATCGCCCGCTGGCGCCGGGACGAGGCGCTGCGCCGCACCGCCGAGAACCGGCCCGACCTGATCGAGCGCTGCGACCCCGCCGCCTTCGACAAGAAGGACCGCGAGGTGCTGTCCATCCTCGGCTGGGCCCCCGAGCCCGGCGGCCGATTTTGGCGCAGGCCGCAGGACGTGGAAGAATAAGCCGCTGCTGTACGCCCGGCCCATGCCCCTGCCACAGGGGGAAGGGCAAAGCGTTCCCCGCGCACGCGGGAGTCGCCCCACGGCGGTCCGGTCGCGGACAGCACCTCGAACCCCATCACGTATTCCGCTGATGACCTGTGGCATCGGCGAGGAAGCAGAAGAACATGGCCAGCCTGCTCGACTCCGTCAACGCCGCGACGCTGCGCAGCGACGTCCCCGCCTTCCGCCCGGGTGACACCGTCAACGTCCACGTCCGCGTGATCGAGGGCAACCGCTCCCGTATCCAGCAGTTCAAGGGCGTTGTCATCCGCCGCCAGGGCGCCGGCGTCTCCGAGACCTTCACGGTCCGCAAGGTCTCCTTCTCCGTCGGCGTCGAGCGCACCTTCCCGGTGAACTCCCCGATCTTCGAGAAGATCGAGCTCGTCACCCGCGGTGACGTCCGCCGCGCGAAGCTGTACTACCTGCGCGAGCTTCGCGGCAAGGCCGCGAAGATCAAGGAGAAGCGCGACAACTGAGCTCCGGCTCGGCGGTGAGCTGCGGCCCACCACGCGCGCGTACGGGTCCACAGGACGGGCGGATAGGCTCAGCCCCCGATGGACACCGAAGCACAGCACACGGAGCGCGACCTCCCCTCCACCCCTCAGCCGGGGCCGGAGCGGAGGTCGCGCTCCGCGCGTTTTCCCGCCCTCGCCGGCCACCTGGAAGGGCCCTGGCGCAAGAGCGCCGCCCTGCTCGCCGTGTGCCTGCTCTTCCTGCTGCTGCTCAGCCACTTCGTCATGCAGCCCTTCCTGATCCCCAGCGGCTCGATGGAGCCCACCCTGAAGGTGGGCGACCGGGTCATGGTCAACAAGCTGGCGTACCGGTTCGGCGGCCGTCCGGCCCGCGGTGACGTCGTCGTCTTCGACGGCCGCGGCTCGTTCACGGACGAGCCCCCCGAGGGGAACCCGGTGGGCAGGGCCCTTCGTTCAGCGGTGGCGGCCCTGGGCCTGAGGGAACCGGCCGGGAACGTGTACGTGAAGCGGGTCGTCGGAGTCGGCGGGGACCGGATCGTGTGCTGCGACAAGGGCGGGAGGGTCCAGGTGAACGGGACACCGGTGACCGAGGAGTACGTGCATCCGGGCGACGCACCCTCCCAGGTGCCGTTCGACATCGTGGTGCCCGACGGCACGCTGTTCGTCCTGGGCGACCACCGCTCGCGCTCCAGCGACTCCCGCGACCACCTGGGCTCCCCGGGCGGCGGCATGGTGCCGGTGGACCACGTGGTGGGCCGGGTCGACTGGATCGGCTGGCCGCTCGGCCGCTGGTCGGGAGTCGACGGCTCCGGCGCCTTCGCGCGCGTGCCCGCAGCGGGCGGCGCCCATGGGTAGCCGTGGGCGCCCGCGCTCGGCGCCCCGCCCGGCGGACGAGCCCCTGCCCACCGGCACGCGGCCGACCTCGCGCGCGGGGGCACGCTCGGCCCGGGGCGGCGCGGGGCGCGGTGACCTGCCGGGCGCGCCCCGACGACGTGCCAGGGCCGCCGAGGAGGCCGCGACCGGCCGACGTGCCGGGCCCGCAGAGGAGGCCGGGACCGAGCCGCTAGGCGACGCCTTCGCCGCCGACGGGACGCCGTCGGCGTACGCGAGCGGCTCCGCGGGGCTCTTCCGGGCTGCCGACGCCGTGGAGGCCGCGGACCCCGCGCAGGCCGCCCCGCCCGCCGCCGAGGCCGCACCGGCGGCCGCCTCCGCTCCCGCGCGCCCGCCCGGCCGCCGGGCCCAGCAGGGCCGGGCCGACCGGCGCAGGCTCGCCCGCAAGGTGAAGCGGCGCCGGCGCAGGTCCGCGGTCAAGGAGATACCCCTGCTCGTCGGAGTGGCGGTGCTCATCGCCCTCGTACTGAAGACGTTCCTCGTCCAGGCCTTCGTGATCCCCTCCGGCTCCATGCAGGAGACGATCACCATCGGCGACCGGGTGCTCGTCGACAAGCTCACGCCCTGGTTCGGCTCCCGGCCGCAACGCGGCGACGTCGTCGTGTTCAAGGACCCGGGCGGCTGGCTGAAGGACGAGAAGAAGACCACCGGAGACAGCGACCCGGTCGTCGTCAAACAGGTCAAACAGGCCCTCACCTTCATCGGCCTGCTGCCCTCCGACAACGAGCAGGACCTGATCAAACGGGTGGTCGCGGTCGGCGGCGACACCGTGAAGTGCTGCGACGGCAGCGGCAGGGTCATGGTCAACGGCAGACCCCTGGACGAGCCCTATGTGCATCCCGGCAACCCGCCCTCGGAGATCACCTTCGAGGTGAAGGTGCCCGAGGGGCGGCTCTTCGTGATGGGCGACCACCGCTCGAATTCAGCCGATTCCCGCTTCCACCTCGACGAGCCGTACCACGGCACCGTCTCGGAGAGCGGGGTCATCGGACGGGCCGTCCTGATCGGCTGGCCCTTCGACCACTGGCGCTGGCTGGAGGAGCCCGGGACATTCGGCTCGGTGCCGGACGCGCCCGGCAGGTCGGACACCGCACTCGGCATGTCGCATAGGGTGTCCTCCCGGGATCCGGCTGCGGATCCCGGCAGATCACATGAAGTCGCAGTACATACATCGATATCGGATGACCCGAAATCGAACGAAGCGATCCGGCTCCCGAGCCCTGCGGAACTCCCGCTCGTTATGGGAGTGGTGGGCCTGCGCCTGGCACGGCGCGGGCGGTGGCACGGAGTGAGGAGTGGATGTGGGGGATTTGGCGGTCGGCGCACGATCCGGACACGACGAGCCCGAGGAGCGGCCGGACGGGTCCGCCGACTCTCCCGCACAGGCCCGGACCGGCGGTGGCGGTGGCGGCACCGCCGACGGCGGCTCGGGAGGTGACGGCGAGCCGGGCGGCGGCTCGGACCTCGCCCCCAGGAAGCAGCGCTCCTTCTGGAAGGAGCTGCCGCTGCTCATCGGCATCGCGCTGATCCTCGCGCTGCTGATCAAGACGTTCCTGGTACAGGCGTTCTCGATCCCCTCGGACTCGATGCAGGACACCCTCCAGCGCGGAGACCGGGTCCTGGTGGACAAGCTGACCCCGTGGTTCGGCTCCACCCCCGAGCGCGGCGAGGTCGTCGTCTTCCACGACCCGGGCGGCTGGCTGGAGGACCAGAAGCCGGCCGAGCCCAACGCGGTGCAGAAGTTCCTCAGCTTCATCGGCCTGATGCCGTCCGCCGAGGAGAAGGACCTGATCAAGCGGGTCATCGCGACCGGCGGCGACACCGTGGAGTGCAAGAAGGGCGGCCCGGTCAAGGTCAACGGCAAGGCCCTGGACGAGCCGTACATCTACCCCGGCGACAGCGCCTGCGACGACATGCCGTTCGGCCCGATCAAGATCCCCAAGGGCCGGATCTGGGTGATGGGCGACCACCGGCAGAACTCGCTGGACTCGCGCTACCACCAGGAGCTGCCCGGCGGCGGCACGGTCTCCGACGACAAGGTCGTCGGCCGCGCCTTCACCATCGCCTGGCCGCTCAACCGCATCGACTGGCTCGGCATCCCGGGCACCTTCGACCAGAAGGGCCTCAACGGCATGGCCTCGACGGCCCCAATGGCGGCGGGGCTCGCGGGCGCGGTGCCGATCGTGCTGTGGCGTCGGCGCCGGTTCACCCGCACGAGTGACGTAAACGAGGGCACCGACCTCACCCGTGAGGGCTGACCGCACGGATACCGCCGGGTAGGGTGCCGTCCCAGATCGTCGATCTCCGGGGCCCGCGCAGGACGCGGGCGACCGGGGGAGGAGCACTGGGATGAGCGCGACAGGACGCAACGACGACGGCCGCGGCCGTGGTCTCGGCCATCTGCTGTCGGGACTGGCCGTGGCCGTCGGCTGTGTGCTCTTCCTCGGCGGGTTCGCCTGGGGCGCCATCGCGTACAAGCCGTACACGGTGCCGACCCAGTCCATGAACCCCACCGTCAAGGCGGGCGACCGGGTCCTCGCGCAGCGCATCGACGGAGCCGACGTCAAACGCGGTGACGTGGTGATCTTCAAGAACAAGGCCTGGGGCAACGTCCCCATGGTCAAGCGCGTCGTCGGCATCGGCGGCGACACCGTCAGCTGCTGCGACCGGGGCGGCAAACTCACCGTCAACGGCCGGGAGATCGACGAACCGTATCTGCACAACACGGCCGCCTCCACGACCAAGTTCCACGCCACCGTCCCCAAGGACCAGCTCTTCCTCCTCGGCGACGAGCGCGACGTCTCGCTGGACTCACGGGTGCACCTGGAGGACGCGGCCAACGGCTCCGTGCCGCGCTCGGCCGTCAGCGCGCGCGTGGACGCCGTGGCATGGCCGCTGGACGGCATGCTGAAGCGCCCGACGGGCTTCCAGGCCCTCCCGGGCGGCATCTCCCAGCCCGGCCCGCTGAGGCTGGTGGTGGGGGCGGTGGTCGCCGGAGCGGTACTGATCGTGGTGGGCGCGGCGTACGGGCCGGTGGCGCGGCGGTTCGGACGGGGGAGGGTGGCGGCCGGTGCCCGGTGAGGCCGGGGGGCCGGGCGAGCCCGCGGGCTCCGGTCGGCCGCAGGCGCGGGGCGAGACGGCGCAGGAGTTCCGCAGGGTCGCCCGGGTCGTCCTGCTCGACCCGCAGGACCGCATCCTGCTGATGCACGGATACGAACCGGACGACCCCGCAAAGACGTGGTGGTTCACCCCGGGCGGCGGCCTGGAGGGCGACGAGACGCGGGAGGAGGCCGCGCTGCGCGAACTGGCCGAGGAGACCGGGATCACCGAGGTACGGCTCGGCCCGGTGCTGTGGCGCCGGACGTGCTCGTTCCCCTTCGACGGCCGCCGCTGGAACCAGGACGAGTGGTACTTCCTCGCCCGTACCACCCGGACCGAGGCCGCGCCGACGGACCTCACCGAGCTGGAACGACGCAGTACCGCGGGGCTGAGGTGGTGGACCTCCGCCGAACTGTCGGCGGCCCGTGAGACGGTGTACCCGACCAGACTCGCCGAGCTGCTGCGCACGCTGCTCGACGAGGGTCCTCCGCGCGCGCCGGTGGTCCTCGCTCCCGAAATCGTCTAGGGGCCCGGGGGGCTGACGCACAATAGGGGGACGCACGGCTGAAGGGGAACATGCCATGAGCGCCGAGGACCTCGAAAAGTACGAGACCGAGATGGAGCTGAAGCTCTACCGGGAGTACCGCGACGTCGTCGGTCTGTTCAAATACGTGATCGAGACCGAGCGGCGTTTCTATCTCACCAACGACTACGAGATGCAGGTGCACTCCGTCCAGGGTGAGGTGTTCTTCGAGGTGTCGATGGCTGATGCCTGGGTCTGGGACATGTACAGGCCGGCCCGGTTCGTCAAGCAGGTCCGCGTCCTCACGTTCAAGGACGTGAATATCGAGGAGCTCAACAAGAGCGATCTGGAGCTTCCGGGGGGCTGAGCGGGCGGACGGTTCGGCTCCCGGCCGGAGGGGCCGGACTGATCGGTCTCGTCGGTCTCACCGGTCTTTCCGCCGGTCTGGCCGGTCTCGTCGGTCTTCCCGCCGGTCTGGCCGGTTTCACCGGTCCCACTGGCCTCAATGGGCTCGCGGGCCTCAATGGGCGCGTCTTCCCGGTGGACCGATCCCGCCGCCGTGCGTGCCACAGGCGTCAACGAATCGCAGAGATTCCCCCTTGCGGGTGGCTGGGTTTTCCACAACGTCCCGGCTGTCCACCAAGATCCACAAGGTGGCGGCGGGTGCGTGAAAGTCGGTGCCGGAGGTGGTGCCGAGATGAACGCACGAGGAGCGCTCGGACAGTACGGCGAAGACGTGGCGGCCCGACTGCTGGCCGACGCCGGAATGACCGTGGTCGCCCGCAACTGGCGGAGCGGCCGGACCGGAGAGATCGACATCGTCGCCCGCGACGGCGACGTCCTGGTGGTCTGCGAGGTCAAGACCCGCAGAGCGGGCGGCCCGTTCGAACACCCCATGGCGGCCCTCACCCCCGCCAAGGCCGAGCGGCTCAGGCACCTCGCCGAGCGATGGCTCGCCGACCACGGAGGACCACCGCACGGCGGCGTCCGCATCGACCTCGTCGGCATCGTCCTGCCCCGCCGCGGCGCGCCCCGAGCCGAACACGTGCGGGGGGTGGCGTAGATGGGATTCGCCCGCACCTGCTCGGTGGCGCTCGTCGGCGTCGAAGGCGTCGTCGTGGAAGTCCAGGCCGACCTGGAACCCGGCGTCGCCGCCTTCACCCTCGTCGGACTCCCCGACAAGAGCCTCAGCGAAAGCCGCGACCGTGTCCGGGCCGCCGTCGTCAACTCCGGCGGCGACTGGCCCCAGAAGAAACTCACCGTCGGCCTCAGCCCCGCCTCCGTCCCCAAGAGCGGCAGCGGCTTCGACCTCGCTGTCGCCTGCGCGGTCCTCGGCGCCGCCGAGCGCATCGACCCCAGAGAACTCGCCGACCTGGTCATGATCGGCGAACTCGGACTCGACGGCCGGGTCCGCCCCGTGCGCGGCATCCTGCCCGCCGTCCTCGCCGCCGCGGAAGCCGGATACGAGCAGGTGGTCGTCCCCGAACAGACCGCCGCCGAAGCATCCCTCGTCCCCGGCATCTCCGTCCTCGGGGTACGCAGCCTGCGCCAGCTCATCGCCGTCCTCACCGACGAACCCGTCCCCCAGGAGGAACCCGACCGAGAAGGCCGCCCCGACGCCATGCTCGCCGGACTCGTCGTCCCCGGCGCCGGAGTCGGCACGGGCCTCTCCGCCGACGCCGACACCAACCCGCCCGACCTCGCCGACGTCGCCGGACAGCGCACCGCCCGCACCGCCCTGGAAGTCGCCGCCGCAGGCGGCCACCACCTTCTGCTGTACGGGCCGCCGGGCGCGGGCAAGACCATGCTGGCCGAACGGCTCCCCGGCATCCTGCCGCCGCTCACCCGCCAGGAATCCCTCGAAGTCACCGCCATCCACTCGGTCGCGGGAATCCTGCCCCCCGGCAAACCCCTCGTCCACAAAGCCCCCTACTGCGCACCCCACCACTCGGCGACCATGCAGTCCCTCATCGGCGGAGGCAACGGCCTGCCACGACCCGGCGCCGTCTCCCTCGCCCACCGGGGCGTCCTGTTCCTCGACGAAGCCCCCGAGTTCACCGGCAAGGCCCTCGACTCGCTGCGCCAGCCCCTGGAAGCCGGACACGTCGTCGTGGCCCGCAGCGCGGGCGTCGTCCGCCTCCCCGCCAGGTTCCTCATGGTCCTCGCCGCCAACCCCTGCCCCTGCGGCCGCCACACCCTCCACGGCGCCGGCTGCGAATGCCCCCCGTCCGTCATCCGCCGCTATCAGGCCCGCCTCTCCGGCCCCCTCCTGGACCGCGTCGACCTGCGCGTCGAGGCCGAGCCCGTCCGGCGCGAGGACCTCCTCGCCCAGGGCGGCCGCGGCGAAACCAGCGCACAGGTCGCCGAGCGCGTCCTGACAGCCCGGGCACGGGCCGCCACCCGCCTCCAGGGCACCCCGTGGACCACCAACAGCGAAGTCCCCGGCCACGAGCTGCGCACCCGCTGGGTCACGGCCCCCGGCGCCCTCGCCGCGGCCGAACGGGACATGGAGCGCGGCCTGCTGACCGCCCGAGGCCTCGACCGCGTCCTGCGCGTCGCCTGGACCCTGGCCGACCTCTGCGGCCACGACCGCCCGGACGAGACCCACATCGGCCTCGCCCTGGAACTCCGAACCGGGATCTCCAGGGGCGCGCCACTGCCAGTGGGAGGCACGGGGTGAGCGGGGGAGTGCCGGGCACGGGGGAGGTGGCCGATCCCGGGGGCGCGTCCCGCGCGGCCGAGAACGGCCAGGCCTCCGGCCGCCCGGAGTCGTGCCGCCCGGAGTCGTGCTGCCTGGAGTCGTGCTGCCTGGAGTCCGGCTGCCCCGCCGGTGATCCCGAGCGACTGGCGCGCGCGGCGCTGACCAGGATCATCGAGCCGGGGGACGAGCGGGGCGGCCGATGGCTGCGCAGCTACGGGGCAGTGGAGCTGCTACGGCGCCTCACCTCCCCGGAAGACCCCGACGACCCCCTCACCGGAGTGAGCGCCGCCCGGCTCGCCGGGTACCGCAGACGCGCGGCAGGCGCCGACCCCGAACGAGACCTGGCCGCACTGAGCGCACTCGGCGGCCGGTTCATCTGCCCCGGGGACCACGAATGGCCCGGCCAGCTCGACGACCTCGGTGACGGCCGCCCCGTCGGCCTCTGGCTCCGAGGCCCCGCCGACCTGCGACTCTGGGCACTGAGATCCGTCGCCGTGGTCGGCGCACGGGCCTGCACGCCCTACGGCGCCCACATGGGGGCCACCCTCGGCGCCGGCCTCGCCGAAAAGGGCTGGGTCGTCGTCTCCGGCGCCGCCGCCGGTGTGGACGGCGCCGCCCACCGAGGCGCCCTGGCAGCAGGCGGCGCCACCGTCGCCGTCCTCGCCAGCGGCGTCGACGTCGTCTACCCGCGCGCCCACACCGAATTGATCGGCCGCATCGCCGAACAAGGCGTCCTCGTGGCCGAGTTGCCGCCCGGGGACCACCCCACCCCCAGCCGATTCGTGCTCCGCAACCGCGTGATCGCGGCCCTCACCCGGGGAACCGTCGTGGTCGAGGCCGAATACCGCAGCGGCTCCCTCGTCACCGCACGCAACGCCCAACGGCTCGGCCGCCACACCATGGGCGTCCCGGGCCCCGCCACCAGCGGCCTCTCCGCCGGAGTCCACGAACTGCTGCGCGGCGAAGCCGCACTCGTCACCGACGCCGCCGAAATCATCGAACTCGTAGGAGAGATGGGCGATCTGGCGCCCGTGCGCCGGGGCCCCGTCCTGCCCCGGGACCTCCTCGCCCCCGGCACCGCACGCGTACTCGACGCACTACCGGCCCGTGGCAACCTCGCGGTACCCGACATCGCCCGTGAGGCGGCAACGACTCCTGAGGAAGCCCTCGGCAGGCTGTACGAACTGCACTCCCTGGGGTTCGTCGAACGCGAAGGAGACACCTGGCGGTTGGCGTCAAGCCCGCTCCCCACCCCCAGCACGCGGCGAGGCGGTGCTTGACCTGGGGCATTCGGGTGAAAAGGTAAGGCCGATGACCACCGAGGGCCGCACACCGCCGCTTTCGGGGCCGACGCGACCGGCGACGGCCCCCACCCCCGCGCGCGCCCGTCCGCCCGTGCCGAGCCGCCCCGATCCCCCGGCGTTCGCGCACCGCAACGAGCCGGTCACGCTACGCTCACGAGAACCCCGCACCAGAGACAACCCCCCGCTCACGTCACAGCAGAACGGCTCAAGGCAACGAATGCCCCAGCACACCTCCGGGTCTGATCGCACGGCAGCTCCCCCCGCTGCCCGCGCCGGCGGCACCGTGCGACCACCGGCGCCCTCATCCGTCGACGAACTGTGGCGCTCGTACAAGAACAGCGGCGACGAGCGCCTGCGCGAACAGCTCATCCTGCACTACTCGCCGCTGGTCAAATACGTCGCGGGCCGCGTGAGCGTAGGCCTGCCGCCCAACGTCGAACAAGCCGACTTCGTCTCCTCCGGAGTCTTCGGACTCATCGACGCCATCGAGAAGTTCGACATCGAACGCGCCATCAAGTTCGAGACCTACGCCATCACCCGCATCCGCGGCGCGATGATCGACGAACTGCGCGCACTCGACTGGATCCCGCGCTCCGTTCGACAGAAGGCCCGCGCCGTCGAGCGCGCCTACGCGACCCTCGAAGCACAGCTGCGCCGCACCCCCTCCGAGAACGAAGTCGCGGCCGAGATGGGCATCGCCGTCGAGGAACTCCACTCCGTTTTCAGCCAGTTGTCACTCGCCAACGTGGTCGCGCTCGAAGAGCTGCTGCACGTCGGCGGCGAGGGCGGCGACCGGCTCAGCCTCATGGACACCCTGGAGGACACCGCCGCCGACAACCCCGTCGAGGTCGCCGAGGACCGCGAGCTGCGCCGCCTGCTCGCCCGCGCCATCAACACGCTGCCCGAGCGCGAGAAGACGGTCGTCACCCTCTACTACTACGAGGGCCTCACCCTCGCCGAGATCGGCAACGTCCTCGGCGTCACCGAGAGCCGCGTCAGCCAGATCCACACCAAGTCCGTCCTCCAGCTGCGGGCCAAGCTGGCCGACGTGGGCCGCTGAGCACCACCCCCGCGCATCACCCCTCCGCGGATCACCGCCCCAGCCTTACAGTGGAGCGGTGCCAAGGATTCGAGCGGCCTCAGTGGCCGAGCACCGCACGATGCAGCGCGCCGCCCTGCTGGACGCCGCACGCTCCCTCCTGTCCCAGGGCGGCACCGAAGCCCTGACCTTTCCTGCCCTGGCCGAGCGCACCGGGCTCGCCCGGTCCTCCGTGTACGAGTACTTCCGCTCCCGGGCCGCAGTCGTCGAAGAGCTCTGCTCCGTCGACTTCCCGCGGTGGGCCGCCGACATCGAAGCCGCGATGCAGCAGGCGGGCAGCCCCGAGGAGAAGGTCGCGGCGTACGTACGCCGCCAGCTGGAGCTCGTCGGCGACCAGCGCCACCGCGCCGTCGTCGCCATCTCCGCCAGCGAGCTGGACGCCGGCGCCCGCGAGAAGATCCGCGCCGCCCACGGCGGCCTCATCGCCATGATCGTCGAAGCCCTGGGCGACCTCGGCCACACCCAGCCCCGCCTCGCCGCGACCCTCCTCCAGGGCGTGGTCGACGCCGCGGTACGCCGCATCGAACTGGGCGCGGCGGAAGACCCGACGGCGATCACGGAGGCGGCGGTGGGGATGGCGCTCCGAGGCGTGATCGGCTGATCCGGGGGGCCTCCCCCCTCCCGCCCCCTCCCCCCCCACCCCCCGGACCCCACCCCTCAGCCAGACCTCACCCCCACTCCCGCCCCCGCCCCCACTCAGTCCCCACATCCACCCCCACCACCGGCAACAGCCGCGAATGCCCCCAGCGCACCAGCGCCAGCGGGTTCACATAGGCATCCCCGCGTTTCAGCCCCCAGTGCACGCACCCCACCTCCCCGCAGTGGCGTGGTTCGGCCTCCACGGTGGCGACCGGTCGGCCGGGGAGGACGTGCTCGCCGGGGCGGACCAGTGGGTGGACCGGCTCGTACGTGGTGCGCAGCGGTGGGCTGCCCGAGCCGGTCAGGGTGATGGTCAGGACTCCCTTGTCCGCGATCCGGCCCGCGAACGTGACCCGGCCCTCCGCGACCGCGCGGATCTCGGTCCCCGGTGGTGCGGCCAGGTCGACGCCTCGGTGGCCGGGGCCGTACGGCGCGGCCGGAGGGTTCCAGCCCCGGACGACCACCGGTTGTCCGGGGACCGGCCAGGTCCCGCCGGGCGCCGACTGCGGCAGGCCGTTCGCCGTCCCCACCGGGGCAGCCCGCACCTGTATCAATCCAGCCGGCACCCACGGCACCGCCCCCACCACCCTCCCTGTCCCCATCACCCCCATGAACCCCACCACCCCCAAACCGGCCAAGCTCCGTGCGAGTCCCGGCCCGAGTCCCGGCCCGAGGCCCGGCCCGAGTCGCAGCCCCCGTCGTAACGCGCGTCGCACGCATTCCCGCCGCATTGCTTCCATGGGGAAAGGATCGCGAGGACGGGCGTTTCGCGGTGATCATGGGCTGGGGCTGTGGACAACCGGGCCGTTGTGGACAGCGGCGTCACCCGGCACGGTGAGGGTCCCGTACACTTCTTGTGGCGATCCGGGTCACCGGGTCGACTTCGCACGCCCCGCCGGTGGTCCAGACCATCGGCCGCGTCTCTCGGTCCTTCACCTGTTCAGTCCGGTGCGGGGCACGGCGCACCGGGGCGTCAGGCGCGGCAGCCGCCCGGCGGCCGCGATAACCGAGTACCTCAAGGAGTACGGCCATGGCCGTCGTCACGATGCGGGAGCTGCTGGAAAGCGGCGTCCACTTCGGTCACCAGACCCGTCGCTGGAACCCGAAGATGAAGCGCTTCATCTTCACCGAGCGCAACGGCATCTACATCATCGACCTGCTCCAGTCGCTGTCGTACATCGACCGCGCCTACGAGTTCGTCAAGGAGACCGTCGCGCACGGCGGCTCCATCATGTTCGTCGGCACCAAGAAGCAGGCGCAGGAAGCGATCGCCGAGCAGGCGACGCGCGTGGGCATGCCCTACGTCAACCAGCGCTGGCTCGGCGGCATGCTGACCAACTTCTCCACCGTCTACAAGCGTCTGCAGCGCCTCAAGGAGCTCGAGCAGATCGACTTCGAGGACGTCGCGGCCTCGGGTCTCACCAAGAAGGAGCTCCTGGTCCTCTCGCGCGAGAAGGCCAAGCTGGAGAAGACCCTCGGTGGTATCCGCGAGATGTCGAAGGTCCCCAGCGCCGTCTGGATCGTCGACACCAAGAAGGAGCACATCGCCGTCGGTGAGGCGCGCAAGCTCCACATCCCGGTCGTCGCGATCCTCGACACGAACTGTGACCCCGACGAGGTCGACTACAAGATCCCGGGCAACGACGACGCGATCCGCTCCGTCACCCTGCTCACCCGCGTGATCGCCGACGCCGTCGCCGAGGGCCTCATCGCCCGTTCCGGCGCCGCCACCGGCGACTCCAAGCCGGGCGAGAAGGCCGCCGGCGAGCCGCTCGCCGAGTGGGAGCGCGACCTGCTCGAGGGCGACAAGAAGGCCGACTCCGAGGAGTCCGCCGAGGCTGCGGCCCCCGCGGCCGAGGCCGTCGAGGCTCCGGCCGCCGAGGCCGAGAAGCCGGCCGAGGACGCTGCGGAGGCTCCGGCCGCCGAGGCGCCGGCCGCGGACGCCGAGCAGGCCTGACCTTCGGGTCCTCGCTTCGGCGGTGACGGCGGGGGCACACGCTGTGCCCCCGCCGTCACCCCGTAGCCCCGTAGATCTTTCAGACTTCGAGTCAGACTTCGAGAGAGAAACCCAGACTCATGGCGAACTACACCGCCGCTGACGTCAAGAAGCTCCGCGAGCTCACCGGCGCCGGCATGATGGACTGCAAGAAGGCGCTGGACGAGGCCGACGGCAACGTCGACAAGGCCGTCGAGGCGCTGCGCATCAAGGGCCAGAAGGGCGTCGCCAAGCGCGAGGGCCGTTCCGCCGAGAACGGCGCGGTCGTCTCCCTCATCGCCGAGGACAACACCTCCGGTGTGCTCCTCGAGCTGAAGTGCGAGACGGACTTCGTCGCCAAGGGCGAGAAGTTCCAGGCCACCGCCGCCGCTCTGGCCGCGCACGTCGCCAAGACCTCCCCGGCCGACCTGGACGCGCTGCTCGCGTCCGAGATCGAGGCCGGCAAGACCGTCCAGGCGTACGTCGACGAGGCCAACGCCAACCTCGGCGAGAAGATCGTCCTGGACCGCTTCGCGCAGTACGCGGACGGCTTCGTCTTCGCGTACATGCACCGCACCATGCCCGACCTGCCGCCGCAGATCGGTGTCCTGGTCGAGCTGGACAAGGCCGACGCGGACGTCGCCAAGGGCATCGCGCAGCACATCGCCGCGTTCGCCCCGAAGTGGCTCTCCCGCGAGGACGTCCCGGCCGAGGTCGTCGAGACCGAGCGTCGTGTCGCCGAGGAGACCACGCGCGCCGAGGGCAAGCCCGAGGCCGCGCTCCCGAAGATCGTCGAGGGTCGCGTCAACGGCTTCTTCAAGGACGCCACGCTCCTTGGCCAGCCGTACGCGCTCGACAACAAGAAGTCGGTCCAGAAGGTTCTGGACGAGGCCGGTGTCACCCTGAAGCGCTTCACGCGCATCAAGGTCGGCATCTGAGTCCGTCCGGCGATCGACGGAAGACCCCGCTAGGGTCTGAGGCAGTCGTCGGCCGCGCTCGCGACGGACGACCGCAGATCTGACGAGGAGGCCATTGCCGCTCAGGGACACAGCACCCACCGGCAATGGCCTTCTTCGTATGTGTACGAGGAGATCCCCATGAATCAGGGCGCGGACGCCGCCACTCAGGCTGACCACAAGCGCGACGACGGCAAGGTGACCGGGCGCTTCATGCTGAAGCTCTCCGGCGAGGCGTTCGCCGGCGGAGGGGGTCTCGGCGTGGACCCCGACGTCGTGCACGCCATCGCCCGCGAGATCGCCAACGTCGTACGGGACGGGGCGCAGATCGCCGTCGTCATCGGCGGCGGCAACTTCTTCCGCGGGGCCGAGCTCCAGCAGCGCGGCATGGACCGGGCCCGCTCCGACTACATGGGCATGCTCGGCACGGTCATGAACTGCCTCGCTCTCCAGGACTTCCTGGAGAAGGAGGGCATCGACTCCCGGGTCCAGACGGCCATCACCATGGGCCAGGTCGCGGAGCCGTACATCCCGCTGCGCGCCGTGCGCCACCTGGAGAAGGGCCGCGTCGTCATCTTCGGCGCGGGCATGGGCATGCCGTACTTCTCCACCGACACCACGGCCGCCCAGCGTGCCCTGGAGATCGACGCCGAGGCCATGCTGATGGGCAAGAACGGGGTGGACGGGGTCTACGACTCCGACCCCCGGGTCAACCCGGACGCCGTGAAGTTCGACGCGCTGGAGTACGGCGAGGTCATCACCCGCGACCTGAAGGTGGCGGACATGACGGCCATCACCCTCTGCCGCGACAACAACCTTCCCATCCTGGTCTTCGAACTGCTCGCCGCGGGCAATATCGCGCGCGCGGTCAAGGGTGAGAAGATCGGCACGCTCGTGAGCGACCAGGGCACCCGGGCCTGACCGGGGGATGGACAATCCCCTGACGGTCGGACACCGTGCAGGGAAAGACGCGGGTTACGCAGGGCCGTCGAGCACCCGACACGACTCCCGGCCCACTCAAGACATGCAGGAGCAAGTGGTGATCGAAGAAATCCTCCTCGAAGCCGAGGAGAAGATGGAGAAGGCCGTCGTGGTCGCCAAGGAGGACTTCGCCGCGATTCGCACCGGCCGTGCGCACCCGGCGATGTTCAACAAGATCGTGGCGGACTACTACGGTGCGCTGACGCCGATCAACCAGCTGGCCTCGTTCTCGGTGCCCGAGCCGCGTATGGCCGTGGTGACCCCGTTCGACAAGAGCGCGCTGCGCAACATCGAGCAGGCGATCCGCGACTCCGACCTCGGCGTCAACCCGAGCAATGACGGCTCCATCATCCGGGTGACGTTCCCGGAGCTGACGGAGGAGCGCCGCCGGGACTACATCAAGGTCGCCCGGACCAAGGCCGAGGACTCCAAGGTGTCGATCCGCTCCGTGCGCCGCAAGGCCAAGGACGCCCTCGACAAGCTGGTCAAGGACAAGGAGTCCGGCGAGGACGAGGTCCGCCGTGCGGAGAAGGAGCTCGACGACACCACCGCGAAGTACGTCTCGCAGGTGGACGAGCTGCTCAAGCACAAGGAAGCAGAGCTGCTAGAGGTCTGATGAACGACTCTTCCTGGGGGGCTCCGCCGCGACCCGAGCACTGGGGGCCACCCGACCAGGGGCCTTCCCAGGAGGTGCCTTCGGCGGGGGCTGCCTACGATGCGTATGACGCCCCGTCCCGGACACAGCCCATGCCCGTAGTGACCGACGGCGTGGGCACAGACGCCGTGGTCCGCGAAGAACGTGACCGGGGGACCGCTCGGGTGAGCGGCCCCCTGTTCCGCGAAGAGACGCCGCAGGAGCCCATGCCCAGCTCGGTACCACCTTCGACTCCGCCGCAGCCGCAGCGGCCCGCGCAGCCGGAGAAGAAGCGGGCGGGGCGCGACCTGCGGGCCGCGATAGGGGTCGGCGTCGGGCTCGGCGCGGTGATCCTGGCGTCGCTGTTCGTCGTCAAGGCCGTCTTCGTCGGGGTGGTCGCGGTGGCGGTCGTCGTCGGCCTGTGGGAGCTCGCCTCCCGGCTGGACGAGCGCAAGGGCATCAAGGTGCCGCTGGTGCCGCTCGCGGTGGGCGGCGCGGCGATGGTCGTCGCCGGCTACGCGCGCGGTGCCGAGGGCGCCTGGGTGGCGATGGCGCTCACCTCGCTGGCGGTGCTGGTCTGGCGGATGACGGAGAAGCCGGAGGGCTATCTCAAGGACGTCACCGCCGGTGTCTTCGCCGCGTTCTACGTGCCGTTCCTCGCCACGTTCGTCGCGATGATGCTGGCCGCCGACGACGGGCCGTGGCGGGTCTTCGTCTTCCTGCTGCTGACCGTGGTCAGCGACACCGGCGCGTACGCGATCGGCTGGCGCTTCGGCAAGACCAAGCTGGCGCCGCGCATCAGCCCCGGAAAGACCCGCGAGGGTCTGGTGGGGGCGGTGACGTTCGCGATGGCGGCGGGCGCGCTGTGCGTGCAGTTCCTCATCGACGACGGCCAGTGGTGGCAGGGCCTGCTGATCGGCCTCGCGGTCGCGGCGAGCGCCACGCTCGGCGACCTCGGCGAGTCGATGATCAAGCGGGACCTCGGCATCAAGGACATGGGCACGCTCCTGCCGGGCCACGGCGGCATCATGGACCGGCTGGACTCGCTGCTGCCGACGGCGCCGGTGGTGTGGTTGCTGCTCGTCGCCTTCGTCGGCAGCTGAGAAGTACGCGGCCCAGGCTCTGACCTGCGCTTTCACCGGTCAGGGGCTCGTTGTCCACAGGACGGCGGGCCCCTTTCCGTATGTCTGAGACACTTGAGGAACCATGCCGAAGCCCGGAGAACTCACTTTCGTCGCCCCCCGCGGAGCCAAGAAGCCGCCGCGGCACCTCGCCGACCTCTCGCCCGCCGAGCGGAAAGAGGCTGTCGCCGCGATCGGCGAGAAGCCGTTCCGCGCCAAGCAGCTCTCGCAGCACTACTTCGCGCGGTACGCGCACGACCCGGCCCAGTGGACGGACATCCCCGCGGCCGCGCGCACCCGCCTCCAGGAGGAGCTGCTGCCGGACCTGATGTCGGTCGTGCGGCACATCTCCTGCGACGACGACACCACCCGCAAGACGCTGTGGCGCCTGCACGACGGGACGCTGGTGGAGTCGGTCCTGATGCGCTACCCCGACCGGGTGACGATGTGCATCTCCTCGCAGGCCGGCTGCGGTATGAACTGCCCGTTCTGCGCCACCGGCCAGGCCGGCCTGGACCGCAATCTGTCCACCGCCGAGATCGTGCACCAGATCGTCGACGGCATGCGCGCGCTGCGCGACGGCGAGGTCCCCGGCGGCCCCGCCCGGCTGTCGAACATCGTCTTCATGGGCATGGGCGAGCCGCTCGCCAACTACAAGCGGGTCGTCGGCGCCATCCGCCGCCTCACCGACCCCGAGCCCGACGGCCTGGGCCTGTCCCAGCGCGGCATCACCGTCTCCACCGTCGGTCTCGTCCCCGCGATGCTCCGCTTCGCCGACGAGGGCTTCAAGTGCCGCCTCGCCGTCTCGCTGCACGCGCCGGACGACGAGCTGCGCGACACCCTCGTGCCCGTCAACACCCGCTGGAAGGTCCGCGAGGTCCTGGACGCGGCCTGGGAGTACGCGGAGAAGTCCGGCCGCCGCATCTCCATCGAGTACGCCCTGATCCGCGACATCAACGACCAGGCCTGGCGCGGTGACCTGCTCGGCCGCCTCCTCAAGGGCAAGCGCGTCCACGTCAACCTGATCCCGCTGAACCCGACGCCGGGCTCGAAGTGGACCGCCTCGCGCCCCGAGGACGAGAAGGCGTTCGTCGAGGCCATCGCCGCCCACGGGGTGCCGGTCACCGTCCGGGACACCCGTGGCCAGGAGATCGACGGAGCGTGCGGGCAGCTCGCGGCGTCCGAGAGGTAGTCTGAGCGGGAAATCGGCACAGCCCGGCTCCCGCACAGCTCCACGTCCCGCAGTTCGACATCCGCACAGCTCGACATCCGCACAGCTCGACATCCGCATAGCTCGACATCAGTATTCCGACAGGGGAGCGCCACAGCGCTGAGAGTGCGACACCGTCAGGTCGCAGACCCTCTGAACCTCGCCCAGGTCATTCTGGGTAGGAAGTTCGGTCATCACTCAAGCTGTTGCGCCCTGCTCGCCGCCGCCCGGCGAGCAGGGCCGCGTCTCTTCCTGGTCACTCCAGGAGGAATCACCACCATGCGCAGTACGAAGAAGATGGCGGCCACCGCGCTCGCCGCCGCCCTCGGGGTCAGCACGCTCGCCGCGTGCGGCGGCAAGGACGACGACAGTTCGAAGACCGACGGCTCCGCCACGTCCAAGACCGTCACCCTGGTCAGCCACGACTCGTTCGCCGCCTCCGACGCGGTGCTCAAGGAGTTCACCGCCCGGACCGGCTACACGGTCAAGGTCCTCAAGAGCGGCGACGCGGGCGCGGCCCTCAACCAGGAGATCCTCACCAAGGGCTCCCCGCGCGGCGACGTGTTCTTCGGCGTCGACAACACCCTGCTCTCGCGCGCCCTCGACCACGGCATCTTCACCCCGTACGAGGCGAAGGGCCTCGCGGCCGTCCCCGCCGCCGTCCAGCTCGACAAGGACAGGCACCGGGTCACGCCCGTCGACACCGGCGACATCTGCGTCAACTACGACAAGAAGTACTTCGCCGACAAGAAGCTCGCCCCGCCGAGCACCCTCGCCGACCTGATCAAGCCCGAGTACAAGGGCCTGCTGGTCACCGAGAACGCGGCGACCTCCTCGCCCGGCCTCGGCTTCCTGCTCGCCGGCGCCGCCCAGTACGGCGACGACGGCTGGCAGGACTACTGGAAGAAGCTCAAGGACAACGGCGTCAAGGTCGTCGACGGCTGGGAGCAGGCCTACAACCAGGACTTCTCCGGCTCCGCCGGCGGCAGGAAGGCCAAGGGCGACCGCCCGCTGGTCGTCTCCTACGCCTCCAGTCCGCCCGTAGAGGTCCTCTACGCCAAGCCCCAGCCCGCCGACGCCCCCACCGGCGTCGCCACCGGCACCTGCTTCCGTCAGACCGAGTTCGCCGGACTGCTCAAGGGCGCCAGGAACGAGGCGGGCGGCAAGGCGCTCCTGGACTTCCTCATCTCCAAGAAGTTCCAGGAGGACATGCCGCTCACCATGTTCGTCAACCCGGTCCTTCAGGACGCCAAGCTGCCCGAGCTGTTCACCAGGTTCGGCGCCAAGGTCACCGAGACGCACGACGTCGCTCCGGAGAAGATCTCCAAGAACCGTGAGCAGTGGGTCAAGACGTGGTCCTCGCTCGTGCTGAAGTAAGCCGCGCGTCCCGGGCGGGGAAGGTGCGCGCGCACGCGGTGCGGCTCGGTCTGATGGCCCTGCCGCTCGCGTTCTTCGGGCTCTTCTTCGCCTGGCCCGTGGCCGCGATCGTCGGCCGCGGGCTGCGGGTCGACGGCGTCTGGCAGCTCGGCCGGATCGTCGAGGTGATCACCGAACCCGACATCGGGCAGGTGCTGTGGTTCACCACCTGGCAGGCGCTCGCCTCCACCTCCCTCACCCTGCTGATCGCCCTGCCCGGCGCCTACGTCTTCGCCCGCCTGGACTTCCCCGGCCGCCAGCTGCTGCGGGCCGTGGTCACCGTCCCCTTCGTGCTGCCCACGGTCGTCGTCGGCACCGCCTTCCTCGCCCTGCTCGGCCGCGGCGGGCTGCTGGACGAGCTGTGGGGCGTACGGCTGGACACCACGGTGTGGGCGATCCTGCTCGCGCACGTCTTCTTCAACTACGCCGTCGTCGTACGCACCGTCGGCGGCCTGTGGGCCCAGCTCGATCCGCGCCAGGAGGAGGCCGCCCGGGTCCTCGGCGCCTCCCGGCTCGCGGCCTGGCGCACCGTGACCCTGCCCGCCCTCGGGCCCGCCGTCGCCGCCGCCGCCCTGATGGTCTTCCTCTTCACCTTCACCTCCTTCGGCGTCGTCCAGATCCTCGGCGGCCCCACCTTCTCCACCCTCGAAGTGGAGATCTACCGTCAGACCGCCGACCTCCTCGACCTGCCGACCGCCGCCGTCCTCACCCTCGTGCAGTTCGCCGCCGTCGGCGCGGTGCTCGCCGTGCACGCCTGGACCGTACGCAGGCGCGAGAGCGCCCTGAAGCTCGTCGACCCCGCGCACACCGCCCGCCGCCCGCGCGGCGCCGCGCAGTGGACGCTGCTCGCGGCGGTGCTCGCCGTGGTGGCGCTGCTGATCCTGCTGCCGCTCGGCGTACTCCTCGCCCGCTCCCTGGAGACCCCCGACGGCTACGGCTTGGGCTACTTCCGCTCCCTGCGGACGGTCGGGGAGGGCGGCACGTTCCTGGTGCCGCCGCTGGAGGCGGTGGGGAACTCGATGCAGTACGCCCTGGCCGCCACCGGTATCGCCGTCGTCGTCGGGGGCCTCGCCGCCGCGGCCCTCACCCGGCGCGGCGGCCGCCTCGTCCGGGGCTTCGACGCGCTGCTCATGCTGCCGCTCGGCGTCTCCGCCGTCACCGTCGGCTTCGGCTTCCTGATCACCCTGGACCGGCCGCCGCTGGACCTGCGCACCTCCTGGATCCTGGTGCCGCTGGCCCAGGCCCTGGTCGGCGTGCCGTTCGTCGTACGGACCATGCTTCCCGTACTGCGCGCGGTCGACGGACGGCTGCGCGAGGCCGCCGCCGTGCTCGGCGCGTCCCCCTGGCGGGTGTGGCGGGAGGTGGACCTGCCGCTGGTGCGGCGGGCGCTGCTGATCGCCGCCGGGTTCGCCTTCGCCGTCTCCCTCGGGGAGTTCGGCGCGACCGTCTTCATCGCCCGCCCCGACCGCCCCACCCTGCCGGTCGCGGTCGCCCGTCTGCTGGGCCGGGCCGGAGACCTCAACTACGGGCAGGCCATGGCGCTCAGCACGATCCTCATGGTGGTGTGCGCGGTGTCCCTGTTGCTCCTCGAACGCGTACGCACCGACCGGACCGGAGAATTCTGATGCTGAGGCTCGACGGGGTGACGGTCCGGTTCGGCGAGCGGGCCGCGCTCGACGCGGTCGACCTGGAGGTCGCCGACCACGAGACGGTGTGCGTGCTCGGCCCCAGCGGCAGCGGCAAGTCCACGCTGCTGCGGGTGGTGGCGGGCCTCGAGCCCGCCGACGCGGGGCGGGTCCTGCTCGGCGGCGCGGACCAGAGCGGGGCGCCGGTGCACCGGCGCGGGCTGGGCCTGATGTTCCAGGACCACCAGCTGTTCCCGCAGCGGGACGTCGCCGGGAACGTGGCCTTCGGGCTGCGCATGCGCGGTGTGCCGCGCGGGCGGCGGGACGAGCGGGTCGCGGAGCTGCTGGAGCTCGTGGGGCTGCCGGGCGCGGGGCGGCGGGCGGTCGGATCGCTCTCCGGCGGCGAGCAGCAGCGCGTCGCCCTCGCCCGGGCGCTGGCCCCCGAGCCCCGGCTGCTGATGCTCGACGAGCCGCTGGGCCAGCTCGACCGTACGCTGCGCGAGCGGCTCGTCGTCGAACTGCGGGCGCTGTTCGCGCGGCTGGGGACGACCGTGCTGGCCGTCACGCACGACCAGGGCGAGGCGTTCGCGCTCGCGGACCGGGTGGTGGTGATGCGGGACGGGCGCGTCGCGCAGAGCGGGACGCCGCTGGAGGTCTGGCAGCGGCCGGCCTCGGAGTTCGTGGCGCGCTTCCTGGGCTTCGAGAACGTGGTGGGGGCCAGCGTGACGGGGGAGGTGGCGGCGACGCCGTGGGGGAAGGTGCCGGTGCCGGCCGGATCGGCGCAGGGGGAGGTACGGCTCCTGGTGCGTCCCGCGGGCGTCCTTCTGCTTCCGGCGGGGCAGGGGCTGGGGTGCGAGGTGGAGTCCCGTACGTTCCGGGGCCACCACGTGGCCCTGCGCCTGCGCCCGCGCTCCGGGCCGCCGCTGGAGGCGGAGTGCGGGGTGCGGGAGGCGCCGGGGGTGGGGGAGTTGGTGGGGGTGGGGTTCGTGGGGGCGGAGACGGTGGTACTGGACGCGATCTAGCCCCTCCCCGCCCCTTCCCCAAACCCTCCGGGGGTGGGTGGGTGGCGAAGGGGTTTTCCGGGGGCTACGCCCCCGACCCCCTGGCGGGGCCTGCGGCCCCTGCACCCCACCACGGGGCTCCGCCCCGGGCCCCGCTCCTCAAACGCCGGAGGGGCTGATTGCGCCGCGCCAGGAGTTACCCAAGGGGCGCGGGGAACTGCGCGCCAAGCCCCCACCGGCCCGCAGCCCAAACGACACCCAAGCACCCCGGCTCGTCAGCAGCCGGAGGGTGCCGAGCCGCGGGTTACCCAGGGGCGCGGGGAACTGCGCGCCAAGCCCCCACCGGCCCGCAGCCGAAACGACACCCAAGCACCCCTCACCCCTCACCCCGCACCCCTCACCCCCGGAGGGTTTCGGGAAGGGGCGGGGTGGGGGAGGCCTCCCCGGGCCCGGAGCCGGGCCCGGCGGCCCCGGACCCGGCACCCGCCCCGGGCTCCGCCCCGAACCACGCCACCCCCACCGCCCCCCCGACCGCCAGCACGAACCCCGCCACCGCCAGCCACCCCAGCCCCGCCCGGGACGCGTCGCCCAGCCACAGCACGCCGATCGCGCCGGGCAGTACCGTCTCGCCCACCACCAGCGCCGCCGTCGCCCCGTTCACCGAGCCGATCTGGAGCGCCACCGTGTGCAGGTACATCCCGCCCGCCCCGGCCACCCCGATCGCGTAGAGCGCGGGGTCCGCGAGCAGGCGGCCGACGTCGAAGGGGTCGACGCCGTTCAGGACGCGTACGCCGACCCCGAGCGCGCCGAAGCCCAGGCCCGACAGCAGGCCCGCCGGGATCGCGGCCCGGGCGCCCAGCAGGCGTACCACCACCGCGCCGCCCGCCATCAGCACCACCGACACCACGAGCAGCCACCAGTGCGTGGCCAGGGGCGTGTGGCCGCCGCCCTCCGCGCCCGCCGCCGTGGCCAGCAGCACCAGGGCGGAGCAGACCACCGCGATGGAACCCCACTCCGCCCGGCTCAGCCGCAGACCCAGCAGCCGTACGCTCAGCACCGCCGTGATCACCAGGTTCGCGCTGATGACCGTCTGGGACAGGAACAGCGGGAGCAGCCGCGCCGCCAGCGCGCCCAGGGCGAAGCCCACGAAGTCCAGCACCGTGCCGACCATGAACTCCCAGGTCAGCGCCGCCTTCGCGGTGGAGGACAGGCTGGGGCCGCCGTGCTGGGTGCGGGCCGTCGCCGCCGCCTCGCGGCGCGCGGACCTGCGGGAGCCGACGGCTTGCAGGACCGAGCCCGTGCCGTAACAGATCGAGGCCGCGATCGCGGTCAGTAGGCCGATCAGCACCAGAAGCTCCGTTCAGGGGGTGGGGGGACATTCCGCTCCTCAGCAGCAGACGTTCTCCGCCCCTTCCGCGTTGCCCGATGTGATCCATCCCGTACCGCCGCCGGCCGCGTCCCTCACGCCGACAGCCGCGCCAGCGCGTCCGCCGCCTCGTCCACCGAGTCCACCAGCGTGATCCGCGCCGCCATCGGGCGGCCCTCGGCGAGCGCCTGGAGCAGCGGCCACGCCGGCAGGTGGCGGGTCCAGTGGTCCCGGTCCACCAGCACCATCGGCGTCGGCTCGCCCCGCGAGCCGTAGTAGTTCGGGGTCGCGTTGTCGAAGATCTCCTGTACGGTCCCGGCCGCGCCCGGCAGGAACACCACGCCCGCGTTGGAGCGGGCGAGCAGGCCGTCCTCGCGGGTGGCGTTGGCGAAGTACTTGGCGATGTGGCTGGCGAACGCGTTCGGCGGCTCGTGGCCGTAGAACCAGGTGGGGATGCCGACCGAGACCCCGCCCCCGGGATGGCGTCCGCGCACCTCGAAGGCGGCCCGCGCCCAGTCCGAGACGGACGGAGTGAACGAGGGCGCCTTGGCGAGCAGGCCGAGCGCCTCGCCGAGCACGGCGTCGGCGAGGGGTGCGGTGTACGCGCCGAGGTTCGCCGCCTCCATCGCCCCCGGCCCGCCGCCGGTGGCCACGGTGAACCCGGCCCGGGCCAGCGTGCGCCCCAGCCGGGCCGCCCCGGCGTACGCGTCGGAGCCCCGGCCCATCGCGTGCCCGCCCATCACGCCCACCACCCGTGTCCCGGCGAGGAACTCCTCCAGCGCGTCCGAGACGGAGTCGTCGTGGATGGAGCGGAGCATCGAGGCGAAGACGTCGCCGTCGGACCGGGTGCGCTGGAACCAGGCGTACGAGCGGGCGTCCGGCGTGTGCTCGTAGCCGCCGTCGAGGTCCTCGAACAGCTCGTCGGGGGTGTAGAGCAGGCCCCGGTACGGGTCGAAGGGCAGATCCGGTACGGGCGGGAAGACCAGGGCCCCGTCGGCCCGGACCTTGGTGGTGGCGTCCGGTGCCATCCGGCAGCCCAGGAAGACGGCGCCCGCGGTGTCGGCCGCCAGGAGCGCGGACGTACGGTCCGTCAGGTCCAGGGACTGCAGGCGGTATCCGGCCAGCGTGCCGCGCGCGGCCACCTCGTCGAACTCGGCGACGGACTCGATCTCCCGGTCCCGTGCGTCCGGCACCCGCTGAAAGTCTTCACTGGCCATCGGGCCACCCTAGAACGTCACCGGGCCGACGGACCGGCCGGGTGCCCGCACGGCCCGGCTCAGCCCGTCAGGGGCAGAGCCGCCAGCTCCGCGATGCCCCAGGTCACCGGGGCGAACAGGGCCACGATCGCCGCCGCGCGCAGCGCGGCCGAGGCGCGCAGCACCCTGACCGGCGCGCCCAGGCGCAGCAGCGCCTCGGTGGTGTCGCCGCGCAGGTGCCTGGACTCCAGGGCCGCGGTCAGCAGCGTCGCCACCGAGCAGCTCGTCACCAGCGCCGCGCCCAGGCCCGTGAGCGGGCCGAAGGGCTGCGGGCCCGCCCCGTCGCCGTACAGCGAGGCGGCGGCGATCGTGGCCGAGGCCACCGCGCACACCACTCCCAGCGGGCGCCCGATGCGGCGCGCCTCCTCCATCAGGACCCGCCCCGCGAGCAGCCGGGCCGCGCCGGGCCGCGCGGTCTGGAGCAGCCGCCCGCACAGATGGGTCAGGGCCGGACCCGCGACGGCCAGGCCCAGGGCGGTGAGGACCCAGCCCGCGAGGACGCCCGCGGGACTGCTGTCGGGGTGGCCCGGCATGGGGATCGCCGAGCCCGGGCCGCCCCGGCTCGCGAACGACTCGATCGCCAGGCCCGCCGTGATCAGGGTGATGCCCCAGGGCAGCCCGGAGGGGACGGAGGCGGGGGGCCGCTCCTTGCCGCGCGGGCGGGGCGGCCGATCGCGCGGGCGCAGGGCGAGCCCGGCCGCCGCCGACGCGGTCACCGGCAGCACGGTCAGCAGGGTGAGCGCGGCGGCGAGCGGCAGCGGCCGGTCCGCGGCGAGCAGCCCGGCCGCCGCTCCGTCGAAGGGCAGCCCGGTGATGTCGCCGCGCAGATGCAGATAGACGAGGAGGGCGACCGTGGAGCCGAGGGTGCAGGACACGGCCGTGGAGGCCGCGGCGATCGCGGCGAGCCGTCCGGGGCCCAGGCCCACCGCGGAGAGACCGGGGCGGGGTCGGGTGCTCGGGTCGGTACGGGCCACGGCGACCGCGAAGTGGACGGTGGCGGCGAGCGGCACCGCGCACCACAGCAGCCGCAGCACCGAGCCGCCGGGGTGCGCCACCGCGTGTCCCAGGGTGCACAGGAGCAGGAAGCCGACGCCCGCGGAGGCCGCGGCCACCAGCAGGCGGCGCAGCAGGACCAGCGGGTGGGTGCCCCGGGCTAGGCGGAGAGCGAGCACGCGGCGCGGCCCTCCGGGTCGGGGGTCCCGGCGGGAGCGGCCGCGGTCACCCGGCGCCCGTCGAGCAGCCACACCGTACGGTCGGCGTGGGCGGCGATCTTGGGGTCGTGGGTGGCCAGGACCGTGGTGATGCCGTGCGAGCGGGCCGCGGCCGTCAGGGTGCGCAGCACCTGGGCGCCCTCGGCGCGGTGCAGGGTGGCGGTCGGCTCGTCCGCGAAGAGCACCGCGGGGGAGGTGACCAGGGCGCGGGCGATCGCCACGCGCTGGCGCTGGGTGGTGGCCAGGGCGTGCGGGCGGCGGCGGGCGCAGGCGCCGATGTCGAGCCGCTCCAGCCACTCCAGGGCGGCCTTCTTGGCGGCGCGGTGGCCGATGCCGCGCAGCAGCAGCGGCAGCGCCGCGTTCTCCCAGGCGTTGAGCTCGGGCACCAGGGTGGGCTCCGGGTCGATCCAGCCGAACCGGTCCCGCCTCAGCCGCTCGCGCGAGAGCGCTCCCATGGTGTGGACGGGGGCGCTGTTGAACCACACCTCGCCCTGGTCGGGCACGAGCTGGCCGGACAGGGCGCGCAGCAGGGTCGTCTTGCCGCTGCCGCGCGGGCCCCCGACGGCCAGGATCTCTCCCTCGCGGATACCGAGGGAGACCCCGGTCAGGGCGGGCGAGCCACCGTGGGAGTGGTGCAGGGAACGTCCCCAGAGCACATCGTTGTCCGGCGGGGCCACCATGGCGTACACCTCGGTTCAGATCAGATTGCCTGCTCCCCCGTACGGGGGAACGAAGGCAGGGCCGATCGGTCACTGGGCACCGTAGGGACTCGTGCGCGCGGCTCCCGACAGCACGCGGCCCGGTGGCGCCCATCTCACTCGGATGGGGGCCACCGGGCCGGTGCGTTCAGACGAATCGCGCGGAGGGCGCGGGGACGGTTACAGCTTCGTCCAGGCCTCGGTGAGGACCTGCCGCAGGACGCCCTCGATCTCGTCGAACGTCTTCTGGTCGGAGATCAGCGGCGGGGCCAGCTGGACCACCGGGTCGCCCCGGTCGTCGGCGCGGCAGTACAGGCCGTTGTCGAAGAGCGCCTTGGAGAGGAAGCCGTACAGGACGCGCTCGGTCTCCTCCTCGTTGAAGGACTCCTTGGTGTGCTTGTCCTTGACCAGCTCGATGCCGTAGAAGAAGCCGTTGCCGCGCACATCGCCGACGATCGGCAGGTCGTGGAGCTTCTTGAGGGTGTCGAAGAAGGCGCCCTCGTTGTCGAGCACGTGCTGGTTGAGGCCCTCGCGCTCGAAGATGTCGAGGTTGGCCAGGCCCACGGCGGCGGAGACGGGGTGGCCGCCGAAGGTATAGCCGTGCAGGAAGGTGTTGTCGCCCTTGTAGAACGGCTCGGCGATCCGGTCGGAGATGACGCAGGCGCCGATGGGGGAGTAGCCCGAGGTCATGCCCTTGGCGCAGGTGATCATGTCCGGTACGTAGTCGAACTTGTCGCAGGCGAACATCGTGCCCAGGCGGCCGAAGGCGCAGATGACCTCGTCGGAGACGAGCAGCACGTCGTACTTGTCGCAGATCTCGCGCACCCGCTGGAAGTAGCCGGGCGGCGGCGGGAAGCAGCCGCCGGCGTTCTGCACGGGCTCCAGGAAGACCGCGGCGACGGTGTCGGGGCCCTCGAAGAGGATCTCCTGCTCGATCTGGTCGGCGGCCCAGCGGCCGAAGGCCTCGGGGTCGTCCTGGTGGATCGAGGCGCGGTAGATGTTGGTGTTGGGCACCTTGTGCGCGCCGGGGACCAGCGGCTCGAAGGGGGCCTTGAGCGCGGGCAGACCGGTGATGGACAGGGCGCCCTGCGGGGTGCCGTGGTAGGCGACCGCGCGCGAGATGACCTTGTACTTCGTGTGGTTGCCGGTGAGCTTGTGGTACTGCTTGGCCAGCTTCCAGGCGGTCTCGACGGCCTCGCCGCCGCCGGTGGTGAAGAAGACCTTGTTGAGGTCGCCCGGGGCGTAGTCCGCCAGGCGCTCGGCGAGCTCGACGGCCTTGGGGTGGGCGTAGGACCACACCGGGAAGAAGGCCAGCTCCTGCGCCTGCTTGTAGGCGGTCTCGGCGAGCTCGTGGCGGCCGTGGCCGGCGTTGACGACGAAGAGGCCGGAGAGACCGTCGAGGTACTTCTTGCCCTTGTCGTCGTAGATGTAGGTGCCCTCGCCCCGCACGATGGTGGGAACGGGCGCGTTCTCGTACGACGACATGCGGGTGAAGTGCATCCACAGGTGGTCGTAGGCGGTCTGGCTCAGGTCCTTGCTCACGGCTATCGGGTTCCCCACATATAGGTCTGCTTCTTCAACTTGAGGTAGACGAAGCTCTCGGTGGAGCGCACGCCGGGGAGGGCGCGGATCCGCTTGTTGATGACGTCCAGCAGGTGGTCGTCGTCCTCGCAGACGACCTCCACCATCAGGTCGAAGGAGCCCGCGGTCATCACCACGTACTCGCACTCGGCCATGGCCGTGAGCGCGTCCGCGACGGGGTCGAGGTCTCCCTCGACGTTGATGCCGACCATCGCCTGGCGCCGGAACCCCACGGTGAGGGGGTCGGTGACGGCGACGATCTGCATCACGCCCTGGTCCAGGAGTTTCTGCACGCGCTGGCGCACGGCCGCCTCGGACAGGCCCACGGCCTTGCCGATCGCGGCGTACGGGCGGCGCCCGTCCTCCTGGAGCTGCTCGATGATCGCCAGGGACACGGCATCGATCGACGTTCCCCCGCTGCGACGCGGAGCGTCTCCTTGCGGGGCGGTGGTCGGGTGACGGGGGGGCGATCCGTTACCGGTCCTGGGGTCTGCGCTTCGACTGGCCACGGAGCAACTGTGCACCCGACTCGTCTGTCTCGCAACCCCAAAGCGATGAAATTCGTTGTTCCATGACCGTGGAAGCACTGAATCCGAAGTTACTGGGCGGCAGGTCTGTCGAAAGCGACACTTCACCGACTAAGGTGGGTTGTCTCACCCATCGGACATCGGACCGGGAGGCCAGCGAAGTGACCACCGAACTGCGTCGTTTGCGCAACTACATCGACGGAGAGTTCCGCGATGCCGCCGACGGGCGGACCATCGAGGTGGTCAACCCGGCCACGGGCGAGGCGTACGCCACCTCTCCGCTCTCCGGCCAGGCGGACGTCGACGCCGCCATGGCCGCCGCCGCCGCGGCCTTCCCGGCCTGGCGCGACACCACCCCGGCCGAGCGCCAGAAGGTCCTGCTGAAGATCGCGGACGCCTTCGAGGAGCGCGCCGAGGAGCTGATCGCGGCCGAGTCGGAGAACACCGGCAAGCCGCTCGCGCTGACCGCCAGCGAAGAGATCCCGCCGATGGTCGACCAGATCCGCTTCTTCGCGGGCGCCGCGCGTCTGCTGGAGGGCCGCTCGGCCGGTGAGTACATGGAGGGCCTGACCTCCATCGTCCGGCGTGAGCCGGTGGGCGTCTGCGCGCAGGTCGCGCCGTGGAACTACCCGATGATGATGGCCGTGTGGAAGTTCGCCCCGGCGCTCGCCGCCGGCAACACGGTCGTCCTCAAGCCCTCGGACACCACCCCCGCCTCCACCGTCCTGATCGCCGAGATCATCGGCGCGATCGTCCCCAAGGGCGTCTTCAACGTCATCTGCGGCGACCGCGACACCGGCCGCGCGATGGTCGAGCACCCCGTCCCCGCGATGGCCTCCATCACCGGCTCGGTGCGTGCCGGTATGCAGGTCGCCGAGTCGGCGGCCAAGGACGTCAAGCGCGTCCACCTGGAGCTCGGCGGCAAGGCGCCGGTCGTGGTCTTCGAGGACGCCGACATCGCCAAGGCCGTCGAGGACATCGCGGTCGCGGGCTACTTCAACGCCGGCCAGGACTGCACCGCCGCCACCCGCGTCCTGGTCCACGAGTCCATCCACGACGAGTTCGTCTCCGCGCTGGCCAAGGCCGCCGCCGACACCAAGACCGGCCAGCCGGACGACGAGGACGTGCTGTACGGCCCGCTCAACAACGCCAACCAGCTCAAGCAGGTCAGCGGCTTCATCGACCGCCTCCCGGCGCACGCCAAGGTCGAGGCGGGCGGCCACCGCGTGGGCGACAAGGGCTACTTCTACGCCCCGACCGTCGTCTCCGGCCTGAAGCAGGACGACGAGATCATTCAGAACGAGGTCTTCGGCCCGGTCATCACCGTCCAGTCCTTCACGGACGAGAAGCAGGCGCTGGAGTACGCCAACGGCGTCGAGTACGCCCTGGCCTCCTCGGTCTGGACGAAGGACCACGGCCGCGCGATGCGCATGTCCAAGTACCTGGACTTCGGCTGCGTCTGGATCAACACGCACATCCCGCTGGTCGCGGAGATGCCGCACGGCGGCTTCAAGAAGTCCGGCTACGGCAAGGACCTCTCGGCGTACGGCTTCGAGGACTACACCCGCATCAAGCACGTGATGACCTCGTACGAGAGCTGATTGCCCTCGTACGTACGGGACTTGTGGTGCGGCGCCGGACGGGGTGCCGCACCACACGTGTATGCGGGGGCCGTTGGCGGTCGACAGGTTGTCGGGCCCGTCCCGTACCGCTGTACGCACCGTCCATTGCCCCGTGCGCCGGCGCCCCGGCATCCTTCCGGGGTGCGAGCCACCCCCTTGAACCCCCTGACCCGCCGCCGTCTGCTGCGCGCGCTCGGCGGCGGCGCCGCGGCGGCCGCGCTCGCGGGCTGCGGAGTGCCCGCAGCCTACGTCGCGCCCGGTGAGCGCGGAGCGCGCGACCGCTCGGCCACCGACCACCGGCTCACCTTCGCCAACTGGCCGCTGTACATCGACACCGACGAGGACGACACGTCGAAGCGGCCCACCCTCGACGCCTTCACCGAGCGCACCGGGATCTCCGTCACGTACACCGAGGAGATCAACGACAACGACGAGTTCTTCGGGAAGATCAGCCCGGCTCTGATGAACCATCAGGCGACCGGCCGGGACATCGTCGTGGTCAGCGACTGGATGGCGGCGCGCTTCGTGCGGCTCGGCTGGGTGCAGGAGATGGACCGCTCCCGCCAGCCGCACGTCGCCCGGTACCTGGACCCGCAGCTGGCCACACCGGGCTTCGACCGGGGGCGGCTGCACAGCGTGCCCTGGCAGTCCGGGATCACCGGCATCGCGTACAACAGGAAGAAGCTCGGCCGCGAGATCAAGCACACCGGCGACCTGTGGGACCCGCGGCTGGCGGGCCGGGTGACGCTGCTGTCCGGGCTCGACGAGGCGTTCGCGCTGCTGATGCGGGCCGACGGCGTCGATGTGACGCGGTGGACCGCGGACGACTTCCACCGGATGTGCGACCGGGTCGAGAAGCAGGTGCGCAAGAAGCAGATACGCCGCTTCACCGGCAACGACTACATCAAGGACCTCTCCACCGGCGATGTGCTGGCCTGCCAGGCGTACTCGGGCGACGTGATCCAGCTCCAGGCGGACAACCCCGACATCGAGTTCGTGGTTCCGGAGGAGGGCGCCGAGCTGTGGGCGGAGTCGATGATGGTCCCCAACCTGGCCCGCCACAAGGCCAACGCGGAAGCGCTGATCGACCACTACTACGACCCCGAGGTGGCCGCGGAGCTCGCGTTCTGGGTCAACTACGTCTGCCCGGTCCCGGCCGCCCGCGAGGTGCTGGCCGCCTCCAAGGACAAGGAGCGCGCCGAACTGGCCGAGGACCCGCTGGTATTCCCGGACGCGCGGATGCGCGCGCGGCTCGCGATCGCCCGGGACATCACGTCGGGGGAGCGGGTGGAGTTCGCGAAGCGGTGGAATTCGATCGTGGGGCTGTAGACGCCTCCCCGGAGATCCCCGGCGCAGATGTGAACGCGTTCAAACCGAGGCGTACGCTGCGATCATGAGCGAGCCAAAAGCTGCCCTCGTGCGGCGCATACGCCTGTGGCTGGGCGTCTTCATCGTCTGTCTCGTGCTCAGCGGGCTCACCGCGTTCCCGTTGGTGCACGAACTGCGCTGGACGCAGGGCCTGGTGCGGTCGACGCCGGTCGGGGACTGGTTCCCGGGCCTGGCGGCCTGGATCGACCGGGTGCGTCAAGGGCTCGACGCGACGGACGCGGACTACCCCTTCGTCCTCTACGGAACGGACTGGCTGGCGTTCGCGCACCTCGTCATCGCCGTCGCCTTCTACGGGCCCTACCGCGATCCGGTGCGCAACATCTGGGTGATCGAGTTCGGGATGATCGCCTGCGCCGGGATCATTCCGCTGGCGCTGATCTGCGGCCCGGTCCGGGGGATCCCCTTCTGGTGGTCGGTGATCGACATGTCGTTCGGGGTGTTCGGCGTCATCCCGCTCTGGGTCGTCCGCCGCAGGATCAAGGAGCTGGAGGCGCTCATGGGGCAGGCCGCGCCGGGGGCGCCGGGGGCGCCCGCGCCGGCGTGAGGGCCGCCCTGGCGTGAGACCCGCGCCCCGCGCGGCCGCGCCGTCAGGCTGTCGGCCGCCCGGCGCTCGTTCCGCCCCGGCCTTCCGCCAGGACCGCGCGCAGCGCGTCCAGCCGGTTGGTGGTGATCGCGTCCACGCCCTGTCCGACCAGCCGCCGCATCGTCCGCCGGGTGTCCGCGGTCCACACCGACACCAGCATTCCGTCGCGGTGGATCCGTGCCGCCAGCTCCGGACTCATCAGCCCGAAGCGGTAGTTGAGCCAGCGCGGCTTCACCGCCGCGATCAGCTCGGGGCGCGGCGGAGCCAGGGTCGTCCAGGTCAGGGCGATCTCGGCGGACGGGTCGGCCGAGCGGACCTTCAGCATGGCGGACGCGCCCGCGCAGTACGAGACGCTCTCGCCCGCACCGCACTCGCGCACCGTGGCGACCACCGCGCGCACCGCCGCGTCGGTCGCACCCGGCAGATCGATCATCAGCCGGTGCCCGCCCGCCGCCGCCAGGGCCGCGCGCAGCGTGGGCACGCCCGAGCGGGTCAGCTCGCGCACATCCTCGTACACCAGGGAGGACAGCGGGCGGTCGTGGCCCCACAGCCGCTCCAGGGTGGCGTCGTGCAGCAGGACGGGGACGCCGTCGCGGGTGAGTCGTACATCGATCTCGACCACGTCCGCGCCCCGCTCCAGCGCCGAGTGGATCGACGGGAGCGTGTTCTCGCGGACGCGGTAGGGGTCGCCGCGGTGGGCCACGGCAGTCACGGTGCGCATGGGCCCATTGTGGTCGGGCGTTACCGCGCGAGCCACCGCGCGGTGTAGTCGTCGATCTCGGCGGCGAGCCGCGTCTTGCCCGCCTCGTCCAGGAAGGACGCCTCGACGGCGTTCTTGGCGAGATCGGCCACGCCGCGCTCGTCCAGCTCCAGCAGGCGGGCGGCGACCGCGTACTCGTTGTTGAGGTCGGTGCCGAACATCGGCGGGTCGTCGCTGTTGACCGTGACCAGCACGCCCGCCTGGACCATCTCCTTTATCGGGTGCCGCTCGATGTCGGTGACGACACGGGTCGCCAGGTTGGAGGTCGGGCAGACCTCCAGGGCGATCCGGTGGTCGGCGAGGTGCTGGAGGAGGTCGCGGTCCCGGGTGGCGCTGGTGCCGTGACCGATGCGCTCCGCGCGCAGATCGCGCAGGGCGTCCCAGATGGACTGCGGGCCGGTGGACTCGCCCGAGTGCGGCACCGAGTGCAGGCCGGCGGCGATGGCCCGGTCGAAGTAGGGCTTGAACTGCGGGCGCGGTACGCCGATTTCGGGGCCGCCGAGGCCGAAGGAGACCAGGCCCGCGGGGCGGACGGCGTCGTCGGTCGCGAGCCGGGTCGTTTCGGCCGCTGCCTCCAGACCGGCCTCACCCGGGATGTCGAAGCACCAGCGCAGGACCGTGCCGAGCTCCTTCTCGGCCGCCTCGCGGGCGTCCTCGATCGCGTCCATGAAGGCGCGCTCGTCGATGCCGCGGCGGGTGGAGGAGAAGGGGGTGATGGTCAGCTCGGCGTACCGGATGTTCTGCCGGGCCATGTCGCGGGCGACCTCGTACGTGAGAAGGCGCACATCCTCCGGGGTGCGGATCAGGTCGACGACCGAGAGGTAGACCTCGATGAAGTGCGCGAAGTCGGTGAACGTGAAGTAGTCCGCGAGGGCCTCGGGGTCGGTGGGGACCTTCGAGTCCGGGTGGTGGGCGGCGAGTTCGGCGACGATGCGGGGGGAGGCCGAGCCGACGTGGTGCACATGGAGCTCCGCCTTGGGCAGCCCCGCGATGAACGGGTGCAGATCGGTCATGGTTCTTCCTCCGCGGCTGTCGGCTTCGCTCGTCGGGGATCATGTTAGGCCGGGCGGGTCGCCCGGATCCCGTGGATCGCGCCGCGGGCGGGAGCTTTAGCATGTCGGAACCACGATGGGGGAGGCCCATGTCAGACAACCGCGATCAGCCGTCCCCGGGCGCGGAGCCCGTGGACCCGTGGGCGCCGCCGGAGCGGAAGGTTCCGCTGGAGAAGCCGGTGCATGACCAGCCGACGGTGACGTCGATGCCGGCGGCGGGGGAGCAGCCCTGGGCGGGGCCCGCGACGGGGCCCGCGACGGGGCCCGCGACGGGGCCCGCGACGGGGTCCGCGGGCGGGGCGGTTCCGCCGCCTCCCACGGCGCCGGGTGGGCCCGGGGGTCCTGGGGGCCCTGGTTCTCCGGGGGGCTACGGCTACCCGGCGTATCCCGCCTACCCCGGCTACCCGGGGTACGGCCACCCCGGCTGGACCGGCATGGGCGCCCCGCTGAACGGTTTCGGCACGGCCGCGCTGGTGCTGGGGATCCTGTCGGTGGTGCTGTTCTGCCTGTGGGGCCTCGGGATCGTGCTCGGGATCCTGGCGCTGATCTTCGGGTTCCTGGGGAAGGGGCGGGCGAAGCGGGGCCAGGCCACGAACGGGGGGCAGGCGCTGGCCGGGATCATTCTCGGGGCGGTGGGGATTGTGGTGAGCGGGGTGTTTCTGGGGCTGATGATCTGGGCGGTGACGAATGATGAGGATTCGGGGGAGTCGTCGAGGTATGACGATCCGTTCGCGACGTCGCTGGTGGTGAGGGATTCCCCCACCCCGCCCCTTCCCTGAACCCTCCGGGGGTGGGTGGGGGCAAAGGGGGTCTACCCGGGGGCTACGCCCCCCGACCCCGGAGCGGGGGCTCCGCCCCCTGCACCCCCAGCGGGGCTATGGCCCGGCCCCGCCCAGCGGGGGCTCTGCCCCCTGCACCCCTGAACGAACGGGGCTCCGCCCCGGACCTTGCGGTGGGGGCTGCGCCCTGCACCCCTGGTGAGGCCCCACCCCTGCGCGCAGCTGGGCCGGCCCCGGTCACCGCCCCGAGCGGAAGCCGCCCCGCGCCCCGACGAAGCCCTCTCGCCCCAACCCCCTCAGGGGCGCGGGGAACTGCGCGACCAGCCCCCACCGGCCCGCAGACAGAACACCCCCGCCCCCGGCCGCCGCACCCCGCCGAACGCCACACAATCCCGCCCCCCAACCCCCTCAGGGGCGCGGGGAACTGCGCGACCAGCCCCCACCGGCCTGCAGACGAAAGCGCCCCCAGGACCGGCCCGCCGCAAGGCACCCCCACCGGTCCGCAGGCCAAAGCGCCCCCAGGACCGGCCCCCGCCGGCCCTACCCCGCCCCTCCCCCCAACACCCCCCGAACCTCCATCAACGCGAACCCCAGCAAGTTCTCCCCCCGCCACCGCGCCGGATCCGACGCCTCGGGGGCGTCCGCCGGGAGACCGATTCCCCAGATCCTGTCCAGGGGGCTCGCCTCCACCAGGACGCGGTCACCCGTGGTCAGCAAGTACTCCTTCAGCGGTGCGGACTGGCCGAACTTGTGGAGGGAGCCCTCCAGCACGATCCCGTACCGTTCACGCCTCCACACCTCCTCCTCGAAGCCCCGCACCAGCCGGCCCGCCTTCTTGGCCTCGGCGGGAGTCCGTGCCGCGAGGGCCGCCCGCTCCGCCTCCTCGTCGGCGAAGAGGCGGGCCTTGGCGGCCATCATCCAGTGCTCCGCCGTCGCGTAACCGACCCCGTCCACCGTGAACGGCGAGGGCCACCACTGGCTGAGGCAGCTCGGTCCGAGGGTGCCGTCACGGCGGGGCGTGTGCCCCCAGAAGTGCAAGAACTTGAGCCGTTCACCATCCTTGACCTGCGCGATCAAATTGTCGATCTTCTCCATGCACGCGAGTCTGGCATCCGCCACTGACACTCCGTACGGGTATTTACGGCAGGACCCGACACATGGTCGACAGATTCCGTCGCGTAACCAAAAGGCAACAACGGAATCACTTGTTGGTCAGATGCCGCTCTGTCAGGATCGGCACTCAAATCGAGCTGGAGCTACGGAGACCGTGAGCGAGATGGGCAACAGCAACAGCAGTCGCTTCCCGGCGCAGGACCGTTTCGCAGGCGGCGCCCAGTACATCGGCGGGCGTCTGGCTCCCGGCACCTCCGGGCGCAGGCAGGACGTCGTCGACCCCGCCAGTGGCGAGGTCGTGTACACGTACGAGCTGGGTGGGAGCGGCGACGTGGACGCCGCCGTCGCCGCCGCCAAGGACGCCTTCCCGGGCTGGTCCGGCGCCACCCCCGCCGAACGCTCCGACGCCCTGCACCGCTTCGCCGCCGTCCTCGCCGACCGCGCCGAGGAGTTCGCGCAGGCCGAGTCCCTCCAGTGCGGCAAGCCGATCAAGCTCAGCCGGGAGTTCGACGTCCCCGGCACGGTCGACAACACCGCCTTCTTCGCCGGGGCCGCCCGCCACCTCCAGGGGCAGTCCGCAGGGGAGTACTCGGGCGACCACACCTCCTACGTCCGCCGCGAGGCCCTCGGGGTGGTCGGCTCCATCGCCCCCTGGAACTATCCGCTCCAGATGGCCGCCTGGAAGGTCCTCCCGGCGATCGCCGCCGGCAACACCATCGTCCTCAAGCCCGCCGAGATCACCCCCCTGACCTCGCTGCTCTTCGCCCAGGCCGCCACCGCCGCCGGGATCCCGGACGGGGTCGTGAACATCGTCTGCGGCGCCGGGCGGGACGCCGGGGAGCATCTCGTCGGGCACCCGGACGTTGCCATGACCTCCTTCACCGGGTCCACCGCCGTCGGCAGGCGCGTCGCCGAGATCGCCACCGCCACCGTCAAGCGCACCCATCTGGAGCTCGGCGGCAAGGCCCCCTTCGTGGTCTTCGACGACGCCGACCTGGAGGCCGCCGTGCACGGCGCGGTCGCCGCCTGCCTCATCAACACCGGGCAGGACTGCACCGCCGCCACGCGCGCGTACGTCCAGCGTCCGCTCCACGACGCCTTCGTCGCGGGGGTCGCCGACCTCATGGCGACCGTCCGCGTCGGTGACCCCTTCGATCCGGCCACCGATCTCGGGCCGCTCATCAGCCACGTCCACCGCGACCGCGTCGCCGGTTTCGTCGAGCGCGCCCGCTCCTACGCCCGCGTCGTCACCGGCGGCTCGGCCCCCGCGGGCAGGGGAGCCGCGACGAACAGGGGCGCCTTCTACCTGCCCACCCTGATCGCCGACGCCGCGCAGGACAGCGAGGTCGTCCAGGCCGAGATCTTCGGACCGGTGCTGGCCGTGCTGCCCTTCGACTCCGACGACGAGGGAATCCGGCTCGCCAACGACACCCCGTACGGCCTCGCCGCCTCCGCCTGGAGCCGGGACGTCTACCGGACGGGCCGCGCCACCCGGGAGATCAAGGCCGGGTGCGTCTGGGTCAACGACCACATTCCGATCATCAGTGAGATGCCGCACGGCGGCTATGGGGCGAGTGGCTACGGAAAGGACATGTCGGCGTACTCGTTCGAGGAGTACACACAGGTCAAGCATGTGATGTACGACAACACCGCGGTCGCCGCGAAGGACTGGCACCGCACGATCTTCGGGGACCGGTAAAGCATCCGACCAGCGGCGCCGCGCCGCGTGGCGGCCGTCCGACCAGCGGCCGCCACCTCCACCCGAAAGGGCACACAGCGCATGGAGAGTTACGAGCCGGACCGCCTGTCCGGGCCCCAGCTGGCCGCCGTACAGCGCAGCCTGAGCAGCGGCCGGGGCGCCCTGACCCGCCGCTCCCTGATGCGGGCCACCGGCTTCGGCGCGCTCGCCGTCGGCGGCCTGGCGGGGCTCGCCGGCTGCGGGATCCCGGCCGCCAGGAAGGACGGCGGCCAGGCCCCGGCCTCGGACGACCACTCGGCCGAGGAGAAGGCGATCAGCTTCTCCAACTGGACCGAGTACATGGACGTCAGCGACGACAACAAGCACCGGCCGACGCTGGACGCCTTCACCAGGCGGACCGGCATCCAGGTCAAGTACACCGAGGACATCAACGACAACGTCGAGTTCTTCGGGAAGATCAAGCCGCAGCTCGCGGCCGGGCAGGACATCGGGCGCGACCTCATCGTCGTCACCGACTGGCTGGCCGGGCGGCTCATCCGGTTCGGCTGGGCGCAGAAGCTCGACGCCTCGAAGCTGCCGCACGCCTTCGCCAACCTCTCCGCGCCCTTCCGCACCCCCGACTGGGACCCGGGCCGGGCCTACTCCTACCCGTGGACCGGCATTCCGGCGGTCATCGCGTACAACGCCAAGGCGACCGGCGGCCGGACCGTCGACTCGGTGACCCAGTTGCTCGACGACCCCACCCTCAAGGGCCGGGTGGGCTTCCTCACCGAGATGCGCGACACCGTCGGGATGACCCTGCTCGACATGGGCAAGGACCCGGCGAACTTCACCGACGCCGACTACGACGCGGCGATCGGGCGGCTCCAGAAGGGCGTCGACAAGAAGCAGATCCGGCGTTTCACCGGCAACGACTACACCGGCGACCTGGACAAGGGCGACCTCGCCGCGTGTGTGGCCTGGGGCGGGGACATCACCCAGCTGCGGACCGACAACCCGGACATCAAGTACGCGATCCCGGCGGCCGGTTACATGCTCTCCAGCGACAACCTGCTGGTCCCCGCCAAGGCCCGGCACCGGGCCAACGCCGAGCGGCTGATCGACTACTACTACGAGCCGGCGGTCGCGGCCAGGCTCGCCGCGTACATCAACTACGTGTGCCCGGTCGACGGCGTACGCGAGGAGCTCACCAGGATCGACCCGGAGCTCGCCCGGAACACGCTGATCCTGCCCGACAGGGCGATGGCCGCCAAGGCGCACTCCTTCCGCTCGCTCACCAGCGAGGAGGAGACCAAGTACGAGGAGAGGTTCGCCAAGCTCATCGGCGCCTAGGCCCACGGCCCGCCCTCCTCTGCCCCCTCGTCCCTCTCCACCCCTGGGATCGCAACCCATGACTGACGACAAGAACGACGGCGGCGACGTCCGCCTCACCGGGATCAGCAAGACGTACGGCTCCTTCACCGCCGTCCACCCGCTCGAACTGACCGTCCCTCAGGGCTCCTTCTTCGCCCTGCTCGGCGCCTCCGGCTGCGGCAAGACCACCACCCTGCGCATGATCGCCGGACTGGAGGAGCCCACCACCGGGACCGTCTTCCTCGGCGACAAGGACGTCACCGGACTCCCGCCCTACAAGCGGCCGGTGAACACCGTCTTCCAGTCGTACGCGCTCTTCCCGCACCTCGACGTCTCCGAGAACGTCGCCTTCGGGCTGCGCCGCCGGGGCATCAAATCGGTGAAGAAGCAGGTCGACGACATGCTGGAACTCGTCCAGCTCGGCGACTTCGCGGGGCGCAGGCCGCACCAGCTCTCCGGCGGCCAGCAGCAGCGCGTGGCGGTCGCCCGGGCGCTCATCAACCACCCGCAGGTACTGCTCCTCGACGAGCCGCTCGGCGCCCTCGACCTCAAGCTGCGCCGCCAGATGCAGCTGGAGCTCAAGCGGATCCAGACCGAGGTCGGCATCACCTTCGTGCACGTCACCCACGACCAGGAGGAGGCCATGACCATGGCCGACACGGTCGCGGTGATGAACGGCGGCCGCGTCGAGCAGCTCGGCGCCCCCGCCGACCTCTACGAGAACCCCAGGACCACCTTCGTGGCGAACTTCCTCGGCACCTCCAACCTCATCGAGGCCGAGATCGTCGAGAAGAGCGGCGAGGACCTTATCGTCACGGCGGGCGGAGCGAAGCTGAAGCTGCCCGGCGGACGATGTCCGGCCCCCGACACCAGCGCCGGGAAGATCCTCGTGGGCGTGCGCCCGGAGAAGATCTCCCTCGCCCACCGGGACGACGAGGGCTCGACAGCGGCAGGCCGCAACCGTGTCCCGGGCCGCATCGTCGGCTCCTCCTTCATCGGTGTCTCCACCCAGTACGTCATCGACTCCCCGGCGGGCCGCGGGCTCGCGGTGTACGAGCAGAACATCGAGCGCGACACGCGGCTCGTGCCCGGTGCCGAGGTCGTCCTGCACTGGAACCCGGCGCACACCTTCGGCCTGGACGCCGCGCAGGCGATCGACGCGGGCGTGGAGAAGGTCGAGGACGCCGCGTGAGCGCCCTGACCGAGGCGCCCCTGGCCGCCGACCTCCCCGTACGCAAGGCACCGGCGCGCAAGCGCCTTGTGCCCTACTGGCTGCTGCTGCCCGGCATCCTGTGGCTGATCGTCTTCTTCGCGCTGCCGATGGTCTACCAGGCCTCCACCTCGGTGCAGACCGGCTCCCTGGAGAAGGGCTTCCAGGTCACCTGGCACTTCCAGACCTACTGGGACGCCTTCCGGGAGTACTACCCGCAGTTCGTGCGCTCGCTGCTCTACGCGGGCACGGCGACCGTACTGTGCCTGCTGCTCGGGTATCCGCTGGCGTATCTGATCGCCTTCAGGGCGGGCCGCTGGCGCAATGTGATCCTGGTGCTGGTCATCGCGCCGTTCTTCACCAGCTTCCTGATCCGCACCCTCGCCTGGAAGACGATCCTGGCGGACGGCGGCCCGGTGGTGCACACGCTCAACTCGCTGCACGTGCTCGACGTGACCGGCTGGCTGGGCCTCACCGAGGGCGACCGGGTGCTGGCCACGCCGATGGCGGTGGTCTGCGGCCTCACGTACAACTTCCTGCCCTTCATGATCCTGCCGCTGTACACGTCCCTGGAGCGGATCGACTCCCGGCTGCACGAGGCCGCCGGTGATCTGTACGCGACCCCCGCGACCACCTTCCGCAAGGTGACCTTCCCGCTCTCCATGCCGGGTGTCGTCTCGGGCACGCTGCTCACCTTCATCCCGGCGAGCGGCGACTACGTCAACGCCGAACTGCTCGGCTCCACCGACCAGAAGATGGTCGGCAACGTCATCCAGTCGCAGTTCCTGCGGGTCCTGGACTATCCGACCGCCGCCGCCCTCTCCTTCATCCTGATGGCGGTCGTGCTGGTCATGGTCACCGTCTACATCCGCCGAGCCGGGACGGAGGACCTGGTCTGATGCGCTGGCTCCGACGCAACGTCATCGTCATCGCGGGGCTCGCGACCCTCGCGTACCTGATCCTGCCGAACGTCGTCGTGATGGTGTTCTCGTTCAACAAGCCGAACGGGCGCTTCAACTACTCCTGGCAGCGGTTCTCCACCGACGCCTGGAAGGACCCGTGCGGGGTCGCCGACATGTGCGGCTCGCTCTCGCTCTCGCTCCAGATCGCCGCCTGGGCCACGGTCGGCGCGACGGTGCTCGGCACGATGATCGCCTTCGCGCTGGTGCGCTACCGGTTCCGGGCGCGCGGCGCGATCAACTCGCTGATCTTCCTGCCGATGGCGATGCCCGAGGTCGTCATGGCCGCCTCGCTGCTCACCCTCTTCCTCAACCTGGGCGCGCGGCTCGGCTTCTGGACCATCCTCATCGCCCACATCATGTTCTGCCTCAGCTTCGTGGTGACGGCGGTCAAGGCGCGGGTGATGTCGATGGACCCGAGGCTGGAGGAGGCCGCGCGCGACCTCTACGCGGGCCCGGTCCAGACGTTCGTGCGGGTCACCCTGCCGATCGCCGCCCCCGGAATCGTCGCGGGCGCGCTGCTCGCCTTCGCGCTCTCCTTCGACGACTTCATCATCACCAACTTCAACGCGGGCTCCACCGTGACGTTCCCCATGTTCGTCTGGGGATCGGCGCAGCGGGGCACGCCCGTTCAGATCAATGTCATCGGTACGGCGATGTTCGTCATCGCCGTGGTGGTGGTCGTCGCCGGCCAGCTCGTGGCGAACCGGCGCGGCAACCGTACGAAAGCCTAGGAAGCAACCGACCGAACCCTTCGAGGGAGTTGGAAGTCATGGCCGTCACCCGAGCCATGCGCAGTGCGGCAGCCCTTTCCCTGACGGACGCCCAGCCCGTCCCCTTCTGGCTGGAGGACCCGGGCAGGCCCGGGGCCCACCCCGCGCTCGCGGGCGACGAGCGCTGCGACCTGCTCGTCGTCGGCGGCGGCTACAGCGGACTGTGGACCGCGCTCCTGGCCAAGGAGCGCGACCCCGGCCGCGACGTGGTCCTCATCGAGGGCAAGGAGACCGGCTGGGCGGCCTCGGGCCGCAACGGCGGCTTCTGCGCCGCCTCCCTCACCCACGGCCTGGGCAACGGCCTGGCCCGCTGGCCGGACGAGCTGCCCCGTCTGGAGAAGCTGGGCGCGGCCAACCTCGACGCGATCGAGGAGGCCGTCGCCCGCTACTCGCTGGACTGCGACTTCGAGCGCACCGGTGAGATCGACGTGGCCACCGAGCCGCACCAGCTCGACGAGCTGCACGAGATGTACGAGGAGGCGGCCGGGCTCGGCTTCCAGGGGCTCGAACTCCTCGACCAGGACGCGATGCGGGCCGAGGTCCACTCGCCGACCTTCCTCGGCGGCCTCTGGGACCGGCGCGGCGTGGCGATGCTGCACCCCGCCAAGCTCGCCTGGGGCCTGAAGCGGGCCTGTCTCGATCTGGGCGTACGAATCTACGAACACACCCCGGGCCTGGACCTGGTGGCGGCCGGGCCGGGCATGGCGGTGCGCACCCCGTACGGGCGGATCCGCGCCGGCCGGGTCGCGCTCGGCACCAATGTGTTCCCGTCCCTGGTCAAGCGGGTGCGCGCGTACACCGTCCCGGTGTACGACTACGCGCTGATGACCGAGCCGCTCAGCGCGGAGCAGCTGGCGTCGGTCGGCTGGCGGAACCGCCAGGGGCTCGGCGACTCGGCCAACCAGTTCCACTACTTCCGGATCACCGCCGACCAGCGGATCCTGTGGGGCGGCTACGACGCGATCTACAAGTACGGGGGTAAGGTCCGGGCCGAGTACGACGACCGGCCCGCCACCTACCTCAAGCTGGCCGAGCACTTCTTCCGCTGCTTCCCCCAGCTGGAGGGGCTGCGTTTCAGCCATGCCTGGGGCGGGGCGATCGACACCTGCTCGCGCTTCTCGGCGTTCTTCGGGACGGCCCACGGCGGGAAGGTGGCGTACGCCGCCGGGTACACCGGCCTCGGCGTCGGCGCGACCCGCTTCGGCGCGGACGTGATGCTCGACCTGCTGGCGGGGGAGCGGACCGAGCGCACCGAGCTGGAGATGGTCCGCAAGAAGCCGCTGCCGTTCCCGCCGGAGCCGGTCGCCTGGGCGGGCATCGGCATCACCAAGTGGGCCCTGGCCCGTGCGGACGCCAACGGCGGGCGCAGAAACCTGTGGCTGAAGGCGATGGACCGGGCGGGTCTCGGCTTCGACAGTTGACCGTGTGACCATCGCGTTTTCAACTGGATCATGCGCTCCCCTCCGCGCGGGGGGCGCACAACCGTGATCATGGAGCGCCCCGGTTCACTACCGCCAGGTAGCGAAACCCGCGTCATAGCCGGCGCCCACCCCGCTCTCCCCCCGTGACCGCAACTCGGCGCTCACGAAAGGAAGACCGGGTGATGAACGGCTCGGGACCCAGGACAGCGGTGGAATGGCTGGCGTCGGTGGCGCCGGAGCCCGACGCCTGCCGGTGGGAGTGGGAGCGCAACCCCCTGGGGGTCGCCCTCCTCCCCGCCGGCAGGCGCTGGGACGTACTGATCCTGCCGGGCGAGCTGGGGCACCCCGCCCTGGACGTCCTGCTCAGGCTCGTCGACCGGCCGGGGCCCGTCCTCGCCGACTTCGGCGACGCGCGGCTGGGGTTCTTCGTCCCGCCGGGCACGGCCGCGGGCTGGCTCGGCACCGGGGTGCGCGGGGCCGGAGAGGGGACCTGGATCGTGGTCCCCTACCCCGGCCGGGTCAGCGGCGGGGTGCGCTGGCTCGTCCCGCCCGACGGCTCGGGCGTCCTCACCGATCCCGCGCTGCTGGAACTCGCGATGCACGAGGCGGCGGCGCACATCGCCCGGGACGGGCGGGACTGAACGGGTTGTGCCCCCACCCGACGGGCTCCTGCCGGAAGTCTTGACAAGGTCATTGGTCTGGACCACATTGTGGCGGGCTCGGCCCCATCCCCGCCATCCCCGGATCCGCTCCCACCCGCTGCCGGATCCGGTCCCCCCATGCCCGGAGGACATCGTGGACCGCACCGAAAGCCCCGCCGGCACCTCCAGACCCAGCCGACTCCTCGCCGCCCTGACGGCGGTGGTCCTCGCCGCAGGGGCCCTGGTCGCCTCCGCGCAGACCGCCCGCGCCGCCGACACCGAACTGGCGCGCAACGGCGGCTTCGAAGCCGGACTGGACGGCTGGAGCTGTACGGCGGGCAGCGGCGCGGTGGTCACCTCGCCCGTGCACGGCGGCGCCAAGGCGCTCAGAGCCACCCCGGCCGGGAACGACAACGCCCAGTGCTCCCAGACGGTCGCGGTCCGGCCCGGCTCCACGTACACCCTGAGCGCTTGGGTTCAGGGCAGCTACGTCTACCTGGGCGCGACCGGGACCGGCACCACCGACGTCAGCACCTGGACCCAGTCCGCCCCGTCCTGGCAGCACGTGCGCACCACCTTCACCACCGGCGCCGCCACCACCTCGGTGACCCTCTACACCCACGGCTGGTACGGCACCGGCGCCTACCACGCCGACGACGTGAGCCTGCTGGGGCCCGGCGGCGGGCCCGTCCAGCTCCCGGCCGCCCCCACCGGTCTGACCGCGGGCTCCGCCACCTCCTCCAGCATCGGCCTGAGCTGGACCGCCGTTCCCGGCGCCACCGGCTACACCGTCTACCAGGGCGGCGCCAAGGCCCTGTCGGTGAGCGGGAACTCGGCCACCGTCACGGGTCTGACCGCCTCCACCGCGTACACCTTCCAGGTCGCCGCCACCAACACGGCCGGCGAGTCGGCCAAGTCCGCCCCCCTCACCGCCGCCACCACCAGCGGTGGCGGAGGCAGCCCCGGTGGCGGTCTGCCCGCGCACGCGCTCGTGGGCTATCTGCACACCAGCTTCGCCAACGGCTCCGGCTACACCCGGCTCGCCGACGTCCCCGATTCCTGGGACGTGATCGACCTCGCCTTCGGCGAGCCGACCTCCGTCACCTCCGGCGACATCCGCTTCAGCCTCTGCCCGGTGAGCGAGTGCCCCGGCGTGGAGACGGCCGCCGACTTCAAGGCCGCCATCAGGGCCAAACAGGCCGCGGGCAAGAAGGTCCTGATCTCCGTCGGCGGCCAGAACGGCCAGGTCCAGCTCACCACCGCGGCTGCCCGCGACACCTTCGTCGCGTCCGTCTCGAAGATCATCGACGAGTACGGGCTCGACGGCCTCGACGTCGACTTCGAGGGCCACTCCCTCACGCTCGCCACCGGCGACACCGACTTCCGCAACCCCACGACACCGGTCGTCGTGAACCTCATAGCGGCGCTGAAGACCCTCAAGGCCAAGTACGGCGCGAAGTTCGTGCTGACGATGGCCCCGGAGACGTTCTTCGTCCAGCTCGGGTACCAGTACTACGGTTCCGGTCCCTGGGGCGGCCAGGACCCGCGCTGCGGCGCCTATCTGCCGGTCATCCACGCCCTGCGCGACGACCTGACGCTGCTGCACGTCCAGGACTACAACTCGGGCCCCGTCATGGGCCTGGACGACCAGTACCACTCGATGGGCGGCGCGGACTTCCACGTCGCCATGACCGACATGCTGCTCACCGGCTTTCCGGTGGCGGGCGACAGCGCCCGGATGTTCCCGGCCCTGCGCCCCGACCAGGTCGCCATCGGGCTGCCGGCGTCCACCAACGCGGGCAACGGCCACACCGCCCCCGCCGAGGTCACCAAGGCGCTGGACTGCCTGACCAGGAAGGCGAACTGCGGCTCGTACCAGACCCACGGGGCCTGGCCGGGGCTGCGCGGGCTGATGACCTGGTCGGTCAACTGGGACCGGTTCAACGGCGGGGAGTTCTCCCGGAACTTCGACGCGTACCCGTGGAGCTGAGCAGCAGGAGCACCCCGCACAGGCAGCCGCTCGCCAGCACGTCCAGGGGCCAGTGGTAGCCGTGCAGCACCAGACCGATGCCCGTCGCCGCGGTGAGCACGCCCGCGGTGGCGGGCATCATCCACGCGCGGCGGGAGGCGGTGCGGCGGGTGAGCAGCAGGGCCGCGCCGCCGTACGCCACCATCGCGGTGGCGGTGTGGCCGGACGGGTAGTAGCCGGTGTCGGAGGTGAGCGGGCCCGCGCGGTCGGTCCAGATCTTCAGCGGTACGACCAGGGCCGGGACCAGCGCCATCGTCACCGCCGCGAGCAGCGCGTCCCGGCGCGCACCCCGCCACACCGCGTACGCCAGGGCGAGGGCCAGCACCGGCAGGGCGACGGGCAGGGAGCCGAGGTCGGCCAGGACCTGGGCAGGGCCCTGGGGGCCGCGGCCCGCGAGCTGTCCGCCGACGCGTTCGTCCAGGCGGCGCAGCGGGCCGTCGGTGACGACCTGCCAGGTCAGCAACGCGAAGAGCGCCGTGAGGGCGGCGCAGGCGGGGAGGAGGAAAGCCGGCCGTCCCGGAACAGGGGGGGAGGTTCCGGGACAGCCGGTGCGACCGGTGTGCCGTACGCCCCGGGGGGTGTGGGGCGGACGGCCGTCCGATCGGTGAGGAGTTCCGGCGCCAGAGGCACCGGCGGTGTGCGCCAGGGCACGACCAGAACGAGGCTGAGGATGCGCCGCCCTGGAGCCGCCCGTGGTTCCCCGCGGGCGAGGTGTTTCTCTCATCTGCGGAAACCGTACGGCAGTGGGAGGGGGACCGACAGCCGGATTCCCATCCCGCCATCGGCCCCCCACACGTTCTTCACAGGACGGGGCGCCGCCTGGTGATCAGAGCGCGGCGAAGGCCTGCTCGATGATGTCGAGACCCTCGTTCAGCAGGTCCTCGCCGATGACCAGCGGCGGCAGGAAGCGCAGCACGTTGCCGTAGGTGCCGCAGGTCAGGACCAGCAGGCCCTCCGCGTGGCAGGCCTTGGCGAGCGCCGCGGCGGCGGCCGCGTGCGGCTCCTTGGTGGCGCGGTCCTGGACCAGCTCGATGGCGATCATGGCGCCGCGGCCACGGATGTCGCCGATGATGTCGAACTTCTCGGCCATGGCGGAGAGGCGGCCCTTCATGACCTCCTCGATGCGCTTCGCCTTGCCGTTGAGGTCGAGCTCCTTCATGGTCTCGATCGCACCGAGCGCGCCGGCGCAGGCCACCGGGTTGCCGCCGTAGGTGCCGCCGAGGCCGCCCGCGTGCGCGGCGTCCATGATCTCGGCGCGGCCGGTCACGGCGGAGAGCGGCAGACCGCCCGCGATGCCCTTGGCGGTGGTGATCAGGTCCGGGACGATGCCCTCGTCCTCGCAGGCGAACCACTGGCCGGTGCGGCAGAAGCCGGACTGGATCTCGTCGGCGACGAAGACGATGCCGTTGTCCTTGGCGAACTGGGCGATCGCGGGCAGGAAGCCCTTGGCCGGCTCGATGAAGCCGCCCTCGCCGAGGACCGGCTCGATGATGATCGCGGCGACGTTGTCGGCGCCGATCTGCTTGGTGATGTTGTCGATCGCCTGGGCGGCGGCCTCGGGGCCGCAGTTCTCGGCGCCGGTCGGCCAGCGGTAGCCGTAGGCGACCGGGACGCGGTAGACCTCGGGCGCGAACGGGCCGAAGCCGTTCTTGTACGGCATGTTCTTGGCGGTCAGCGCCATCGTCAGGTTGGTACGGCCGTGGTAGCCGTGGTCGAAGACGACGACGGCCTGGCGCCGGGTGTACGCACGGGCGATCTTCACCGCGTTCTCGACGGCCTCCGCGCCGCTGTTGAACAGGGCGGACTTCTTGGCGTGGTCGCCCGGGGTCAGCTCGGCGAGGGCCTCGGCGACCTCCACGTAACCCTCGTACGGCGTGACCATGAAGCAGGTGTGGGTGAAGTCCGCGAGCTGCGCGGAGGCGCGGCGCACGACGGCCTCGGCGGAGGCGCCGACGGAGGTCACGGCGATGCCGGAGCCGAAGTCGATCAGACGGTTGCCGTCGACGTCCTCGATGATGCCGCCGCCCGCGCGCGCGGTGAAGACGGGCAGGGTGGAGCCCACGCCGGCCGCGACCGCGGCGAGGCGGCGGGCCTGCAGCTCCTGCGACTTGGGGCCGGGGATCGCGGTGACGATGCGGCGCTCCTGCGGGATCGCGGTCATGGGGGCTCCTGGAGGATCTGGGGTGGGGCTTTCGGACGCTTCCGTTGCTTTCTTCGCAGGCTAGGGGGCGGGGGGTGGTGCGGGCATGCGCCGTTCGGGAGTGGTGGGGGTGATTCGTTGTCCTTGGCGGACATAGCGGGGGCGGAATGCGTTGTCGGTCGGGTGCGGCGCGTCCGTGGCTGGTCGCGCAGTTCCCCGCGCCCCTGAATGTGCCCCGCCGGGGCACCCGGGGGATCGCCCCGCAGCGGCATCCACAGGGGCGCGGGGAGCCGCTCGGCCGGCCCGCCGCCGGCCCGGCGGCAAAGACCGGGGCCAAACAGGGGCGTGCTACCCCCCGTAGTCCCCCCGTTCCGTTTAGATTGGCCGCTGGACTCGGTTACGGACCTGGCTGGTCAGGGGGCGAAGGGTCGATGGACACCGAAGGCACGCACGACGCTCGGGGCACCGGGGCGCGGCCGGTGCCGCGCCCCGCCGCGCCGCCGCCCGTCCCGGCGCAGCCGCCCGCCTTCCCGCCGCAGCCCGCCGGGCCCCCCGGACGCCCGGCGCTCACGGAGTGGCTGCGCACCCCGCGCGCCACCGCCGAGCCGGGGCTGTGGCGGTACGGGTACCGGCCGCGCCCCGCCGAGGCCGTCCACCGCGTGCCGGACCGGGCGCTGCTCGGCGGCGCGGTGATCGCGCTGCTCGCGGCCGTCCTGGCGTGGTCGCTGTGGCGCAACGGGTACGTGCCGCACCGCAGGGTGCCGCTGGAGCTGTTCACGCCGTCCGACTGGTGGGCGCCCTTCCACTCCAGGCCCCCGGCCGCGCTGACCGCGCTCGCCGCCTACAACAGCCTGGTCGCGGTCGCGCTCATCTACGTCTTCGGGCACTTCGGCAACTGGCGCGAGGTCTTCCGGCGGTACGCCGTGGACCACCCGCAGCCCGCGCGCGCGGTCCGTACCGCGCTCGTCGCCGTCGCCCTGGCCTGGTTCGTGATCTGGGCCGACGACTGGCTCCCCTTCTACGCGCTCGCCTTCGGCGTGGTCCCGCACTCGTGGATCTTCAGCGACGACCCGGTGGCCACCAAGGACGCCACCGACACGGTGACCACCGTCTACCACCTGCTGGTGGTCGCGGCCGCGCTCTTCGTGTGCGGCCGGGCGGGCGACTGGGCCGGGCTGCTGCGCGAGCGCACCGGCCGCGCCCCGAGCGTGCCGCCGGCCGCGACCCCCGCCGACCGCAGCGCCGCCGACTGGCCCCAGCTGCGCGACGCCGGGCAGCACGCCGCCGCCGACCGGCTGGCCGCCGACGCCCGGAGCGGCCGGATGAACGACGTGGACTGCGCCCGGATCCGCCGCGCCTGGGCCTCGGTCGTCGCCGACCCGGCCCGGCTGGCGGCGTTCACCGACGCGGTGCTGCGCGACGGCTCGCGCGCCTGTCCGCACCCCTCCGGCGACCGCGACCTGCCCGCCCGCGCCGCCACCCACGACCTGCTCACCTCGCAGGTGCGGCTCGGCCGGTACGCGGACCTGGAGAACAACCCGCCCGCCCGCCGGGGCGCGGGCGCGGCCGTCGACCCGGCGGCGCTCGGCACCTCGCTGCTCGCCGTCGGCCCCTCCGGCGCGGGCAAGACCCGCCATCTGGTGCGGCCCCTGGTGGAGTCGCTGGCGCTCCAGGCGCTGGCAGGACAGGCCGCGGTGGTCGCCGTCGGCGCCGCTGGCACTCCGCTGGGCGCGGACGAGGCGTACGACGTGATCGTCCGGCCCGGCGACCCCGCCTCCGAGTACGACCTGGACCTCTACGGCGGCACCCTCGACCCCGACGAGGCCGCCGCGCTGCTCGCCGAGGCCTGCGCCGGGGACCTGCCCGACGCCGACGTGCGGCGTGCCGCGACCGCGCTCGCCCAGCTCCTCGGGCCCTACCGGGCCGCGTACGGCCGCTTCCCCTCGGTGCCCCGGCTCCGTGAACTCCTGGACGGCTCGGGCGACGCGCTCGACGAGCTCCGCGCCGACCTCGACCGCGAGGCGCACCCGGCGCTCCACCGCGAACTGGACGCGCGCGCCCGCAACGCCGGCGTCCCCGGCGACCCGGGGCCGGTCCTCGCCGACCGGCTCGCCCCGCTGGACCGGCCCGCCTTCGCCGCGTTCTTCGACACCACCGGCCACAGCCGCCCGTTCTCGCTGCGCGCCCTGGAGCATCCCGTACGGGTCCGGGTCGACCTGCCCGAACGGGCGCACCCGGAGGCGGCGCGGCTGCTGAACCGGCTGCTGCTGGTCCAGTTCACGACGAACGCCCTGGCCCGCCAGGACCGCTCGCTCTTCGCCTGCCTGGTCCTGGACGACGCCACGCACGCGGTGACCGCCGGTTCGGTACGGGCCTTGCAGCGGCTGCGCCAGGCCAACGCCGGGGTGGTGCTCACCCTGCGCGCCCTGGCCGACGTGCCCGAACGGTTGCACACCTCGCTGCTCGCCTCGGTCGGCTGCCAGATGGCGTTCCGGGGCGTCACCACCTGGGACGGGCAGCTCCTGTCGCAGCTGTGGGGCACCGAGTGGGTGGAGACGACGGAGATCGCCCAGCACGCCGTCTTCGCCGACCAGCCGCTCACGCGCGCGCTGCACTCGCTGCGCAAGCTGGCCACCGGCAAGGCGGTGACCCGGGACGCGGTGACCGTGCGCAAGGTCGAGCGGGAGCGCTGGTCGGCGTCCCAGCTCGCCCACCAGGTGCCCGCCGGGCACGCGGTGCTCTCGGTCACCGAGGTCGGGGGCGAGCACGCGCCGCCGCTCCTGGTGGACCTGCGGGGCTGAGGGGGCGCCGGGACCCCGCCGTCCTGGCAGAATCGGGGTGCGCCCTTCATACGGGACGGCGCATTCCCCCGCACCCCTCGAAGGTCGTCGAAACCACCCATGCCGCCCACCCTCGCCTCCCTGGTCCAGCACTCGGCGCTGAAGCTCACCGTGCGCGCGGGCGAGGACCGGCTGGACACACCGGTGCGCTGGGCGCACGTCAGCGAACTCGCCGACCCCGTCCCGTACATGGAGGGCGGTGAGCTCCTCCTCACCACGGCGATGACGCTGGACGCCGAGGACCCGCAGGCCATGCGCCGCTATGTGCGCAGGCTGGCGGGCGCCGGGGTCGTCGGGCTCGGCTTCGCGGTCGGCGTCAGTTACGAGGCCGTACCGGACGCCCTGCTCGACGCGGCCCGCGCGGAGGACTTCCCCCTGCTGGAGGTGCCGCGCCGCACCCCGTTCCTGGCGATCTCCAAGGCGGTCTCGGCGGCGATCGCGGCGGATCAGTACCGGGCGGTGACCGCGGGCTTCGAGGCCCAGCGCGAACTGACCCGGGCGGCGCTCGCGGGCCCCGGGGAGCTGCTGGCCCGGCTCGCGGCGCACGTGGACGGGTGGGCCGCGCTGTACGACACCTCGGGCGCGGTGGTGGCGGTGCGGCCCGAGTGGGCGGGGCGGCGGGCGGCCCGGCTCACCGCGGACGTGGCCCGGCTGCGGGACCGGGCCGCCCCCGCCAGCGCGGTGGTCGGCGGCTCGGACGACCGCGTCGAGCTCCAGTCGCTGGGTACGGGCCGGCGGGTGCGGGGCGCGCTCGCGGTCGGTACCGGGGCGCCTCTCGGTACGGCCGAGCGGTACGCCGTGCACTCCGCAGTCGCGCTGCTGACCCTCACCACGGAACGGACGCGGGCCCTCCAGCTCGCCGAGCAGCGCCTGGGCGCGGCGGTGCTGCGGATGCTGCTGTCCGGGCAGCAGGATCACGCCCGGGCGGTGGCGGGCGACCTCTACGGCGGGCTCCTCGACGCCCCCTTCCGTCTCGTCATCGCGGAGCGGGCGGGGGAGTCGGCCGACCTCGGGGCGCTCACCGAGGCGATGGAGTCGGCGGCGGCGCGGGCCGGGGAGGCGGTCCTGGTGGTCCCCGAGGGCGACCGCCTCGTGGTCCTCGCGGCCGACGGGGGCGACGCGGTGGCCGCGTGCGTCTCCTTCGCCCCGGAGGAGGGCGCCGAACTGGTCGCCGGGCTGTCCGCGCCCGCCGGGCCGATAGCGGCGGCGTCCGCGTACAAGCAGGCCGAGCAGGCGCTGTCGGTGGCCCGCCGCCGGGGCCGCCCGCTGGTCGAGCACGAGGAGCTGGTGGCGGGTTCGCTGGTGCCGCTGCTGGCGGAGGACGCGGTGCGGGCGTTCGCGGACGGGATGCTGCGGGCGCTGTACGAGCACGACGCGACGGGCCGCGGTGACCTGGTCGCGTCCCTGCGCGCCTGGCTGTCGCGCCACGGCCAGTGGGACGCGGCGGCGGCGGACCTCGGCGTCCACCGGCATACGCTGCGCTACCGGATGCGGCGGGTGGAGGAGATCCTGGGGCGGTCGCTGGACGATCCGGACGTACGGATGGAGCTCTGGCTGGCCCTGAAGGCGACGACGTCCCGCGAGGAGTGAATCCCCCGGGGCACCCCCAACCCGGTCCCCCTTGCCCGGGGCTGCGCCCCGCACCCCCTGGCCGGGCTGCGCCCGCAGGCCCCCTTCTTCGCGGGGCCTGCGGCCCCCGCAGCCTGCCTTCGTGTCGATCTGCGGGCCGGTGGGGGCTTGTCGCGCAGTTCCCGCGCCCCTTGTCGGCACCTCCGGCCGCTGCACCGGTCAGGCGCTCCGGCGCACCATTCAGCCCCTCCGGCGCTTGAGGAGCGGGATCCGGGGCGGAGCCCCGATCCTTCGGGGGCGCGGGGAACTGCGCGCCCAGCCCCCACCGGCCCGCAGCGAAACGTAGTCCCGGGGCGCAGCCCTCGAAGCGTGGGGCGGGGTCGCGGGGGCCGTCCGGGGGACGGGGCGCGGCCCCGGGAAAATACCTTCGTCCGGCCCCTCGCCCCCGGAGGGTTTGGGGAAGGGGCCGGGGAGGGGCCCTCCAAAAGGGCGTGCGCCCCGGACCCACCACTCCACCCCGGACAACCCCACCCCCACCCCCACCCCCCTACGGTGGGAGGGACAAGCCCCAGATCCACCTACCTCGGAAGGGCCGGGATTCACAATGACTTCCACCCACGCCTTCTGGCTCGCCGGCCGCCAGGCCACCGGCGAGGACACCTTCGACGTGACCTCCCCCTGGGACGGCCGCCTGGTCGGCACGGTGAGCGTTCCGACCGAGGCCCAGGTCGAGGAGGCCGTCGCCGCCGCGCACGCCGTGGTCGACGAGTTCGCCGCGACCCCCGCGCACGTACGCGCCGCCGCCCTGGACCACGTCTCCAAGCGCCTCACCGAGCGCACCGAGGAGATCGCCCAGCTCATCTCCGCCGAGAACGGCAAGCCCATCAAGTGGGCCCGCGGCGAGGTCGGCCGCGCGGTCTCGGTGTTCCGGTTCGCGGCCGAGGAGGCCCGCCGCTTCAACGGCGGCGAGGCCCAGCGCCTGGACACCGACGCCGGCGGCCAGGGCCGCTTCGCGCTGACCCGCCGCTTCCCCAAGGGCGTCGTCCTCGGCATCGCGCCGTTCAACTTCCCCCTGAACCTGTGCGCCCACAAGGTCGCCCCGGCCATCGCCGTCGGCGCGCCGATCATCCTCAAGCCCGCCCCGGCGACTCCGCTGTCCGGCCTGATCCTCGGCGAGCTGCTCGCCGAGACCGAGCTGCCCGCCGGGTCGTGGAGCGTCCTGCCGGTCGCCAACGACAAGATGCCGGCCCTGGTCCAGGACGAGCGCCTGCCGGTCATCTCCTTCACCGGCTCCGACAAGGTCGGCTACGCGATCATGGATTCGGTGCCGCGCAAGCACTGCACCCTGGAGCTCGGCGGCAACGGCGCGGCCGTCGTCCTCGCCGACTTCGCCTCGGAGGAGGACCTGGACTGGGCGGCGACCCGTATCGCCACCTTCTCCAACTACCAGGGCGGCCAGTCCTGCATCTCCGTGCAGCGCGTGATCGCCGACGCGGCCGTCTACGACCGGCTGCTGCCGAAGATCGTCGCGGCCGTCGAGGCCCAGGTCACCGGTGACCCCTCCGACGCCTCCACCGACGTCGGCCCCCTCGTCAGCGAGGACGCCGCCAAGCGCGTGGAGTCCTGGGTCGACGAGGCCGTCTCGGCCGGCGCCGAGCTGCTCGCGGGCGGCAAGCGCGACGGCGCCTCCTACGCCCCGACCGTCCTCACCGAGGTCCCGGCCGACACCACCCTCGCCTGCGAGGAGGTCTTCGGGCCGGTCCTCACCGTGCAGAAGGTGGACGGCGAGGAGGCGGCCTTCGCGGCCGTCAACTCCTCCAAGTACGGCCTCCAGGCGGGCGTCTTCACGCACAACGTGCAGACCGCCTTCCGCGCCCACCGCGCCCTGGAGGTCGGCGGCGTGATCATCGGCGACGTCCCCTCGTACCGCGCGGACCAGATGCCGTACGGCGGCGCCAAGGCCTCCGGCGTCGGCCGCGAGGGCGTGCGCTACGCCATGGACGACTACACCTACGAGCGCGTGCTGGTCCTCACCGGCCTCGCCCTCTAGGACGTACGCCACCGAGGTCCGCACCTCACCGACACGGCCGGAGCCCATCGGCGGGCTCCGGCCGTTTCGTGTCCCGGGGGTGGCTGGCCCCGCGGGAATCGGGTACATACGGACGAGTAGCACTGTCCGGTAACGGGGTGCGCGTGCGCCCCGCACAACGTCGCGGCGAGGAGAACCCCTCAATGACCGCACCACACGGCACACCCAAGGTCTCGGAGCGCGAGGCGCGCCGGGTCGCCGAAGCCGCGCGCGAGCAGGACTGGCGCAAGCCGAGCTTCGCGAAGGAACTCTTCCTCGGGCGTTTCCGGCTCGACCTCATCCACCCGCATCCCCTGCCCGCGGGCGAGGACGCCGAGCGCGGCGAGGCGTTCCTCGCCAAGCTGCGGGACTTCTGCGAGACGAAGATCGACGGCGCCCTCATCGAGCGCGAGTCGCGCATCCCGGACGAGGTGATCAACGGGCTCAAGGAGCTCGGCGCCCTCGGGATGAAGATCGACACCAAGTACGGCGGCCTCGGCCTCACCCAGGTGTACTACAACAAGGCGCTCGCCCTGGCCGGTTCCGCCAGCCCCGCGATCGGCGCGCTGCTCTCGGCGCACCAGTCGATCGGCGTACCGCAGCCGCTGAAGCTCTTCGGCACCCAGGAGCAGAAGGACACCTTCCTGCCGCGCTGCGCCCGTACCGACATCTCCGCCTTCCTGCTCACCGAGCCCGACGTCGGCTCGGACCCGGCACGGCTGGCCACCTCGGCGGTCCCGGACGGCGACGACGGTTACGTCCTGGACGGCGTGAAGCTGTGGACCACCAACGGCGTCGTCGCGGACCTGCTGGTCGTCATGGCCCGGGTGCCGAAATCCGAGGGGCACAAGGGCGGCATCACCGCCTTCGTGGTCGAGGCGGACTCGCCCGGCGTCACCGTGGAGAACCGCAACGCCTTCATGGGCCTGCGCGGCATCGAGAACGGGGTGACCCGCTTCCACCAGGTCCGCGTCCCCGCCTCGCACCGCATCGGCCCCGAGGGCGCCGGGCTGAAGATCGCTCTGACCACCCTGAACACCGGCCGCCTCTCGCTGCCCGCGATGTGCGTCGGCGCGGGCAAGTGGTGTCTGAAGATCGCCCGGGAGTGGTCGGCGGCGCGGGAGCAGTGGGGCAAGCCGATCGCCCGGCACGAGGCCGTCGGAGCCAAGATCTCCTTCATCGCGGCCACCACCTTCGCCCTGGAGGCGGTGCTCGACCTGTCCTCGCAGATGGCCGACGAGGACCGCAACGACATCCGCATCGAGGCGGCCCTCGCCAAGCTCTACGGCTCCGAGATGGCTTGGCTGATGGCCGACGAGCTGGTCCAGATCCGCGGCGGCCGCGGCTTCGAGACCGCCGACTCGCTGGCCGCCCGGGGCGAGCGGGCCGTACCGGCCGAGCAGATCCTGCGCGATCTGCGCATCAACCGGATCTTCGAGGGCTCCACCGAGATCATGCACCTGCTGATCGCCCGCGAGGCCGTGGACGCCCATCTGTCGGTCGCGGGCGACCTGATCGACCCGGACAAGAAGCTGCCCGACAAGGCCAGGGCGGGCGCGAACGCCGCCGCCTTCTACGCCCGCTGGCTGCCCAAGCTGCTCTCCGGACCCGGCCAACTGCCGAACTCCTACAGCGAGTTCGAGGGGCTGGCGCAGCACCTGCGGTACGTGGAGCGGTCCTCGCGCAAGCTGGCCCGCTCCACGTTCTACGCCATGTCGCGCTGGCAGGGCCGGATGGAGACCAAACAGGGCTTCCTCGGCCGGATCGTGGACATCGGCGCCGAACTGTTCGCGATGAGCGCCGCCTGCGTACGGGCGGAGCTGCTGCGCACCAGCGGCACCCACGGCCGCGAGGCGCACCAGCTGGCCGACGCCTTCTGCCGCCAGGCCCGCATCCGGGTGGACGAGCTCTTCGAGCGGCTGTGGACCAACACCGACGACGTCGACCGCAAGGTCGTCACCGGGGTGCTGGCCGGGTCGTACACCTGGCTGGAGGAGGGCGTCGTCGATCCGTCCGGCGACGGCCCGTGGATCGCCGACGCGACCCCGGGGCCCGCCCGGCGGGACAACGTCCACCGCCCGATCCGCTGACCGCACCGGGCCGTTGGGACACCGAGGGGGCCGCGCTCCCCGGTGTCCCGGCGCCCCCCGGAACACCCCCGCGCGGCCCCCACACGGGGGAGTGCTGTCCCGGCGCGCAGCGGATGCGGCAAGAATGGGGGGATGAGCGACAGCCCAGCCCCCCTCGCCGACCCGCATATCGCCTTCGATCCCGCCGAAGGCCGCCGGGACATCGTCGTCCTCGGCGCCACCGGGTCCATCGGCACCCAGGCCATCGACCTGGTGCTGCGCAACCCCGACCGGTTCCGCGTCACCGCGCTCGCCGCGTCGGGCGGACGGGTCGCGCTCCTGGCCGAGCAGGCGCGCCGGCTGCGGGTCCGCGCGGTCGCGGTCGCCCGGACGGACGCGGTGCCCGCGCTGCGCGAGGCGCTGAAGGAGAGCTACGGCACCGAGCCGCTGCCCGAGATCCTCGCCGGGCCCGAAGCGGCCACCGAGCTCGCCGCCTCCGAGTGCCACACCGTCCTCAACGGCATCACCGGCTCCATCGGCCTCGCGCCCACCCTGGCCGCCCTGGAGGCGGGCCGCACCCTGGCGCTGGCCAACAAGGAGTCGCTGATCGTCGGCGGTCCCCTGGTGAAGGCGCTCGCCAAGCCCGGCCAGATCATCCCGGTCGACTCCGAGCACGCCGCCCTCTTCCAGGCCCTTGCCGCCGGCACCCGCGCCGACGTACGCAAGCTGGTGGTCACCGCCTCGGGCGGCCCCTTCCGCGGCCGTACGCGCGCGGAGCTGGCGGGCGTGACCCCCGAGGACGCCCTCGCGCACCCCACCTGGGCGATGGGCCCGGTGATCACGATCAACTCGGCCACCCTGGTGAACAAGGGCCTGGAGGTCATCGAGGCCCACCTGCTGTACGACATCCCCTTCGAGCGCATCGAGGTCGTCGTGCACCCGCAGTCGTATGTGCACTCCATGGTCGAGTTCACCGACGGCTCCACGCTCGCCCAGGCCACCCCGCCCGATATGCGCGGCCCGATCGCCATCGGCATCGGCTGGCCCGAGCGGGTGCCCGACGCGGCCCCCGCCTTCGACTGGACCACGGCGTCGAGCTGGGAGTTCTTCCCCCTGGACACCGAGGCCTTCCCCTCGGTGGGACTCGCCCGGCACGTCGGGAAGCTGGGGGGCACGGCCCCGGCGGTGTTCAATGCCGCGAACGAGGAGTGCGTGGACGCTTTCCTCGCGGGACGGCTGCCGTTCAACGGAATCATGGATACGGTCACAGAGGTCGTGGCCGAGCACGGCATCCCCGCCGCGGGAACCCCACTCACGGTCTCGGACGTCCTGGAAGCGGAGACCTGGGCACGTGCCCGGGCCCGGGAACTCGCGGTGAAGGCGACAGCGGAGGCGCGCGCATGACGATTCTGATGACGGTTCTCGGCATAGTCGTCTTCGTGGTCGGCCTGCTCGTCTCGATCGCGTGGCACGAACTGGGCCACCTCTCCACGGCCAAGATGTTCGGCATCCGCGTGCCGCAGTACATGGTCGGCTTCGGCCCGACCATCTGGTCGCGCAAGAAGGGCGACACCGAGTACGGCATCAAGGCGGTCCCGCTCGGCGGCTACATCCGCATGATCGGCATGTTCCCGCCCGGTGAGGACGGGCGGATCACCGCGCGCTCCACCTCGCCCTGGCGCGGCATGATCGAGGACGCCCGCTCGGCGGCCTTCGAGGAGCTCCAGCCGGGCGACGAGACGCGGCTGTTCTACACGCGCAAGCCGTGGAAGCGCGTGATCGTGATGTTCGCCGGGCCGTTCATGAACCTGGTCCTCGCCGTGGCGATCTTCTTCGGCGTGATGATGACGTTCGGTGTCAACACCCAGACCACCCAGGTGGGCAAGGTCTCCGACTGCGTGATCTCGCAGAAGGAGCAGCGCGACACCTGCAAGGCCTCCGACCCGGTGGCCCCGGCGAAGCAGGCCGGTCTGAAGGCGGGCGACAAGATCGTCGCGTTCAACGGCGAGAAGGTCGGCGACTGGTCGGCGCTGCAGAAGCACATCCGCGACACGATCGGCCCGGCCACGATCACCGTCCAGCGCGACGGCAAGCCGCTCGACCTGCACGCCAGCCTGATCAAGAACGACGTGGCGAAGATCGACGGCTCCGGCAACTACACCTCCGGCACCACCTCGGCGGGCTTCCTCGGCTTCAGCCCCGCCACCGGCATCGTCCAGCAGTCCTTCGGCGAGTCCGTGGACCGGATGGGCGACATGATGCGCTCCGGGGTGAAGTCGCTGGTCGCGATCCCCTCCAAGGTCCCGGACCTGTGGAACGCGGCCTTCAACGGAGAGGACCGCAAGGCCGACTCCCCGATGGGCGTGGTGGGCGCGGCCCGGGTCGGCGGTGAGGTGTTCACCCTCGACATCCCGCCGGAGAACCAGATCGCGATGATGCTGTTCCTGGTCGCGGGGTTCAACCTCTCCCTGTTCCTCTTCAACATGCTGCCGCTGCTGCCGCTGGACGGCGGGCACATCGCGGGCGCGTTGTGGGAGTCGCTGCGCCGCACGGTCGCGCGCGTCTTCAAGCGCCCCGACCCGGGCCCGTTCGACGTGGCCAAGCTGATGCCGGTGGCGTACGTGGTGGCCGGCATCTTCATCTGCTTCACCCTGCTCGTGCTGGTCGCGGACGTGGTGAACCCGGTGAAGATCTCCTAGCGGTCGTACGGGAGCAGGGGAGTACGCAGTACGGGACGGCCCGGGCGCGCAACGTGCCCGGGCCGTCCCTTTCGGTGAACCGCGGGGCACGGTGTGCTCGTGCGGCCCGGGGTGCCGTAACCTCGAAGGCTGGAGCCCGCCGATCTCGGGACCTTGATCCACACCTTGGGGTTGCACAGCAGATGACTGCGATTTCACTGGGAATGCCGTCCGTTCCGACCAGGCTGGCCGAGCGTCGCAAGAGCCGTCAGATCCAGGTGGGATCCGTGGCGGTCGGCGGTGACGCGCCTGTGTCGGTGCAGTCGATGACGACGACGCGGACGTCGGATGTCGGGGCGACGCTTCAGCAGATCGCGGAGCTGACGGCGTCGGGGTGTCAGATCGTGCGGGTGGCGTGTCCGACGCAGGACGACGCGGACGCGCTGGCGACGATCGCGAAGAAGTCGCAGATTCCGGTGATCGCGGATATTCACTTCCAGCCGAAGTACGTGTTCGCGGCGATCGACGCCGGGTGCGCGGCCGTGCGGGTGAACCCGGGGAACATCAAGCAGTTCGACGACAAGGTGAAGGAGATCGCGCGGGCGGCGAAGGACGCCGGGACGCCGATCCGTATCGGCGTGAACGCGGGTTCGCTGGATGCGCGGCTGCTGAAGAAGTACGGGCGGGCGACGCCGGAGGCTCTGGTGGAGTCGGCTCTGTGGGAGGCGTCGCTGTTCGAGGAGCACGATTTCCGGGACATCAAGATCTCGGTGAAGCACAACGACCCGGTGGTGATGGTCGAGGCCTACCGGCAGCTGGCGGCCCAGTGCGACTATCCGCTGCACCTGGGGGTGACGGAGGCGGGGCCTGCGTTCCAGGGGACGATCAAGTCGGCGGTGGCGTTCGGGGCGCTGCTGAGCCAGGGGATCGGGGACACGATCCGGGTGTCGTTGTCGGCGCCGCCGGCGGAGGAGATCAAGGTCGGGATGCAGATCCTGGAGTCCCTGAATCTGCGCCAGCGCCGCCTGGAGATCGTGTCCTGCCCCTCGTGCGGGCGGGCGCAGGTGGATGTGTACAAGCTGGCTGAGGAGGTCACGGCGGGCCTGGAGGGCATGGAGGTGCCCCTGCGGGTCGCGGTGATGGGGTGTGTGGTGAACGGGCCCGGTGAGGCGCGTGAGGCCGATCTGGGGGTGGCCTCCGGCAATGGCAAGGGGCAGATCTTCGTGAAGGGGGAGGTCATCAAGACGGTCCCGGAGTCGAAGATCGTGGAGACGCTGATCGAGGAAGCGATGAAGATCGCGGAGCAGATGGAGCGGGACGGGGTCGGCTCGGGAGACCCCCAGGTGTCCGTCACGGGGTGAGCCCCTCCCCGCCCGTTCCCTGAACCCTCCGGGAAGGCGCTTTTCCCGGTGGGTACGCCCCCGGCCCCGCAGTGGGGCTCAGCCCCGGCCCCACGGTGGGGCTCACCCCGGCCCCACCGCGGGCCACGCCCTTGCCCCCTGGTGGGACCCGCGGCATCCGCACCCAGCTCCGGGGCTGCGCCCCAGCCCCCGCCCTTCGCCTGCGGACCGTGCTGGGCTGCTCGCGCAGTTCCCCGCGCCCCTGAGCCCGTGTTTGGCTGCGGGGGTGTGAGGGGCTGGTCGCGCAGTTCCCCGCGCCCCCTGAAACCCGCCTTCGGCTGCCGGTCGTGGTGGGTTGCTCGCGCAGTTCCCCGCGCCCCTGAGGCACCCAGGGGCGCGGGGAACTGCGCGAGCAAGCCACCACCGGGGCCGCAGACGAAGACGGGGCCCTTCAGGGGCGCGGGGAACTGCGCGAGCGACCCACCACCGGCCCGCAGACGAAGCCCGGGCCTGCCAGGGGCGCGGGGAAGTGCGCGAGCAACCCCCGCCGGGCCGCAGACGTACCCCGGCCAAGACAGCGCCCCCACCGGGCCGCAGACGTACCCCGGGCCAAGACAGCGCCCCCACCGGCCCGCAGCCGAACCCCGGGCACAAGAGGGCCTCCGCATCAACCCCACCCCTCCGGGTACAGTGCGGAGATCAGCAGACCGTATGGTGAGGCCCCACGTGTTGACGCAGACCACCACCCGGGTCCTCGAACCCGGTGACCTCGGCGCGGCGCTCGCCGTTCTGGAGAGCGAGCCGGTCGCCAACGCCTTCGTGGCCTCGCGCGTCCAGGTCGCCGGCCTCGACCCCTGGCGCCTCGGCGGCGAGATGTGGGGCTGGTACGCCGGCGGCAGACTCCGCTCCCTCTGCTACTCCGGCGCCAACCTCGTCCCCATCTGCGCCACCCCCGAAGCCGTCCGCGCCTTCGCCGACCGCGCCCGCCGCACCGGCCGCCGCTGCTCCTCCATCGTCGGCCCCGCCGAGCCCACCGCCCTGCTCTGGAAGCTCCTGGAGCCGCACTGGGGCCCGGCCCGCGACGTCCGCTCGCACCAGCCGCTGATGGTCACCGAGCGCATGCCGGACGACATGGAGCCCGACCCGTACGTCCGCAGGGTCCGCAAGGACGAGATGGACGTGATCATGCCCGCCTGCGTGGCCATGTTCACCGAGGAGGTCGGCGTCTCCCCGATGGCGGGCGACGGCGGACTCCTCTACCAGGCGCGCGTCGCCGAGCTCGTCGGATCGGGCCGCTCCTTCGCCCGCGTCGAGGACGGCAAGGTCGTCTTCAAGGCCGAGATCGGCGCCGCCACCCCGCGCGCGTGCCAGATCCAGGGCGTCTGGGTCGCCCCCGAGTACCGCGGCCAGGGCCTGTCAGTCACCGGCATGGCCGCCGTCCTGCGCTACGCCCTCGCCGATGTCGCCCCCGTCGTCAGCCTCTATGTGAACGACTTCAACACCGCGGCCCGCGCCTGCTACCGCCGCGTCGGCTTCCGGGAGACCGGGGCTTTCATGAGCGTGCTCTTCTGACACTCTCGCCCGGGAGCCGTCGGACAGTAGGGTGCGGCCATGGCACCTTCCTTTGGAGGCGGCCCCCGGAACCCCGAGGTGACGGTGGCACCCCTCGACCTCGCCACCCGTGTGGACGACGCCCTCGCCGTGCAGGCGGTCGCCTTCGGGCTCAGCCCGGAGGAGGTCGGCGTACGCCGCCACATCGTGCTGCGCCACCTCGCCTGCCCCGGCGCGCGCGCCCTGGGCGCCACCACCCCCGACGGGACGCTGGTGGGGTTCGTGTACGGGATGCCCAACGACCGCGCCCACTGGTGGTCCACGGTCGTCGAACCGTATCTGCGCCACAACGGCGCCGGCGCCTGGCTCGACGACTCCTTCGTGATCACCGAACTCCACGTCCACCCCTCCCACCAGGGCCGGGGCATCGGCCGCGAGCTCATCACCCGCATCACCGACAGCGCCACCGAGCCCCGGTCGATCCTCTCCGCGATCGACACGGAGAGCCCCGCACGGGCGCTCTACCGCGCGCTGGGCTACCTCGACCTCGCCGGGCAGGTCCACTTCCCGAGCGCGTCGCGACCGTACGCCGTGATGGGGGCGCACCTGCCGCTGCGGCGGCCGTAAACCGATTTCCACGCGCGCGTGGGGCGCGGATAACCTCCTGGCACCACCCGTGTACGTACAGGAGAGATCCCCATGGCAGCCGCCCAGGTCCAGCGCATGTCCCGTCTGATGGTCAAGACACTGCGCGACGACCCGGCGGACGCCGAGACGCTCAGCCACAAGCTGCTGGTCCGCGCCGGATACGTACGGCGCAACGCGGCCGGCATCTGGACCTGGCTGCCGCTCGGCAAGAAGGTCCTGGACAACATCTCGGCCATCGTGCGCGAGGAGATGGACGCCATCGGCGCCCAGGAGGTGCTGCTGCCCGCGCTGCTGCCCAAGGAGGCGTACGAGGCGAGCGGCCGCTGGGACGAGTACGGCGATCTGCTGTTCCGCCTCAAGGACCGCAAGGGCGGCGACTATCTGCTCGGGCCCACCCACGAGGAGATCTTCACCCAGACCGTCAAGGACCAGTGCACGTCCTACAAGGACCTGCCGGTGATGCTCTACCAGATCCAGACCAAGTACCGCGACGAGGCGCGGCCCCGCTCCGGCGTGCTGCGCGGGCGCGAGTTCCAGATGAAGGACTCGTACTCGTTCGACACGACGGACGAGGGCCTGGCCGAGTCGTACGCGCTGCACCGTGAGGCGTACCGGAAGATCTTCGCGCGCCTCGGGCTCGACTACCGGATCGTCTCGGCGGTGTCGGGGGCGATGGGCGGCTCGGCGTCGGAGGAGTTCCTGGCTCCGGCCGCCGCCGGGGAGGACACCTTCGTGGACTGCCCGGCGTGCGAGTACGCGGCGAACACCGAGGCGGTGACCTTCGCGGCGGCGCCCGTGGACGCGTCCGGGGTCGGCCCGGTCGAGGAGCTGGACACCCCCGACACCCCCACGATCGAGTCCCTGGCCGCCCACCTCGGCGTGCCCGCCTCGGCCACCCTCAAGAACCTCCTGGTCAAGGTGGACGGCGAGATCGTGGCGGTCGGCGTGCCCGGGGACCGCGAGGTTGACCTCGGCAAGCTCGGCGAGCACCTGGCGCCGGCCGTGGTGGAGCTGGTGACGGCGGAGGACTTCGCGGACCGGTCCGACCTCGTGCGGGGCTATGTCGGCCCGCAGGGGCTGGAGAAGGTCCGCTACATCGCCGACCCCCGGGTGGCGCCGGGGACGGCGTGGGTGACGGGCGCCAACAAGGCGGACACGCACGCCCGCAACGTCGTGTGCGGGCGTGACTTCGAGGTCGACGAGTACCTCGACGTGGTCGTCGTCCAGGAGGGCGACCCGTGCCCCGCGTGCGGCGCGGGGCTGCGGCTGGACCGGGCGATCGAGATCGGGCACATCTTCCAGCTGGGGCGTAAGTACGCGGACACCTTCCAGCTCGACGTCCTCGGCCGGCAGGGCAAGCCGGTGCGGGTGACGATGGGGTCGTACGGGATCGGCATCTCGCGGGCCGTGGCCGCGCTGGCCGAGCAGACCGCCGACGCGCACGGGCTGTGCTGGCCCGCGGAGGTCGCGCCGGCGGACGTCCACGTGGTGGCGGCGGGCAAGGCGCTCCAGACGGAGGTGGCGCTGGACGCGGCGGAGCGGCTGGCGGCGGCGGGGCTGCGGGTCCTGGTCGACGACCGGGCCGGGGTGTCGCCCGGGGTGAAGTTCACGGACGCGGAGCTGCTGGGGGTGCCGAAGATCCTGGTGGCGGGGCGGCGGGCCGGGGAGGGTGTGCTGGAGCTCAAGGACCGGCGGACGGGGGAGAGGGAGGAGATGTCGGTGGAGGACGCGGTGGCACGGCTGCGCGGCTGACCCCCCGCCGGGGCCCGCGTCCCCGACCCCCTCACAGCGGGGCCTGCGCCCGCCGCACCCCGCTGCGTCACCTGCGGGCGGGCGGTGGGCTGCTCGCGCGGTTCCCCGCGCCCCTGTCCGGCCGGGAGTTCGTCTGCGGCCCGGGGGAGGGTTGCTCGCGCCGTTCCCCGCGCCCCTGGGGGTTGGTTGTCTGCGGGTGAGTGGGGGGTGCGCGCGCAGTTCCCCGCGCCCCTTGAGGGGCCGGTGGTTGTCCGGCGGGTTCGGTGGGGGCTGGTCGCGCAGTTCCCCGCGCCCCTGGGGGGTCCGGGGTCGGGGGACCGAGCGCCAGCCCCAGCACCTTCCACGGCCCCGAACTCCCTGCGGCCGGACGGAGACTGGCCGCGCAGTTCCCCGCGCCCCTGATAGGCCGGGGATTCGTCTGCGGGCCGGTGGGGGCTGGTCGCGCAGTTCCCCGCGCCCCTGATAGGCCGGGGCGCGGGGACCGGACGCCAGGCCACAGCGCCCCTCACAGCCCCCCGAACCCCGTCCCCGCCAAGGGGCGCGAGGAACTGCGCGAGCAACCCTCCACCGGCCCGCAGACGAATCCCCGGCCGGACAGGGGCGCGGGGCACTAGGCGAGCAACCCTCCACCGGGCCGCGTGCGAAGTCCCGGGCCGTTCGGTCGCTCGGCCCTACAGCCAGCCCGCGAACTCCAGCAGGACTTCCGCGTCCTGGGTGCGGCCCGCCGCTCGGGCGCGCAGGCCCGACTCCACCGCTCGGAACAGGGTCCACCCGTGCAACCGCACCGGGTCGACATCCAGCGCGTCCGCGAGTTTGTTCACCCGGCGGCGCGCCACCGACGCTCCGCTGGGGGCCGCGATCAGGTCCTCCACCCGGTCGCGCACCAAGCGCGCCAGGTCGTAGGCCCGTTCGCCCACCAGCGGCTCCGGCCCCACCGTCAGCCACGGGGAGCGCTCGGCCGAAAGGACCTTGCTCTGACGGAAGTTGCCGTGCAGGAGCAGCTCCTCCGGCGGGGCGGCGGTCAAGGTGGCGCGGGCGTCCAGGGCCGCCTCCGCCAGCGGCGTGAGCTCGGAGGGCAACTCACCCCGCATCGGCGCCGACTGACGCTCCGTCCGCTCCGCCACCGACTCGAACGCGTGGCCCGCCGGCGGCTCCACCCACAGGCGGCGCAGCGTCCCCGCCGCCTCCAGCAGCGCCTTCGCCTCGGGAAGCGAGCGCAGGGACACCTCGGGGTGCAGACGTTCCAGCAGGAGGGAGTCCTGGTCCGAGTCCGCGTCCAGGAGCTGCGCCGCGCCCCAGCCGCCCCAGTGCCGCAACGCCTCCCGCTCCAGCTCCGGCCGCGCCTCGGCGGGCGCCAGCTTCAGGGCCGCGGGCGTACCGTCCTCGCACCGTACGAGCAGGACCAGGCTGCTGCGGCCACCGGGCGCCTGCACCCGCTCCACCGTCAGCCCGCGCCCCGCCACCGCCGCGTCCGCGAGCTCGGGCAGCCGCCCCAGCCAGCGCGCGGCGACGGCGTCCCCGTACGTCTCGCCGAGCGCGCGCACCAGCCGCTCGGACGGTTCGAAAGCCATACGTGCGTCGTCCCTTGGTCAGCTACCGGTCGGGCCCGGACGTTCGGCGAGCCCCGGAAAGGCTACGCTGCCGCCCCGCCACCGCCCCGCCCGCACCGCCGCCTCCCGCAGCGCGGCCGCCGCCTCCTGGCGCAACGGGCCCTCGGCCGCGCGCACGAGGTCGGAGTAGACCCCGGCCACCCGGTCCTCCAGCTCGGCCGCGAGCCGCACGGCGGCCGCCGCGTCCGGCACCGGGAACGGCAATGCGTACGCGGGCGCCGACGCGACCGGTGTGGCGCCCAGGTCGCGCACGGTCCGGGCGAGCGCGTCGCGCCGGGCGCGGTGGGCGGCGTACGCCTCCCGGGCCTCGGCCCCGCGCGGCTCCTCGACACGGCCGCCGAGCACCCCGTACCCGTACACCGCCGCGTGCTCCGCGGCGAGCGCGGCCTGGGCCGCCTCCAGGGCGGGCATCGAGGCCGGCATCAGGATCCCTCCCGCCGGGTCAGCAGATACGCGTGGACCGCGCCCGCCGCCGCCACCGAGGCCAGCAGCCGGGCGAGTTCGGGCGGCGCCCCGGCGAGCGCCGCCATGTGCTCGTCGGAGACCCGGCGCGCGGTGGCCGCCAGCTCCCCCAGCGCCTCGGCGGGGTCGGCGGGGACGGGCGAGGCGGGTGCGGAGGGGCGCGGGCGGGTGCCCGCGAGCGCCGCCGCGTGCCGCGCCGCCTCCTCGCGCAGCGGGGCGAGCCGGTCCCGTACCGCCGGATGGCGCAGCGACACCGCCTCGTACCGGTCGCGCAGCGCCGCGCTCGCCGCCGCGGTCCGCAGGCGCAGGGCCGCCTCGTTGCGCGCCGCCCGTGCGCGTTCGCGCTCCCGCGCGCTTCGGCCGCCGTCCTGTGCGCCGTCTTCGGAGCAGGCGGACAGCAGCCCGGCCGCGGCGGCCGCGCCGGTCGCCGCGAGGGCGGCTCTGCGGGAGGTCACCGTCCTGCTCACCGGCACGTCTGTCTCCCCTGCGGGCTCCGGGCCCGGGGGCCGCCATGTGATCACCGCAGGCGAGCGTACCCGCGCCCAGCCCCCGGTGGACGGCAACACCCCCCGGGACCGGATACCCTTTGATTCGACACGCGACGAACCCACAACAGCACACGCGGCCGAGGAGTCACCCGGATGAGCACGACCCAGAGCGAGAGGCTGCGCGGACTGCTGGAACCGCTCGTCAGCGCCAAGGACCTCGATCTCGAGGAGATCGAGGTGTCCCGGGCAGGACGGCGCCGTATGCTGCGGATCGTCGTGGACTCCGACGAAGGCGTGGAGCTGGACACCTGTGCCGAGCTGAGCCGCGCCGTCTCCGACGCGCTCGACGAGAGCGACGTGATGGGTGACGAGGAGTACGTCCTCGAAGTCACCTCTCCCGGCGCCGAGCGCCCCCTCTTCGAACCGCGCCACTACGTCCGCGCCACCGGGCGGCTCGCCCGGCTGACGCTGCACGACGGCACCGAGCTGGTCGCGCGCGTCATCAGCGCCGACGAGGAGGGCGTGGACCTGGAGGTCCCGGGTGTGAAGGGCCGCAAGGCCACCGCCCGCCGCCTCGCGTACTCCGAGATCGCCAGGGCGCGTGTCGAAATCGAGTTCAACCGCAAGGACAAGAAGGAAGAGGAGGCGTAGCCATGGACATCGACATGAGTGCCCTGCGGGGTTTGGTACGGGAGAAGGAGATCTCCTTCGACCTGCTGGTCGAGGCCATCGAGTCGGCCCTCCTCATCGCCTACCACCGCACCGAGGGAAGCTTCCGCCGCGCGCGCGTGCAGCTCGACCGCGAGAACGGTCATGTGACCGTGTGGGCGAAGGAAGACCCGGCCGACCTGGAAGAGGGCCAGGAGGCCAAGGAGTTCGACGACACCCCGACCGGTTTCGGCCGGATCGCCGCCACCACCGCCAAGCAGGTCATCCTCCAGCGTCTGCGCGACGCCGAGGACGACATCACCTTCGGTGAGTTCGCCGGGCGCGAGGGCGACGTGATCACCGGTGTCGTCCAGCAGGGCAAGGACCCCAAGAACGTCCTGGTCGACATCGGCAAGATGGAGGCCATGCTCCCCGTGCAGGAGCAGGTCCCGGGCGAGGAGTACGTCCACGGACTGCGCCTTCGTACGTATGTCGTACGGGTGGCGAAGGGCGTGCGCGGTCCCTCGGTGACCCTGTCGCGCACCCACCCCAACCTGGTGAAGAAGCTCTTCGCCCTGGAGGTGCCGGAGATCGCGGACGGCTCGGTGGAGATCACCGCCATCGCCCGCGAGGCCGGCCACCGCACGAAGATCGCCGTCCGTTCGACGCGCTCGGGCATCAACCCGAAGGGCGCCTGCATCGGCCCGATGGGCAGCCGGGTGCGCAATGTCATGGCGGAGCTGCACGGTGAGAAGATCGACATCGTCGACTGGTCGGACGACCCGGCCGAGATGGTGGCGAACGCGCTCTCCCCGGCCCGGGTCTCCCGCGTCGACGTCGTCGACATGGCGGCCCGTTCCGCCCGGGTGACGGTCCCGGACTACCAGCTCTCGCTGGCCATCGGCAAGGAGGGCCAGAACGCCCGCCTCGCCGCGCGGCTCACCGGCTGGCGCATCGACATCCGGCCGGACACGGAGCAGCCGTCCGAGCAGGACTGACCAGACGGCCTCGGGGTCCGGGAACAGACCGGGCCCCGCTGCTGTTGCCCCCATGGTGATCTTTTAGGACAACGACCGTTCGATTTTTGCCCCAAAGGGGTGAGGTCGGTACGGGGAGGTAGACTTAAACGTGTCTGGCCGGACGCCTGCCCGCGCATGCCCCGAACGCACCTGTGTCGGGTGCCGGGAGCGAGCGGCCAAGACCGATTTGCTGCGCATCGTGGAGGTCGAGGGCGCTTGCGTCCCCGATCCTCGCGGTACGCTGCCCGGCCGGGGTGCGTACGTTCACCCCGCCTCGGTCTGTCTGGACCTGGCGGTCCGCCGCCGGGCGCTCTCCCGGGCCTTCAGGGTCAAGGAGCAGCTGGACAGCGAGGCCGTGCGTGAGCACGTCGAGCAGGCAGCACCGTAAGAAGAAGCACGGCACGGAACACCGTGCGGTCAGGTACCTCGCGAGTTGGAAGTAGGTCGAGATTGCGATGAGCACTCGATGAGTACGCGATGAGTACGCCCATGAAGTAGCGACGGTCCGGCGGTAACCCGGACCTAAAAGGAGCGAAGTGGCTAAGGTCCGGGTATACGAACTCGCCAAGGAGTTCGGAGTGGAGAGCAAGGTCGTCATGGCCAAGCTCCAAGAACTCGGTGAATTCGTCCGTTCGGCGTCCTCGACGATCGAGGCCCCCGTTGTACGCAAGCTGACCGACGCTTTGCAGGGACCCGGCGGCAACGCCGGCAAGTCCGCCGCGAAGCCCGGCGCGCCCCGCAAGGCCGCGCCCGCCAAGCCCGCCGCGCCCTCCCCGGCGCAGGCGGCACGTCCCGCTGCCCCCAAGCCCGGCGCCCCGGCCCCCAAGCCGGCCGCCGCCGAGGCCCCCAAGAGCAGCACCCCGTCCACGGCGCCGGCCCCCGGCCCGCGTCCGGGCCCCAAGCCCGCGCCGGCCAAGCCCGCCCCGGCGGCTCCGGTCCCCGCGGCCGAGTTCTCGGCTCCGGCGGCGGCCCAGGCCCCCGCGCCGCAGCAGCAGCAGGCCCCGCGTCCCGCGGGTGCCACTCCCGGCCCGCGTCCGGCCGCCCGTCCCGCCGCCTCCGGCGGTCAGGGCGAGCGTCAGGGCGGCGAGCGCCAGGGCGCCCGTCCGGGTGCCCCGCGTCCGCAGGGCCAGGGCGCCCCGCGTCCGGGCGGTTCCCGTCCGGCCGGCCCGCGTCCCGGCAACAACCCCTTCACCTCCGGCGGCTCCACCGGCATGGCGCGTCCGCAGACGCCCCGTCCCGGCGGCGGCGCTCCGCGACCGGCCGGGGGCCACGGCGGCGCCGGTGCCCCCGGTGGCGCCCCGCGTCCGCAGGGTGGTCCCGGTGGCGCTCCGCGTCCGCAGGGCCAGGGTGCTCCCTCCGGGCGTCCCACCCCGGGCGGCATGCCCCGTCCGCAGGGAGGCGCCCCGCGTCCGGGCGGTGCCCCGGGCGGTAACCGTCCCAACCCCGGCATGATGCCGCAGCGTCCCGCCGCGGGCCCGCGTCCCGGCGGCGGCCCCGGTGGCCGCGGCCCCGGTGGCCCCGGTGGCCGTCCGGGTGGCGCCGGCCGTCCCGCGGGCGGCGGCTTCGCCGGCCGTCCGGCAGGTCCCGGCGGCGGCGGTCGTCCCGGTGGCGGCGGTGGCTTCGGCGGCCGTCCCGGCGGTGGCGGTGGCGCTCCCGGTGGTGGCGGCGGCTTCGGCGGAGGCCGTCCCGGCTTCGCCGGTCGTCCCGGCGGCCCCGGTGGCCGTGGCGGCACGCAGGGTGCCTTCGGCCGTCCCGGCGGGCCCGCCCGTCGCGGTCGCAAGTCCAAGCGTCAGAGGCGCCAGGAGTACGAGGCCATGCAGGCCCCGTCCGTGGGCGGCGTGATGCTGCCTCGCGGCAACGGCGAGACCGTTCGCCTGTCGCGCGGTGCGTCCCTCACCGACTTCGCGGAGAAGATCAACGCCAACCCGGCGTCGCTGGTCGCGGTCATGATGAACCTCGGCGAGATGGTCACTGCCACGCAGTCCGTCTCCGACGAGACCCTCCAGCTCCTCGCGGGCGAGATGAACTACCAGGTTCAGATCGTCAGCCCGGAGGAGGAGGACCGCGAGCTGCTCGAGTCCTTCGACATCGAGTTCGGCGAGGACGAGGGCGGCGAGGAGTACCTCGTGGCGCGTCCGCCGGTCGTCACCGTCATGGGTCACGTCGACCACGGAAAGACCCGACTGCTCGACGCGATCCGCAAGACGAACGTCGTGGCGGGCGAGGCCGGTGGCATCACCCAGCACATCGGTGCCTACCAGGTCGGCACCGAGGTCAACGGTGAAGAGCGCAAGATCACCTTCATCGACACCCCCGGTCACGAGGCGTTCACCGCCATGCGTGCCCGTGGTGCCAAGTCGACCGACATCGCGATCCTCGTGGTCGCGGCCAACGACGGCGTCATGCCGCAGACGATCGAGGCGCTCAACCACGCCAAGGCCGCCGGCGTCCCGATCGTCGTCGCGGTCAACAAGATCGACGTCGAGGGTGCGGACCCGGTCAAGGTCCGCGGTCAGCTGACCGAGTTCGGTCTGGTGGCCGAGGAGTACGGCGGCGACACCATGTTCGTCGACATCTCCGCCAAGCAGGGTCTGCACATCGACTCCCTGCTCGAGGCCGTCGTCCTCACCGCCGACGCCTCGCTCGACCTGCGGGCCAACCCGGAGCAGGACGCGCAGGGCATCGCGATCGAGGCCCACCTCGACCGCGGCCGCGGCGCCGTCGCCACCGTCCTCGTCCAGCGCGGTACCCTCCGCGTCGGCGACACGATGGTCGCCGGTGACGCCTACGGCCGAGTCCGCGCCATGCTCGACGACAAGGGCGAGAACGTGGAAGAGGCGGGTCCCTCGACCCCGGTCCTCGTCCTCGGTCTCACCAACGTCCCGGGCGCCGGCGACAACTTCCTGGTGGTCGACGAGGACCGTACGGCCCGTCAGATCGCCGAGAAGCGGGCCGCCCGCGAGCGCAACGCGGCCTTCGCCAAGCGCACCCGCCGGGTGTCCCTCGAGGACCTCGACAAGGTGCTCAAGGCCGGTCTGGTCCAGGACCTCAACATCATCATCAAGGGCGACGCGTCCGGTGCGGTGGAGGCTCTCGAGTCCTCGCTGCTCCAGCTCGACGTCGGTGAAGAGGTCGACATCCGCGTCCTGCACCGCGGTGTGGGTGCGGTCACCGAGTCCGACATCGACCTGGCGATGGGCTCCGACGCCATCGTCATCGGCTACAACGTCCGTGCGGCCGGCCGTGCCGCGCAGATGGCGGAGCGCGAGGGCGTCGACGTCCGGTACTACTCGGTGATCTACCAGGCCATCGAGGAGATCGAGGCGGCCCTGAAGGGCATGCTGAAGCCGGAGTACGAGGAGGTCGAGCTCGGCACCGCGGAGATCCGCGAGGTCTTCCGCTCGTCCAAGCTCGGCAACATCGCGGGTGTCCTCATCCGCTCCGGCGAGGTCAAGCGGAACACGAAGGCCCGCCTCCTCCGGGACGGCAAGGTCATCGCGGAGAACCTCAACATCGAGGGTCTGCGCCGCTTCAAGGACGACGTCACCGAGATCCGCGAAGGCTTCGAGGGCGGTATCAACCTCGGAAACTTCAACGACATCAAGATCGACGACGTCATCGCGACGTACGAGATGCGCGAGAAGCCGCGCGGCTGATCGTCGCAGGTGAGCCGGGGCCGGTCGGCGGAGCTTATTTCCGTCGATCGGCCCCGGCCGTTGCGTGTACGGTTCTGATGTCCCCGCCAAGTCGTTGGCGGGGCCATCTACCCCGGACCGGCGGGACATCCGGACACACATGTATGTGGGGACACTGTCCTTCGACCTGCTTCTCGGCGACGTACGGTCGTTGAAGGAGAAACGCTCCGTCGTCCGGCCGATCGTGGCCGAGCTCCAGCGCAAGTACGCGGTGAGCGCGGCGGAGACAGGCGACCAGGACCTCCATCGCAGGGCCGAGATCGGCCTGGCGGTGGTCTCCGGTGACACGGGGCACCTGACGGACGTACTGGACCGGTGCGAGCGTCTGGTCGCCGCCCGGCCGGAGGTGGAGCTGCTGTCGGTGCGACGCAGGCTCCACAGTGACGAAGACTGAACACCGAGCCAGAGCACGGCAAAGAAGGAGAAGGACCAGTGGCCGACAACGCGCGGGCGAAGAAGCTGGCGGACCTCATCCGGGAGGTGGTCGCCCAGAAGCTGCAGCGCGGCATCAAGGACCCGCGCCTCGGTACGCACGTGACCATCACGGACACCAGGGTCACCGGCGACCTGCGGGAGGCCACGGTCTTCTACACGGTCTACGGTGACGACGAGGACCGGGCCAGCGCGGCCGCCGGACTGGAGAGCGCCAAGGGCATCCTGCGCTCCGCGGTCGGGGCCGCGGCCGGCACCAAGTTCACGCCGACCCTGACGTTCGTGGCGGACGCCCTCCCGGAGAACGCCAAGACGATCGAGGACCTCCTCGACAAGGCGCGGGCCTCGGACGCCGCGGTGCGCGAGGTCTCCTCGGGCGCCAAGTACGCCGGCGACGCCGACCCGTACAAGAAGCCCGGCGAGGACGACGACGAGGACGACGAGGGTACCGCCGCCGAATGAGCACCGTAGAGAAGACGCCGGACGGCCTTGTCATCGTCGACAAGCCGTCCGGCTTCACTTCGCACGACGTCGTCGCCAAGATGCGCGGGATCGCCAGGACCCGCCGCGTGGGCCACGCGGGCACGCTGGACCCGATGGCGACGGGCGTGCTCGTCCTGGGCGTCGAGCGGGCCACCAAGCTGCTCGGGCACCTCGCCCTGACCGAGAAGGAGTACCTCGGTACGATCCGCCTCGGCCAGGACACCGTCACCGACGACGCCGAGGGTGAGATCACCTCGTCCACCGACGCCTCGAAGGTGACCCGCGAGGGCATCGACGCCGGGGTCGCGGCGCTGACCGGCGCCATCATGCAGGTCCCGTCGAAGGTCTCGGCCATCAAGATCGACGGCAAGCGCTCCTACGCGCGCGTGCGCGGCGGCGAGGAGTTCGAGATCCCGGCCCGGCCGGTGACCGTCTCCTCCTTCACCGTCTACGACGTGCGCGAGGCCGTCGCCGAGGACGGCACCCCCGTGGTCGACCTGGTCGTCTCGGTGGTCTGCTCCTCCGGTACGTACATCCGCGCCCTCGCCCGCGACCTGGGCGCCGGGCTCGGCGTCGGCGGACATCTGACGGCCCTGCGCCGCACCCGGGTCGGCCCCTACGGTCTGGACGCGGCCCGCACGCTCGACCAGCTCCAGGAGGAGCTGACCGTGATGCCGGTCGCCGAGGCGGCGGCCGCCGCGTTCGCCCGCTGGGACGTGGACGAGCGACGCGCCGGGCTGCTGCTGAACGGGGTGCGCCTGGACATGCCCGAGACGTACGTCAGCGGGAAGCCGGTCGCCGTGTACGGGCCGGGCGAGCGGCTGCTGGCGCTGGTGGAGAGCCAGCGGGGCAAGGCGAAGAGCCTGGCGGTGTTCGGCTAGGGCGTGCCGTTCGGGCCCTGCCGGTTCCGGCGCCGGGCGCTCGCGCGTGCGGACCTCCGAGACCGGGCGGGATGCGAAAGTCACGCCCGAGGGGTCCCGGCCACGGCCGGGACCCATCCCGTGTTCCCAAACCCGGGGCGGGCTCCTGAGGAGCCCGCCCCAGGTGTTTTCACCCGGCGGGGCAGGCGCTCGTAGTGAAAGAGGGGAGCACTGGGGGGCGCTTTCGCTCGGCGTTCTTCTCGGGCGGATCATCCCAGAACTACCGTTTCGGACATGCGACGCGGGGACGGTGACGGGGGCCGGGAGACACTGGTACGGATCTGTGATCTGGCGGGACGTACCCGGGGGACGGGCTTCGTCGCCGATGACCGCGGCACCGTGGTCACCAGCCACGAGGTGGTGGACGGGCTCACCCGGGTGGTGCTGCACGCCCCCGGCGAGCGGACCTGCCTCGCCGAGGCCGACGCCGTCACCCCGCTGCCGGAGGCGGGGCTCGCGCTGGTGCGCACCGAGGGACTGGACGTGCGCCCCCTGCCCGTTGCCGCCCGGGAGACGGTCGCGCCGGGCACGTATGTGCGGATCGCCGCGCACGGCTGGCGCGAGGCGCGGGTGCTCGGCGAGTCGCCCGTCACCTACACCGCCACCGACCGCTTCCACCTCCTCGGCTCCGCCCTGGAGCTGGCGATCGGCACCGAGGGCGCCGACGCGCTGCGGCTCGGCGGCGAGGCCGCGGGCGGGCCGGTCCTGGACGCGGCGACCGGTGCGGTGCTCGGGGTGCTCGGGACCGCGCTGCACGCCGCGCACCGGGCGGCCGGGTTCGCGGTGCCGCTGCGGCCCGACGGCGGCCCGCTCCAGGAACTGCTGCGGCGCAACGCCTCGACCGTCCCGGGGTACGGAGAGGACCTCAACCTGGCGGGCGCGCTCCAGCTCACCGCGACCTCCGTGGGCTCGGCCGGCGGCCCCGGCGAACGGCGCGAGCCGGTCGAACGGCGGCTCACCGTACGACACTTCGCCGACTTCGCGGCCGGAACCGCCCGTGTCCTCGGCCTGGTCGGCGACCCCGGCACGGGCCGCACCACCGAACTCGCCGCCCTCGCCGCCCGCCGCGCCCGGGGCGCCGAACCCGCCCCCACGGTGTGGCTGCGCGGCGCCGATCTGCGCGCGGGGGACGCTTCGGTGGCCGACGCGGTGGCACGGGCGCTGCGGCAGGCGGGGCGGATCGTGGCGGCCGCGGGGGCGCCCGGCGACATGGAGTGCGCCACCCCGGAGCGAGTGGCCCGCCTCGCCTCCGACGCCGGACGCCCCCTGCTCGTCCTGCTGGACGGACCCGAGGAGATGCCGCCCGTCCTCGCGCACCGGCTGCCCGAGTGGACGGCCGGGACGGCCGCCTGGCTGGCCGGGACCGGGGCGCGCCTGGTGGTCGCCTGCCGCCCCGAGCACTGGGAGCAGGCCGGGGCGCTCTTCCCGCCCGAGGTGCTGTACCCGGCCGAGGCGCCCCGGCTGCCGCCCGCCGTGCGGATCGGTGACCTCTCCCGCAAGGAGGCGGCCCGGGCCCGGGAGCGGTACGGCATCCCCGACGACGCCCTGGCCGACGGCGCCGGGCGCCATCCGCTGACCCTGCGGCTGCTCGCCGAGGTGCGCGAGGCGCTGCCGGGCGAGGTGCCGGGCCACCCCGGCCGCGAGGACGTCTTCGCCGCCCATCTGGACCTGATGTGCCTGCGCATCGCGGTACGGCTGGCCGCGGCCGGGCGCCCCGCGCCGCGCGGGGCGGCCGTGCGGCGCCTCGCCGCCCGGGTCTCCGGCCGGGTCCACGAGGCGGCCCGGCGGTGCCTGGGCCCCGGCCAGGGCGAACTGGACCGCGAGAACTTCGAGGAGATCTTCCCCTGGCGCACCGGCTGGGCCTCGGCGGTCCTGACCGAGGGCCTGCTGGTCCCGGCGGGCTCCGGCTACCGCTTCGCGCACGAGGAGCTCGCGGACTGGCTCCAGGCCGCCCACCTCGACCTGGGCGCGGCCCTGCACGCCCTGGTCCACCGCTGGTGCGAGGACGCACCCGGCAGCGAGGACCCCGCCCCGGCCCGGCTGCCGTCCCGCCCCGGCACGAGCGGCCCGGGCGACGCGACGCGGTACGTACCGCCCCCGCCCGGATCGCGCGGCGCCCGGGGAGCGGACCCGCAGGATGCCCCGCCCCCGTGGACGCCCCCCGGGCCGCCGTCCCCCGGTGTCGTCCCCGACCAGCGCCGCGCACCGCGCCGGGAGGACGGCGGACGGGGCAGGCGCCCGCGCCAGGGACCGCCGCCGCCCGCGCCCGGCGCGCGCTCTGCGCCGCCGTGCGACGAGCCCCGCACCCTGCCCGTCCCCCGCCACCGCATCGGCCCCGTCCTGCAGGCCCTGCTGCTCCTCGACCGCGAGCAGGGGGCCGACCGGCTCGCCCCGCACCTGGCCGGGCTGGTGGACGCACTCGACCGGCTCGCGGCCGGGGCCGGGACGGCCGCGCCGGACCGGGCGGAGGACGCCGGCTGGTGGGCGGTGCACCTGCTCACCCAGACGCTGCTGCGGGTGCCCGAGCCCCGTTCGTACCTCGGTGTGCTGCGGCTGCTCGCGGACCGGATCAGCGAACGGTCGGTGCGCGAGGGCGGGCCCGGGCGCCTCGGCGGGCTCGGCACGTTCGGGCCGTGGTTCTGGCAGCGGCTGCGCATCGGCGACGACCGCCGGATGGAGCTGATGCGGCGCCTGGTCCCCGCCGACGGGGCGCCGGGCCACGCGCCCGGCTGGGAGCGGTACCTCGACGCCGTGGACCGGCGCCTGGCGGCTGAGCCCCGGAGCGTACAGCCGCTGCTGTGCCGGTGGTTCACCGACGAGCGGCCGCTGCCCGCGCCGCCGGGCGCCGAGCTGCGCCCGACCGTCGCCGCGGCCGCACAGGCCCTGCTCTACGCCCGCCGCTCACTCGCCGTCGACGACCTCACCGAGGCGCTGGTGGCCACGGCGCACCCGCGCGCCGACGAACTCCTGGCCGCGCTCGCCGAGGACGAGCCGTCCGCGCTCTGCCGGGCCGTGGACCGCTGGGCCCACGACGACCGGCCCGAACGACGGGTGGCCGCCGCCGCGTACGGGCCGCGCGTCGCGCCGTACGCCACCACCGGCGCCGACCGCGACCTGCTGCGCTACGCGGCGCTCGCCCTGCTCGCCAGGCCCGCCGACACCCCGCTGCACGGCGCCGCGCTCGGCCTGCTCGTCCGCGACCCGTGCACCCGCGCGCACCACCTCGACACCGCGCTCGCCCGGTACACGGACGGCGACCTGGGACTGCCCTCCTCCGCGCTCCTGGCCGCCCTCGCCACCCACCCCGAGCCGGTCCTCGCCGCCTTCCAGACGCGTCTGGACCAGCGGGGTGACGCCGCCGCCGAGGTGCTGGCGGCGCTCGCCGAGATCAACACGCCCGCGCTCGCCCGCCGCGCGGCCGCCCTCGTCCGGCACTACGTGGACCGCCACCCCGAGGGCGCGGCCCACACCGCCGCCTTTGTGGAGCGGCGCCTCGAGTACGGCCCGGCGGCGCGCGCCGTGCTCTTCCCGCTGGTCACCTCGGTACTGCGGGGCTGTTCCCCGCATGTGCGGCAGGCGCTGGCGCCGGTGCTCGCCGCGCCCGGCAGCCGCACCTCGCGCCCCCTGCGGGCCGAACTCCTGGACGTCCTGCTCGAATACGAGCGGTACGAGTCGCGGGACCCGGCGGTGCTGCACGCCCTGCTGCGGGCCGCCGCCCTCGGCGCGCCCGAGCGGCCCGAGGCACGCACCCGCGACCTGGTCCACCGCACGGGGCTGCTCCTGGTACGGACCCCCGAGGGCGCCTGCTGCTTCGACCGGCGCGTGGTGGAGCTGGCCAGGGAGGTGCCGGAATTCGCCGTTCAGGTCGCGGGCTGGCTCGACCAGGCACCCCACGAGTGGTCGGCCGTGATCGGGCCGAGCGCCCGCCGTATGGTCGAAGGGCTTGCGGTGCCCATGCCGATGAGGGCCGAACACGCCGGGCATGGCAGTCTTAGACCTGTGTGAGAGGACACCTCTCACGTACACGGGTTCGGATTCGGGCGAGTTTCGGGCGAGGAGCGGTCACAGTGCAGCGCTGGCGTGGCTTGGAGGACATTCCCCAGGACTGGGGACGCAGCGTCGTCACCATCGGCTCCTACGACGGGGTGCACCGCGGGCATCAGGTGATCATCGGGCGGGCCGTGGCGCGCGCCCGCGAGCTGGGCATTCCCTCCGTCGTGGTGACCTTCGACCCGCACCCCAGCGAGGTGGTGCGCCCCGGCAGCCACCCGCCGCTGCTCGCCCCGCACCACCGGCGCGCCGAGCTGATGGCGGACCTGGGCGTGGACGCGCTGTTGATCCTCCCCTTCACCAGCGAGTTCTCGAAGCTGTCACCGGCCGAGTTCGTGGTGAAGGCGCTCGTGGACAAGCTGCACGCGCGCGTGGTCGTCGAGGGCCCCAACTTCCGCTTCGGCCACAAGGCGGCCGGCAACGTGGACTTCCTGGCCGAGCTGGGCGAGACGTACGACTACGAGGTGGACGTCATCGACCTCTTCGTCAGCGGCGAGGCGGGCGGCGGGCAGCCGTTCTCCTCGACCCTGACCCGGCGCCTGGTCGCCGAGGGCGACGTGGCGGGCGCTGCCGAGATCCTGGGCCGCCCGCACCGGGTCGAGGGCGTCGTGGTGCGCGGCGCGCAGCGCGGCCGCGAGCTGGGCTACCCGACGGCGAACGTGGAGACACTGCCGCACACCGCGATCCCCGCGGACGGGGTCTACGCGGGCTGGCTCACCGCCAACGGCGAGCGGATGCCCGCCGCGATCTCGGTCGGCACCAACCCGCAGTTCGACGGCACCGAGCGCACGGTCGAGGCGTACGCGATCGACCGCGTCGGCCTCGACCTGTACGGGCTGCACGTCGCCGTCGACTTCCTCGCCTATGTGCGCGGCCAGGAGAAGTTCGTGTCGATCGAGGCGCTGCTGGAGGCGATCGGGCGCGATGTGAAGCGCTCGACGGAGCTGATCGAGGCGCACGAGGCACAGGCGTAACCACCGGCAGGGCCCCGGCCCGCCGGTGCCGGGCGCGGCCGCGCGTCCCGCCGTACCGCACACCGAAGGGCCCGTACCGTCGCCAAGACGGTACGGGCCCTTCGGTGTTGCCGCTCCTACTGCTGAGGCGGCTGCTGCTGCCAGCCCTGCGGCGGCTGCTGGCCGCCGTACGGCTGGGGCGGCTGCGGCTGCTGGGGGGCATACGGCTGCGGCTGGGCCTGCCCGGGGAAGGGCTGGCCGGGTGCGGGCTGCCCCGGGGCCTGCTGGCCGGGGGTCTGCTGGCCCGGGATGTGCGGCTGGCCGGGGACGGGCTGGCCGGGCTGCGGCGCGTACTGGCCCGGCATCGGCGGAGCCATGTGCGGCGGCGGGTTGACCCCGTCCCCGGTCCAGAGCCCCTGCTGCTGCTGGGCCCGGACGAAGTCCTCGGCCACCAGCGCCGACAGGTGGAAGTACGCCTCGCGCGTCTTCGGCCGCATCATGTCGAGGTCGACCTCGGCGCCCGCCGCCAGATGCTCGTCGAACGGGACCACCACGACCCCGCGGCAGCGCGTCTGGAAGTGCTGGACGATGTCGTCCACCTTGATCATCTTGCCGGTCTCGCGGACCCCGGAGATGACGGTGAGCGAGCGCTGGACCAGGTCCGCGTAGCCGTGCGCGGAGAGCCAGTCCAGGGTCGTGGACGCACTCGACGCGCCGTCCACCGACGGGGTGGAGATGATGATCAGCTGGTCCGCGAGGTCGAGGACGCCGCGCATCGCCGAGTACAGCAGACCCGTACCCGAGTCGGTGAGGATGATCGGGTACTGCTTGCCGAGGACGTCTATCGCCCGCCGGTAGTCCTCGTCGTTGAACGTCGTGGACACGGCCGGGTCGACGTCGTTGGCGATGATCTCCAGACCCGACGGCGCCTGCGAGGTGAACCGGCGGATGTCCATGTACGAGTTGAGGTACGGGATCGCCTGGACGAGGTCGCGGATGGTGGCCCCGGTCTCGCGGCGCACCCGGCGGCCGAGCGTGCCCGCGTCCGGGTTGGCGTCGATCGCCAGGATCTTGTCCTGCCGCTCGGTCGCCAGCGTCGCGCCCAGCGCCGTGGTGGTCGTCGTCTTGCCGACACCGCCCTTGAGGGAGATGACCGCGATCCGGTAGCACGACAGGACGGGCGTCCGGATGAGGTTGAGCTTCTGCTGCCGCTCGGCCTCTTCCTTCTTGCCGCCGAACTTGAAGCGGGAGGAGCTGCCCGGGTTGCGGCTGCTCTTGGCCTTCTGCTTGTTGTTGCGCAGCAGCCGGTCGGAGGAGAGCTCCACGGCCGCGGTGTACCCGAGCGGCGCGCCCGGCACGGACCGCTCGCGCTGGTCGTGCGCGACGGGGGAGGGCCACCCGGCCCCCGTGCGCGGGTCCACCGGCCCGGCGGGCGGCTGGGCCTGCGGCAACGGCTGGGGCTGGGGGTGCGCCTGGGGCTGAGGCTGGGGTTGCGGCTGGGCCTGCGCCGACGATTGCGGCTGGGCCTGCTGCTGGGGGAAGCCGTAGCCGCTCTGGGGCGAGTGAGGGGCCTGGGGGGCCTGCGGCGCGGGCGAGTTCTGGGCCGGGATCGGGTTAGGGGCCGGAGTCGAGGTCTCGGTCGGCTGCGGGAACCCGTAACCGCCTTGCTGGGCCGGGGCGTTGGGCGCGGCGGCCGGGGCCGGGGTGCCCTGCGTGTCGGGGTGCGGGAAGCCGTACGCACCTTGCGGGCCAGGGGTGTTGGGCGCGGACGCCGGGGCCGGGGTGCTTTGCGTGCCGGGGTGCGGGAAGCCGTACGCGCCTTGCGGGGCAGGGGTGTTGGGGCCCGGAGCGGGGGTGCCCGGCGTGGCCGGGTGCGGGAAGCCGTAGCCGCCCTGGGGGGCCGGGGCGTGGGGCTGGGGCGCCGGGAAACCCGGCTGGCCGGTCGGCGGTCCCTGCTGCGGCGCCGGAACGTTCGGCGTACCCGGAGCCTGCGGCTGGTCGCCCTGCGGCATCGGCCACCCGGGCTGCCCGGCCTGGGGCTGGGGCTGGTGTGCCGGTACGGGCCACTGCGGCGCCGCTGCCGGCACGGCGGGCTGGTACGCGGGCGGCAACGGCGGCAACCCGGGCTGCTGCACAGGCTGTTGGCCCGGCTGCGGACCGGACTGCTGGGCCTGCGCGGCCCACGGCTGATCGGCCGGGGCGACCGGCGCGTCCTGGGGAGCGGCGTCCTGCGGGGCCGTGCCCTGCGGGGCCGCGTCCGTCACCGCGGGTACGGCGTCGGCCGGTTCAGCGGGGACTGCGGGGGCCGCCACCGGCGCGGCGGTCACGTAGTCACCGGAGTCGGCGGCCCCACCCGGGCCCCGGTCCTCACCCGGGCTCTGGTCGGTGGGCGCGACCGCCGTGCCCTCGCTCCGCTCGGCGGCAACGGCAGCGGCGGCCTCCGATTCACCCGAAGGCGTGTCGGTGTTCTCCGTCGTGCCCTCGGAGCTCTCCGGACCGGAGTCCGAGGCCTCGGGCTCAGTCCGACCCGTACGGCCAGCACCGGCACCCGTATCCGAACCGGTACCGGTCTCCGCCGGGGAGTCTGCGGTCTGGGCAGCGGTCATTCCGGCCTCAGCCTCAGCCTCGGCCCCGTCCTGGACCCCAGCCGCTTCGGCGGGCTCGTCGTCCACGGCCGGCGCGCGGGCCGCAGTCGCGTCCGCTACGGCAGCGGTCTCCCCGGCCACGGCCACGGGGGCGCCGGACGCCTCATCCGTACCCGTACCTGCACCCGTACCTGTACGCGTATCCGTGCCCGCCTCCGAGGCCGCCGCGTCGGCCTTGGCGGCGTCGGCCTTGGCGGCGTCCGCCTTGGCCAGTCGCTCCGCGAGCTCCCGCTTCAGCGAGCCCGGCGAGAACCGCATCGTCGCGCCGCTCTCGATGTCCCCGCCCCCGAACGGTTGCGGCTCGGCCGACGCCTGGGGAACGGGAGCCGGAGCCTCGGCCGGGGCGGGACCCGGCGCGGGCGCCCCCGTCGTCCAGGTGGGCTGGAAGCCGCCGCTGGAGGGCAGCCCGGGCACCGCCACGGGCGGCCCCGCGGGCGGCGGGGGAGGCGGCGTCGCCGCGTCCGCGCTGGGCGCAGCGTTCTGCGTGTACCAGGCGGGCGGGGTGTAGTCGATGGTGAACTCACCCGTGGGCTCGGGATCGGCGTCGGACCGATTCTCGTCGCGCGCGTTCCCGCCGGTGCGGAACTGGTCCTGATCGCTGTTCACCGGATTCCTTTCGTTCGCAGGCCGTCCCAGCCTAATCGCCGACAACTCCGCACCGGCAGGCCCGGCCACCCCTCACCGACTGTCCCCTCCATCACGACGTGCCCGTGGGGCTGCCGTCAAGTGACGGCGGGCGGCGTCGTGCGGCCGGAGTGCGAACGAACCGTTCACGCTCCCCGCTCAGGGCCGGTCGTACCTGCTCGTACTCTCTGTGTTTTTCGTGGCGGCACGCGCGCGGCGCGGGCCGCTCAGTCCATCCGCCGGGCGGAGCCGAGCAGTCCGGTCTCCGCGTCCGTGGCCTGGGTCATCACGAACTGGCGGTCGCGGGCGCTGCACCACAGGGTGACCCCGTCCGCCAGCGTGGACAGCGACTCCGTCTCGGCCTGCGGGAGGTGCATGATCCGCCCGATCTGCGCGGCCTCGTCCGGCGAGACCCGCTGCACACCGACCAGGTCCGACTTCTCCAGCAGCCGGGGCGCCACGGGACTCAGATACGGCAGCAGCGTCAGCACCGACTGCCACGGCCCCGAGACCACCCGCCCGCGCGGCGGCCGCATCCCGCAGTCGCGGACGACCACGACCGGCGATCCGGCGGAGGCGCCCTGCGGCGGCACCCGGCCCACGTCGTGCAGCGCGATGCACTGCTGGCCGCCGCCGGCCGCCTGGGCGAGCGCCGTCCAGGCGGGGGCCCGGCCGGTCTCCACGGTCACGCGCGCGCCCGTGGCCGCCGCCCGCAGCGCGAGCACCTGCGCGGTCCACAGGCCGCCGATCAGCGTCACGTCGTACGCCGTCGGGCGGTTGATGCCGAGGACCGACGGGCGGCCCGACGCGTCCACGCCTATCACCATGCCGTCGTCACCGACGGGCAGGGCCAGCGCCTCCACCTGGTCGGCGGCGAGCGCGTGCCGGTCGCGGCGCGGGCCGAGGAGGCCGAAGCCCAGCCGGGCGCGCCCTCTGCGGACCTCCGGAGAGGCGGGCACGGGAGCGGGAGAGACAGAGGACGTGGTCATCAGCGCGCACCCCCGAGCGGCAGTGTGGCCAGCATGCCCGGCAACTGTTCGCGGTCCAGGCGGACCAGGCCGGTCTTCACTCCGCGCGCGGTGCGCTCCAGCTCCCGGCGGGCGGTGACGAGTTCTTCGTCGCTGCGGCCGGTTATCCGGACGTGGCCGGTGAGCGTGATCTCCTGGCGGTCGCCGGCGGCCAGCGTCAGACTGAAGGTGGTGGCGAGCGCGGGGAGCGAGGTCAGCAGGGCGACCAGCTGCGGCATCGAGGCTCCAGGGCCGCCCAGTTGGGGCCAGCGGCCCACCCAGTACGTCGTGTGGCGGCGGTCGTCGCAGCGCCAGGTCCTGGCCGTCTCCTGGGTGCGCCGCCCCGGGGTGCCCGCGCGGCCCGCCTGGGTGATCGCCATCGGGTTGGCGCAGGTCGAGGTGGCGATGGCGCCGGTCAGCTCCTGCTCGGTGAGGACGGTCGCGCGGAACCCGGCGCCGGTGAGCCGGCTCGCCAGCTGGTCCGCGGCGCGCACCAGGCACTTCTGGGCGCCGGTCAGTCCGCCGCCGCGCGCCGCCACCGCCTCCGCGCACAGCTCGGGGTCGAGTTTGAGCGCGATCCAGGTGATGCGCACCGCGGGCGAGCCCGTCTGGGCCTGGAGCGGCGCGTAGTTACGGGCGGCCACCGACTGCTGCGGCAGGTGCGGAGCGGGCGCGGGCTGGGTGTGCTGGACGATCTGGGCGGACTCCAGACGGATTCCGTCGACGTCCAGCGCGTCCCGTACGAGCGCGACCGGCAGCGGGCGGGTGCCGCGCTCCGGGCGCAGCGCCGTGGCGTCCATCTCCACCTGGAGCACCGCGGTGAGGAAGGTGCCGTCGCCCACCATGCCGACAGGGCGGCGGTCGCGGTCGCCGAACGTGTACGTCCGCAGCGCCGGGTCGCACTCCACCACCGGGGCGAAGCCCGGTTCGGTGCCCGGCGGGACCGGCAGGCTCGCCGCCCTGCGGGTACGCGCGCGCAGGGCGAGCACTGTGCCCAGCCACTCGGGCAGGGAGCGGCGGTGGCGGCGCACCACGGCGAGCAGCACCAGCAGCGCGGCGACCACACCGGCGGGCACCAGCATCAGCGTGTCGATCACCCATGCCACGAGCAGCACCGCGGCGGCGAGCTCCACCAGCACGAGTTGTTGCAGTCGGAACGACCCGAAGTGTCCTGGCCGGGCTTTGAGGCGGGGTGCGGAGGCTCCCGGGGCGGGGGCCGAAGGACCGGTGGCGGCAGGCCGCACACGCGTCGCGGACGTCATCACTCCACCACCCCCCAATCGTGCGCAAGCACCCAAAACATCCGGATTCCCCCAGCTCGGCAAGGGGTCTTGACGGCGGCTTCACCCTACCCGCCCCACAGGCCCCCTCGGTCAACAGGCATAGTAGGGGGCCGGTCTGACAATCGAGGCCCGGGGACCGCAGGACCAGGTCCGATCAGGGGGCCGCGCGGGGAGAGACAGAGGCGCATGGCATCACGGCGGGACGAGCTCAACGCGTACACCTTTGCGAAGAAGCGCACGGTGGCGGCGTTTCTGCAACCGTCTCCCACGGGCACGGAGGAGGGCGCCCCGCGCCCGCTCAAGGCCATCGTGCCCAGTGTGATCGTGGCCGCGCTCTGCCTCGCCGGGTTCGGGGCCTGGGGGATGTTCAAGCCGAAGGCGCCGCAGGGCTGGGACACCCCCGGAACCAAGGTGATCGTCGGCAAGCAGTCCACCACCCGTTACGTCGTGCTCTCCACCGGCAAGGGCAAGGACAAGAAGGTCCTGCTCCACCCGGTGCTCAACCTGGCCTCCGCGCGACTGCTCCTCGATCCGGCGAAGTTCGACGTCATCCAGGTCAGCGACGACATCCTGGATTCGGGCAAGCTCGCGCGCGGCCCGATCCTCGGCATCCCGTACGCCCCGGACCGGCTGCCCGCCGCGAGCGAGGCCGGCAAGGCCAAGCGCTGGGCGGTCTGCGAGCAGCCGGGCGGTGGCAAGGACTCCGTCCAGAAGGCGGCGTTCGTCTTCGCCGACCGGGACTTCAAGCTGACCGACGACAAGCGCCGGCTCACCGGCGGCCAGGTGATGTACGTCCAGGGCCAGAAGAACCAGGCCCGGTACGTGGTCGACGCCAAGGGCACCAAGTACCTGGTCAAGGGCGCCCCCGGCGACCTGCTCGCCCGGACGCTCTTCGGCGCCGACGAGAAGCCGCAGCAGGTCACCGACGACTGGCTGGCCACCCTCGGCGACGGCACCCCGATCGACTTCCCCGCGATCCCCGGCCCCGTCGGCTCCCCGGCGGGCACCGGCGGCGGACTCTCGCCGCAGGAGGACAAGGTCGGCATGGTGCTGAGCGCCCAGACCGGCGCGGGCCCCCAGCAGTACGTGGTGCTCAAGGGCAAGGTCCAGCCCGTCTCCGACTTCACGGCCTGGCTGGTGCTCAACTCCCCGCAGACCACGAAGCTCGGCATGCACGGCGACGTCAGGGAGGTCAACGCGGCCGACATCGCGCCCACGCCCGAGTACTTCGGCGCCACCAACAACTGGCCCGAGAAGAAGGCGAAGCAGGTGAACGCGGGCAGCGCCGGGGCGGGCGCGCGCAACACCGTGTGCAGCGTGCTGCGCAAGGTCGACGACAAGGGCAACACCACGCTCTCCACCTGGGCGGGCACCGAGTACCCGGCGGCCATCACCGCGGGCGGCACCAGCACGTACGTCACCCCCGGCACGGGCCTGCTCTACACCCAGGTGCAGGGCCGCCAGACCCGTCCCGACGGTTCGCTCTTCCTGGTGACCGACACCGGACTGCGGTACGCGGTGCAGGCCAACGGCGACAGCGACGCCGCCCGTTCGGACATCGGCGCCGGCGACCAGCAGAAGCCGGACGACGGCCGCCCCGAACCCAGCCAGGCGCAGCAGCGTCTCGGATACGAGAAGGTCACCCCGGCGCTCGTCCCCATCAACTGGTCGGAGTTCCTGTCCAAGGGCCCGCGGCTCGACACCAACAGCGCCCGCCAGCCCCAGGGCTCGTAGGGAAGGACGGACCTGTCGTGTCGATGCTGAAGCCCTACGGGACGTCGAAGCCGTACCGGAAGCCGGTGCTGATGGGCGCGGCCACGGCCGTCGCCGCGCTGACGCTCACGCCCCCGGCGTACGCGTCCTCCGCGCCCGCCCCTTCCGTCGCGCCCGCGCCCGGGCTCGACGGCAGCGGCGAGTGCACCTTCCCCATGAAGAAGCAGATCGAGGGCCGCCCCTGGTCGCTCCAGCGGGTGCTCTTCGACGAGCTGTGGCAGGACACCAAGGGCAAGGGCGTGCGGGTCGCGGTCATCGACACCGGCGTCGACATCGCCAACCCGCAGCTCAAGCCCGCGGTCGACGCGAAGAGCGGCGCCGACTACCTCAAGCCCGAGAAGGAGGGCGGCGGCGAGCAGAACGACAAGCGCGGCAAGACCGGCGGCACGGTCGACGAGGTCGGCCACGGCACCAAGGTCGCGGGCATCATCGCCGCCCGCCCCCGCGCGGGGACCGGCTTCGTGGGCCTCGCTCCCGAGGCCACGATCATCCCGATCCGCCAGAACGACGAGAAGAACAGCGGCAAGACGGACACGATGGCGAAGGCGATCGACCACGCCATCGACCAGCACGCCGACGTGATCAACATCTCGCAGGACACCACCGAGCCGCAGGGCCCCAACTCGGATCTCGCCAGGGCCGTGCGGCGCGCCCTCGACAAGCAGATCGTGGTGGTCGCCTCGGCGGGCAACGACGGCATGGACGGCAAGCTGAAGGAGACCTATCCGGCGGCCTTCCCGGGCGTGCTGGCGGTCGCCTCCTCGGACCGCAACAACGAGCGCGCGGTGTTCTCGCAGCCGGGTACGTTCGTCGGGGTAGCGGCGCCGGGCGTCGACATCGTCTCGACCGTGCCCGGCAACGGCCAGTGCTCGGACAACGGGACGAGCTTCTCGGCCCCCTACGTGGCCGGGGTCGCCGCGCTGCTGCGTGCCAAGTACCCGTACGCGAAGACGAAGTGGACGGCCGCGCAGATCATCGCGCGGATCGAGCAGACGGCGGAGCGGTCCGTCAACGGGCACGACAACTTCGTCGGCTGGGGCGTGGTCGACCCGGTCCGCGCGGTGACCGACGACTCGCCCCCCGAGGAGGCCGCGCACCCGGACCCGGGCCCGCCCAGGGCCCAGGCCCCGGACGTGACCGCGCTGGCGCTCTCCGAGACGCCCCAGGAGCGCAACGAGCGGTACGCCACCTACGCGTTGGGCATCGCCGCCCTGCTCGTGGCGGTGGTCGCGGGCACGGCGACGGTGATCCGGGACGTGCGGCGGCGGGGTGCGCGCGGGGTGCCGGAGCCGGAGAGGTTCTGAGAGAACCGAGAGGTTTTCGGGACGAGTCTGCGACATCTTTGAGTACGGATACTCATTCGGCTCCGAATCCGGAGTGACTAGAGTGATCACATGCTTCGCGTGCTTCACGAGTGTGACGCGTGCGCACGACGCGGCGACTGAGCTTTTGCGGTACCGGTGGCAGAACGGTGCCGGCGGGGAATTCACGGGGAGGAACAGTGGCCGAGCCGAACGGTGGCGGCAGCGGCGGCAAGCCGGACCTGGGAGTCGACGGGGTGAGCCTCGCCGACTTCAAGGGCCGCATGGAGGAGTTGCTGCGCAGCCTGGAGAAGTCCCCGGCGCGCCACACCAAGATCGCCGACCAGCGGGTGCAGCCGGAGGCGTACGGCAAGGGCTTCGCGGCCGCGGGCGAGCTGCACAAGGCGTACGACAAGGTCCGTACGAACCTGGAGCGGCTCACCAAGATCTTCGGTGAGCAGATCGAGGGCATGGGCATCGCGGTGCACATCGCGGACAAGGGCTACGGCGGGATCGACGCGGACGAGGCCCAGCGCTACCAGGCCATCCGCAAGGAGACGGAGAAGTACTACGAGACTCCGGCGGCGGCGGGCGGTACGAAGCCCGGTTCCGGCAAGGACGGCCACGGTGGCCAGGGCAACGAGGGCGGCCAGGGCGGCCAGGGCGGCCACGGGAACGACGCCGACTCCGGCGGTCTGAAGTAAAGGGGGCATGACGATGGCTACGGACGAATTCGAGGGCATGTCCCTGGAGGCCCTGCACGCGATGCTCGCGTCGGCGAAGCCGGCGGAGCTGACCGGCGCGGCCGAGACGCTGGCCGCCGCGGCGCCCGACATCGCGGACATCGCACGGGACCTGCGCTGGTACATGGAGCAGGTCAAGTGGCACGGCGCTGGTGGCGACGCGTTCCGCGAGTGGGGCCGCGGGATGGTGGCGCAGACGCTGGTGCTGAGCGAGTACGCCGGTGTCGTCGGCGAGGAGATGGCCCGCGCGGGCCAGGCCCTGACCGAGGCGAAGGCGGCACTCCCGCCGACGGACGGCGTGTGCTACGCCGACCCGGAGAAGGAGAAGGCGCGGCTGAAGGCGCTGGGGCCGAAGACGAACGAGGCGATCAACCAGCTGAACCGGTTGTCGTCGTACTACGACGCGTCCAAGGCCCGGATCACGGCTCAGCCTGAGCCTAAGTTCGCGCCGTTGCCGGTCCAGCGCAGTGGCGAGGAGTCGGCCTACGGGACGAGTTCGTCCTACGGCGGCACCTCCACCGCGCACAGCAGTGGCGGCGGTTCCGTCGGCGGAACGTCCTACGCTCCGGCTGGCTCGACGGGGCACCACACCATGGCCAGTAGTGGAGTAGTGGCTCCTGGGTCCATGGTTACGACACCGTCTGTCGTGCACCAACCGGTAGGGACCACGATCGACTCCGTCACCGTGGCTCCGCCGCCGGAGGCGACGACGCGTCCCGTCGGGCCCGCTGTTCCGACTCCGGCACCGAGCGGGACGGGGCCTGTCGTCACTCCGCCGTTGGTCCTGCCCGGCCTGTCCGGCAAGGACGTTCTTGGCCGGCCTTCCACCACGGCGCGGGTGAGTGCGCCGGGGACGGGCCCAAGCGGTAACTCGCGCGTTCCGGGCATCGCTCGTCCGAGTGGTCTTCCCGGCACCACGCGCGGCATCACCGCCGAGGGCATCACCGGCGGCCGTCCCATGCCCGCCACCGGCCGTGGCTCGACGCCCCGGCTCCCGATGGGCACGGTCGTGGGCGAGGAGCGCGCCGGTACCGGCATGGGCCGTGGGCCCATGGGCGGCGGCATGGGCCACGGCCCCGGCGGCGCGCCGCGTGGCGCCACCGGTACGGGCGGTCGCAGGCTGGCCTCCGAGCCGGGTGGAACTGTGGGGGCCCCGCGTGCGTCTCTCGGCGGGCGTGGTGAATTCACCCCCGGCGGTACGGGGTTGGTGAACGGCAACAAGCGAGGCACGGACCGGCGTCGTACGACTTCTTCCGAGGCCCCCGACTACCTGGTCGAGGACGAGGAGACGTGGGCGATGGACGATCGCAAGGTCGTCCCGCCGGTCATCGACTGACGTACGCAAACCATCGCCGCTCAAGGAGTCCGCAGTCCCATGTTCAGCTCAGTCCGCGCAGTGCGCAGCCGCTCGGCACTTCTCGGTGCCGCACTGGCTGCGGCGCTGGCCTGCTCGGTCGGCACGGCGCCGACGGCGCTGGCCGACGACATGCGGTCCAAGCAGTGGTATCTGGACGCGATGGACGCGGAAGCCATCTGGAAGGTCAGCACGGGGTCCGGGGTCACGGTGGCGGTGGTCGACAGCGGTGTCGACGAGGCCGTTCCCGAACTCCGGGGCCGTGTCCTCCCGGGCAAAAACATCGACAAGCCGTCGCAGAGCGCCCGTGAGGACACCAATCGGCACGGGACGAACATGGGCCTGCTCATCGCGGGGAGCGGTGCGCAGGGCGGCGTCAAGGGGCTCGCTCCCGGCGCCACGATCCTGCCTGTGAAGGCCTACGACAACGTCCTGCCGGGGCTGAAAGTGGTCTCGTCGGGCATTCGCGCCGCTGCGGATACCGATGCCAAGATCATCAACGTGTCGTTGGGCGGGGCGCCCAACGACACGGAGGACGCCGAACTCAAGTCCGCGGTCGACTACGCCCTCCAAAAGGGCAAACTGATCTTCGCGGCCGCCGGCAATGACGAGCTCAACCGTATCGACCACCCGGGTGCCTACCCAGGTGTCGTCGCGGTGAGCGCCATTGACTCCAAGGGCAAGTTCGCTCAGTGGTCGAACCACGGTGCCGGCGTCGGGCTCGCGGCCCCCGGGGATGAGATGCCGGGGTACTGCACGCGCGGCAACGGCTACTGCAAATCCAACGGCACCAGCCAAGCCACCGCAATCACCTCCGCCACAGCCGCCCTCATCTGGTCCGCCCACCCCGACTGGACCGGCAACCAGGTGCTGCGCGTGATGATGGAGACCGCCGGGCACAACGGCAAGGTGCCGAGCCAGTACATCGGGTACGGCACCGTCCGCCCCGCCCAGGTCCTGCTCAAGGGCAACGGGAACCCCGGCCCCGCCGACGTCAACCCGCTGCTCGCCGCCCGGGGCGCCGGCACACCCACGACTTCCCCCTCTCCCGCAGACACAGCAGACAAGGGGGCAGGCAGTGGCGACCAGGAGAAGCCGCAGGCCGGCAAGGCCGCGGACTCGGCGTCCGAGGACAAGGACTCCGCGCCCTGGACCGTCATCGCCATCATCGCCGCGGTCGTCGTCCTCATCGGCGGCGCCGTCGCGGCGGTACGTGTACGCAACAAGCGAGCGTGAACACTCGCTCGGACACTCACGAGAGGGAAGAGAATGAGCTCCAATCCCGGTGGTCAGAGCATTGGCTACGAGGCCGTCACCAAGGCCAAGAACGCCATTGAGGAAACCGCCCACGACATGAGCCAGCAGATCCGCGTGCTGGCCGACGCGATCGCCACGGTCGGCGCGGGGTGGACCGGTTCCGGTGCCGACCAGTTCAAGATCGCTCAGGACACGCTGAACACGCGTCACGACGACATCCGCCGCAAGCTGGACGTCCTCTACAACGCCGTGATCGGTACGAAGAACCTCAACCAGCAGAACGACGAAGAGGTCGACGCCGCGTTCCGGGCGATCAACGCCCAGGGCGGTGCCACCAGCGGCGGCGTGCCCAACACCTCCGGCATCAACGGTCTCTAGGCAGCACCGCCGGGCAGCCCGCGGGTTGCCCCGGCGTACGCACGCAGCCCCACCACACTTCAGACTTCACGAGGAGCAGACATGGGTGACTTGGGTCCCGACCTCAAGATTCGGTATGAGAACGTCCAGGAGATCGCGAACAGCATCCGCGCCATCTCCAAGCGCATCATGGACGACCTCGCCCGTATGGAATCGGCCGTCAACGTCGTCGCCAGCACCTGGGACGGCGAGGCGCACGGTCAGTACCTGAAGGTCCAGAAGGACTACCGGCGCGACGCGCACGACATCCAGCAGACGCTGGAGAAGATCGCCAAGACGATCGAGCACGGCAAGGCCAGCTACCACCAGACCGACGTCAAGGCGTCGCGGCTGTTCACCGAGGCCTACTGAGCCCGCTGACCGCAGCGGACGGGCGCAGTAAAGGGGGTCACGCCCGATGGGCGTGACCCCCTTTCGTCTGCGCCCCGCGCGCTCCCCGCGCGCCCCCCGCGCGCTCAGCGCAGGTCGAACTCGCCGTCGCGCGCGCCCAGAACGAACGCCGTCCACTCCGCCTCCGTGTACCGCAGCACGGTGTCCGGGTCGAGGGACGACCGCATCGCCACCGCCCCGCCGGGCAGATGGGCGATCTCCACGCGCTCCGCCTCGTTCTCGGTGCCGGGCGCGCTCACCCACTCCGCGCCCGAGATGTCCAGGGCGTACAGCTCTTCCTTCTCACGTTCGCTGCCCATGTCGCACGTTCCCTTCGAAGTTCAGTGCCTGTCAGGGTAGTTGGAGCGGGCGGTTCGCACCGCCCGTTCCTCCCTTCTGTCACCCCGGCCCGTCACTGCTCCGGGAGCCAGCCCAGCTGCACCAGCGGGGTGCCGCGCTTGCGCGAGACGAAGTAGCCGCGGCCCTGCGGCATCGGACGCGGGCGGACGTTGCCGAGGACGTCGCCCTCGTTGGGGTCGCCGGACAGGACCACGCCCTGCGCGCCGAGCTCCTTGATGCGCTGCATGAACGACTCGTACATCGAGCGGGACGCGCCCGCCGAGCTGCGGGCGATGATGAAGCGCACGCCAACGTCGCGGGAGAACGGCAGGTTCTCCACCATCACCGAGAGCGGGTTGCCCGCGTTCGTCGAGACCAGCTCGTAGTCGTCGACGATGATGAAGACCTGCGGTCCGGTCCACCAGGACCGGTCGCGCAGCTGCTGCGGGGTGACGTCCGGCGGCGGCTGGCGGCGCACCATGAGGTCCGCCAGCGCGTTCATGTGCATCTCCAGCGCGCTGGACAGCGGCGCGTACTCCAGCAGGTGGGTGTCGGGGACCGCGTCCAGGAGCGAGCGCCGGTAGTCACCTACGACGATCTTCGCCTCGTCCGGCGAGTACCGCTCGGAGATCTTCTGGGCGAGGTGGCGAAGCAGCGCCGTCTTGCCCGACTCGCTCTCACCGAAGACCAGGAAGAACGGGTCGGTCTCGAAGTCGACGAACACCGGCTCCAGATTGGTCTCGTCGATGCCGATCGCCACGCCGTGCTGCGGGTACTCGAAGCCCTTCGGCAGCTGGTCGGCGGGGAGCCGGCGGGGGAGCAGGCGGACGGTGGGGGCCGCCGGGCCCTGCCAGGCATCCTTGGCCGCCCGGACGAACGCCTCGGTCGCCTGGGAGAGCGTCTCGGGGTCGCAGGAGCCGTCCATGCGCGGCAGCGCCGACATGAAGTGCAGCTTCTCCGCGACCTGGCCGCGGCCCGGCATGCCCACCGGCACGTTGGCCGCGACCTTGCGGTCGAACTCGGAGTCCATGGAGTCGCCGAGCCGCAGCTCGAGGCGGCCCAGGATCTGGTCCTTGAGCGCGGCGCGCACCTCCATGTAGCGGGAGGCGGTGAGGACGACGTGGATGCCGTAGCCGAGACCCCGGCTCGCGATGTCCTGGACGACGCCGTCGAGCATCTCGTAGTCGCCCCGGAAGGCGCCCCAGCCGTCGATGACCAGGAACACGTCGCCCCAGGCCTCGCCCGGCAGGTCGCCGGCCGCGCGGCGGCGGCGGTAGGTGCCGATGGAGTCGATGCCGTTGGCGCGGAAGAACTCCTCGCGCCGGTTCAGCACGCCCGCGACCTCCGCCACCGTACGCCGCACCCGCTCGGGGTCCAGACGCGAGGCGACGCCGCCCACGTGCGGCAGGCCGGAGACGGCCGACAGACCGCCACCGCCGAAGTCCAGCCCGTAGAACTGCACTTCGTTCGGGGTGTGGGTGAGCGCGAACGAGGAGATCATCGTGCGCAGCAGCGTCGACTTGCCGGACTGCGGGCCGCCGACGATCAGCATGTGGCCGGCCGCGCCGGAGAAGTCGCGGTAGAGCACCTCGCGGCGCTGCTCGAAGGGCTTGTCGATGAGGCCGAGCGGCACGATCAGCCCGCCGGGGCGGGTGTACTCCGTCGCGTTGAGCCCGCGTTCCGCCGTCGTCGCGATGCCCGGCAGCAGTTGGTCAAGCGAGGGCGCGTCGTCCAGCGGCGGCAGCCACACCTGGTGGGCCGGCACGCCCTGCCCCTCCAGGCGCCGCACGATCACGTCGAGCACCGTGTCGGCCAGCGCGTCGTCCTCGCCGCGGCCCGTGACGGCCGCCGGGTCCGGCGCCGCGTACACCACCGGCACCGGGGCGGCCGTGAACACCGCGGGACGCCGCTCGATCGGCAGCGGGCCCACGGTCAGGTCCGGGCCGCCCGAGCGGTAGGTGCCCGACACGTACGCCGCCTTGAAGCGGACCATCTCGTCCGTACCGAACTTGAGGTAACCCGAACCCGGCACCGACGGCAGGTGGTAGGCGTCCGGCACGCCCAGCGCCGTACGCGACTCGGCCGCCGAGAAGGTCCGCAGACCCACGCGGTAGGAGAGGTACGTGTCGAGGCCACGCAGCTTGCCCTCCTCCAGGCGCTGCGAGGCCAGCAGCAGATGCACGCCCAGCGAGCGGCCGATGCGGCCGATCTGGATGAACATGTCGATGAAGTCGGGCTTGGCGGTGAGGAGTTCGGAGAACTCGTCGATCACCAGGACCAGCGAGGCCAGCGGCTCCAGCGGGGCGCCCGCGGCGCGCGCCTTCTCGTAGTCGTGCATGTTGGCGTAGTTGCCCGCCGAGCGCAGCAGCTCCTGTCGGCGCTGGAGCTCGCCGCGGATGGCGTCGCCCATGCGGTCGACCAGGGTGAGGTCGTCCGCGAGGTTGGTGATGACCGCCGCCACGTGCGGCATCTGGGACATGCCGGTGAAGGTCGCGCCGCCCTTGAAGTCGGCGAGGACGAAGTTCAGCGTCTCCGAGGTGTGGGTGACCGCGAGGCCGAGCACCAGGGTGCGCAGCAGCTCCGACTTGCCGGAACCGGTGGCGCCCACGCACAGGCCGTGCGGGCCCATGCCCTCCTGGGCCGCCTCCTTGAGGTCCAGCATGACCGGCTGGCCGTCCTCGCCCACACCGATCGGCACCCGCAGCCGCTCGGCCGTCGAGCGCGGCCGCCAGGTGCGCGCCACGTCGATGGAGCCCGCGTCGCCCAGGTTCAGCAGGTCCGTGAAGTCCAGGTTGGCCAGCAGCGGCTCGTCGTCGTCCCCACCGCCCATCTGGAGCGGCGCGAGCTGGCGGGCCAGCGCCTCGGCGGCCGGCAGCGACATCTGGTCGGGCACACCCTCGTACGCCATCCCGAAGCCCGACTCCAGGCGCAGCCGGTTCGGGCGCACGACCACCGACAGGCCCCCGCGCGGCTCGTCGAGCTCACCCGGCACCACCTCGATGATGGTGACGCCCTGGAGCCCCTCGGCTGCGGCGAACGCCGAGTCCGGCGGCACCATCCCGCCGTCGAGGACCACCACCAGGTGCGGCTGGTCCAGGACCGGCTGGTTGTCCCGGCTGAACCGGGGCCGCCCGTCCAGCCTGCTGTGCAACAGCAGCTCCAGCTCACCGAGGTCGTCGCCGAACAGGCGCTTGGTACCGGCCCCGTCGACCTGGCCGGGGACCTGGGTGTGTGGCAGCCACTTCGTCCAGTCCCAGCGCGCCACCGCGCCCGGCGCCGCCACCACGGCGACCATCAGGTCGTCGGGGGAGTGCAGCGTCACCAGCTGGGCCACCAGCGCGCGCGCCGCCGACTGGGCGGCGTCCGGGTCGCCGGAGACCGTCACGTGGTAGAAGGCGCGCATCGAGACCGCCATCGGCAGCCCGTCCAGCGAGCCGTGCACCGCGAGGAACTGCTGCATCGCGCCCGCGCACAGCGGCTCCAGCTCGTCCACCGGAGCCGTCTCCGGCGCTATCAGCGGGGTCGCGAGCTGCTGGGCGCCCAGACCGATCCGGGCCTGCCCGAAGTCGTCGTCGCCGACCCGGCGCTCCCAGACCCGCGAGCCCTCCGCGACCACCGACCACAACTGCTCGGGCGCCGGGTGCAGATACAGCTGCGCGTCGCGCTGGCGCCGCGCGGTCTTGCGCACCGCGCGCCGCGTCTGGGCCAGGTACTTGAGGTAGTCGCGCCGGACATCGGCCATTTGCCCCTGCGCACCCTTGCGGAACTTCACCAGCTGCGCGATGACCATGGCCAGGGTGGACACCAGCATCAGCGCGCCCATGATCTTCATGAACGGCGCCGAGTTGGGCATGAAGAAGAACACCACCGACGAGCCCATGCCGAGCATCGGCAGGAGCTGCATCAGCATCGACTCCTGCTGTCCGCGCGGCAACTCCGGCGGCGCCTCCAGGCGCAGCTCGTCCGAGGACACTTCGGGCGGCAAGGACCGCGGCGGGCGTTTGACGACGATCTGGCTCACCGGAGCATCAATCCCTCGATACGGACGGTCACTTGCGTTCCGGCGCCCCCGTGACCGCTCGTTTCAGGGGCTCCCTCCGCACGACGGTGATCCTACTTGCAGCCTGTGACACCGGAGCCCGGTAGGGTGGCGCGCGCAGTGTGCGCAACCGCGAATCAGGGGGTCCGAGGACGTGAGTACGACCGCAGCGACAGGCTTCTGCCGGGTCACGGTGGTGGCGCCCGACAGTCGCATCGATGTGGCCCTCCCGGAGGACATCGCCGTCGCGGACGTCTATCCGGAGATCCTCCGGCTCACCGGGCAGACCCAGCCCGCGGGGGCGCCGACCGGCTACCACCTGGTGCGCCGCGACGGCACCGTCCTCGACGGCGCCCGCACCCTCGCCGCCCAGCAGGTCCTCGACGGGGAGCTGCTCAGCCTGCGCCCCTTCGCCGAGTCGCTGCCGCCCGCCGTCTTCGACGACGTCTCGGACGCCGTCGCCTCGGCCGTCACCCGCGACCGCCATCTGTGGAGCGACGACCTGCTGCGCTGGGCGGGCCTGGCCGGCGGCGTCCTGCTGCTCGTCCTGATGGGCTTCGTCCTCTGGTACGCCGATCCCGTCGACCACGACATGCACGGCCTGCCCGGCATCATCGCGGGCTCCGCCGGACTGCTGCTCACCGCCTTCGCGGGGGTGCGGGCCCGGGTCTACTCCGACCGCGCCAGCGCCGTGGCCCTGGGCCTGGGCGCGCTGCCCCTGCTGCTGATCGCGGGCTCCGGCATCATCGGCCCGGACAGCGGCGACGGACCCGGCAAGCTCCAGTTCCTGCTCGGCTGCGTCACCGTCCTGATGGCCTCGGTGTCCCTGGTCGTGCTGACCCCGAGCGGTGACGCCCCGTTCGTGGCGGCCACCTTCCTCGCCGCCACCGGCACCCTCGCCACCTTCGTGGCCATCCTCACCGAGTCCAGCGCCACCCGGACGGCCGCGGTCTGCGCCCCGGTCGCCATCGGCCTGGTCGCCTTCCTGCCGGGCCTGTCCGCCCGCTTCGCCCGGCTCCCCATCGGGTACGCCTCCCCGCGCAGCGCCGCCGCCGACGACTTCGGCGCCGAGCCCAGCACCGCCCCCGACGCCCGCCCCGTCGACGCCGAGCGCATCGCCGCCCAGGCCCGCCGCGGCCACGAGATGCTGCTCGGCCTGGTCGGCGGCTGCGCCGCCACCGTGGTCGGCTCCGCCGCCGTCCTGGGCTTCTCGCACAGCGTCTACGGCCAGCTCCTCGCCCTGATGGCCGGGCTCGCCATGCTGCTGCGCGCGCGTCTGTTCCGTTACACCTCGCAGGTCGTCTGCGTCCTGGTGGCCGGGATCGCCGCGATCGCCCTGCTGGTCCTCGGCCTGTCCCTGAACCCGCCCGGCGACCTGCTGTACGACTTCGTCCGCTACGGCGACCGCGGCTCCCTCGACATCCGTACGGTCTGGCTCTCCGCGGCCGTCGCGGCGGGCGCCGCCCTGATCACCGCGATCGGCCTGGTCATCCCGAAGAAGGGCCTCTCGCCGTTCTGGGGCCGTACCCTCGACCTCGCCGAGGGCGCCGTGCTGCTCTCGCTGGTCCCGCTCTGCCTCGCCGTCCTGGACGTCTTCGACCGGGCCCGCTCGCTCACCAGCGGCTGACCGGCCCGTACGGACGCCTCCGGGGACACGCCCGGGGGCCGGGGACCCCCGATCGGACGAGTCCCGGCGTACTGGTACGCTGTGTGACGGCCGTTTGTGTACGCGTCTTCGGATCTCTTCTGGAGGCTGCGCCCAGCGGATCCCCGCCTCCCGAGTAACGGAAGCTCCCCTGAGACCAAGACCAGGGGCACTCGGTGGCACATCAAGACTACGAGGAGTACCGAGTGTCTCTCGACGCCGCTACGAAGAAGCAGATCATGTCCGAGTTCGGCCAGAAGGAGGGCGACACCGGCTCCCCCGAGGTCCAGGTCGCCATGCTCTCCCGCCGCATCTCGGACCTGACCGAGCACCTCAAGACCCACAAGCACGACCACCACTCCCGTCGTGGTCTGCTGATCCTGGTGGGCCAGCGCCGCCGCCTGCTGCAGTACCTGGCCAAGAAGGACATCCAGCGCTTCCGTACGCTGGTCGACCGCCTGGGCATCCGCCGCGGTGCGGCCGGCGGCGCCAAGTAAGTCGCCGTGAAGGGAGCGGTTCCCACCTACGAGGGGGCCGCTCCCTTTGCTGTACGTGCGCGACGTACCGGACGCTCAGTAGTCTGGTCGTAGGACGCACCGCAGAATAATGAGGGAGAAGCCTCCTCCCGCCGCCGGTCCTCGGTAGTGGCCTCCGGGGAGAGAACGCCCCCGGATGCTTCGATCGAAGACCGGCCCGCAGCACAGGAGCGCTTCTCCGCTGACCGTCCCCCCGCCACACGGGCCCGGGGACGAAAGACGATGAGTATGGAGAAACCACTGGTGGAGAACGAGACCCACTACGCCGAGGCCGTCATTGACAACGGTTCCTTCGGCACCCGCACGATCCGCTTCGAGACGGGCCGCCTGGCCAAGCAGGCCGCCGGCTCCGCCGTCGCGTACCTGGACGACGACACGATGGTCCTCTCGGCCACCACCGCGTCCAAGAAGCCCAAGGACCAGCTCGACTTCTTCCCCCTGACGGTGGACGTCGAGGAGCGGATGTACGCGGCCGGCAAGATCCCCGGCTCCTTCTTCCGCCGTGAGGGCCGCCCCTCCGAGGACGCGATCCTCACCTGCCGGCTGATCGACCGCCCGCTGCGCCCGTCCTTCAAGAAGGGCCTGCGCAACGAGATCCAGGTCGTCGCCACGATCATGGCGCTCAACCCCGACCACCTCTACGACGTGGTCGCCATCAACGCCGCCTCCTGCTCCACGCAGCTGGCCGGCCTGCCCTTCTCCGGCCCGATCGGCGGCGTCCGCGTCGCGCTGATCCGCGGCCAGTGGGTGGCCTTCCCGACGCACACCGAGCTCGAGGACGCCGTCTTCGACATGGTCGTCGCGGGCCGCGCCCTGGAGGACGGCGACGTCGCGATCATGATGGTCGAGGCCGAGGCCACCGAGAAGACGATCCAGCTGGTCAAGGGCGGCGCCGAGGCGCCGACCGAGGAGGTCGTCGCCGCCGGTCTGGACGCCGCGAAGCCCTTCATCAAGGTGCTCTGCAAGGCCCAGGCCGAGCTCGCCGCCAAGGCCGCCAAGCCGACCGGCGAGTTCCCGGTCTTCCTCGACTACCAGGACGACGTCCTGGAGGCGCTCACCGCCGCGGTCAAGGGCGAGCTCGCCCAGGCGCTGACCATCGCGGGCAAGCTGGACCGCGAGGCCGAGCTGGACCGCGTCAAGGAGCTGGCCGCCGAGAAGCTCCTGCCGGCCTTCGAGGGCCGCGAGAAGGAGATCTCCGCCGCGTACCGCGCGCTGACCAAGAAGCTGGTCCGCGAGCGCGTCATCAAGGACAAGGTCCGTATCGACGGCCGCGGGATCACGGATATCCGTACCCTGGCCGCCGAGGTCGAGGCCATCCCGCGCGTGCACGGCTCGGCGCTGTTCGAGCGTGGCGAGACCCAGATCCTGGGCGTCACCACCCTCAACATGCTCCGTATGGAGCAGCAGCTGGACACCCTCTCCCCGGTGACCCGCAAGCGCTACATGCACAACTACAACTTCCCGCCGTACTCCGTCGGTGAGACCGGCCGCGTGGGCTCGCCCAAGCGCCGCGAGATCGGCCACGGCGCGCTCGCCGAGCGCGCCATCGTGCCGGTGCTGCCGACGCGCGAGGAGTTCCCCTACGCGATCCGCCAGGTGTCCGAGGCCCTCGGCTCCAACGGCTCGACGTCGATGGGCTCGGTCTGCGCCTCCACCATGTCGCTGCTGAACGCCGGTGTGCCGCTCAAGGCCCCCGTCGCCGGTATCGCCATGGGTCTGATCTCCCAGGAGATCGACGGCAAGACGCACTACGTCGCCCTCACCGACATCCTCGGTGCGGAGGACGCGTTCGGCGACATGGACTTCAAGGTCGCCGGTACGAAGGAGTTCGTCACCGCCCTCCAGCTCGACACCAAGCTGGACGGCATCCCGGCCTCCGTCCTGGCCGCGGCCCTCAAGCAGGCCCGCGACGCCCGCCTCCACATCCTCGACGTGATGATGGAAGCGATCGACACGCCGGACGAGATGTCCCCGAACGCCCCGCGGATCATCACCGTCAAGATCCCGGTGGACAAGATCGGTGAGGTCATCGGCCCCAAGGGCAAGATGATCAACCAGATCCAGGAGGACACCGGCGCCGAGATCACGATCGAGGACGACGGCACCATCTACATCGGTGCCCAGGTCGGCTCGCAGGCCGAGGCCGCCCGTGCCACGATCAACGCGATCGCCAACCCGACCATGCCGGAGGTCGGCGAGCGCTACCTGGGTACGGTCGTCAAGACCACCACCTTCGGTGCCTTCGTCTCCCTGATGCCCGGCAAGGACGGTCTGCTGCACATCTCGCAGATCCGCAAGCTCGCCGGTGGCAAGCGCGTGGAGAACGTCGAGGACGTGCTCGCGGTCGGCGCCAAGGTCCAGGTCGAGATCGCCGAGATCGACTCCCGCGGCAAGCTCTCCCTGATCCCGGTCGTCGAGGGTGAAGAGGGCGACGAGACGAAGGACGACACCGACAAGTGACGTCCCGTAGCTCCAAGGCGACGGCCCGCACCTCCTCGGAGGCGCGGGCCGTCGCCCGTACCCAAACGCTTCTCAAGGGCGCGAACGGCATCGGCACCGTCCGCCGTACGACCCTGCCCGGCGGCCTGCGCGTCGTCACCGAGACCCTGCCCTCCGTACGGTCGGCGACCTTCGGCATCTGGGCCCAGGTCGGCTCCCGTGACGAGACGCCCACGCTCAACGGCGCCACGCACTACCTGGAGCACCTCCTGTTCAAGGGCACGCGCAAGCGCAGCGCCCTCGACATCTCCGCCGCGATCGACGCGGTCGGCGGCGAGATGAACGCCTTCACGGCGAAGGAGTACACCTGCTACTACGCGCGCGTGCTCGACACCGACCTGCCGCTGGCGATCGACGTCGTATGCGACATGCTGAGCGGCTCTCTCATCCTCGAAGAGGACGTGGACGCCGAGCGCGGTGTCATCCTCGAAGAGATCGCGATGACGGAGGACGACCCGGGCGACTGCGTGCACGACCTGTTCGCGCACACCATGCTCGGCGACACCCCGCTGGGCCGCCCGGTCCTCGGCACCGTCGACACGATCAACGCGCTGACCCGGGCGCAGATCGCCCGCTTCTACAAGAAGCACTACGACCCGCGCCACCTGGTCGTGGCCGCCGCGGGCAACGTCGACCACGCCACCGTCGTACGCCAGGTCCGCAGGGCCTTCGAGAAGGCCGGCGCGCTGACGCGGACGGACGCGGTCCCGCTCGCCCCGCGCGACGGCGTCCGCACCCTGAAGACGGCCGGCCGGGTCGAACTCCTCAACCGCCGCACCGAGCAGGCGCACGTCGTCCTCGGCATGCCGGGCCTGGCCCGCACCGACGAGCGCCGCTGGGCGCTCAGCGTGCTGAACACGGCCCTGGGCGGCGGCATGTCCTCCCGTCTCTTCCAGGAGGTACGGGAGAAGCGCGGCCTCGCCTACAGCGTGTACTCGTACACCTCGGGCTTCGCCGACTGCGGTCTGTTCGGCGTGTACGCGGGCTGCCGGCCCAGCCAGGTCCACGACGTCCTGAAGATCTGCCGGGACGAACTGGACCGGGTCGCCTCCGAGGGGCTGTCGGACGAGGAGATCGGCCGTGCGATCGGCCAGCTCTCCGGCTCGACCGTCCTGGGCCTGGAGGACACGGGCGCGCTGATGAACCGCATCGGCAAGAGCGAGCTGTGCTGGGGCACCCACATGTCGGTCGACGACATGCTGGCGAAGATAGCCGCGGTCACCCCGGACGACGTGAGCGAGGTGGCCCGTGATGTGCTGGGCCGGCGTCCCTCGCTGGCCGTCATCGGCCCGCTGAAGGACAAGCAGGCCGACCGCCTCCACGAAGCGGTCTCCTGATCCGTACGCAATCCGTACGCATGTGTACGCAAGGACGTGAGGAAGCAAGATGAGCAAGCTGCGCGTGGCGGTTCTCGGCGCCAAGGGCCGCATCGGTTCCGAAGCGGTACGGGCCGTGGAAGCGGCCGAGGACATGGAGCTGGTGGCGGCGCTGGGCCGGGGCGACAAGCTGGAGGCCCTCGCGGACGCGGGCGCCGAGGTCGTGGTCGAGCTGACCACGCCCGCCTCGGTGATGGGCAACCTCGACTTCTGCGTGCGCCACGGCATCCACGCGGTCGTCGGCACCACCGGCTGGACCGAGGACCGCCTCGCGCAGCTCACCACCTGGCTGGACGGCTCGCCGTCCACCGGTGTGCTCATCGCGCCGAACTTCTCCATCGGCGCCGTCCTGACCATGAAGTTCGCGCAGCTCGCGGCCCCCTACTTCGAGTCGGTGGAGGTCGTGGAGCTGCACCACCCCAACAAGGTGGACGCGCCGTCGGGCACCGCCACGCGCACCGCGCAGCTCATCGCGGCGGCCCGCGCCGAGGCGGGCGTCGGGCCCGCGCCGGACGCCACGGCGACCGCGCTGGAGGGGGCGCGCGGCGCGGACGTCGACGGCGTCCCCGTCCACGCGGTCCGGCTGCGCGGTCTGCTGGCGCACCAGGAGGTCCTCCTGGGCGCCGAGGGCGAGACGCTGACGATCCGTCATGACTCGCTCCACCACAGCAGCTTCATGCCGGGCATCCTGCTCGGCGCGCGCCGCGTGGTGACCACTCCGGGCCTGACCTTCGGCCTGGAACACTTCCTCGACCTGAACTGAGCTGGACTGCCGGTCATGCGCGCAAAGATCACTTACTTCGTCACGGCCGCCGTCCTGGTCTTCTACTTCGTCCTGGTCGGCAGCCGGGGCGTGATGCTCATCCAGGACGGCAAGCTGATCACCGTCACCATGGGGCTCGCCGTCCTGGTACTGCCGCTGATCGGCATCTGGTTCCTCTGGGCCAACACCCGCTTCGTGACCCGGGCCAACGCCCTCGCCGCCGAGCTGGAGGCCGAGGGCGGCCTGCCGGTGGACGAGCTGGTCCGCACGCCCGCCGGCCGTATCGACCGCGACTCCGCGGACGAGGTCTTCGCCCGCCGCAAGGCCGAGACGGAGGACGCGCCGAACGACTGGCGCTGCTGGTTCCGCCTTGCCGTGGCCTACCAGGACGCCCGCGACACGCCCCGCGCCCGCAAGGCCATGCAGCGGGCGATCTCGCTGCGGGAAGCGCAGTAGCACCGGAGCCGAGCACACCCGTACGCGGACGCTCCGGCGCCGCACCCGGTACGCCGCGGGGCCCGGCACGCGGTCAGACGCGCCCGTACTCCGCGGCCCAGGCCTCCACCGTGTCGGCGGCCCGGTCGAACGCCTCGACGCGCGACAGGAAGTCCGCGTCGTGGTCGGTGAACAGCGCGCCGAGCGGGGCGCCGGCGCTCCGGGTGACGAGCAGCGCCTGGCCCTGCACGGTCCTGGGCAGCCCGAGCCACCGCACCGGCTGCTGAACCGTGCGTACGTTCTCGATCTGCGGCCACGGCACCGTGGCGGTGCTCAGGAAGCGGACCCGTCGCAGCCCGGCCCGGCTGACCCAGACACCCATCCGCAGCAGCCGCAGCGCCGACGCGATCGCCAGGAGCGCGACGACCAGCACCACGAGCGCTTCGACCGGGCCGCCCGTGAAGGCGATGATCACGGCGGCGAGCAGCACGAACGAGGCCAGGAGCAGCAGTACCGCGGCCGCCGCGACCCGGTAGGGGCCCGGCCGGTAGGGACGCCGCCAGCGGTCGTGGTCGTCGAAGGGCAGCGCGATGTCGTCGTCGGTCGCATCGAATACGCGGTCGGCCGTCAGGAAGGGCAGGGGCACGACTGATCCTCACTCACAAGCACGCTCGATTGCTGTGCCCGGTGAGGCTACCCAGGAGGCCGTCCAACGACCACTTCCGGGGGGCCATGGGGGTGCCTCCCACGCCATTCGGACGACAGGGGACGGTCAGCGGCCGTCCGCTGCCTGGGGCTGCTGGGAGTGGGTGGGCGACTGCTCCGGCTCCAGCGCTGGCATGCCGAACAGGAGCGAGCCCGCGAGCCCGGCGGCCACGGTGAGCCCGACCAGCGTACGGCCCACTATTCGGCCGACACCGGCACGCTCGCGGGGCGGCGGGGTGACGTTGCTGCGGAAGCGGTCGGCATCGGCGACGAACGCGAAGGGGACGGGCTCACGCCGGCGAAACATGAGGGGCTGCTCCTTGTCTGTGGTGCTGTGCGTGGGGCTGTCTCTGAGGTGGTGCTCGAACTGCGGTGCGTCTACTGGTACAGACGCACGGAGTTGAGGATTGGTGCCCGAATTCCCCGAATTGGCCGAACAATTCTGTGACGGATCGTCAGGGCGGGCGTTGTCGGTGCCGGGCCGTAGAGTGGTCGCCGCCGTACCAACTGGAAGGACCCGCCGGTGACCGACACCCCCGCCGCAGACCTCAAGCCCAGCTTCCGCAGTGACGTCACCGTCGAGCTGGTGAAGCACACCGCCGGCGACTCCGACGTGCTCTGGGCGGCCCGCGTCTCGACCGCGGGCGAGCAGTCCCTGGAAGAGCTCCAGAAGGACCCCGAGCGCTCCCGTGGCCTGATCAACTACCTGATGCGGGACCGGCACGGCAGCCCCTTCGAGCACAACTCGATGACGTTCTTCATCAGCGCCCCGATCTTCGTCTTCCGCGAGTTCATGCGGCATCGGGTGGGCTGGTCGTACAACGAGGAGTCGGGCCGCTACCGGGAGCTCCAGCCGGTGTTCTACGTGCCGGGAGCCGACCGCAGGCTCGTCCAGCAGGGCCGCCCCGGGAAGTACGAGTTCGTCGAGGGCACCGAGGCCCAGCAGGAGCTGACCGCCCGCGCGATGGAGGACTCCTACCGCCAGGCGTACGAGGCGTACCAGGAGATGCTGGCGGCGGGCGTCGCCCGCGAGGTCGCCCGCGCCGTGCTCCCGGTCGGCCTGTTCTCGTCGATGTACGCGACGTGCAACGCCCGCTCCCTGATGCACTTCCTGGGCCTGCGCACCCAGCACGAGCAGGCGAAGGTGCCGTCCTTCCCGCAGCGGGAGATCGAGATGGTCGGCGAGAAGATGGAGGAGCACTGGGCGAAGCTCATGCCCCTCACCTACGCCGCCTTCAACGCCAACGGCCGCGTAGCCCCGTAAGTGGCGCGAATCTGCCGGTAACGGCACGGATGTGCGAATACCTCGCGCAAAGTGTCCGTATTGCGGCGTTTCGTGAAGTTCATCTAGGCTGATCAAACGGACCCGGCACTGCTTGAACCCCCGAGCAGGCAGTGCCGGGCTCCCTCTGCCACGTCCCCCGAGGGGACACCCGGCGCTGAGCAGCGAGTAGCGTGTTACCCATGGCTCCGATCTCCACTCCGCAGACCCCCTTCGGGCGGGTCCTCACCGCCATGGTCACGCCCTTCACGGCGGACGGCGCACTCGACCTCGACGGTGCCCAGCGGCTGGCCGTCCACCTGGTCGACGCAGGCAACGACGGACTGATCGTCAACGGCACCACCGGCGAGTCCCCGACCACCACCGACGCGGAGAAAGACCAGCTCGTACGGGCCGTACGGGAAGCGGTCGGAGACCGGGCCCACGTCGTCGCGGGGATCGGCACCAATGACACGCGTCACACCCTGGAGCTGGCACGTGCGGCCGAGCGCGCCGGCGCACACGGCCTGCTCGCCGTGACGCCGTACTACAACAAGCCCCCTCAGGAGGGCCTGTACCGGCACTTCTCGGCCATCGCCGACGCCACCGAGCTCCCGGTGATGCTCTACGACATCCCCGGCCGCAGCGGCGTCCCGATCAACACCGAAACCCTCGTGCGCCTCGCCGAGCACCCGCGTATCGTCGCCAACAAGGACGCCAAGGGCGACCTCGGCCGTGCCAGCTGGGCCATCGCCCGCTCCGGTCTCGCCTGGTACTCCGGCGACGACATGCTCAACCTGCCGCTGCTCTCCGTGGGCGCCGTCGGCTTCGTCTCGGTCGTCGGCCATGTGGTTACGCCCGAGCTGCGCGAGCTCCTCGACGCCTACCTCTCGGGCAACGTCCAGAAGGCCACGGAGATCCACCAGCGGCTGCTCCCGGTGTACACGGGCATGTTCCGTACCCAGGGAGTGATCACCACCAAGGCCGCCCTGGGCCTCCAGGGACTGCCCGGCGGCCCGCTGCGACTGCCGATGATCGACCTGACGGCGGACGAGACCGCCCAGCTCAAGGTCGATCTCGCGGCCGGCGGGGTACAGCTTTAGCTCTCACGGGGTAAAGCTGTCATCACAGACTTCACAACTGAATACGCAGAACCAAACAGACAACAGCAAGTGCACGAATGTCATGCGCGCCACGTGCCTACCGGTACGTGGCGTGCGTGGTGAGGAGAGTCTTTTGAGTCATCCGCATCCTGAACTCGGTACCCCGCCGAAGCTTCCCAAGAACGGCCTGCGCGTCACGCCGCTCGGTGGCCTCGGTGAAATCGGCCGGAACATGACGGTCTTCGAGTACGGCGGCCGCCTGCTCATCGTCGACTGCGGCGTCCTCTTTCCCGAGGAGGAGCAGCCCGGCGTCGACCTGATCCTGCCGGACTTCAGCAGCATCAGGGACCGCCTCGACGACGTCGAGGGCATCGTGCTCACGCACGGCCACGAGGACCACATCGGCGGCGTCCCCTACCTCCTGCGCGAGAAGCCGGACATCCCGCTGATCGGCTCCAAGCTGACCCTCGCGCTGATCGAGGCGAAGCTCCAGGAGCACCGCATCCGCCCGTACACGCTGGAGGTCGTCGAGGGCGACCGCGAGCGCCTGGGCCCCTTCGACTGCGAGTTCATCGCCGTCAACCACTCCATCCCGGACGCCCTCGCGGTGGCCATCCGCACCCCCGCGGGCCTGGCCGTCGCCACCGGCGACTTCAAGATGGACCAGCTCCCGCTCGACGGGCGCCTCACCGACCTGCACGCGTTCGCGCGGCTGAGCGAGGAGGGCATCGACCTCCTCCTCTCCGACTCCACGAACGCCGAGGTCCCCGGCTTCGTACCGCCGGAGCGGGACATCTCCAACGTCCTGCGCAACGTGTTCGCGAACGCCGACAAGCGGATCATCGTGGCCAGCTTCGCCAGCCATGTGCACCGCATCCAGCAGATCCTCGACGCCGCCCACGAGTACGGCCGCCGGGTCGCCTTCGTCGGCCGCTCGATGGTCCGCAACATGGGCATCGCGCGCGACCTCGGCTATCTGCGGGTCCCCGCGGGCCTGGTCGTCGACGTCAAGGCGCTCGACGACCTGCCGGACGACGAGGTCGTGCTGGTCTGCACCGGTTCGCAGGGCGAGCCCATGGCCGCGCTGTCCCGCATGGCCAACCGCGACCACCAGATCCGGATCGTCCCGGGCGACACGGTGATCCTCGCGTCGTCCCTGATCCCGGGCAACGAGAACGCGGTCTACCGCGTCATCAACGGCCTGACCCGCTGGGGCGCGAACGTCGTCCACAAGGGCAACGCCAAGGTGCACGTCTCGGGCCACGCCTCGGCCGGCGAGCTGCTGTACTTCTACAACATCTGCAAGCCGAAGAACCTGATGCCGGTCCACGGCGAATGGCGCCACCTGCGGGCGAACGCGGAGCTCGGAGCCCTCACCGGTGTCCCGAAGAACCACATCGTCATCGCCGAGGACGGCGTGGTCGTCGACCTGGTCGACGGCGCCGCGAAGATCGTCGGCAAGGTCCAGGCCGGTTACGTGTACGTGGACGGCCTCTCGGTCGGCGACGTCACCGAGACCTCCCTCAAGGACCGCCGCATCCTCGGGGACGAGGGCATCATCTCGGTCTTCGTGGTCGTCGACTCGTCGAGCGGCAAGATCGTGAGCGGCCCGACGATCCAGGCTCGCGGCTCCGGCATCGAGGACTCGGCCTTCAGCCCCGTGGTCTCGAAGGTCGAAGAGGCGCTGAACAAGTCCGCGCAGGACGGCGTCGTCGAGCCCCACCAGCTTCAGCAGCTGATCCGCCGCTCGGTCGGCAAGTGGGTCTCGGACACCTACCGCCGCCGCCCGATGATCCTCCCTGTGGTCGTCGAGGTCTGACGACCCGTCGGGTACTGACGGCGTACGCCCGGAGCGGGGCCCCCGATTTGCATCGGGGCGCTCCGCTCCAGTACGTTTACAACTCCTCCAGACGGGAACCCGGTACCTTCGTGTACCTCCCGCGTCCATGACGCGGGGTCAGGGAACCCGAACGGGAGGGAAATTCCGACTCAGAACTTCTGATAATGTCGGAACCGCCGGAAAGGGAAACGCGAAAGCGAAAACCTGGAAAGCGAATCCCGCCGACAGGGAATCGGACACGAAAGAGTCTGATAGAGTCGGAAACGAAGGAAGCGCCCGGAGGGCCCGGAAACGGGAACGAAGGAAGCGTCCGTACCTTGAGAACTCAACAGCGTGCCAAAAGTCAACGCCAGATTGACAACCCCGGCCTGCCAGTGATGGCGGGTTGGAGGTTCCTTTGAAAAGTCCTGCCGGCCCTTGTGGCGGGTAGGCAACGAACACAGCGAGGACGCTGAGGACGACTGGTCTTATTCCGAC
>NZ_JBVHPV010000017.1:0-163814 GCF_055567715.1 Streptomyces sp. NPDC026377
TTCTTCACCGCGCCCGCGATCGCCTTGGAGTCCACCGCGTCCACGATCAGCGCGTCGACCTTGTTGGTGATCATCGTGTCGACCTGCTGCGTCTGGATCGTCGCGTCCTGCTTGGCGTTCGCGTAGACGACCTGGCCCTTGCCCGCCGTGAGCTCCTTGACCATCTTCTCGATGAGGGGCTTGTCGAACTTCTCGTAGCGCGCGGTCTGGTTCTCCGGCAGGAGCAGACCGATCTTGATGGCGCCGCCCTTCCTGGCGCCGGACTTCTTGGCGGTGTCCCCGGACTCCTTGGCGCTTCCGCAGGCGGCGAGAGAGACGGCCATCGTGGTGGCGGTCACGGACACGGCGGCACGACGCATACGGGTGTTCATCCAGAGGCCTCCCTGACATGGCCGCGTCCTCGCGGCCGAGGTGGCTGGAAGTCAACTGGGAGGCACCTGGGGCGTCAAGGAGTTGAGGGTGAACGAGACCGCAATGAGTCATTCCCTTGATTAGTCGAAGGCGCAACAACTCTCCGCTACGGTGAGGCCATTGGTCCGCCCTGGTCGGCGCGCCCGTCCCGCGCCCCGTCGGTCCGCCGTACTCCGCCCACCGACGGCCGTGGGTCACGCCAGCCGGAACGCGTCCGCCAGCGCGTCGGCCTGAGCCAGAAGCAGGGTCCGGGTCCTCGGGCCGATCCCGCCGTACTGGCCCGACACCGCGAGGCTGACCGTGCCGTGCAGTTGCGACCAGGCGAGCACCGCGCCCGCCAGCGCCGTACCGGCCCGGGCGTCGTACGGGGAGAGCCCCGTGTGCTCCGCGACCCACGCGGCCAGCGAGGGGTCCTCCCGTACCCACCCGGTCATCTCCTCCACGGTCGGGCGGAACGCCTCGCTGGGGTCGCCGGAGGCGAAGACGGTGAGGAAGGGGCCCAGGGCCGCCCGCGCGCGCTCCGCCGTGTCCGGGGGCGCGGCATGGCCCGGCACCGGCGTCCCCTGGATCAGCAGATAGCGGTGCGGCTGCGCGGTGGCCCAGTCGAGGAACGCGTCGGCGAGGGTGTGCAGCACGGAACGGGCATCGCTCGCACCGAAGCCCCGGGCATGGGTGACGGCGTGCGCCAGATCGTCGTACGCGTCCCGCATCAGCTCGTCCAGCAGCTCGTCGCGGCCCGCGAAGTAGCGGTAGAGGGCCGGTCCGGAGAGCCCCATGTCCCGGGCGATCCGGGTCAGCGCCACGGCCTGCGCGCCGCCCTCGGCCAGCTGCTCCAGCGCCGCCGCCTTGATCTCGGCGCGCGTCTGCTCCCGGTAGCGGGCCCGGGGGCTCCTCACCTGGGCGGTCATGGATCCTCCTGCGTCCACCGGGGTCGCGTGCGGCGCGGCGGCGGACGTGGACGTGGTGCCTCGCGTCGCTCCCTGACTCAATGATCCCCTCGTGAGGACGTTTCGCCAGGGCTACGGGCCGTCACCGCGACGGGCCCGGCGCGGGAGGGCGCGGACGGCACGCCCCCTGCGTCATCATGCGGATGCGTACCGTTGCCCCCTGACCGCGTGAGAAAGAAGGCCGCTGGTGGCTCCGCATTCCGAGAGCGGTCGCGACGGCCGGGCGGTCCGTGCCGGGCACGCCGGCCAGCCCCTGTCCGACCGGGGCCGCTGGCGGGCGCTCGCGGTGTGTCTGGTGGCGGGCTTCATGACGCTGCTCGACGTGTCGATCGTCAATGTGGCCCTGCCCTCGATCCGGGTGGCGCTGGACGCCCCTGAGGCCGACCTCCAGTGGGTGCTCTCCGGGTACGCCCTCGCCTTCGGCCTCTTCCTCGTCCCCGCCGGGCGGGTGGGCGACGCCCGGGGCAGGCGCGCGGTGTTCATGACCGGACTCGCCCTCTTCGTCCTCGCCTCGGCGGCCTGCGGGGCGGCCCAGTCCAGCCTCTGGCTGGTGGCGGCCCGCGCCGTCCAGGGCCTCGCGGCAGGGCTGATCTCGCCGCAGATCTCGGCCCTGATCCAGCAGATGTTCAGCGGCGCCGAACGCGGCCGTGCCTTCGGGATGCTCGGCAGCGTCATCGGCATCTCCACGGCCGTGGGCCCGCTCCTGGGCGGGCTGCTCATCCACGCGGCGGGCCCGCAGGAGGGCTGGCGCTGGGTGTTCTACGTCAACGTGCCCCTCGGGATCGGCTGTCTGGTGCTGGCCCGGCGACTGCTCCCGGACACCCCGTCCGCCCGCCGCATCCCGCTGCGCGCCCTCGATCCGGCCGGGGTGCTGCTGCTCGGCACCGGAGTCCTGGCGCTGCTCCTGCCGTTCGTCCAGGCGCAGCAGTGGCACGGCCCCGAGAAGTGGCTTCTCCTGGTCCTGTCCGCCGCGCTGCTCACGGCGTTCGTGGCCTGGGAGCGGCGCCAGAGCGCCCGCGGCGCGTCCCCGGTCGTCGACCTCGCCCTGTTCCGCGAGCGCGGCTACTGGCTGGGCTGCGCCCTGATCCTGCTCTACTTCGGCGGGTTCACCTCGATCTTCTTCATCAGCGCCCTCTACCTCCAGGCCGGGCTGCATCTGAGCGCGCTGTCGGCGGGGCTGGCCATCACCCCGTTCGCGGTGGGCTCCGGCGTCGCCGCCACCATCGGCGGGCGCCTCGTCGGCCGCTTCGGACGCCGCCTGGTCGCGGTCGGCCTGGTCATGGTCGCCACGGGGCTCGGCGCCACGGCGCTCGCCGTCCATCTGGCGCCGGGCAGGTCGGCGGCGTGGGCGATGACGGCCCCCCTGCTCCTCGCCGGACTCGGCAGCGGCCTGGTCATCGCCCCCAACCAGACGCTGACGCTCTCCCGGGTCCCGGTCCGCTCGGCGGGCAGCGCGGGCGGCACCCTCCAGACCGGCCAGCGCGTCGGCTCCGCCGTCGGTATCGCCGCAGTCGGGGCGGTCTTCTTCGCGCGGCTGTCGGACGACGGCTGGGCCGCGGCGTACGACCACGGGCTGCTGGTGTCGCTCGCCTTCGTGGTCGGCGCGTTGCTCCTCGCCCTCGGCGACCTGCGGGCCGGTGCCCGGGAGAACCGGACGCCGACGACCTGAGAGCCTGTCCTTGAACGGCCGTCCGCGCCCCGGCGCCCGGCACGCACGCTCGGCGCACGGTGCGCCCTGCGGGCGGACGGCGGGGGTTCAAGGACAGGCTCTGAACGGCCGTGCGCGCGCCGGGACGCGCCGCCGCTCGGACGGCTCCTCTCACCCCGCCTCCCTGACGGCCCGCCGCCAGGCCGAGTCGACCGAGAGGAGGGCCGCGGGGGCGAGGTCGGCCGGGACGTCCGGCAGGAAACCGCTGCCGGACACGGGACCGGGACCGAGGGCCCGCGCCGGGCCGCGCGGCGCCGCGTTCCCACGCCCCGCCCAGTGCTCGCGCGCCTCGTCCCGTACGTCGACGAGGGCCTGGCGGCGCTCCACCGGCGGCGGGGCGAACCGGCCGCCCGCCGCCCGCGCCTGCTCCTGCCAGCGGTCCTGCCAGAACTCGACCGTCCAGCCCGGCCAGCGCGCCTCCATCTCATAGGCGCCGGCCTGTGCACCGAGCAGCCACCAGCCCACCAGGCGGTGCGTCGGGTCGACGTGCAGTCCGGCGAGCACCGCGAGTTCGCACCGGCCGTGGTCCGGCGCCGACGCGAGGCGTTCGAGGAGGGCGGGCCCCTCGGCCACCGGGTGGTCGCCGGTGGCGGTGAGCAGATGGCAGCGGCCGGTGCCCACGGTGACGACCGTCGCGAGCGGGTCGTCCTCGGCCGGTTCCCCGTCGCCGGGGGCGAGCGGCGCGCCCGCGTACGGCTCGCGCCCCGGGGTGCGTACCGCGTCGGGATCCAGGCCCAGATAGGCGCGCAGCTCCGCGGGGCCGTCGAAGGTCCAGCGCACCTGCCAGCCCGGCCAGGCGTGGCGCAGGAGCTCCAGGGCGGCGGCCCGGTGGCGCATACAGGTGGTCGGCCCGTCCCGGACGAAGACGAGCAGCACCCGGCGGTACGGATCGACCAGGACGGCCCCTTCGCAGCGGACGTCGTCGAGCCAGCCGTGGCGCGCCGGGTCGTGGGCGCGCAGGAACGGCAGTATGACCTCGGGGCCGGCCAGCAGGTCCAGATCGAGCCCGCCCGCCCCGAAGCGGGACTCGTACAGCTCGTACCGCTCGTGGTCGCCGCTGTCGGGAACGACGGCGAAGGTTGCCCATTCGGCCATGCTCGAAAGGATCTCAACCCGGTGTGCCACCCCACCACCCGGCCCGGGACGGTACGTCCAGTGATCCACACCACGGCCCCACCGCCGTGACGGCCGTAGGGTGCGTCCCTGTGAACAGACACATCGCGTTCGAGCGCCTGCACAACTTCCGTGACCTGGGCGGCTATCGCACCGAGGACGGCTCCACCGTGCGCTGGGGGCGGCTGTACCGCTCCGACTCGCTGGGCAAACTCCAGGGCGAGGACTGGGACCGTTTCCTGGGCCTCGGTGTGCGGACCGTCATCGACCTGCGCTACCCGTGGGAGATCGAGGGCAGCGGCCGCGTCCCCGAGCACGCCTCGCTGACGTATCGCAACCTCAGCGTCGAGCACCGCCCGTACGACCAGGCGAGCCTGGGCGCGGACGTGGAGACCGGACGGTACCTCGCCGACCGCTTCCTGGAGGTCGCGCACGACGGAGTGGAGGAGCTGCGCGAGGCGCTGCGGGTCATCGCGGCGCCCGACAGCGGGCCGCTCGTCTTCCACTGCGCCTCGGGCAAGGACCGCACCGGTCTGCTGGCGGCGCTCGTGCTCACGCTGCTCGGCGTCCCCGAGGACGTCGTCGTCGAGGACTTCACCCTCACCGGGCTCGCCACCGACCGCCTGATCGCCGACTGGCGGGCCGCCCACCCCGGCCGCGAGATCACCTGGCCGGGCTACGGCCGCGCCCCCGCCGCCATCATGCGCCTCTTCCTCGCCGGCCTCGCGGCCGAGCACGGATCGGTGCACACCTACGCGCGCGAACTGCTCGGCGCCGACGGGCGGCTGGTCGACGCCCTGCGCACCGGACTGCTGGAACGCGCGGCCGAGCCCGTCGCCGTCCCGTGACCGGCGCGCCGGCCGAAGGGCCCGGCGGACACTTCTGCCCGTGACGCGCCGCACCTATGGTGAGTCGTCATGTGCGTCCGCCCGGAAGGAAACTGATGGTGCGTAGGACCAGGCTCATTCGGCACACCGCCGCGCTCGCGGCCGTCCTGTTGCTCGCGGGGGCCGGCGCGGGGGCGAACCCGGCCGCCGCCGACGAGGGCGGCCCGGCCCGGGCGAGCCGGAACGCCGCCGCGCTCGACGCCTACTGGAGCCCGAAGCGGATGGCCGCCGCGCTGCCCGCAGAGGCGGCGAAGGGAGCCGGGGCCGGAGCGACGGCCGCGCCCACCGAAGACGGGCCCCGGCCCGGCGAGCGCGTTCCGCCCAGCCGGAGCTTCGACGGCATCCCCCAGGCGGGCACCTTCTTCTGGACCGACGTCCAGGGCACCGGCCGCACCTGCAGCGGGTCGGTGGTCCGCAGCCCGGGCCACGACCTGGTGCTCAGCGCCGGGCACTGCCTGAAGGGCTACGCGGGCCCCGCCCCCCGGCGCCGCCTCGCGTTCGTGCCGCAATACCACGACGGACTCAAGCCGTTCGGTGTGTTCCCCGTGGTGAGCGACGGCGTCTACGTTCCACAGCCGTACTACGACCTGGGCGAGCACGCCGGAGCCGCCTACGACTTCGGGTTCGCGCGCACCGAACCCAACCGGGACGGCACCCGCCTCCAGGACGCGGTGGGCGGAGTCCGCCTGCTCACCGGCACCGGCTACCACCACCTCCCGGTCCGTATGATCGGCTATCCCGGCAACGCGCGGAAACCGCTGGAGTGCTGGAGCCGCACCACCAAGTGGGTCAGTGACGACCCCGCCGATCCCGGTAGGTTCACGCGCATCGCCTGCGACGCCTTCGTGGGCGGGACCAGTGGCGGGCCGATGCTGGTGCCGGAATGGGACGGCTGGGGCGTCATCGGGGTCATCGGCGGCTACCACACTGGCGGCAACACCCCTCGGATCTCCTACAGCGCCTACTTCGGCGCCGCCACCCGGGCCCTGTACCGCGATGCGGTCAGGGGCGCCCCACCGGCGGGTCCCGCCTCCTGAGTGCTTTTCCCCTCCGGGAGCGGAGGCCCGCCGCACTCGTTCAGCGGCTCAGTGCCTGCAAACCCTTGCGTAGATCGTCCTGGTTCATGACCGGCGTGAAGTCGACCTTCGCGCCCATCTCGAGGAAGAACGGTTCAGCGGTCTTCGGGATCTGCGACGAGTCCTCCAGGTCGAACACGAGGAAGGCGGTACGGCACCCGTTGCGCGACGTGAAGTAGGCGGCCTCGGGGTGGATCGCCTCCAGGGCGGCTTCCATCGTCTTCGCCATCGTGCCGTTCCTGATGGCCTCGTTCGCCTTCTCGGTGTCCATTTGGGCGGTCAACAGCATGCGCACGAAACTCACCCCTTCCCGACCGGGTGGGTGCTCACTTGCGGCGCACCGGTGACCCCCGGCCGCGTACACCACCAGCGTCTCCCTTCGGCGGCAATAGCACAACGCGGGAGATCCCGCACACCGAAGCAAAGGGAGGCGGGCATTCCGGCGGGGCGGGGCGTCATACAAAATGAGGGCCCGGTTCCTGTTATCCCCGGGTCCGCCAGGGGTCTCCGAACGACGGGAGCGCCAGGACGACGCCAGCGGGTGAGGGAGCAGATGCACAGGGACAGCACGTCCATGCCGGAGCTGGTGGGCGCCGCGCGGACCGGTGACGCCCGGGCGCGCGAGCGGCTGGTCGCCGACTACCTCCCACTGGTCTACAACGTGGTCGGCCGCGCCATGGACGGCCACGCCGACGTGGACGACGTGGTGCAGGAGACCATGTTCCATGCCCTGGAAGGCCTCGACGGGCTGCGCGAGCCGTCCCGCTTCCGGTCCTGGCTGATCGCCATCGCGATGAACCAGATACGTCACCGCTGGCGCGCCCAGCAGTACACGACACCGGCCGGACCCGAGCAACTGGCCGCGGCGGCCGCCCCGGAACCGGACTTCGTCGACCTCACCATTCTGCGCCTCGGTCTGTCCGGGCAGCGCCGCGAGGTGGCCGAGGCGACCCGCTGGCTCGACGAGAGCGACCGCGAACTCCTCGCCCTGTGGTGGCAGGAGGCGGCGGGCGAGCTGACCCGCGCCGAACTCGCCGAGGCGATGGCCCTCACCCCGCAGCACGCCGCCGTCCGGGTCCAGCGCATGAAGGCCCAGCTGGAGGTGGGCCGGGTCGTGGTGCGCGCGCTCGCGGCCCGGCCGCTCTGCGACGAGCTGGCCCGGACCGTCGCCGTCTGGGACGGCCGCCCCGCCCCGGTGTGGCGCAAGCGGATCGCCCGACACACCCGTGACTGCCGGATCTGTTCCGGGCGCGGCGCGGGTCTGGTGCCCGCCGAGGGGTTGCTCGCGGGTCTCGCCCTGCTGGCGCCGCTGTATGGGGCCGCGCGGTTCGTCCCGGGTGCCGGTATGGCGCCGGTCGCGTCCACCTCACCGGTTCCGGGCGCCCCCGGGACCGGGCCCGCCGCCCCGGCGAAGGCACCCGCGTACATCGTCAAGGGCGCGCTTGCCCTCGCGCTCGCGGCCGTCCTCGCCCTCGGCACCGCCCTGCTGTGGCCCGACCCGCGTCCGCGGGCCACTCCCGCGCCGCCCACCGCGCCGCGGACCACCGCCAGTACCGTTGCGCCGTCCCCCTCCGCCCCACCCGTACCGCAGCCCTCCAGGACGAGCCCGCCACCCAGGGCCACTCCGAAGACCGCCCGGCCCACACCGGTCACCGCGCCTCCCGAGCTGAAGTTGCTGCGCCTGGTCAACAGCCGCCGGAGCGCGGCCGGCTGCGCCCCGCTGCGGATGGATCCGCGGCTGACCGCGGCGGCTCAGCGGCACGCCCGGGACATGGTGGCGCGCCACTACTACGACCACGTCGGCCCCGAGGGGCAGCACGCCGACGCCCGGATGCGGAGCGCCGGGTATCCGGTCGGGGCCTGGGCGGAGAACCTGGACCGGGGGACGGCGGACCCGTCCGCGATCGTCGAGGACTGGACGGACGGCGCGATCCACCAGCGGAACATGCTCGACTGCGGCTACCGCGACACCGGCGTGGCCGCCGTGCCGGGGCCCGGCGGCACGGTGTGGGTGCAGGACTTCGCGGGGCCGTCGTCCTGAGGCGGTTTCCCGTCCCGGGGCGGTTCCCCGTCCTGGGACGGTTTGCCGTCCTTGGGCGGTCCGCCGTCCCGAGGCGGTTTGCCGCCCTGAGGCGGTCCGCCGTCCCGAGGCGGTTTGCCGCCCTGAGGCGGTCCGCCGTCCCGAGGCGGTTTGCCGTCCCGCGCCCCACCGTTGCCGGGCGCGGGTCAGCTGCCGAAGTTCTGCACCCACCACGGGCCGTTGCCGCTGAGGTTCACCCCCACGCCGATGTCCTTGAACCCGCAGTCCAGGATGTTGGCGCGGTGACCGGGGCTCTTCATCCAGTCGCGCATCGCGTCGGCGGCGCTCTTGGGCCCCCGGTGGATGTTCTCGCCCCACTTGTGCCAGTCGTATCCGGCGGCGCTCATACGGTCGCCCGCGTTGCGCCCCTCCGGGCTGTTGTGCTCGTAGTAGTCGCGGGCAGCCATGTCGTCGGCGTGCGCCTGGGCGGAGGTGTTCAGGTGGCGGTCCGCCCTGAGGGGCGAGCAACCCGCCCTGGCACGCTCGGCGTTGGCGAGGTCTACCACCTGCTGGACGTACGAGGCGGCGGCGCCGGTGGGCGCGGTGTCCTTGCGCGGAGGTGTGCTCCTGCGCGGGGTGTGACCGGCGTCCGCCCGGCCCTGGGTCGTCGTGGTACCCGAACCGGCGCCCGTGCCGGTTCCGGCGCCGGTGCCGGGGCGCGGGGAGCCGGAGGCGGCGGCGGTGCGGCTCGGCTTCGGCCTGGGAGAGGGGGACTTCGCGGGGGCGGTGGAGCGTATCGGCGAGGGGGAGGCCGATGGGGCGGAGGCGTCCGTGGCCGCCCCGGTGTCGAGCGCGTGCCCGGCGGGCGGGGCCGCCTGGGTGCGTACGGTCTCGGCGGGGTCCTCGGAGTTCGGCCACAGCAGCGCTCCGGCGACGGCGGCGACCGCCACGGTCCCCGCCACGGCGGTGCCGACGACTCGTCGGGACCGCTGCCGGTGCGCACGTCGGCGCACGGCCCGCCCGTCGTTCGTGGGTCGGCCGTGGGGGTGGTCGTCGTGGTGCTGCATGGGGCTCCGCTCTCTTTTCGGTGCTGCCGGGGTGTCCGGCACATGGGAGAGCGGGAGGGGGCGGGGCCATAACACTTTCCGCTTATGTGACCTGGGCCACAGGGACCGGTCGGACGCGCAGGGTGGCGGGCCGCGGCCCGGCGGTGTCGGCGGTGGACGCGTCGAGGAGGGCGAGCGCGGCGACGGTGGGGGTGTGCAGTACCGCGTTGCGGTCCCGTGCCGTGCCGACCAGGCCCGCCGACCGCAGCACCGTGGCGTGTTCGCTCGCGCTCGCCGGGGAGATGCCTGCCCGGGCCGCGAGCTGACTGGTGGTCAGGCCCGGGTGTTCGGCGATCGCGCACAGCACGGTGCCCCGGGTGCGGCCGAGGAGCGCCGCGAGGGAGCGGGGCGCGGCGCTCAAGGAGCCGTCAGGTGGGCGCGGGTGGTTTCAGTGAGTCGCCAGTGCCGGTGGCGTACGGCCCTTGCGTGTGCGTGTGCGTGTGGGTGTGCGTGTGGGTGTGCGTGTGCGGAAGTGCCGGTGGGCCGCCGGGTCGGCCCGGGTGGCTTCAGCGGGCCGTTGGCGACGACGGCGCGCGGGAGGGCTGGAGCGAGGGGCGGCCGGTCGGTTTCTGCGGCGGCGTCCGGGGGGACGCGCCGGTGTTCGGCCGGGGGGCGGTGCCGCCCGGGGCCGGGGCCGAGGGCCGGGCCGACCGCCGCTCCTTCGTCGGCGCCGTGGAGGGCTCCGGCCGGGGGGACTCCGCCCGGGAGGGCCGGGGCGAGGGCGGCGGGGAGACCGGGCCCGGAGTGGCCGCGGGCAGTTGGTGGTCCGGTGCTCCACCCGGCTCCACGGCCAGGTACCCGAACGCCACGGCCGCCGCGGTGGCGAGCGCGGCCAGCGGCAGGGCGAGGCGGCGCAGACCCGGCGTGCGCGGCCACCACGTGGGCAGCGGGGTCCGGCGCAGATGCGGGCCCGGCGGATCGGCCGGACGCAGATCGCGGACCGTCACGGTCTGCGCGCGGGCCGCGAGCGCGCGCCGCAGCCGTGCCTCGACGGGGCGTTCGGGACTCTCCCCGCCGCTCATCCCCACTCCTCTCACGACCGCTCCTTCAAGATCTTCTCCAGGGCGTCCAGGCCCCGGCTCGCCAGCGACTTCACCGAGCCGCGGCTGATCCGCAGCGTCTGCGCGATCTCGGCCTCGGTCAGTTCGCCCCAGTACCGCAGCACCAGCACCTCACGGCGCCGCGCGCTCAACCGCCCCAGCGCGGCCAGTACTTCGCGGTGCTCCTCGTCGAGGACGACCCGCTCCTCGGCGGAGGGCGCGTCGGCCTCGTGCGGAGGGGTGTACGCGCGCGCCGTGCGCCGCCTGCGCAGCACCGATCGGGCCGCGTTGACCACGGCGGTACGGAGATAGGCGAGCGCGTTGTCGACCTCGGCGATCTCCTCGCCGTGGCGCCGGTACAGCGCGGTGAACGCGTCCTGCACCACGTCCTCGGCCGTGGCCCGGTCGTCCACGAGCATCACCGCGAGGTGCACCATGCGCAGCCGGTGCGCGTGGTAGAGCTCGCTGACGGTCGGCCGCGGGGCGGGCGGGCCGTACCCGCCGAGCGGGCCGTACCCGCCGAGGACGGCGGGGCGCTCCGGGCCGGTGGCCAGCCGGTCCCGGCGCAGCAGCCAGTGCAGAAAGGCGCGCGGGCCCAGACGCCCCGGCGGCGCCGGATACCGGACGGCGGTGTACTCCATCACTTCCTCGGGTGGAACGGCGCGGCCCCGCACGGCGGGGCCGTCCTGCGCCTCAGTGGTTCTGCCGCCGCCGGACGGCGTAGACGGTCCCGGCGCCCGCGGCGATCAGCGCGCCCGCTCCGGCACCCAGGACCGTGTTGGTCTTGGACGAGCCAGTATGGGCCAGCTCGTCCTGGGGCGTCGACGAGGAGGGTGCGGTGGAGGGCTCGGCACTGGGCCGAGCCTCCTCCGGGGCCTTCGTCGGGGGCGCCGCGGGCTCCGGTGTGCCGGGGGGCGTGCTGGGCGCGGCGGAGGGCTGCCCGCCGGGGGAAACGGAAGGCTTGGCGGGTGCGGGGCGCTGGGGCGCGGTGGACGGCGCCAGGGTCGGTTCGGCGGACGCCGGGGCGGGGCCGCTGCCGGCCAGGTGGCGCGGCTGCGTGCCGCCGTCGGCGTGGGCCGTACCGGCCAGAGCGGGCAGCGCGAGCGCGGCCAGCAGTCCGGCGGTGGCGGCCCCGCGCGCGTAGGTGCGGCTTTGGTGCTTCGTGGTGTTCACGTAGTACGTCTCCAGGTCGGCCGAAGGGCGTCGGACGACGCCCTTCACCCCTGACGACGTGCGGCGCGGGCCGGGGTTGCCGACGAACCGGAGAAAGTTTTCGCACCCGTTCGGTGCCCCCCGTCACCCCGTGCCCGTGAGCGTGTCCACGACGGTGCCAGCGAACTCCTGGGCGAGCGGCCCCAGCGCGTCCCACTGGCGCACCGCCCAGCCCGCGGCCAGCGGCGGGAGCGCCGGCAGCGGTACGAAACGCACGGCGCCCGGGGCCGAGGCGGTCCACCCGGGCAGCGCCGGCACCACGGCGTGGCCGAGCCCCAGCTCGGCCAGCAGGATCGCGGTGTCCCAGTCCGCCACGCTGGTGGTCGAGGCCAGGCTGACGTCCAGACCGGTCAGTTGCCGGTCGAGGTGGTGCCGGGACCGGGAGTCGGCGGGCAGCTGGATGTGGCGGATCGCGGCCAGGTCGGCCGGTTCGACACTGCTCCTGTCCGCGAGCGGGTCGTCCGCGTGGACGGCGAGGACCCAGGGCAGCTCGATGACCGGCCGCTGCTCGATGCCCCGTACGGGCGGGCCGATGGTGATCCAGGCGAGATCGGAGTCCCCCGCCGCGAGCGCGTCGACGCAGGCGCGGCTGGAGTTCTCGGTACGGAACTCCAGGCCGACGTGGGGGTGCGCGCCCCGGAAGCGCACCACCGCGTCGGACATGAAGTGGCGGACGGTGGTGGCCCCGGTGGCGATCCGCACGGTGCCGCCGACGCCTTCTCCGAGCTGGCGGAGCTGACGCAGAGCCAGCTCTATGTGGCCGATGCCCTGCGCGGCGGCCTGCTGGAGGATCCGCCCCGCCTGGGTGGGGGCGACCCCGCGGGGGCGCCGCTCCAGGAGGGGCAGGCCGAGCTCGGCCTCCAGCCGCTTGACGTGCTGGCTCACCGCCGACTGCGTACGGGACAGATCGCGCGCCACAGCGCTCAGATTGCCGGTCTCGCAGGCGGCGACGAAGACGCGGAGATCATCGAGAGTCATAAAACCCCAAGGTATTCCTTGGGCGTTCGAAAGAAAACCAGAGGATTGACTGGGGTTCCTGGGCCCGCGAGGATTTGGTCCGGGGCGGCAACCCGTCCGTGGGCGCCGTCCGGGATCCGGACCCGGACGGCGGACCCCCACGGAGGGTGCCGACCCCGGTCGCGGATCTGTTGCTCCGGTGACCTGACGAGTCGTCAGTGCGGGTTCCGTATTCCGGGGCCGTTTCCCGCCCCGCGCCGCCAACCCCAGTGGTCAGCCCAGCCGCTCGCGGATCTGCTCCGCCTGGGCGCGTCGGGCGTGGCGATCCGGTGTTCCGTTACTGTCCGTGTCGGTCCGCTCCCCGTCAAACGTTGATCACAGTTTGGCAAATTTGGAACCCTTGCATCTGTTTTGTCCATCCCCGGAGGCGGAACACGACCGTCGTGCCCCGAGGGGCCGCAGCAAGCCGGAGTCATCGATGTCGCACGCGACCACCAGGACCAGGGACGGGGCCGAGACGTACGAGTCCCGGGGCCACCGCCGCGCCTCCAAGGCCCGGCGATGGCTTCTCGTGGTGGTCTGCGTGGGGTTGGTGGGGGCGATCGCGTGGCCGGTCATGAGCTACTTCGAGATACCCCCCTTCACCGACAAGGGCGATCCCATCTCGTACGGCAAGATCGACAGCAAACCCGGCGCCGCGCCGCAGAAGCCCGTGGACTCCAAGACCCTGATGCCGACCGGGCCCGCCGCCGACTTCAAGATCTCCAGCACGCTCGGTGACGGCACGCACGTCGGCGTCGTGAAGATCACCGGCAAGAAGTCGGGCTTCACGGGCAAGGTGTGGGTCTGGGCGCCGAAGCAGTACGACGACCCCAAGTACGAGAAGAGCGGTTTCCCCGTCCTGATCGCCCTCCCCGGCGGGCCCGGTTTCCCCAACAACTACTGGATGGACAACAACCTCAAGCTGGAGTCGTCCATCTCCAAGTGGGCCGACGAGGGCAAGGGCAAACCGTTCCTGCTGGCCATGCCGGTGCTGAACCCCAAGCCGGACGACGGCGGTCTCTACTGGGACGGCAGTGACATCCCCGGCCAGCCCAGGATGGGCACCTGGCTGACCGAGGACGTGCCCGACCTCATGCGGCAGAACTTCCGCACGATCAAGTCGCGCGACGGCTGGGCCTTCATGGGCTCCTCCTCCGGCGGCTTCGCCGGCCTCAAGGCCGTCCTCAAGCACCCCGACAAGTTCAAGGCCGTCATCGCCTCCGGCCCCGACATCGTCCCGGACTCCCCGTTGTGGAACGGCCACCCCAAGGAGAAGGCGGAGAACAACCCCGAGGTGCTCTCCAAGCGGCTGATCGCGGCCAGGGGACCGGACGTGTACCTCGCCTTCCAGTACGGCACGAAGGAGTCGTCCGTCATCCCCAAGGTGAACAAGTACATCGCCACCTACGGAAACAAGGGCCCCATCCATACCCACCTCGAAGTCATCCGGGGCGGACGGCACAACGCGGTGACGTATGTGAAGGGGATGGACGCGAGCAGCATGCAGTGGATCAGCGAACAGATCGAGGGGCCCACACCGGCGTCCTGAGGCGGAGGGAGAAGCACGGGGCCGGACCGTGCGACCTTCCGACCGGCAGGCGCGGCTCGGCTGCCGCACCGGGTGGAGGGCCGGGCCGCCTACCGCTCTGGTTGCAGGAGATATCTCCACCCCCTGTGCGACGCCTCGCGGCCACCCCTCTCCCTAGCGTGGCCCTTCCGGCGGCGGCGCACCGGTCCGCCGTCGCAGCCCGGCGACACGTGTGCACGCCACACGTCGTCGCCCTGCCAACGGGAGGCCCCATGAAACAGGTACGGATCCTTGTCGTCGCGCTGGTCAGCGCGGGAGTGCTGGGCGGGGCGGGCATGCTCGCCCCCGCCGAGGCGGCCGCCCCGGCCGCGTCGAGCGCCGCCGGCTGCGCGCAGAGCAGGCCGTTCCTTTCGCAGGGCGACACCGGAACCTGTGTGAGGTTCCTGCAACAGCGGCTCACCGACCAGGGTTTCCGCACCCGCGTCGACGGCATCTTCGGCAGCGGGACCACCAAGTCGGTCAAGTCCTTCCAGTACGTCTGCGGCTACCGCGGCCATGATGTGGACGGCCTGGTCGGCCCCCGCACCTGGGCCGGTCTGCTCGACCACTCCTGCGTCTGAGAGGCGGGTGGAGCGCCGACGGCCCCCGGCCGGGGGCCGCGGCCGACACCACGGGTGCCGCTCGCAACCCGGCCGGGTGCCCCGACGTCCTGCCCGGAATGTGATCTGCAATACCCGCGCCCGCAGCCAGACTTGCAGGTGGGGCGGGTCGCACCTACGGTTGGCGAGCCGTGGTGTTCGGGAAGACCGGTGCAAGACCGGAGCGGCCCTCGCCACTGTGATCGGGCCCCATGTCGTTCAGGCCATGAACGGCTTCGGGTAGCCCGTCCCGTTGTGCCACTGGTGGCCGTGAGGTCGCTGGGAAGGCGGGGACGGTGCGACACCCGGAAGCCAGGAGACCGGCCACGGCATCTCGCGTAATGATCCACGAGGTGCTGGAGCGTGAACGAATGACCCTGCCCACCCCTGCCGCCACATTCCACTGGCGACGTGAGGACACCGTACGTACCGCATGGCTGCTGGCGGTGATCGCCGCCCTGCACGTCGTCGCGTTCGGCATCCTCTTCCTGCTCGTGGTGCCCGAGCACTACGAGGTCGGCTCGAAGACGTTCGGCCTCGGACTCGGCGTCACCGCGTACACCCTGGGGATGCGGCACGCCTTCGACGCCGACCACATCGCCGCGATCGACAACACCACCCGCAAGCTGATGGCCGACGGCAAGCGCCCGGTTTCGGTCGGCTTCTGGTTCGCCCTCGGGCACTCCAGCGTCGTGGTCGTCATGGCGGCGCTGGTCGCCGGAGGCGCCCAGCTCGCGGGCACCCTGATGAACGACGATTCACCCACCCACCAGACCCTCGGCCTGGTCGGAACGACCGTCTCCGGATCGTTCCTCTACCTCATCGCCGCACTCAACCTGCTGGCCCTCGTCGGCATCCTGCGGGTGTTCCGGGCCATGCGCGCCGGGACGTACGACGAGGCGGAGCTGGAACAGCACCTGGACTCCCGGGGGTTCATGAACCGCCTCCTGGGGCGCTTCACCAAGTCGATCACCCGGCCCGGCCAGATGTACCCGCTGGGCTTCCTCTTCGGCCTCGGCTTCGACACCGCCACCGAGGTCACCCTGATGGTGATGGCGGGCTCGGGCGCCGCCGCCGGGCTGCCCTGGTACGCGGTGCTGTGTCTGCCGCTGCTCTTCGCGGCGGGGATGAGCCTGTTCGACACCATCGACGGAACCTTCATGAACTTCGCCTACCAGTGGGCGTTCTCCAACCCGGTGCGCAAGGTGTTCTACAACCTCACCATCACCGGTCTTTCCATCGCGGTGGCCTTCCTGATCGGCACGATCGAGTTGGTGGGCGTGCTGCACGAGAAGCTGGATCTGCGGGACGCCGTCACCGGGTGGGTCGCGGGCCTCGACCTGGACAACGTCGGGTTCATCATCGTCGGCCTCTTCGTCGCGGTGTGGGCGGCGGCGCTGGCGTACTGGCGGTTCGCCAGGGTCGAGCAGCGGTGGGCGGTGCGCACCGCCGCGGCCACCGAAGCGCCGGGCCGGACCCGGCCCGGTGCCGTCCGCGACCAGGCCGCGTCCGGCCCCGGCCACGATGTCGCGCCCGGCCCCCGCGACGGGGACGACGCGGCCATCCCCGCGCCCCGGGACGGTGCCGCGCCCGCGCCCGCCCCGGACGCCGTCAGCTGAAGGCCGGGGCGTTCTCCGCCGCCCAGTCGGCGAACGAACGCGGGGCCCGGCCCAGGAGCCGTTCCCCGTCCCGGCTGACGCGCCGCTCCCCGGGCGTGGGCTCGCCGAGGATGCCGAGCGTGCCCTCGACAACCGGCTCCGGCATGAATCGCAGCAGCGTCTCCCTCGCCTCGGCCCGGCTCTGCTCGACGAACCGCACCGGCGCTCCCAGCGCGTCGCCGATCGTCCGCGCCTGCTCACGGGGTGAGACCGGGGCCGGCCCGGTGAGCTCGTACGTCCGGCCCGCGTGGCTCCTCGCACACAGGGCCAGGGCGGCGACCGCGGCGATGTCGGCCGGATCGACGACCGGCAGGGCGACGTCACCGAAGGGTGCCGTGACCGTCCGCTCGGAGCGGATCGAGGGCGCCCACAGAAAGGCGTTGGAGGCGAATCCGCTGGGCCGCAGGACCGTCCACTCCAGGCCCGACCCCCGTACGGCGTCCTCGAAGGCGCGCAGCCGGCCGTGCGCCGGGGAGTCCGGGCGGGTCGCGGTGGCCTGCGAGGACTGGAGGACGAGCCGCCGGACCCCGGCGGCTCGCGCCGTGTCCAGGATGGCGTACGGGTCGAGGCCGTCACCGCTCCCGGGGACGAGGAGGTACAGCGCCTCGGCCCCGTCGAGCGGGCGCTCGAGGCTCTCGGGCCGGGCCGGATCGGCCTGCTGGAAACGCACGTTGGCGGGCTGGTCGCCCGTGGGGGCCCGGCGGGAGAGGGCGGTCACCCGCTCGCCCGCCGAGGCGAGGTGCCGTACGAGGTGTCGTCCGACGTTCCCGGTGGCTCCGGTCACCACAATCATGTTCTCTCCCTGGTGGTTGTGAGGCGATGGCGCGGCGGTGCGGCCCGCGATCGTCCCGCTGATCCGTCCGCGCTCGGTCTGTCCTCATCCTCGGAACAGAACTGGCCATCTCCTGGCCACTTTCCGAAAGAGAATGACCGGCATGAGAGCCGATCGACTGGTGGCGACCCTGTTGTTCCTGCAGACACGGGGGCGGGTGACGGCGCGCGAGGTCGCGGCGGAGCTGGGGGTGTCCGAACGCACCGCGCGCCGCGATCTGGAGGCGCTGGCGAGCGCGGGCATCCCGGTGTACTCGCAGCACGGCCGAGGGGGCGGCTGGTCGCTCGTCGGCGGCGCCCGCACGGATCTCTCCGGTCTGACCGCCGCCGAGATCCGCGCGATGTTCCTGGTCGCGGGTCCATCCGCGGTCTCACCCGAACTGCGGACCGCGCTGCGGAAGTTGATCCGGGCACTGCCCGCGACGCTCCGGTCCGACGCCGAGGCGGCGGCCGGGGCGGCCGCGACGGACGGCACGGACTGGTCGCGCCTGCCCGTCACGGCGGGCACGCTCCTGCTGGACACCCTCCAGGGGGCGGTGGTGGACGGTCTGCGGATCCGGCTCGGATACACCCGCCCCGGCGGCCCGGCCGGTATCCGCACGGTTCACCCGCTGGGCATCGTCACCAAGGCGGGAGTGCCCTACCTCGTGGCCGGTACGGAGAGGGAGGAGCCGGGCTCTGGCGCGGCGGGCACCGGATCCGGCCCCGGCCCCGCGGGGCTGCGGATCTTCCGGCTCGACCGGGTCACCTCCGTCGAGGTGACCGGGGATCGCGTCGTCCGCCCGGAAGGATTCGACCTGGCCACGGTCTGGCGGGAGCTGGCCGCGCCCATGGAGGAGCGGATGCGCGGGGCGACCGTCCGGGGACGGGCCGAGCCCGCTGCCGAGCGGGTCCTCGGGATGCTGTTCGGCGGCCGGCTGCGCCTGGGCGGGCGGCGGGACGACGGGTGGCTGGAGATGGAGATCGACGGCCCGTCCCCGGAGGTCGTCGCCGCGCAACTGGCCGGGCTCGGGGCGCGCGTGGAGATCCTGGAGCCTCCCGAGGCCCGGGAACGCCTGGCGGGGCTCGCGGCCGAACTCACCGCGCTCTACGGCCCCGCGTGAACCACGCGCGCAGACGGCCTGGACGGCGTAGTCGGCGCGGACGGCGAAGGGGCCGGAACGGAGATCCGTTCCGGCCCCCACCCGCCCCCGGTCACCCGGCGGCCAGCACCGCCTTGCGGTGGCTGAACGTCTCGATGGAGTAGCGGCCGTGGTAGTTGCCCATGCCGCTCTCGCCGACACCGCCGAACGGCAGGTCGGAGACGGTGAGATGGGCCAGCGGCAGCCCGAGGCCGAGGCCGCCCGAGGAGGTCTCGGCGGCCAGGCGCTCCCGGGTGGTGTCGGACTCGGTGAAGGCATACAGCGCCAGCGGCTTGTCGCGGTCGTTGATGAAGTCGATCGCCTCGTCCAGGCCGGGCACCACCACGATCGGCAGGATCGGCCCGAAGATCTCCTCCCGCATCACCGGCGACGCGGGGTCGACATCGGCGAGGACGGTCGGCGCGAGGTACTTGGTGGCGCGGTCGCCCCGGCCGCCGGTGACGAGACGGCCCGAGCCGAGCAGGCCGCTCAGGCGGTCGAAGTGGCGCTCGTTGACGATCCGGCCGTACTCGGCGGAGTCCTGCGGGTCCTCCCCGTACAGCGCCTCGATCGCCCGGGCCAGCGCCGGTTCGAGGGCGCGGGCGGTCTCGGGGTCGGTGAGGACGTAGTCGGGCGCGACACAGGTCTGGCCCGCGTTGAGGAACTTGCCCGCGGCCAGCCGCCCCGCGACGGTGGCGATGTCGGCGTCCCGGTCGACGAAGGCCGGGGACTTGCCGCCCAGCTCCAGGGTGACGGGCGTGAGGTGCTGGACGGCCGCGGCCATGACGATACGGCCGACGGTGCCGTTGCCGGTGTAGAAGATGTGGTCGAACCGCTCGGCCAGCAGCGCCGTCGTCTCCGGAATGCCACCTTCCACCACGGCCACCGCATCCCGGTCGAGATACTCGGGCAGCAGGCGGGCCAGTACGGCGGAGGTGGCCGGAGCCAGCTCGCTGGGCTTGGCCACGACCGCGTTCCCGGCGGCCAGGGCGCCGATCACCGGGGTGAGCAGCAGCTGCGCCGGATAGTTCCAGGGCGCGATGACCAGGACGACGCCCAGCGGGTCGTACTGCGTCCAGGCCGTCGCCCCGCCCAGGTGCTCGGGGACGGGAGCGGGCTCGGGACGCAGCCACCCCGCGAGGTGTTCCAGGGTGTGGTCGATCTCCCGGACGACGAAGCCGATCTCGGTGCGCTGGGCCTCGGCCGGGCTCTTGCCGAGGTCGGCGTGGAGCGACTCGACCAGCTCCGCGCCGCGCTCGGTGAGCATCTCGCGCAGCCGTCGCAGCTGCGTGGTGCGCCACTCGACGGGCTTGGTGCGACCGGTGCGGAAGGTGGCGCGCAGCCGGGCCACGGTGTCGGCGGGCTGCTCCGGGGTGGGGTTCATGGTGCCTCGCTGCTGGGGGTGGCGGACCCGTCGGTCCGCCCTGTCGGGCGTCGGGACGAGCCGCGTCCGGCTCGATGTATATACCAACAGTTGACGTAGGAAATTAAATTCCCGACGCACGGAACGGGGCTGGATCCGGCCGCTGGGCTTCCGCATGCGGCGGTCCTGTGTGGCGGCCGGTGCCCCTCCCGTGGATTCATCCCCCGGCAACGAGAAGTTTCCTACCGACCGGTAGACATTGAGCCAGGGGCTGATCATTGTTGGTCGTGAACATGCCAACCGCTGGCCGGGCCAGTCCCTGCACCTGTCAGAACCCCTGCACCGGACTCCCACCCTCGCGACAGAGGAGCACCGACCCCCCATGCCCCGCACTGCCTGGACCACGCGCACGGCCGTCACCGTGGCCGCCGCCGCGACCGCACTCCTCGCCGCGCCGACCGCCTCCCAGGCGGCCTCCCCGCCGGCCGCCGCCCCGTACTCCGCCGTGGCCCGCACCTCCGCATCCGGTGGGACCGCCGCGCTCAGAGGCGTCGACCACGCTGCCTGGCTGCGCGATGTCCAGAGCGTCGTGGACACCGCCCGCCCCTACCTCAAGGAGCGCATGGCCGCCTCGCCCGCGGGTGAGAAGCCGGCGATCGTCCTGGACATCGACAACACCTCGCTGGAGACGGACTTCCACCACTTCTGGACGTTCCCGACCCCGGCCATCGACTCCGTCCGCGGCCTGGTGCGCGAGGCGGGGTCCCAGGGCGCTGCCGTCTTCTTCGTCACGGCCCGCCCCGGCATCATCGAGTCCCTCACCTCGTACAACCTCAAGGCGGTGGGCTACCCGGTCACCGGTCTGTACGTCCGTGATCTGCCGGACCTCTTCCACGAGGTCAGCACGTACAAGACACAGAAGCGGGCCGAGATCGAGGCGCGCGGCTACACGATCATCGCCAACATCGGCAACAACGCCACCGACCTGGTGGGCGGCCACGCCGAGCGCACCTTCAAGCTCCCGGACTACGACGGCAAGCTGTCCTGACCGTCCCCGGCCGCACAGCGGCGCCCCACGGCCACGACCGTGGGGCGCCGCCCGTGCTCGCTCGCGGGGGTCAGCCCAGGACCGGGAAGTTGCTGCGGAAGACGCCGCGCGGGTCGCGGTCGCGCTTGACCTGCTGGAGCCGGGCCAGCGCCTCGGGCCTGAAGGCCGTCGCGGCGGTGTCGCCGGGGGAGAGGTAGGTGTACGGCTTGCGTCCGCTGATGTACGGGGCGACCGACTGCACCAGCGCCTCCTGGCGGGCGGCGATCTCGGCCCCGCGCTCCGGCGAGAACGGCACACCGAACATGGACAGCGTGTACGGCTCGGTCAGCGGGCCCTGCGGGTTCTCCGTCGGCGTGGCGAAGGCGCCGCCCAGGTGGCGGATGTGCACACCGAAGAGCGGGTCGATCGGCTCCGCGAGGAGAGCCGCCGCCACCTTGTCGTCCAGGTCGGTCAGGAGCTCGGCGCGGGTCGCGCTGGGACCCGGCTCGGTCGGCTCGCCGGTGATCTCGCCCAGCTGGGCCACCGGCAGCATGCCCCGGGTGTCGGTGTTGGCGCCCTCGATCTCGTCGAGCGCGCGGAGCAGCGCCCGGCCCTCGGCCTCCTCGCCCAGGAAGGTGCTGTCGATGGTGACCAGCGAGGGGCCGTTCGGGATCTGGAGGAGGTTGATCCACGCGGTCAGCTCGTCCGGCGCGTCCGCGGTGATCCTGCGGAAGGCGTCCAGGACGCGGGGCGCCTGGCCGGCGTGCCAGACCACCCGGCCGCCGAAGAGGGCGGGCGCGGGGTGCAGGTCGTACTCGATCGCCGTGACCAGGGCGTAGTCGCCGCCACCGCCGCGCAGCGCCCAGAAGAGGTCGGCCTCGGAGTCGGCGGTGACCCGGGTGCGGGCGCCGTCGGCGGTGACCACCTCGAAGGCGGTGACGCTGTCGGCGGCCCAGCCGTACTTGCGCCCGAACCAGCTGAGCCCGCCGCCGAGGGTGTAGCCGACCACGCTGACCAGCGGGGAACTGCCCGGCAGCCCGGTCAGACCGTGCGGGCCCGCCACGGCCTGGACCTGCCCGCCCAGCACACCCGCGCCCACGCGCGCGGTACGGGCGGCGGCGTCGACGTGCAGCTCGTCGAGCTTGCCGGTGCGCAGCAGGATCACGCCCTCCACGTCACCGCTGGCGCCCCGGCCGCCGGGCTGGGGCGCGACGACGAGCCCCGCTGCCGCCGCGTACCGCACCACGGCCGCGACGTCGTCGGCGTCGGCCGCCTCGACGACCGCCGACACGGGCTGCTGAACGGAGAGGTTCCACGGCTGTCGTGCCTGGTCGAAGTGGTCGTCACCGGTCAGCAGGACACGGCCGCGCACCTGTGACCGCAGTTCGGCGAGAGCGCTCGTCGTCATGGTTCTTTCCCTACTTCCTCGTTCCGCGTGTGCCCCCGGAACCGCCCCGGCCGGCTTTCGCGATCACTTCCCTGACGGAATCGAACGGGGAAATGTGACGGGGCGCGGGAGGCGGAGGGGGAGCGGGAGGAGAAGGAGAGGGGCGCGCGGGACCCTCCTGGAGGGCCCCGCGCGCCCGAGCCGAGCCGTGGGTCAGACCGTTTCCGGCCCGTCCTCGCCGTCCTGCGGGACGGGTGGGGCGAGCGGCCGCAGCCAGAGCCAGACCAGGAAGAACAGGCCCAGGGCCAGCATGCCGAGGCCGGTCCAGAGGTTGATGTTGACGCCCTGGGCCTTGTCCAGGTCGGCGTCGGAGGCCGTCAGCCCGGCTATGGTGACGATCACTCCGTACAGGGTGAAGAGCCCGCCGATGATCCGGCGGATGTCGAAGAGGCGGGCCGCCGTGGCGGACTTCTTCTCCAGCTCGGAGACTTCGCGTTGCAGTTCAGACATGGTCCTGGCCTCCGATCAGAGCGAGTAGGGCACGTAGCAGAGCGCGGCGAGGACCACCGCTCCCCAGCCGAGCAGCGCGGGCCTGCGGTACCAGGCGCCGTCGCCCTCGCCGGGCGCCTCCTCCAGACCGGGCGAGACCGTCCCGTACACCAGACCGGCGAGTTCGGCCTCGGGCTTGGGGGCGGTGAAGAGCGTCACCACGACCATGGTGATCGCGCCGGCGGCGAAGCCGACGATCGCGGAGACGAAGTTGGCGCCCTGGTCGGTGGGGATGGAGACGACGCCCTGCTTGTAGATCCAGAAGTAGTTGACCATCGCGGCCGTGGTGCCGGCGACCAGGCCCCAGACACCGGACTTCATGGACGCGCGCTTCCAGAACATGCCGATGACGAAGACCACGAACATCGGCACGTTGAAGAAGGAGAACAGCGTCTGGAGGTATCCCATGATGTTGGAGAAGCTGGACGCGATGAAGGCGGTGCCGATCGAGGCCAGCACACCGATGGCCGTGATCAGCCGCCCGAAGCGCAGGTAGTACGCGTCGGGCCGGTCCTTCTTCACGTACTTGGACCAGATGTCGTAGGTGAAGACGGTGTTGAACGACGACACGTTGGCCGCCATGCCCGCCATGAAGGCGGCGAGCAGACCGGTGACGGCGATGCCGAGCACACCGTTGGGCAGCAGTTCCTGCATCAGGTACGGGATGGCGTCGTTGTACGTCAGGTCGGAGCCCGGGGTGCCGATCTTCGGCACCAGGGCGGCGGCGACCAGCCCCGGGATCATCACCAGGAAGACGATGAACATCTTCGGGAAGGCGGCGATCAGCGGGGTGCGCCGGGCCGCGCTGAGGTTCTTCGCCGACAGCGCGCGCTGGACCTCGGCGAAGTTGGTGGTCCAGTAGCCGAAGGAGAGCACGAAGCCGAGCCCGAGGATGATCGTCAGCCAGTTGGCGCCGAGCGGGTTGCTCTGCCCGATGCCGGTGCCGCCCCAGGCGGTGAGGTAGTTGTGGCCGTGCGCGGCCTCCAGGTCGTCGCTGAGCGCGCCCCAGCCACCGACGCGCTTGAGGCCGAGGACGACCAGCGGGATGAGCGCGGCGAGGATCACGAAGAACTGGAGCACTTCGTTGTAGATCGCGGAGGAGAGTCCGCCGACGGTGATGTACGCGAGGACGAAGAGCCCGGCCACCACGATGGCCACCCATTGCGGCCAGCCGAGCAGCGCCTCCACGACGATCGACAGGGCGTAGAGGTTCACGCCCGCGATCAGGATCGCGGCGAAGGCGAAGAGGGCCGAGCTGAGCAGGTGCGCGGAGGCGTCGAACCGCTGGAGCAGGAACTCCGGCACGGAGCGGACCTTCGAGCGGTAGTAGAACGGCATCATCACCAGGCCGAGGAAGACCATGGCCGGGATGGCGCCGATCCAGTACCAGTGGACGACCGCCACACCGTACTGGGCACCGGTGGCGGCCATCCCGAGGATCTCGGTCGCCCCGAGGTTGGCGGCGACGAAGGCGAGCCCGGTCACCCAGGCGGGCAGCGACCGCCCGGAGAGGAAGAAGTCGAGGCTGGTCTTCACACTCGCCCGGGCGGCGAAACCGATGCCCAGAACGACGACGAAGTAGATCGCCAGAATCGTGTAGTCGAGCCCGTTGGTGGGGAGCCGGAGCCCTGCGGCCAGAGATTGCATGCGTACCCGCTTCGTCGAGCGAACTGATCGGAACGGAACCTACGCCTCAGCGGCGAGAAACTGAACACCTTTGTTGGAAGATTTTGTTTGATTATGGTGGACGGTGGGGGTGCAGGGGCGCCCCGGCGGTTGCCGGCGGTGTTCCGCATCCCCCTCGGGCGTGGCATCGTGAGGCTCGGGTTCAGTGGTCTGCACCAGGTAGTTGTGTGGGGTCACGGGTGGGAGTGGGGATGCGTGGGGCGGCTGTGTTGCCGGGGGCGGGTGGGGACGGGTGTGGGGGAGAGGGCGGGGTGCCGCCCTTGCACCGGCTGGAAGTGCCGATGCCCAACTCGCTGCCCTTCGCCATGGGCACCTTCGACACCATCGGCGCGATGTCCCGTGCCGACTTCCCCCACCGGCACACCTTCTACGAGATCGTGCACATCACCGGCGGCACCGGCGCCCATGTGCTCGACCTCGCCCGGTTCGCGCTGCGGCCACCGCACCTGTGCGTCATCGCCCCCGGACAGGTCCATCAGTGGGAGTGCGCGGACGGGCCCGAGGGATGGGTGATCCTCTTCACCGAGGACTTCCTGCTCGACCACCCCGACGACGTCGCCCTGCTGCGCGGACTCGGGCCCCGCCCCTGGCTGGAGCTGGACCGCGAGGCGGAGGGCTGGGCTTCCTCGCTGGTGGGGGAGATGTACGAGGAGTACCGGACGGGGGCCGAGGGGTTCCACGGAGTGCTGCGCGCGTTGCTGCACGTCCTGCTCGTACGGGCCGCGCGACTGCCCGCACCCCCCGTCGGTCACGACCTCGCCCGCGCGAGCGGTGTCGCGGGGCGGTTCACCGCCCTGCTGGCGCGGGCCGACGACCTGCCGTCGTCCGTACGGGCGTGTGCGGAGCGGATCGGGGTGTCCGTGGGGTATCTGACCGAGGCCGTGAAGGAGGCCACCGGCCGCACTCCCGGTGAGCTCATCCGCCAGGCCCGCACCCACGAGGCCAAACGGCTGCTGCTCCACACCGAGTTGACGGTACGGCAGGTCGGCGGACGGGTCGGGTTCACCGATCCCGCCTACTTCTGCCGCTTCTTCCGCCGGGAGACCGGCACCAGCCCCGGTGACTTCCGGCGCGGCGGCGGGGATTATCACCACGACCACCGCATCGCGTCCATCGCCCGGACACGATCGTCCGCCTAGCGTCGTAGCCGTCCCCAACCCTCCCCCCCAAGGAGCAGCCATGGACGGCGACAGCGACGTGACCAGGCGTGACGAGAACCGCCCCACGGACAACGGCGGGCGCCCCCGGCCCAGCCGCAAGACCGTGCTGCGGGCCGCGCTCGCGGCCGGAGTGGCCGTGCCCGTGTCCCTGGCCGGGGTGCCCGCCCTGGCCCGAGGCGCCGCAGGCAGCGGCACCGCCCCTCAGCTCACCCCGCCGTGCGACGACGGCGACCACCCCACCCCGGCACAGACCGAGGGCCCGTACTTCAAACCGAACTCCCCGGAACGCACCTCGCTCCTCGAACCGGGAACCCCAGGCACCCGCCTCACCGTCACCGGATACGTCTTCGGCCGGGCCTGCCTGCCGCTGAGTCGCGTACTGCTCGACTTCTGGCAGGCCGACACCAACGGGGCCTACGACAACACCGGCTTCCGTTTCCGTGGGCACCAGTACACGGACGCGCGAGGGGCGTTCAAGCTCACCACGATCGTGCCGGGCCTCTACCCGGGCCGCACCCGCCACATCCATGTGAAGGCCCAGGCGCCCGGCCGGCCGGTGCTCACCACCCAGCTGTACTTCCCCGGCGAGCCGCGCAACAACACCGACTCGATCTTCGACGCCCGCCTGCTGATGACCGTACGGGACGCGGGCGGCGCGAAGGAGGCGGCGTTCGACTTCGTCCTGGACGTGGCCCAGTCGCCGTCACCGACCCCCACCCCCACCGGCCCGCCCCCCGGAACCACCTGGTCCGTCGGCACCGCCTACCGCTCGGGCGACCGCGCCGCCTATGGCGGTCGCGGGTACGTCTGCCTCCAGGCACACACCGCCCAGCCGGGCTGGGAACCCCCGAACGTCCCCGCGCTGTGGCGCGCGGAGTAAACAGTCCCCTTACCGCCTCACCGCGTTGCCGTGAATTCACGTGATGCGGCGCGAATGTTCGGCCGTCCTTGTGCGGAAAGGTGAAGGGAAGAGAAGGGAAGGGGGAAAGGCGCGGTAGTCGAAGTCAAAACGCGCCCCGTTGAGGGTGATGGCGGCAAGAAAGCTCTCCGGTCGTACCTTTCCCAGGAGTGCGTCGACTCCGTGGAGTTGGGCGTTCCGATCGCATGGGTGCGGATGGCACACTGCGATCATGACTACGGAGACGATCGACGCGGCGGCCGCGGGCGCCTGGAAACTCGGTGACCTGTCGGTCAACCGCCTGGGATTCGGCGCGATGCGCCTGACCGGGAGCGCCGCGTTCGACCTCGGCACGCCGAGCGACCGCGAGCGCTCCCTCGGCGTGCTGCGGCGCGCGGTCGAACTCGGTGTCAACCACATCGACACCGCGGCCTTTTACTTCTCCCGGCTCCGTTCCGCCAACGAGCTCATCAACCGGGCGCTCGCGCCCTACCGGGACGATCTGGTCATCGTCACCAAGGTCGGTCCGGGACGCGACGCCTCCGGCGCCTGGCTGCCCTGGGCCCGTCCGGACCAACTGCGCGGCCAGGTGGAGGAGAATCTGCGTCAGCTCGGCCGCGACCACCTCGACGTGGTCAACCTGCGCCTGAACGGGCCCGGTTCGCTCGCGGAGCACTTCGGGGCGCTGGCCGAGTTGCGCGAGGCGGGGCTCATCCGCCACCTGGGCATCTCCAACGTCGGCCCCGAGCACCTGGCGGAGGCCCAGGCGATCGCGCCCGTGGTCTGCGTGCAGAACCGGTACGGCCTGGACAGCAGGCGTACGGGCTCCGACGAGGTGCTGCGGCTCTGCGGCGCGCAGGGCATCGCGTTCGTCCCGTTCTTCGCCATCGCCGGCGAGGGGCGCGAGAGCGGCGCGGGGCAGACGGGCGCCGGGGAGAGCGAGGCGGTCCTCGCGGTCGCCCGCGCGCACCATGCGACGCCCGCGCAGATCCGCCTCGCCTGGACACTCCGGCAGGGCGAGCACGTGCTGGCCATCCCCGGCACGGGCAACCCGGACCACCTGGTGGAGAACGTGGCCGCGGGCGGGCTGCGGCTCACCGACGAGGAGGCGGCCCTGCTGGAGACGCCCGTCTGAGGCCGCCCGGGCCCGGCCAGGTCCGCCGAGGCCTGCCCAGATGTCCGATATGAACCACCGACGGCCTGTTTCGCTTTTATGTCGTCAATCTATTCATTGGGAATGATAAAGGGGCTTAGCCTTTCTTTTGGGTGCGGCCGGTGCCGGTTCTTTCTCGGTGGATGCGCCCAGGAATCCCTCCCCAAGACGCCCGAAGAAGTGAAGTGAGTCACTCCGGGTCCGTGTGGGCAGGCCGATCATGACGTCCTCATTCCCTTTCCCGGAAGGCGAGTTGGGGATACGGGAAGAAGGGAGCCCGTATCCCCGGCCCTGCTGGATCTTTCTCTCCGGTGTCGGAATGAATTCGAGCTCTTGTTTCCGTCGGGCCCATTCGATTACGGTCACGCTCAAATCCGGATGGACCGCCGAATCCTGCCGCTGTCCGGATACCTCCCACACACGAAAAGGCAGGAGCGGGGGACCCAGGTAGTCGCCGGATCCGGATGACGGAACGGCTCGGGGTGAAGCCGCGTGCAGCGCGGCCGGGCAGCTCTCGCCCGAACCCGACAGCTCACCTCGCAGGCGAAGGAGAGGAATTCGCCATGCCTGCAAAGGGTAAGCACCGCCGCCCCAAGTCCAGCACCCTCACCCGGGGCATCGCCGCCGCGGGCACGGGCGGCGCCGCGCTCATCATTCCGGTGATCGGCGCGACGAGCGCCGGGGCAGCGCCCTCGGCCGCCCCGCACGCCGGGCTCCCGAAGGCCGCGCCCGCCGTCGCCGCCAAGGGCGCGGTGTCCGCACAGCCGATCGTGGCGAAGAAGGCCCCCGCGGCGAAGGCGGCCGGGACGACCTACTCCGTCGTCGCCGGGGACACCCTCTCCAAGATCGCCCAGGACCTCGACGTGAGCGGCGGCTGGAAGAAGCTCTACCAGGACAACCGCCAGGCCATCGGTGGCAACCCGGCGCTGATCCACCCCGGCCTCCAGCTGGCGGTGGGCAAGAAGGCGAAGGCCGCGTCCGCCGACCGCCCCGCCACCCCGGCCCGGGCCGACCGTTCGGCGCGGACGGGCACGCCGCCCCAGCAGGCGACCGCCGCCGTGGCGAAGACGTACGGCGACAACCTGGACGGCTGGATCCGGCAGTCGCTGGACATCATGGCCCAGCACGGCATCCCCGGCTCCTACGACGGCATCTACCGCAATGTCATGCGCGAGTCGTCGGGCAACCCCTTCGCCATCAACAACTGGGACTCCAACGCCGTCGCCGGTACCCCCTCCAAGGGGCTCCTCCAGGTCATCGACCCCACCTTCCAGGCCTTCCATGTGCCCGGTACGTCGACGGACAGCTACGACCCCGTCGCCAACATCGTCGCCGCGTGCAACTACGCGGCGAAGACGTACGGCTCGATCGACAACGTGAACGGCCCGTACTGATCTGATCGACGCCTCTCTGCGGCCGCACGCCACCGCTGCGGACCACCTGGTCCATCTGGGACCAGATGGTCTGTTACGGTGACGTGACCAGGCTCAGGGGAGGACCGCATGCCACGCCCGACGCGCGCAGAACTCGACGCGGAGATCGTCGAGGCTGCCGCCGCGCTCTTCACCGCCCAGGGCTACCTCGGCACCTCGGTGCAGGAGATCGCGGACCGGGTCGGCTACTCCAAGACCGGGCTGCTGCACCGCTTCCCCTCCAAGGAACGGCTGCTGGCCGCGACGCTCATCGGTCCGCTGACCGAGTTCGCCGCGCTCCGGGCCACCTGGGGCGCCCTGCCGCAGGGGCCCGAGCGGCGCCTGCGCGCCTCGGCCGACCTGGTCGATCTGGCCCTGCGCCACCGCTCGCGGCTCGCCCTGCTCTTCAACTCGGGGCTGCCGCTGCTGCCCGGGGCGCTCGCCGGAGTGGAGGGCATGGGGGATCTGGGCGACCACCGCACGGAGACCCTGGCCGCCTTCGCCGACGCGGACGACCTGGTGGGCACGATCCGGGCGCAGCTGGCCGTGACCGGCCTGGTCAGCACCGTCGCCGCGCGTCAGGACATCCCGGACGAGCTGCTGCGCGCCCCGCTCCTGAGCGCCTTCCGCGCCGCGTGCGGGATCTGCGCGCACCCCGTCCCCGGCGAGGGGGCCCCGTGCTGAAGGCGCGTGCCGCGGCCGGACGGGCCCTGCGGGGATGGCGCAAGTACGCCGTCGCCGTGGTCGTGCTCGCGGGACTGGGCGTGGCCGGGGACCGTGCCGCCGCGGCCTGGACGGAACACCGTACGGCCGACGCGTTCCAGGAGGCCCAGGGGCTCCCGTCCGCACCCCAGGTGCGGGTGCACGGCTTCCCCGTACTGACCCAGCTGGCCGGGGGCACCCTCGACCGCGTCGACATCGAGGCATCGGACATACCGGCGGGCCGCGACGGCGGTCGGCTCCCCATCACCAAGCTGAACGTCGAACTCGACCACCTGCGCCGCTCCTCCGACGCCTCCGAGGCCCACGCCGCCTCCGCCAGGGCCACCGCCTTCGTCTCCTACCGGGACCTCTCCGGCGCGCTCGGCATCGACATCGGCTACAGCCGGGACAGCACCGGGGCCGAGCCGCGCGTGGCGGCCACCGCCACGCTGCCGCTCATCGGTGGGGTCGGGGCCAGTGCCCGCGTGGAGATGGCGGACGGGCGCACGCTCAAGCTGCGGTCCGTGAAGGTGGACGACGGTCTGCCCAAGGCGATGCGCACGATCGTCACGGGGATGCTGGAGCGCGAGGTGAGGCTCGACGGCATCCCGGACGGTCTGGCGCTCACCTCCGTCACCACCACACCCGACGGACTCACCGCGACCCTCTCCGGCAAGGACGTCACCTTCCGTACGGACGCCCGCGCCTGAGGCGCCGTCGGACGTCGACCGGGTGACGAGGTGTCACGAAGCCGTTCTCATACGGTGGTTGACGGCTCCCGGTACACCCGCAGCGCGGGCACCTCGAACGACATCTCCGAGACCTCGGGAGCGGGACGCGGGTGGAAACGGCCCGCGCTGACCGAGAGGTTGACGATGAGGTGGGCGTGCCAGCGGCGGCCCACCCCCTTGTGGTCGGCGAAGACCGGTGTGCCGTTCACCCACCACGTCACCGAGCGCGCGCCGAACTCGACCCGCAGATCGAGGAGCGCGCCGGGCGCGACGGAGGGGTCGCGGTGGGAGTGGTGGGCGTCCCGGACGTGGTTGGTCAGTTCCAGGAGGTCGGGGTTGTCGGGGTGGTACTCGAACACGTCGACCTCCTGGCCGCCGTCCCGCCAGGTCCAGATCGCCGGCCAGGCCCCCTGCTCGCGGGGCAGCCGGACCCGGGCCTCCAGGACGTCACCCGCGCGCACCATGAAGTCCTCGTCGCTGCCCTCGGTGGTCAGCAGCCCCGTGTTCCACGCGCCGTCGGCGCGGCGCCTCGCCAGGAACGTGCCGCTGCGGCTGTACTCGGCGTCGGGGACCAGATGGTCGAGCTTGTCGTCGCCGGGGTTGACGGGGCCGCCGTCCGGATACGCCCAGGATCGGCCCGCGACCCACTGCGCGGGGGAGGTGAAGTCGGCGGTGAGGACGGGGGACCGCGGGGCCTCGGGGAGCACGGCACCACTCTGGCACAGGCGCGGGGCGCGCCGGGGCGCCTTCCGGGAGTCGCCCCGCATCCTCTCCCCGTACCCCCGAAAGTATGCTTTACATAAGCAAAGGGCCGGGTGGCCGGGTTGGGGGCGTGGTGGGGCGTGCTTTCCCCGGCGGATCAGGGATTCTGCGGCGTACGGCTGAAAAGTTCGGCATTTGCTGTACGCGGCGGCCGACCCGTGCTACTGTTGATCTCAGTTGCAGTTGTGGTTCCCAAAGACTTCAAGTGCCTGGGCGGGCAATCTTCCGCCGGGCACTTTTGTATTTCCGGGGCTTTCCGGACGGGGTAATCATCGCGGCGACGCCGGGGTTCACACAGTGTGGATCCCAAGGGCAATGCCCCGAAGGAGATATGACATGGCTACTGGCACCGTGAAGTGGTTCAACTCGGAAAAGGGCTTCGGCTTCATCGAGCAGGAGGGTGGCGGCCCGGACGTGTTCGCCCACTACTCGAACATCGCCACCCAGGGCTTCCGTGAGCTTCAGGAAGGCCAGAAGGTGAACTTCGACGTCACGCAGGGCCAGAAGGGCCCGCAGGCGGAGAACATCACCCCCGCCTGACGCCACTGAAGCGCAGGTATGACGCAGCTGGGGCCCGCACCTTGTGTACGGGCCCCAGCTCGTTGCTGTCTCCAGGACACGCCGCCCTGCGGCGCGTGTCCGGCGTGCCGTGGACGGCACTCCACGACGCGCGGCACACCGGGTACCGCCGCACGCGCCACCGCCCCGCCGGGACCGTTCCCGCCGGCCGGCGCACGGCAGGTATTCCGAGGCCCGGCGGCGGCCCGCGACGACGCGGCCGAACCGGGCTCGTTCTCGTCTTTTCTTCCGGCTCGTTCTTGCGATTCCCCGGCAGTCATATCTGCCGCGAATTCCTCGATACGTGCCATATCGAGGAAGGTTCTGCATGAACCGATCAGCTCGCACGAATGACCGTTCCTACGGCGCCCGCAACGGATCCGGATCCGGCGGCGCCGAACGCGGTGGCGCCCGCTACCGCGCCCAGGCCCAGAGCCGCTCCGCGGGCCGCAGTCGGCGCCCCGCCGCCCCGCAGGGTGAATTCACCCTGCCGGTCACCGTCACCCCGGCGCTGCCCGCGGCCGAGGCGTTCGCCGACCTGGACATGCCCGCCCCGCTGCTGGCGGCGCTCACCGACCAGGGCGTGACGGAGCCGTTCCCCATCCAGGCCGCCACCCTGCCGAACTCCCTCGCGGGCCGTGACGTCCTCGGCCGGGGCCGCACCGGCTCCGGCAAGACCCTCGCCTTCGGCCTCGCGCTCCTGGCCCGTACGGCCGGCAAGCGCGCCGACTCCAAGCAGCCGCTGGCCCTGATCCTCGTCCCCACCCGGGAACTCGCCCAGCAGGTCACCGACGCGCTCACCCCGTACGCCAGGTCGCTCCGGCTGCGCCTGGCCACCGTCGTCGGCGGGATGTCGATCGGTCGGCAGGCCGGGGCGCTGCGCTCGGGCGCCGAGGTCGTCGTGGCCACCCCCGGGCGCCTCAAGGACCTCGTGGAGCGCCGTGACTGCCGGCTGGACCGGGTGGACATCACCGTGCTGGACGAGGCCGACCAGATGGCCGACATGGGCTTCATGCCGCAGGTCACCGAGCTGCTCGACCTGGTCCGTCCCGAGGGGCAGCGGATGCTGTTCTCGGCGACCCTGGACCGCAACGTGGACCTGCTGGTGCGCCGCTATCTGAGCGACCCGGTGGTCCACTCCGTCGACCCCTCGGCGGCGGCGGTCACCACGATGGAGCACCACCTGCTGCACGTGCACGGCGCCGACAAGTACGCCACCGCCACGGAGATCGCCGCCCGCGAGGGCCGGGTGATCATGTTCCTGGACACCAAGCACGCCGTCGACCAGTTCACCAAGCACCTGATGAGCAGCGGTGTACGGGCCGCCGCGCTGCACGGCGGCAAGTCGCAGCCGCAGCGCACCCGCACCCTGGCCCAGTTCAAGGACGGACAGGTCACCACGTTGGTGGCGACGAACGTGGCGGCCCGTGGCATCCACGTCGACGACCTCGACCTGGTCGTCAACGTCGATCCGCCCGCCGACCACAAGGACTACCTGCACCGGGGCGGCCGCACTGCCCGCGCGGGTGAGTCCGGCAGCGTCGTCACCCTGGTCACGCCCAACCAGCGCCGCGACATGACCCGGCTGATGGCGGACGCGGGCATCCGGCCGCAGATCACCCAGGTCCGCTCCGGCGAGGCCGAGCTGAACCGGATCACGGGCGCCCAGGCGCCGTCGGGCGTCCCGATCGGCAACGCGCCCGCGGCCGAGCGGCCCAAGCGCGGCGGAGCCCCGTTCCGGGGCATCGGCACCACCCCGGGCCGCCCCGGCCGCTCCGGCGGAAGCCGGCGGACCACCGAGGCCCAGCAGCTCGCCGAGGCCCGCAAGGCGGCCCGCGTACGCCGCTCCGCCTAGCCGCAACCGCACGCGGGCGCCGCCCGGCCGGGCCGGGCGGCGCTCAGCGGGCCGGGGTGTGGGTGGGCGTGCTCGCCGGGAAGACCTCGGTGAGCAGCGCGTCGAACAGCGTCGTCACGTCGTCCTCGGTCAGGCCCGCCGCCCGCGCCTCGCGCAGCCACTCCCCGAGCCGGGCGCGCAGCGGAGACTCCGGGGCGGTCTGCGGGGTGGCGAGCGAGCGGGTGATGAACGTGCCCGCACCCTGGCGCACCTCGACCAGACCGGCGCGCTCCAGTTCGCGGTAGGCCTTGAGGGTGGTGTTGGGGTTGACCTTCGTGGTGGCGGCCACCTGGGCCGCGGTCGGCAGCTTGTCGCCCTCGGCCAGGGCGCCCATGCGCAGCGCCTGCTCCACCTGGTGGACGATCTGGAGGTAGGCGGGCAGGCCGCCGCGGCGGTCCACACGGAACGCGACCATCGCACCTGCCTTCCTTCGGTTGGAATCCCTGCCGTTCGCGCCCCGGACGTCACGGGATCCGGGGCGCGGCTCCCTTGCGTACGGTGGCGTACAGCCTATGCCCGGCCGGTCGCCCGGCCGGGCCGGACGCCCTTAGAACGCCTGGCTGCGGGTGCGCCACACGGCCAGTGCGAGCAGGCCCGCGGCTCCCGCGGTCAGCAGAGCGGCCGCGGTCCACTGGAGGGTGGCCATCTGGTCGTAACCGAAGTAGTCCCACACGCTGTTGACGATGCCCTTCTGGGCGCGGCAGCGCTCCGGGCTCGCGTCATGGACACAGGTGCCCCAGCCGTAGAGCTTGCCGGACGCGGTGCCGATCCACTGGTCCACCTGGACCGAGCCGTCCAGCACCGCCGGCTGGGCAGTGTCCAGGGGGAAGGCGACCCGGCGGGGTGTGGCGAGGTGCGGCTTGATGTAGTCGAAGGCCACCGAGAAGGCGAAGGCGCCGAAGAAGGTCAGCGTCATCGCGGTCACCGCACGGCGCGCCAGCGCGCCGATGACGATGCCGAGCGAGGTCGTGAACAGCGCGGAGGTGAGCAGCACCGGCCCCGTGTTGTTGAAGATGGTCCCGTCCAGCCAGTCGCTGGAGACGAACGGCCGCGCGGCGTGCCAGTACCAGGTCAGCAGCGCTCCGAGGACCGCGGTGGTCACCAGGACGAGGCTCAGCGCGAAGCCGAGTTTCCACAGCAGCCAGCGCGAGCGGGGCACCGACTGTGTGGTGGCCAGCCGTGCCGTGCCGTTCTCCAGGTCCGCGGCGAGCAGGGGGGCGCCGAGGAAGACGCCGAAGAGCAGCGGGAGATACCCCGCGTAGGTGGCGAAGTCGTTGAACGTGTCCGACATCCGCATGCGCCGGGCGCCGTCGAAGTCGTCCACGGCGGTGGCGGGCCAGCCGGCCGCGTGCGCCTCGTCCAGCATGGCGCCGCGCTGGTGGATGATCAGGGCCGCGCCGATCACGGTCGCCGCCGCGCAGACGATCAGGACCGCCCGGTGCTGGCGCGTCACGAGCCAGAGCGGTCCGCGCAGCCTCCTGGGCCGGGTGCGGGCCGGCTCGCCGGTGGCGGAGGGACGGGTGAGGGTGCTCATATCGCGTACTCCTCCTGGTGGCCGGGAGCGGCGGCCGGGGACAGCAGCGCGGGCGCCTGGGGGTTGCGGAGGTAGGCGAGCAGCACTTCTTCCATACTGGGCTCGGCGAGCTGCCAGTTGCCGGTGAGCGGGCCCTCGGTGCGGACCATCGCCGTGAACTGCCGTCCCGCGGTGCGGGATTCGATCACGGTGTGGGTGCGCAGGGCGGGGGGCAGGCCCCGGTCGGTGGTGACACCGGTGACCAGGGTGTGCATCGGCACCAGCTCGTCCGTCTCGCCCGCCATCCGGACCCGTCCTTCGGCCAGGACGAGGAGGTGGTCACACATGTGCTCCAGGTCGCCGAGGATGTGCGAGGACATCAGGACCGTGGTCCCGCGCTCGACGGCCTCGGACATCAGCAGCGAGCTGAGCTCGTCACGGGCGACCGGGTCGAGATCGGCCATCGGCTCGTCCAGGAGCAGCAGGTCGGGCCGTTTGCCGAAGGCGAGCGCGAAGGCCACTCGGGTGCGCTGGCCGCCCGAGAGGGTGCCGATCCTGGCGTTCATCGGGACGGGCCCGCCCCGCACGATGCGCTCGGCCGCGGCCTGGTCCCAGCCCGGGTTGAGCTCCTGGCCCAGCCGCAGCGACTCGGCCACGGTGAAGCGCTTGAACATCGGCTTGTCCTGAGCGAGATACGCGATCCGGGGCAGTGCGGCGGGGGAGCCGGCCGGGATGCCGAAGATCCGCAGCTCGCCGGTGCTCGGCCGGACGAGCCGGGTCGCCAGGTTGAGCAGGGTGCTCTTTCCGGCGCCGTTGGGTCCCACGAGGCCGCAGATGCGGCCGGCCGCGAGCCGGAAGGTGCAGTCCCGCAGGGCCCAGCCCCGTCGGTACTTCCTCCCCAGCCCACGCGCTTCCAGGGCCCAGCGGGTGTCGGCCGCGCCAGGAGCGTTCATGTCGGGCACTGCCTCCCCCCTTTCCATGATTCCACTAGTTGACTAGTGGAATCATGGGGTCGGGGCCGAGGGGGTGTCAACCCGCGGGGGAGAGCGGGGCGGCCCCGGTGACCGGGCGGGGGCGGGTGCGTCCGCAGGTCTCGGGCGGCGGATTGTCACCGTCGTGCCACACCTTCCCGTCCGCGCGAACCATCGCCGCCGCCCCGGTGTGTTGTTCGGCGAGTGCCGGGGTGTACCGGCCATATCCTCGGGGGAGTCATGGACTACTCACATATGCGTCGGGTGATGACGGTGGCGGCGACGGCCGCGGTGGCCGGTGTCCTGGTGGTCGGCTGCGAGCCCGGTGGCGGCAGCGGATCCGGGTCGGGCGCCGCCGCGTCCCCGGTGATCCCCACCGCCAAAGCCACACCGCAGACCACCGCGCCCACCACCAAGCACCCCACCCACCCCGGGACCGCGGGCAGCACCAAGCCCAGGCACGCGGCCCCCAAGTGCGCGATCACCGACCTGAAGGTCACCCCGGCCCACCAGGCGGCCGACCGCCCCCAGGGCACCGGCATTGGCGCGGCCGTCGTCGGCTTCGCCAACACCTCCGCGCACCCCTGCTCGGTGAAGGGGTTCGTCACGGTGGCCGGTGCGGGCAACGGCGCCCCGGACAAGAACACCCCCCTCGCCGTCACCCCTGTCGGCACCGCCTCCACGGTCCTGCTCGCCCCGGGCGGCCGCGCCTGGACGAAGCTGACGTTCGTGCAGGTCCAGGGTGAGGCCGACGGGTACTGCGTGTCGGGGGCCGAGCCGTCCTCGTACCCGACCCTGGTCCTCGGGGTGCCGGGTGCCGGGCGTCACCAGACGGCCCTGGACGACGGGGTGTTCGCCGAGTGCGACAACAAGGTGAAGGTCACCGCGCTCTCGGCCACCAAGCCCTCTTGAACCCGAGGTCCGGTCCGCTCAGCCGTCCTCGGGGCAGAACACCTCGATCCGCTGAACCAGGTTGTTGGCGAAGCCGCCGCGGTTCCAGGGCTGGATGAGCGGCTGGGTGGCGCCCGTGGCGTCGGTGGCGCGGGCGCTCAGGACGTGGCTGCCCGGGGTGGCCGTCCACAGGGCCCGCCAGCGGCGCCAGGCCCAGCCGTGTCCGACCGCCGGGGCCAGTTCGCCCTCGAACCAACCCTGCCCGCCGTCCGTGCTCACCTCGACCCGGGTGACCGGCGCCCGCCCCGACCAGGCCCGGCCCTCCAGCAGGACGCGGCCGGGGCGCACCACACGGGTGCGGGACATGAAGTCCGGGAAGCCGGGCGGGATCATCAGCGCGCGCGGGGCGATCCGGGTCACCGGGTCGCCCGGCTCCTTCGCCGACTGCCGGTAGCGGTAGGCCACTTGCTGCTGGAAGCCGGTGAACGGGGTCGCGGTGAGCGTGATCGCGCGCAGCCACTTGACGTGGGCCATGCCGTACCACCCCGGCACGACCAGCCGCAGCGGACGGCCGTGCTGCGGCGGCAGCGGGGCGCCGTTCATCTCGTACGCCACCAGCACCTCGGGGTCCCGGCCGAGGGCCTCGGCCAGGGGGAGGCTGCGCTGGTAGTCCTGCTCCACACCGCGCTCGACGCCGTGGTCCGCGCCGGTGAAGACCACCTCCACCGCGTCCGGTTCCACCCCGGCCTCGGCGAGCAGCAGCGTGCGCAGCGGCACCCCCGTCCACTCCGCGGTCCCCACCGCTCCGGTCAGCCACGGCTGGCTGACGGGACGCGGGGAGAGCAGGGCCCGGCCGTTGCCCGCGCACTCCATGGTCACCCGGTGGGTGACCGCCGGGAAGGCGCGCAGGGCCGCCATGTCCAGGGTGAGCGCGCTGCGCACCCGGCCGTCCACGGTGAGTTCCCAGGTGTCCGGGTCGGCGTACGGGATGTCGTAGTGCACCAGGACGTAGTGCAGCCCGGGCGGGGTGACGTCGTAGCGCAGGGCCTCCAGGGGCAGGCCGTGGTTGCGGGCCGCGAGGGCGAGCTCCTCGGGGCTGATGCCCTCCGCCGGCCCGGCGATCCGGCCCGGGGTGCTGATGTCACCGAAACGGGCGTCCATGCCCCCATCGTGCGCCCGTGGCCGGGCCCGGTCATCTCCAAGGGCGGCGGGGCGGGCCGGGGATTGCGTGTCCCGGGCCGCGGGGAGACGCTTGAGGTGTCAGCCCTGTGGCGCCCGTCAGCGGCCGAGACCCGTGGGGGCGCCGGGGCACCGGCGCGCGAGAACCCACCGGCGGCCCAGCAGGGAAAGGGCCGGGCGGGCCCGCGCGTACACGGACCTCGCCTGCCGTGCCACGGCAAGGGAGACCGTCATGGACGGCACGACGCTGGAGGCGATGCGGACCGTGCTGCGCGGTCCGGTGATCGGCCCGCAGGACCCGGGGTACACCGAGGCCCGCACGATCTACAACGCGATGATCGACCGGCGGCCGGCCGCGGTCGTGCGGTGCGCGGACGCGGGCGATGTCGTCGACGCGGTCGACTTCGTCCGCGACCACGGCCTCGAACTCGCGGTCCGCGGGGGCGGGCACAGCGGGGCGGGCCTGTGCCTGGTGGACGACGGGGTCACCCTCGACCTGTCGCCCATGCGCTGGGCGCGCGTCGACCCCTCGTCGGAGATCGCGCAGGTCGGCGGCGGCTGCCTGATGGGCGACCTGGACCACGCGGCCCACGCGTTCGGTCTGGCCACGCCCGGCGGCATCATGTCGACGACCGGCGTCGCGGGGCTGACCCTCGGCGGCGGCCACGGCCATCTGACCCGCAAGTACGGGCTGACCATCGACAACCTGCTGGCGGCCGACGTGGTGCTCGCGGACGGCAGCTTCGTCACCGTGAACGAGCGCAGCCACCCCGACCTGTTCTGGGCGCTGCGCGGCGGCGGCGGAAACTTCGGCGTCGTCACCTCCTTCACCTTCTCGGTGCACCCGGTGCACACCGTGGTGCTCGGCGTCACCGTGTGGACGCTGGACCGCATCGGTGACGTACTGCGGTGGTACCGCGAGTTCCTGCCGCAGGCGCCCGAGGACCTGAACGGGTTCTTCGCGGTGCTCGTCGTCCCGCCGGGGCCGCCGTTCCCGGAGGAGATCCACGGGCAGAAGATGTGCGGGGTGGTGTGGTGCTGGACCGGGGATCCCGACGAGGCCGGCAAGGTGTTCGCGCCGGTGGCCGAACCCGGCCCGCCCGCCTTCCACTTCACCGCGCCGATGCCGTACCCCATGGTGCAGAGCATGTTCGACGAGCTGATCCCCGCCGGCCTTCAGTGGTACTGGCGCGGCGCGTTCTTCGACCGGATCACCGACGGGGCCGTCGACGTCCACGCCAAGTACGCCGAGGGCATTCCCACCGACCTGTCGACCATGCACCTGTACCCGGTGGACGGCGCCGCCCACCGCGTCAAGCCGGGCGACACCGCCTGGGGCTACCGGGACGCCGTCTGGTCCGGGGTCATCGGCGGCATCGACCCCGACCCGGCCAACGCCGAGACCGTCCGGCAGTGGTGCGTGGACTACTGGGAGGAGCTGCACCCGCACTCCATGGGCGGCAGTTACGTGAACTTCATCGGCGCGGGGGAGGGCCAGGAGCGGGTCAGGGCCACCTACCGCGACCAGTACGACCGGCTGGCCGCGGTGAAGCGCGCCTACGACCCGCACAACCTCTTCCACGCCAACCAGAACATCGAACCCGCCCGCGGCTAGCGCCGGCCGGCGGCCGGGCCGGGCGCGTCACACCGGCAGGAGCCGGGCGACGAGGCCGCCGAGCTGCTGGGCGTTGCGGCACACGTGCATCTCGACCACCTCGGCGTAGGCGAGCGCCGCGGAGTCCCCGGTCGACCACAGGGACGCCGGTTCCGGGTTGAGCCAGTAGACCCGGCGGGCGCGCTCCGCGATGCGCCGCAGCGCCGGGAGGTTGGGGTCGCTCATGTTCGTCCGGGCGTCCCCCAGGACGAAGACGGCGGTGCGCGGGCCGACCGCGTCCAGGTAGCGCTCGGCGAACTCCCCGAGCGAGGTGCCGTAGTCGCTGCTGTCGTGCCAGCCGGTCACCGCCGCCTCCCCGGCGATGCGCCCGCCCAGGCCCGCCGGGTCCGCCGCTCCGGTGCGCAGCAGCCCGGTGACCTCGTCTACGCGGTTGACGAAGGCGAACACCCGCACCTTGGCGAACTGGTCGTGGAGCGCCCGCACGAGCAGCATGGTGAAGTTCGCGAACCCGGCGACCGAGCCGGACACGTCACAGAGCAGGACGAGTTCGGGGCGTACGGGACGGCGGCGGCGCAGGACCGGGCGCATGGGGACGCCGCCCGTCGACAGCGAACCGCGCAGGGTGCGGCGCAGATCGATACGGCCGCGGGCCGCACGGCGCCGGCGCGCCGCGAGGCGGGTGGCCAGTTTGCGTGCCAGCGGCTGCACCGACCGGCGCAGCTCGTCGAGTTGGGCGCGACCGGCCACCAGGAAGTCGACCCGGTCGGCGGTGGGCCGCAGGGCGCGGCGCGCGATCTCGTCGGTGCCGCGCCGCTCCGCCACCCGGCGGCGTGCCTCGGTGCCCACCTGCTCGCGGAAGAGCTGGATGCGGCGGCGGATCTCGTCGTCGGTCAGCCGGTCGGTGAAGCCGGCGTCCTGGGCTTCCTGGGCGAGGGTGGACCGCACCCGGGCGAGCAGCGTCTGCGGGCGCAGCCGGTCGAGGGTCTGGTGCGCGGAGAAACCGTCCGGGCCGGGCGAGGCGCCGTATCCGCCGAGGGCGTCCACCGCCTCGGCCGCCAGCCGCCCCAGCGCCGCCCGGTCGTCGGCGGCGAGCGCGGCGGCCAGCCGGTCGCGCAGGTCCGCCGGGTCACCTCCGGTGACGGCGGGGGCGCCGACGCGCAGCGGGAAGTACAGGTCGAAGACGGGGTCGAAGACCGCCCGCTGCCCCTCATGGTGCAGCAGCGCCGCCGCCAGCCCCTCCCGCATCCGCTCGCGGTCGTCGAAGCCCAGCACCTCAAGGGCGGCCGCCGCGTCGACCGTCTCGCCCGGGCCGATCCGCAGCCCGTGGGCGCGCAGGGTGCGGACCAGATCCGTGAGCCGGTCGGGCAGCGCGGTCACACGGCGTCCAGGTCGAGTTTGGCGGCGGCCTTCAGCACGTCGTCCTGGTGTTTGAGAAGGACGCCCAGGCTGTCGCGCACGACGTTCTCGTCGAGGGTGCCCGCGCCCAGCGCCAGCAGCGTACGGGCCCAGTCGACGGTCTCCGCGACCGAGGGCGCCTTGCGCAGGTCCATCGCCCGCAGCGCCCCCACCACCCGCACCACGGACGCGGCCAGCGCCCCGTCGAGCCCGGGCACCCGCATCCGTACGATGCGGCGCTCCAGCTCCTCCTCGGGGAAGCCGATGTGCAGGAAGAGGCAGCGGCGGCGCAGGGCCTCGGAGAGCTCGCGGCTCGCGTTGGAGGTGAGCACCACGAACGGGCGGCGCGTCGCCGTGATCGTGCCCAGCTCGGGCACGGTGACCTGGAAGTCGCTGAGGACTTCCAGGAGCAGCCCCTCGACCTCCACGTCCGCCTTGTCGACCTCGTCGATGAGGAGGACCTTGGGATCGCTGCCACGGATGGCCGTGAGCAGGGGGCGGGGCAGCAGGAACTCCTCGCCGAAGATGTCCGTGCGGGCCTCGTCCCACGACTCGTCGCGGCCCGCGGTGATGCGCAGCAACTGCTTGGCGTGGTTCCACTCGTACAGTGCCCGGGACTCGTCGACGCCCTCGTAGCACTGGAGCCGGATGAGTCCGGCGTCCGCGACCTGGGCGACCGCCTTGGCGAGCTCCGTCTTGCCGACGCCCGCCGGGCCCTCGACGAGGAGCGGCTTGCCCAGCCGGTCGGCGAGGAAGACGGTGGTGGCCACGGCCGGGGACGCCAGATAACCGGCCTCGGCCAGGCGCGTGCGGACGTCGTCCACGGACGTGAAGTACCCGGTCGTCATGGGGCGTTCTCCTGGTCTCCCGCTCGGCGGACGGTCGCGCGGCGCGCTCGTGCGTTGCCGTACGTACTCGATCAGCTCCCGGGGCTGTCCACAACGGGCGGGCACGCTTTGCGGCGAAGGTCACGGTCCGCCGGGCGGGGCGCGTCAGCGCGGGGCGCGGCGGGTGGTCAGCAGGAGCGCGATGTCGTCCGGGCGGTCGGTGGCCAGCCGGGCCTCCTCGATCAGCAGGTCCGCGGTGCCGCCCAGGGACGGGCCGGTGCGCCGGGTGGGCGTGGCCGCCCGGGAGAGCGACGCGCGCAGCCGCTCCACGCCCTCGTCGATGTCGGTGCCGGGCCGCTCGACCAGCCCGTCGGTGTACAGGGCGAGCACCGCGCCCGGCTCCAGGCGCAGGTCCGCCACCGGATACACCGCGTCCGGGGCCACCCCCAGCACCACACCACCGGGCAGGTCCAGGACCTCGGCCCGGCCGTCGGGGTGGCGCAGCAGCGGCTGCGGATGCCCGGCGCGGGCCGCCCGCGCCTCGCCGGTGAGCGGGTCGAGCCTGATGTAGCAGCAGCTGGCGAACTGGCCCGGGTCGAGGTCGATGAGCAGCCGGTTGGTGCCGCTCATCACCTCCTCGGGCGGATGCCCGCCGAGCGCGAAGGCCCGTACCGCGCTGCGCAGTTGGCCCATGGTGGCCGCGGCCTGCACCCCGTGCCCCTGGACGTCGCCGATGACCAGCGCCAGACCGTCCCCGGCCTCCACGACGTCGTACCAGTCGCCGCCCACGTCCATGCCCTGGGTGCCGGGCAGATACCGTCCCGCCGTCTCCACCCGCGGGTGGGCGGGCAGACGGTGGGGAAGCAGGGCCGCCTGGAGCCCGCGGGCGAGGGCGGCCTCGGTGTCGTAGCGCTGGGCCCGCTCCAGGGCCTGGGCGATGAGACCGGCGAGCGCGGTGAGGACCGTGCGCTCCTGCGGGCTGAAGCCGCGCGGCCGGTCGAAGCCGAGGATGCAGGAGCCGACCGGGCGCCCCGAGGCGATCAGCGGCAGGAAGGCGCGGGCGCCCTCCTCGGCGTCGAGGGGGATGCCGGGATAGGCCGCGGCGAGCTGCTCCATCGACTCGAAGAAGAGCGGGCGGCCGTGGGTGAGGGTGTCGACACCGGGCAGCCGCACGTCCAGCGCGACCCCGTCGAAGGGGTCGAGGAAGCCCTGGGGGAAGCCGCTCTCCCAGGCCAGATAGAGGTGCCGGTCCTGGAGCAGATAGAGGGCGAGGCGGCGGCCGCCGAACGCGGGGAGCAGCTCCTGCATCACCACCGCGGAGACCTGGCGGGCGGTGACCGCCTCGCTCAGGGCCAGGGCGAGGAAGACCGGCGGGTAGAGGGATTCCGCGCCACCCGCCCGGTCGGCGGGCGCGGGGGGAAGGCCGTCGGGTGCCGCCGGGGCCGGCGGCGGGCCGAACGGCGGTTGGCCGGGCTCCCGTCCCTCGCGGGCAGCGGCCCCGGGCGTGGAGGCGGACCCGGCGGCGTCCGCCTCCCGGCCCACGGGGACCGCGGTGAACGTCAGCCCGTCGGGGCCGGGGTAGACGGACAGCGCGAGCCGGTCGCCGTAACCCTCCCCGGTCCGCGGGTCCGCGCCGGGCGGCTGCGGGCGTCTGACCTGGAAGTGCACCGGGTCCCTGGAGAGCAGGGCGCCGCGAAGGTGGTCCTGGCAGGAGGGCTGCGCCAGCCAGGGCACGGCGTGGTCGAGGGGCTGCCCGAGCAGTTCGCTGCGGGGGTGGCCGAGGAGCAGGGCGGCGCGTGGGTTGACGTAGCTGATCAGGCCCAGCCGGTCCAGGGTGAAGACACCCTCGGGGAGCTGGTCGGCGGCGTGCTCCCCGGCCGGACGGTCGGCCGGTGCCCCGTCGGACGGGGGCGGTACGCACAGCGGCTCGCCGTCCCAGACGACCGCCGGTCCCTCCGCCTCCAGGTCGAGCAGGGCGGCGCCCAGGCCCTGGGCGGCCTCGGTGAGGCGGTCGCGGTCCCGGGGCGCGGAGGTGGCGTCCGGCGCGGCGGGGCACAGCACGCTCAGGACCCCGTACGCCGTCGACGCCCCGACGACCGGTACGTACACCGAGCCGAAGCGGAACGGCAGCCCGGCCGCGAGCTGGGGGTAGCGGCGCATGGTCTCGGTGGGGTCGGCGAGCTGGATCTCGACGCCGAGCCGATGGGAGTCGGCGACCGGGAAGGGGCGGTCCACGTGCATGCGCCACCAGGGGCGGAACAGCGGCCCGGGCAGCCCGGCCAGCACGGCGAGCCGCAGCAGCCCGGGGGTGCTGGAGCGCAGGTACACACCGCCCACATGGCCGCCGACGGCGCGCATGCCCTCCGCCACGGCCCCGGTGAGCAGTGCGGTCAGCTTTCCCGGCGCCCGGCGCCGGCTCTCGGCGCTCTCGGTCATCTCGTCTGCCCTCGTCCGCGCGCCGCGCGGTAGGTGGTACAGCAAGAATGCGCCACGGGGCGGGGGGCCCGCACCTCGTGGGCCCCCCGCCGGACGAGTGCGCGCCCTAGCGCGCCGCGTGCCCCTCGGCCAGCGGCCACTCACGGTGCAGCGCGCCGAGCGGGATGCGGCGCTCGAAGACCGGCGTGCCGAACAGGGACAGCTGGAAGTGGAGCCGTCCGCTGAGGTCGAACCCGCCGTACACGGCCCAGGCACCCGATACGGACGCCTTGCCGCCGGTCGACGCGGTCGCCTTCGCGTCGGCCTCGCCGCGCAGGTGGGGCGCGAAGTCGGCGCTGACGCCGACGGCCCCGTACAGGCCGACGGAGGCCTCCGCGCCCATGGCGCCCTTGACGCGTCCGGCCGCGGTCACGGTGGCCGTCACCGGCGAGCTGTGCACGGCGGAGGTGCTGACCGGCCTCCAGCCCTTGCCGGAGGCGTAGCTGCCGCCGACGCGGAAGCCGCCCTTGACGTCCTGCGCCACGTCGAGCGTGACGCGGCCGTCCGCCTCGACCTGGACGTAGCAGGTCAGGTCGAGGTTGACGACGACCGGGACGGGGCCGACCTGGATGACGGGCGCGCTGTGCAGCTTGGCGAACGGGATGCGCTTGGGGGCGCCGGTGGTGGCGGCGGCGCGGCCCTTGAGCGCCCACTGCGAGGACCAGTCGCCGCTCATGCCGAGGAAGGCGGAGCGCGGCCCGGCACCGGTACCGCCGTCGTACGAGAACTCCACCTCGGGGGCGAGCTGGACGAAGCCGGAGACCGAGGCGCCGGCGGAGGCCGGGGCGTCCTCGGCGGTGTCGACGGCGGCGTTCACGTCCAGGCGCAGGTTGCCGAGGGGCAGCTTGGCGCCCTTGGGGCCGAAGGTGAGGCCCTTGCCCTTGGCCCAGGAGAAGGTGACGCCCTTCATCAGAGGCTCGACCCTCACCGAGGACGGGTCGACCGGGACCTTGCCGTCGGCCTTGTCGTCCTTGAGGACGGAGGCCAGCGTGGTGGGGGCGGTCCTGACCTCGGTTCCGCGGTCGGTCTTCTTGCCGACCTCGGTGACCTTGGCGAGCAGTCCGTCGGGGGCGCCGGGCGCCGGGGCGCTGGCGATGACGTCGCCGACGGCGACGGGCTTGTCGGGCGCGGGCGCGGGCGAGTGGCCGGGTGCGCCGGTGGGACGCCGCGGGGCCGTGGATATGACGGCCCGTCGGCTCGTCCGGTCGTAGGAGGCGACCTTCAGCGAGGACGTCCGCGGGCGGCCCTGGCCCGTGCCGGGGCGGGCCACCGCCGTCGGCGCGGACGGCTCCTGGGGCGCGGCGGCCACGTCTAGCTGCCGCGTGTCGTCGGCGGCCACCGCGATGGTGGCGGTGCTGCCGGGCTGTGCCGCGTCGCTGTGCCCGGAGGAGGAGCAGCCGGTGGCGGCGAGGGCCAGGGTGGCCAGGCCCGGCACCAGGAGGCGGGTGGTGAACGTGCGCACGGAGATGGTGACCTTCGGATGGGAGGAGGGGGGTCGCTACTCGGGAGTAACGCGAAGGTGATCATGTCATGCGCGCGGGACGCCAGTCATCTTGAGTTCCCGCCAACTCGTGGGCGTGCCAGGACGGTTGAAGCTTCATTTACGTAAAGGAGGCAGGGCTTCAGGCGCGGGCGCGGCGGCCCGGGGGCCCGGACCGCCCCTCCCCGTCAGGCGCTCCGCGCGAACGCGTCGACCCCGGTCAGTCCGGCGGAGAGCCGCCACAGCCGCGCGGCTCGTACCGGGTCGGTCGCGTGGGCGCTGACACCGGTGGTGAGAGCGTCGCGCGACCTCACCGTCCGTCGGATCGTCAGCCGACACCGCGGGTTCGGCGACGCCGCAGTCCTCGTACGCGCTCTCAGTCAAGCCGCGCGCACCGTCACGCCCGGCCCCGACCGGTGACCGGCGCGGTGCGCTTCCAGGGGTGTGAACCCTCCAGCTGCGCCACCAGGCCGAGGAGTCGGTGCTCGGAGCCCGGGCGGCCGACCAGCTGGACCGAACCCGGCAGACCCGTCGGCAGCGACCCGAACGGCATCGAGAGAGCGGGGTGCCCCGAGAGGTTCCACGGCGGGGTCATCGGCGAACAGGCCGTGTTGACAGCGACGTTGGCCAGCCAGCCGCGCTCGTGCCAGGCGTCGGCCGCCGGGCCGCGCCGGGCCAGCGCGGGCGTCAGCAGGACGTCGTACTCCTCGAAGAAGGGCGCCAACCGCCGGTTCAGCGCGCCCCGGTGGTCCGCGCGCAGCATCCCGAGCCGACCCGCGGCCCGGCCGATCGCCGCGTGGCGCCGGGTGCGCGGAGTGAGCAGGCGCGGGTCGAGTCCCTCGGCGTCCTGCGCGGTGCCTCCCGTCCAGCGGGCCAGGACGACCGCGCCGAACGTGAGGGGGTAGGGCGGATGGGCGACGCGGACGCGGTGGCCGGCCGCCGCGAGCGCCCGGGCCGCCCGGCGGGCGAGGGCGGCGTGCGCGCCGCTCACCCGCACCCCCGCGATCGGGCTGCGCGTGGATACGGCGATCCTGAGCGGGCGTGACGGGCTCGCCGGTTCGTCGTCCCCGCGCGGTGTCTCGCCCGCCAGCACCGAGAACATCAGCCGTGCGTCGGCGGCCGTCGTCGCCAGCGGGCCGTTCTCCGACATCCCGAACCAGCCGCCGCCGAGGTCGGCCGGAACGCGCCCGGTGCCGGGCTTGAGTCCGACCAGGCCGCAGTGCGCGGCCGGTATCCGCAGGGACCCCATACCGTCGTTGCCGAGCGCGAGCGGCACCAGGCCCGCCGCGACCGCCGCCGCGCCGCCCCCGGACGAGCCACCCGCCGTACGCGACGGGTCCCAGGGGTTGCGGGCGATGCCGTGGACCCCGTCGGTGGTTCCGAAGACACACAGCTCCGGTACGTGCGTGAGGCCCACCACCACAGCGCCCGCCGCCCGCAGCCGGGCGACGGTCACATGGTCCTCGGCCGCGAGGGTCGTGGGGGTGGCCGCCGAGCCGTTGCGGGTCGACTCGCCGCGTACCGGCAGGTTGTCCTTGACGGCCACGGGAACACCGGCGAGCGGCAGCCGGGACAGGTCGGCACGGGCGCCGACCGCGTCCGCCTCCGCGAGCGCGGCCGCGGCGCGCACCACGCGGAACGCGCCGACGCGCCCGTTCCGCGCGGCGATCGCCGCGAGGTGGTCGGCGGCCACCTCGCGCGGTGTGACCTCCTTCCGCCGGACGGCCTCGGCCATCTCGACGGCGGTCCGGCCTGCCCACTGGGTCACGGTGGCTCCTCGGCGCTTGCTGGCTCGTGTCACGACGACGGGAGGCCACTGTGGACGACCCAGGTGTCTTCTGTCGATACCCGTGGATCTCCGCCCCCCGACGCGGCCGGACCGGCCCGGCCCCGGGCCGGGGAACGGCGGCGGCTCCGGCAGGCCGCGCGGGGCCGAGCGGTGGCCCGGCGCCGCAACCCCGGCCGGGGCCGCGCCGGGCCATTTTGTTCTCCACCGCCCCGACCTCGGATGATGGGAGCCGGGCAACCGACGCGAGCGTTGGTCGCCCGTCCACGTCCCACCTCGAACAGGAGCCTTCTTGTCCTCCCGCCGAACGCCCCGGCACACCTCCCTACCCCGTACCGGATCACGCGCCGTGGTACTCGCCCTGGCCCTGCCCCTCCTCGCGGCCGTCGCGACCGCCCCGGCCCCGGCGCAGCCACGGAGTGCAGGGGCCGCGTTGCCTGCCCACGTGGCGCCCGCCACCGCCACCGTGACCGAGGGGCAGGTCAGGGAGGTGGCCAGGGGCGGCGTGCTCACCTACCCCTCCGTCACCAGCTGTCTGACGGTGACGGTCCGGCTGCGCGGGGGCGGACTGGCCGGTGCCCACGCCAGCCTGTTCCAGGTGCCGGGCGAACTGCGGTCCGACGCGGTCCTGCCCGCGCTGCGCGAGGCCGTGGCAGGGCGCCGGGTCGCCGCCGTCGAGGTCCGGGGCGCCGTGGGCGCCTGGCACCCCGGCTACTTCACACGGGCGATCGAGGCGTACGGCGACGGGGAAGCGGTACCGCAGCCCGCGGGCCGGGACTTCGAGGGACTGGCGGAGGCGGTGGCACTCGGGCTGAGGCAGCCGCGCGCCATCGTGACGGTCGAGGACGTGCCGGACGGCGACCAGATCGTACGCTGACCCGCATACGTCCCGGGGTTGCCCGGAATTGGGCCGCAAGTGGTCCCCCGGTCCCCCTGCCGGGCAGCCCGGGGGATAACCCCACTCCGGTCGGCCTGCCTGCCGGATGGGACCACGTGCGGCCCTCAACCACCCTTGTCACATGACGACTTACCGCACCAGAGGCCTTGCGCTCGCCCTCTCCCTCGCGGCCGCCACCACGGTCCTCACCGCCACCGCCACCGCCACCGCCGCCCCGGCCCGCTCCGCCGGTTCCGGATCGCCCGTCCTCGACTGGAAGCCCTGCGCCTTCGACGACGCCGTGAGCGGGCAGGAGTGCGCCTCGCTGCCCGTGCCGCTCGACTACGCCCACCCGGGGGGCCACGGCCTCACCGTCGCTGTGTCCCGGCTGCGCAGTCGGGACACGGACAAGCGGCGCGGGGCCCTGCTGGTGATCCCCGGCGGGCCCGGCGGCTCCGGAGTGCGGCAACTGGCCGAGCAGGGAGCCGCGTTGCGCGAGAAGACCGGCGACGCCTACGACATCGTCAGCCTCGACCCGCGCGGCGTGGGCGCCAGCACCACGGCGAGCTGTGGGCTCGCCGCCGACGACCGCATGCTGGTGAACCTGCGGTCCTGGCCGGGACCCGGCGGTGACATCAGCGAGAACGCCGCCAGGTCCCGCCGCGTCGCCGAGTCCTGCGAACGCAACGGGGGCGCGGTACTGCGCAGCTTCACCACCCGTAACGAGGTCCGCGACATCGACCGCTTCCGCCAGGCGCTCGGCGAGCGCAGACTCTCGGCGTACGGCGTCTCGTACGGGACCTACGTGGGCGCGGTGTACGCGCAGTCGTACCCGCAGCACACCGACCGCTGGGTGCTCGACAGCAACGGCGACCCCGACCCGAGCCGCGTCGAACGCGGCTGGCTGGCGAACATGGCACCGGCGGCCGACATCCGCTTCCCGGACTTCGCGGCGTGGGCCTCGGACCCGGCCAGGGACGCCCAGGGGCTGCGAGTGGCCCAACGTGCCGCGGACGTACGGCCGTTGTTCCTCGCGCTGGCGGCCGAGCTCGACGTGCGGCCGAGGCGGACGACCACGGACGGTGTCGCACTCACCGGCAACCACCTGCGCCAGGCGCTTCAGCTGGCGTTCGACTCGGACCGCTCCTTCCCCATGCTGGCGCGCCTCATCCAGCAGGCCCAGGACCCCGGCGCGACCCCGGTCCTGCCCCCGCCGCTCGCCGAGCCCATGAGCGACCAGGACGCGGCGGCCACCGTGGCGGTGCTCTGCAACGACGTGAGCTGGCCCAAGTCCATCTCCTCGTACGAGCGGGCGGTCGCCGCCGACCGGGCCCGCCACCCCCTCACGGCGGGCAGCCCGGTCAACATCGTGCCCTGCGCCTTCTCCAAGGAGGGACCCGCCGAGAAGCCGGTCCGGATCACCGACGACGGCCCGTCCAACGTCTTGATGATCCAGGGGCTGCGCGACCCCGCGACGCCCTACTTCGGCGCGTTGAAGATGCGTCAGGCGTGGGGCGACAGGGCCCGTATGGTCACGGTGGACCACGGCGGCCACGGGATGTACCTGGACAACGGGAACGCGTGCGGCGACCGCGCGGTCACGGCCTTCCTCACCACGGGGGAGCGACCGGAGCGGGACACCTACTGCGCCGGCTGACCCACCGGCCGGACGCCTCCCCCCCCCGCTCAACGCGGCAATGGGGCCGGCTCCGGCCCGAAGCGCCGCGATCATGTGCGTGGGGGGCCGGGGCGAGCGCCGCAGATGAACACCCGGACCGTGAAAGACACTTCCCTCCCCGGCTGATCATCTGACATCTTGCGTCCACCACTCGTTTCGTACGACCCGGTAGGTGCCACCCGTGCCCGCCGGGTCATCGGAGGACGCATTGATACCCCCCATATCCAGACGCCCCCGACGCCTCCTGGCCGGGGCCGTCGCCCTCGGAGCCGCGCTGACCTTCGCGGCTCCCGCCCTCGCGAGCACCCAGCCCGTCGCCCCGTCCGCCACCGGCCCGGCCCGCGCGGCCGCGTCGGTCACGGCCCGCACCACGGCGGCCTGGGCCGCGGGCACCCGCGCCTACCTGGTCATCACCGCCCCCGGTGACACCTCGGCGGTGCGCTCGGCCGTCACCGCCAACGGCGGCACGGTGTTCTCCTCCTTCGACGCGATCGGCGTCATCGTCGCCCACTCCGCCTCCGGCACCTTCGCCGCCACCATGCGGGGCGTCAGCGGAGTCCAGCAGGTCGGCGCCACCCGTACCGCCGACGTCCCGGCCGACGCCTACAATCCGGCGCTCCCCGCCAACCCCGCGCAGTCGACCACCCCGGCCGGGGAGCCGGTGCGCTGGGACATGAGCCAGATCAAGGCCGACCAGGCGTGGGCCGTCTCCACGGGATCGTCGTCGGTGAAGGTGGGCGTCCTCGACACCGGTGTGGACGACCAGCACCAGGACCTCACCGCCAACTTCGACACCGCCGACTCGGTCTCCTGCGCCTACGGCAAGCCGGACACCCGCGCCGGGGCCTGGCGCGACGTCGACAGCCACGGCACGCACGTGGCGGGCACGATCGCCGCCGCCAGGAACGGCAAGGGCGTGGTGGGCGTCGCCCCGGGGGTGAAGATCGCCTCGGTCCGTCTCGCGGAGCCGGGCTCCACCCTCTTCTACGCCGAGAACACCGTCTGCGGTCTGGTGTGGGCCGGTGACCACGGCTTCAAGGTCACCAACAACAGCTACTACACCGATCCGTGGCAGTTCAACTGCCCGGACAACGCCGACCAGGCCGCCATCATCGAGGGTGTGCGGCGCGCCCAGGTGTACGCCGAGGGCAAGGGGTCCCTCCAGGTCGCCGCCGCGGGCAACGCCGACTACGACCTGGCCAACAAGACGACCGACACCGAGAGCCCCAACGACTCGACGCCCACCACCCGCCGTATCACCAACGCCTGCCTCGACATCCCGACCGAGCTGCCGGGCGTTGTCACCGTCTCGGCGATGGGCAGCGGCAACGTGAAGGCGTCCTACTCCAACTTCGGCAACGGCGTCATCGACGTCGCGGCCCCGGGCGGCGACGGCTCCAGCGGTGTCTACTCCACCCTGCCGGGCGGCAAGTACGGCACGAAGAGCGGTACCTCGATGGCCTCCCCGCACGTCGTGGGTGTGGCCGCGCTCCTGGCGAGCGCCACCCCGGGCCTCACCCCGGCCCAGCTCCGCGACAAGCTGGCCGTCCAGGCCAACGACGTCGCCTGCCCGTCGGACAGCCGGTGCACCGGCACCACCGCGAAGAACGCGTTCTTCGGCGAGGGCCAGGTCGACGCGCTCAAGGCGGTCGGCACCACCGTCCCGCCGGGGAAGTACTTCGAGAACACGGCGGATGTCGCCGTCAACGACAACACCACCGTGGAGAGTCCCCTCACCGTCACCGGGGTGACCGGAAACGCCCCGGCCGCACTCAAGGTGGGGGTGAACATCGTGCACACCTACATCGGTGACCTGAAGGTGGACCTCGTCGCCCCCGACGGCACCGTGTACACCCTGCACAACCACACCGGCGGCAGCGCGGACGACATCCACCAGACGTACACCGTCGACGCCTCCGCGCGGGTGGCCAACGGCACGTGGAAGCTGCGGGTCAACGACAACGCGGGTGGTGACACCGGCCGGATCGACAGCTGGAGCCTGACCTTCTGAGGCTGCCACAGCTGGACCTCGGCGTTCTGAGGCCGCGGGCCCGCGAACAACGAAAGGCCCGGGCGTCCACTCCGTTAAGGGAGCGGGCGCCCGGGCCTCTTGCCGTCACCGCACAGCGGTCAGGCCCTGGTCTCCGGGTCCAGGGCGGGCGGCCGGGTGCAGTCGATCACCCGGTCCAGCCAGGCCGGGCCCTTGAGGTAGATGTTGCTGATCCACGCCTTGTAGTCCGGCAGATACGACCACACGTCATTGGTGACGCCCTCGGCCGTGACCGTCTGCGCGTGCTTCTGGCAGCCGATCCTGACCTGGGTCGGGCCGCTGAAGGTGTTCTTCACGTCGGAGGTGACGTACGGGCGCGCATGGGTGTTCACCCCGGTGCCCCAGGTGCTGAACATACCGTCGGCGCCCGCGCTGGTGCCGCCCCCGCTACCGGTGTCCGGGTCCAGGGCCGGCGGCCGGGTGCAGTCCATCACCCCGTCCAGCCAGGCCGGGCCCTTGAGGTAGATGTTGCTGATCCACGCCCCGTAGTCCGGCAGGTACGACCACACGTCGTTGGTGACGCCCTCGGCGGTCACCGACTGGGCGTGCTTCTGGCAGCTGATCTTCACCGGGGTGGGCCCGGAGAAGGTGCTCTTCACCTCGGACGTGGTGGTGGGGTGGGCGTGGGTGTTCACATCGGTGCCCCAGGTGCCGTTGGAGCCGGTCGAGGTGCCGCCGCCGCAGTCCGGCACACCGTCGAGCCAGGCCGCGCCCCTGACGAAGATGTTGCTCACCCAGCCGCCCAGGTCGGGCAGGTGCGACCAGGCGTCGTTGGTGATGCCCTCGGCCGTGACCGACTCCGCGTGCTTCTGGCAGTCGATGTGGATGGCGGTGGGTGCGGAGAAGGTGGTGACCACCGAGCCGGAGCGCGACGGTGTGGAGCGTACGTTGACGCTGTCGCCCCAGGTCGAGTGCTCCCCGGAGCCGCCCGCGCCGCCGCAGTCGGGCACACCGTCGAGCCAGTAGGCGCCCTTGACGAAGATGTTGCTGACCCAGCCGCCGTAGTCCGGCAGATGGGACCAGACGTCGTTGGTGATGCCTTCGGCGGTGACCGTCTCGGCGTGCTTCTGGCAGTCGATCGCGATCGCCGTCGGGCCGGGGAAGGTGGTGAGAACCGAGGCCGAACGGGAGGCGGACGAGCGGACGTTGATGCCCGTGCCCCACGTCATGTGGTTGCCGGAACCGGCCCCGCCCATGAACCGCAGGCCACCGGCGTAGTCACCCATGTTGTGGCTGTTGAGGTCCGAGACCATCACATGGGTGTCGGACTCCCGTGCCTCGACGATCTTTCCCGCGCCGAGGTAGATGGCGACGTGGTGCACCGACCGTCTGCCCCAGAACACGATGTCGCCGGGGCTGAGCGCCGAGGTGTCCGTGCCGAGCCGCTGGCCGGGCAGGCTGAAGATGCCCGCGGCGGTGGTGTTGCCCATGACGTCGTATCCCACCGCCTGCGACCAGGCCCACCGCACCAGGCCCGAGCAGTCGAAACCCTTGCGGTACGGGTCGTTCCTGCTGCGTTCGGGATCCGACTGGTCCACCCACCCGTAGGAGGCGCCGGGCGAGGCGCCGTGGCCACCGCCCCAGCTGTACCAGGTGCCCGCCGCGACCTGCGAACACGCCGCGTCGATCGCCCGGTTCGCGGCCGGGGAGACCGCGCCGCCGTGGGCGGCGCAGCCCCAGGTGTTCTGCCCGTCCGGCGGACCGTACTGCCACGGCCAGTACAGGTGCCCCATCTCGCAGGGGATGTGGGCGTTGCGCGCCAGGTCGACCGGGTAGCGGCACTGCGAGTCGAGGTGTTCGAGGAAGCCGTCGGGATACGCCCACTGGTGCCACTCGCCGTGGGTGATCCCGTACGACAGGTTCTTGGCGTACTGGTCCCAGATGATTTTCGCGACCGGCGTGTTGTACGTGAGCCACTCGCTCAGGCTCCACGGCCCGTCCGCCCGTACGTGCAGCAGCAGCGCGCTGTCCGTGCGCTCGATCCAGAACACGATGGCGCGGCCCGCGCCCTCGGAGTGTCCGGGCAGCGAGACCAGCCGGAAACCGGTGGTGTACACGTCGGTGGCCTGCACCGGGTTCTCGGTGCCGAGGTAGGAGAGCATGCACTTCGCGCCGGGCTTGAGCTGCCCCTTGCAGTCGGTGTCGAAGGCGAAGTACTGCGCGAACCGCCACTCGGCCATCGCCGCGACCTGCCACGCCGCGGGCTCGGCGGACCCCTTGTCGACGGATGCCAGGGTGTAGGTGAGCTCGTGCGCGTCGTCCGCGTGGGCGGTGGTGGTGCCGGTGAAGAGCAGGGTGCCGATGGCCATGATCAGACCGGCGGCCATGGCGAGGGCACGGTGCCACACGCTCTGCGGGCGCCCCGGCGCCCGTGCGACCTGTGAGGTCATGTTTCTCCTTGGTCAGGGGGGTGCGCGTACCCGTTGGCGGAAAGCCGACCCCCCGGTCGGCCGGGTACGCGCGCACGGATCATAGCGTTGACCGTGCACGGTCAAAGTGGATCTTGAGGGCATCCCCGGGAGGCGGGACCGGGTCCGCCCGCAAGGCGCCGAAAAGCTCCTCGCTGTCGTCGCTCCACCCGTGCCGCGAGGGCGAATTTCCATCCGATCGGATGATTTTTGTCAACCTTGCTCGGTAAGCGGGGAGTTAGACAGCAAGGCAGCGAACCCATCCCGTCCCGCCCACGCCCGCGCCGATGTCGCTCTGACGGTCCCGGACAGCCCCCACCCGTCAGGGCGTGTCGGCATGCTCCGGGTCGTGCGCGGCCCCGTACGACGACTTCCGCAGACTTCGAAGAAGACAGAGGTGTTCCGTGATCCGTGTGTGCGCCAGGCCCGCGCTGGCCCTCGCCCTGATGCTCATCCCCCTGGCCGTCACACCGACGTCCTCGGCGGCGGCCGCACCTCAGCCCCTGACCGTACTGACCTACAACATCCACCACGGCGCGGACTCCGACAACACCCTCGCACTGGACCGGATCGCCGGGGTGGTGAAGGACAGCGGTGCCGATGTCGTGGGCCTGCAGGAGGTCGACCGGCACTACGACGCGCGCAGCGACTTCGTGGACCAGGCGAGCTGGCTCGCGGAGCGGCTCGGGATGCAGGTGGTCTACGGCGCCAACCTCAGCCTCGACCCGCCGCAGGCCGGAGCTCCGCGCCGGGAGTACGGGACCGCGATCCTGTCCCGGTTCCCGGTCGTCGCGGCGCACAACACCCCGCTGCCCCGCCCGCGCCAGGGTGAGCAACGCGGTCTGCTGGAGGCGGACATCGACGTGAACGGCACGGCGGTGCGCGTCCTCAACACCCATCTGGAGCACACCTCGCAGGCCGAACGCCTCGCCCAGGCCGACGCCGTCGGCAACGTCATCAAGGGTTCCAGCCGTCCCACCGTGCTGATGGGCGACCTCAACGCCCCACCGGCGGCCGGGGAGGTCGGCGTGCTGACCCGGCTCCTCGGCGATGTGTGGCGCAAGGCGGGGGAGGGCGCGGGATACACCTTCGACGTCCGCAACCCGCGCAAGCGCATCGACTACGTCCTCGCCTCGTCCACCGTCGCCGCCCGGCAGGCGCGGGTCCTCGACAGCGAAGCCTCCGACCACCTGCCGCTCCGCGTCGAGATCACCCTTCCCTAGCGGCGTGTGGGCCGACCGGGGAGCATCCGGGCGGTGGCGCGGACGGCTCGACCGGGGGCGGGGAAACCGGCCCTCTTAGAACCCTCTTACGGCGCACGACTATCCACGACCCATGAGATCAACGTTTCCGGCCCGGACCCGCACACCGGGCCGTGCCGCCGCCCGTGGCCTCGCCGCCCTCCTCGCCCTCGCCGCGCTCGCCGGATGCACCACGGCGAACGGCGCCGAAGTCTCCGCCGCCCACGCCGGGGACGGCAAGGTGACCGTCCCCGTCCGGGGCGGCACCGCCGTCATCGACACCGCCTCACTGGCCGTACGGGCACACCCCGCGTCCGGGGCAGAGGTGGAGCTGTCCGCCCCGGCCGCCACCGGCCTCGGCCGGCCCGGCCCGGTCACCGAGATCCGCGGGGGAGCCCGCTGGACGTACCCCGCCAAGGGCCTGACCGTCACGGCCGTCGCCGAGCGGGGGCGGCTCCGCGTCGATCTCGCCGCCGGGCGCGACGGGGAGGTGCGCTGGCCGGTCACCGGCACCGACGCGTCCGCCTCCGACCTCCAGCTGCCGCGTGGCGAGGGCCTGAGCATCCCCGTGGACGACGCCTTCTGGAGCGCGCCCGAGCGCGGGCTCACCGGGGACCCGATCGACCTGGGCTCCGGCGCCCTCACCCTGCCGATGTGGGGCTATACGTACGGCGGGCGCGGCGCGAGCTACCTCGTTCCCACCGACATCGGCACCTCGCTGCGGTTCGCCTCCGAGCGGGGCCGGCTGCGCGGCACGGCCACCCACACCTTCGACCGAGGGGAGGACACCCGCGCGTACACCGTCACCTTCGCCCTCACCGACGGGAACCCGGTGGCACCGGCCGTCGACTACCGCGACTGGCTCCTGGAACACGGCAGGCTCGGCAGCCTCCGCGACAAGATCAGGTCAAACCCGGCCGACGGCAGGCTCCTCGGCGCCTTCCACGCCTATCTGTGGGGCGACGCGCGCACCCCGAAGGGCGTGCGGGAGCTGCACCGGCTGGGGGTGAGCCGGATGTGGCTCGGCTACGACGCCGGCAACGACCCGATGAGCGCCGAGGCCGTGAGCACCGCCGAGAAGAACGGCTACCTCGTCGGCCCGTACGACTCCTTCGCCAACGGGCAGGACCCCGCCACCGCCGACTCCCCGAGCTCGGCGTGGCCGGGCCGGGTCTACCCCGACCACTGCGTGACCGACGCGCGCGGCAAGCCGGAGACCGGGTTCGGCAACCGGGGCTGCTACCTCAGCTCGCAGGCGTTCGAGCAGGCCGAGCCGGGCAGGCACCTCCTCGCCGACCGCACCCGCCACATGGTGGCCAACGGCGCCGACAGCTACTTCCTCGACGTCGACGCGGCAGGGGACCTCTTCCGGGACCACAGCGCCGCCCATCCCATGACCAAGGCCCAGGACCGGGCCAACCGCCTCGCCCGGATGAAGCGCCTCACCGACCGCCCACTCGTCCTCGGCTCCGAGTCCGCCGGGGCCTGGGCCAACCAGGTCCTCGCCTTCGACCACGGGTCGGCCACCCCCGTCGGCAACGGCCTGTGGGCGCTCCAGCGCGACAAGGAGGTGTGGGGTGGTTACGCCCCGGAGAAGGCACCCAGGACGTTCTTCAAGCCGGTCGGCCTCCCCGCCGACCTCGCCCGGGAGATGTACGACCCCAAGTACCGCGTCCCGCTGTACGAGACCGCTCTGCACGGCTCGCTGGTCAACGTGGAGCGCTGGGAGCTGTCCTACGGCAAGCTGCCGCGGCAGAAGAAGGACCGGGCGCTGCTGGCGATGCTCTACAACATCCCGCTGAACTACGTCCTCGACGGCCCGGCCCTGAAGAAGGACGGGCCCGAACTGGCCGCGCTGCAACGGTACTTCGCCCCGCTGCACCAGAAGGCGGCCACCGAGCGGCTGACGTCCTTCCGCCGGCTGACCGCCGACCGCGCCGTGCAGCGCACCGTCTTCGGCGCCGGTGTGCTGACGGTGACCGCCAACTTCGGGGCCACCGCGTCCCACGGCGTCCCCGCCGGATGCGTCAGCGCCAGGCTGAAGGGCGAGGGCGGGCCGAGGCTGCTGTGCCCGAAGGCGGGGTCCTGACCGGCTCGCGCCGATACGGTGGGGCGGGTGGTCAGCGGAAGAAGCCCGGCGTCGGCAGACCCGGGCGGAACGGCGTGATCACCTGCTCCAGGTGCCGCTGGATCTGCTCGGCCTCCCGGCGCACGTCGCCAGGGACGTCACCCCGTTCCCGTATGAGCTGGGCGTAGATCGGTACGTCACTGTCGCTGTTCACCGCGCGCTGTCCCTCCTGGCCGCCGGCGCGTCCCGCCGGCGGCACGATTTTAGGCGGTGCGGGAGGGCGGTCGGGCACGGCGGGTCCTGCCACGGCCGCGACCGCCTTCGCCGCGGCGCCCAACGGGCCCCGCGCGCGGCCGCGTTCGGCCCGCCCGGAGACGGCGGGCCCCCCGGTGGTGACGCGGTGGGCGGCGGCGCGGGCGAGGCGCCTCCGGCCGGCGCAGGTGCGCGCGGCGGGAGGGCGGCGCCCGCCACGAGGGCGCGGGCGTGGCAGCCGCCGCCCCGCGCGTACGCGGGTGACCAGCGGGTGGAACGGGAGCCTGCCCGTGGCGGCGGTGAGCTATGTTTTGAGCACACATGGCATGAGAAGGAGGCCCGCCGGTGTCATCGGGGCAGAAGGCGCGCGCCCAGGCGGCCGCGATCACGCCGAGCGGGCTGGCGTCGCACCACGAGCGCCCCGCGGCGGACCGGGTCCGGGCCCTCTTCGACGGCCACCGCCTCTCGCCGGGGCAGCGGCGTATCGCCCAGTACCTGATCGACCACCTCACCGAGGCCGTGTTCCTCTCCATCACCGAGCTCGCCGAGCGGGCCGGGGTGAGCCAGCCGTCCGTGACCCGCTTCGCCGTCTCGCTCGGCTACAGCGGCTATCCGGCCCTGCGGGACGTGCTCCAGCCGATCGCGCTGAGCGCGGTCGCGGGCTCGCCCGAGACCCGCGAGGAGATCCGCCACAACGAGCTCCAGGCGGCGGTCGACGCCGAGATCGAGAACCTGGAGAACGTGCGCAGGCTGGTGGCCAACACCCACCAGGTCCTGGAGACCGGCCGAGAGCTGGCCGGTTCGGTCCCGCTCACCGTCCTCGGGCTGCGGATCTCGGTGTCCCTGGCGGAGTACTTCGCGTACGCGGCCCGGCGCATCCACCCCGATGTGCGGCTGGTGACGCGCGGCGGCAGCGTCGCCTACGACGCGCTGCTCCAGTCCCGCTCGGCGGGCGGCACGTGGGTGCTGGCCTTCGCCATGCCCCGGCACGCCAAGGAGACCCTGGCGGCGCTCCGGGCCGCCCGCAGCGCGGGGCTGCGTGTCGCGCTGATCACGGACACCACCCTGGGGCCGCTGGTCGACGAGGCCGACGTGGCCTTCACCGCGGGCACCGGGTCGCGGCTGGTGTTCGACTCGTACGCGGCCCCCGGCGTTCTCGCGGCCGCTCTTCTCCAGGCGATGGCGGACGCCGATCCGGAGCGGACACAGGCGCGGCTCGAGGAGTACGAGCAGGCCGCCGACCAGCACGGTTTCTTCCTGTAGGACCCGATTGGGGTCCGATTCTCCCGTCGGGGTCCGCAAGATCTTCACACCTTACGGGCGCATGAATTTTTTCATACCCTTGTTTACTCAACGGTATATATGTTTACTGAGGCGGAGGCGATCCCCCGATCCCCAAGATGCCAAGGAAGGCGCTTCCCCACGCCCTCCCAGAGCGGACAGCCGACGTGACGCCCCCCTCCTCGCGTCAGCCGGAGGTCCGATCCAGGCTTTCGGATCCGGGCGGACGCCCACGGGCGGCCTCGGCCAACCCCTAGGCCGGGGCCGCCCCCTCCCCACCTCTCGATCAGAGTTCGACAACTTCGGAAGCGACGAGAATGCCCCACACGGCCCCCACCATCGCGCTCAGCCCCGACTGGCCCTGTCAGGTCAAGGAGCCCGGGACGCGGGACTGGGAACGCACCGCGACCCGCTGGCTGCGCGACCTGCTGCCGGCCCGCTACGCCGGCTACTCGCCGCTGACCCGCCACCACGTCATCCTCGCCCGGCACGCGCAGCTCCAGCTCCAGCACGAGATGCGCGCGGTCCGGGTCGCCCTCCAGACCAGCCGCGCCGAACTGCCCACGCTCGGCGTCGCGGAGGCGGTCATCGAGAACACCATCCGCATGTACGCGACGGAGCTGGACCAGCTGGGCCGGCTCGCCCGCGGCGTGCGGCTGGTGACGGACGCCCTGATGGGCGACCACCCGGCCCACCGCAGGGTGTAGGCCCCGACACTCAGGTCACGGCCGCGCCCAGTGCCACGAATCCGCAGATCAGGACGGCAAGGATGACCAGCAGGGGCCAGACGAAGCGCAGGTACTTGTCGTAGCCGACCTTGGCGAGGGCGACGCCGCCGATTGTCACCGCCGTCGTCGGCACCCACAGGTTCATCCAGCCGCTCGCCGCCTGCCAGGCGGTGACGACCACCGCGCGCGAGACGCCCGCGAAGTCGGCCAGCGGGGCGAGGATCGGCATGGCGAGGGTGGCATGGCCGGAGGTCGAGGGGATCAGGAAGGCCAGGGGCAGGTTCACCACGAAGACGATGATGGTGAACACGCCCGACGAGGTGCCCTTCACCACGCCCTCGATGGAGTGCAGGACCGTGTCCGTGATCCGCGAATTGTTCATGATCACGGTGACCCCGCGGGCCAGCATGATGACGAGTGCGGGGGAGACGAAGTCTCCCGCGCCCCGGACGATCGTCGAGCTGGTCTTCTGCTCCCCGAGCCGGGCCACCACCCCGACGAGCACGGCCGCGCACAGGAAGAGCGCCGCCAACTGCGGGAAGGACCAGCCGAGTTCGAAGGCGTACGGTGTGGCGTCGGCCTTGCCCGTCAGCGCGCTCGACCACGGCACGACCGAGAAGATCATGAAGGCGAAGACGAGGCCGAGCACCACCAGCACGGCCTTGTGCGTGCCGGTGAGCCGCGGGGCCTCGCCCGCGTCCGTCGCCGTCCGCTCGCGGTCGCCGGGCAGGAAACCGCTCAGCGAGCGCCCGGGCACCTTCTGGACGCGCCGGGCGTAGCGCACGACGTACGCGATGGTCACCGCCGTCAGCACCAGCCACATCACGAAGCGCAGCGCGATGCCGTCGCCCAGCGAGATGTCCGCGGCGGAGGAGGCGACGCCCGTGGCGAAGGGGTTGACGGTCGAGCAGAGTACGCCCACCCCTGCACCCAGGATCGCCGTGCCGACCGCCACCATCCGGTCGTAGCCGAGCGCGAGCATCATCGGCACGAGCAGCCCGTAGAAGCCGAGCGTCTCCTCGGCGAAGCCCTCCACCGTGCCCAGCACCGAGAAGACCAGCATCACCCCCGCGATCAGCAGGGCGCCGCGCTCGCGCAGCCGGTGGGCGAGGCGCTCGATGCCCCGGTCGAGGGCGCCGGTGGCGAAGACGACGGTGATGAACGCGCCGATCGCCAGGACGAAGAGGAACACCCCCGCGCTGCCGTACAGATCACCGGTCAGATCGGGGCCGACCGCGCCCGAGGTGGAGGCCCGGATGCCGTACAGACCGTTGACCGGGGCCAGGAAGAGGTCGTTGAGCCGGTCGACGAAGCTCTGGCCGGAGGAGACCCGGTGATAGGTGCCCTGGACCGGCGCGCCCTTGTCGTCGCGGTCGTACTGGCCCGAGGGGATGAGGAAGGCGAGCAGCCACACGGCGACCGTCACGATCGCGAGGACGGTGAGCGCACTCGGAAACGCGAGTCTCCGCTTCGGCGGAGGGCCGGGCGGCTCGGACGAGGCGGTCCCACCCGGCCCCACGGGCCCACCCGGCTCACCGGGCCCCACCGGCTCCAGCGGCCCGCCCGGCTCACCGGGACCCACCGGCCCACCGGCCGCGTCCGGTCCTCCCGGCCCGGGCGGCCCCGAAGGCCCGGGCCCCGCCGTCCCGCCGGCCCCACTCGTCCCCCCGGCCCCAGCCGTCCCACGAGGTCCGTCCACGCCACCCACCCCGCTCACATCCCGACCAGGCCGGGGCCGCCCGCGCCGCGCTCCGCGAAGTCCTTCGCGTACTCGCGGACGAACGCGGAGAGGGCGATGACGGTGTTGCGCAGTTCGGAGAAGAGGACCCGTTCGTTGGGGGCGTGCAGGTTGCACATGCTGTCCTGGGCCCCGAACAGCAGCACCTCCGCGCCGGGCGCCGCCTTGGCCAGGCCGTTGACCAGCGGGATGGAACCGCCGGTGGCGACGTACGAGGCCTCCTCGCCCCACGCCTCCTTGAGCGCGGTGAGCGCGGCCCGGTGGGCGGGACCGCCGGTGGCGGCCTCGTAACCGGGCCCGGTGTCGCCCGGGGTGACGGTCAGCGGGATGCCGAAGGGGCGCAGCGCGCGCAGATGGTCGACGAGTCTCCGCTGTGCCTCACGCGGGTCCTGGAGGGGGTGGAAGCGCAGGTTCAGCTTGGCCCGGGCGTAAGGGACCACCGCCGAGGCCGCGTGCTCGACGGCCGGCGCGTCCAGACCGATCACCGTGATCGCGGGCCCGCTCCACAGCCGCTCTCCCAGCGACCCCGACCCGATCAGGGGAAGCCCCTCCCGTACACCCGCCAGCGAACGGAACTCCTCCTCCGTGTACGTCGTCCCGGTCCAGGCGTCCCGGCGCAGACCCTCCACGGCCACGTCGCCGTGTACGTCGTGCAGCGTGGCCAGGGCCTTGAGCAGGGCCAGCAGCGCGTCGGGCGCCGCCCCGCCGAACTCGCCGCTGTGACGCGGCTCGTCCAGGGTGCGCACCTCGACGGTCACCTCGGCGGCCCCGCGAAGCCCGGTGGTCAGGGTCGGCGTGCCGGGGCGGAGGTTGCCGAGGTCGGCGACGACCATCGCGTCGCAGGCGAACCGCCCGGGGTCGGTGGGCGGGTAGGTGTCGAAGGCGCTGCCGTACTCCTCCTGCCCCTCGATCACGATCGTGACGCCGACGGGCGGCCGTCCCCCGTACACGCGCAGCATGCCGACGTGGGCGATGACGTTGGACTTGTCGTCCGCGATGCCCCGGGCGCGCAGGCCGCCCTCGACGGGTGTCGGCTCGAACGGCGGGGAGAGCCACAGGGTCTGGTCGCCGGGCGGCTGGACGTCGTAGTGGCCGTAGAGCAGGACGGTGGGAGCGTCCGGGGCGGGGGCGGGGATCCGCCCGTAGACCACCGGGGCGGTGCCGGGGAGGTCGAGCCGTTTGACATGGGGCACCCCGGCGTCCCGGAGCAGCGCCGCCACCAGGTCGTGCGCCTCCTCGACGGGGCCGGGCGGAAAGCCCGGGAAGGCGATCGAGGGGATCGCCGCCAGCCGTTCCAGGTCGGCGTGGAGCCCGTCCATGAGACCGTCGACTCGGGTTTCCAGCTCCATCGCGCGCCGCCCTGACTGCCGCTCCGCCGCCCGCGCCCGGCGACCGGGCCGGCGGATGCCGAATGCCATCGGGACACCACGATCGGTGACCGGACGCGGGGCCGCACCCCGGGCGGCGCACCCGGGTCACCGCGTCCGGACCGGCGTTGTCAGTGGTGGGTGGCACGCTGGCGGGTATGGACGAGCTGATACGGCGCCGGGTCTACGGGGCCGACCACGAGGATCCGGACCCCGGACCGAGGCCGGGGCGTGTCTACCGCGAGCTGGTGGCGGGGCCGTTGGACGGGCTGCTGCTCGACGTCACCGGCTGGAGCGAGCGGCAGCTGGGCGAAGGCGCGGCCCTCGCCACCGAGATCGGCTCGCACGGCCCGGGCGGCCGTGCTCGGTACGGGCCGCGGCCGGGCGATCCGCACCACTGGGACTGGGCGGGCGACACCCCCTGACCGCGGCCGCCGCGCCGCGCGGCGTCAGCGGCCGTGCCGTTCCGGGCCGCCCCGGACGATCAGCCGGGTGAGCAGGACGACGGACCTGGGCGCCGAGCGGTCGCCGTCGATCCGGGAGAACAGCAGCTGGGCGGCGGTGGCGCCGAGCGCGACCGGGTCCTGGCTGACGATGCTGAGGGGCGGGCTGAGGCGGTCGGCGAGGGGGAAGTCGTCGAAGCCGACGACGTCGACGCGGTCGGTGTCCTTGAGCGCGCCCATCACCCCCATGGTGATGACGTCGTTGGTGGTGAAGACGGCGGTGGGCGGCCGGCCCAGCGACCGCAGCGCGCCCAGGGCCGCCGCCGCGTCCGGCCGGCTGCGCAGTTCGTGCCGTACGAGCGCGGGGTCCTCGGGTATGCCGTGCGCGGCCAGCGCGTCGAGGTAGCCGGCGTGGCGCTCGCGCTGGGTCCAGATGCCGAACCGGTCGCCGAGGTAGGCGATCCGGGTGTGGCCCCGGGCGAGCAGATGGCGTACGGCCCGCTCCGCCCCCGCCCGGTTGTCGACCGTGACGGTGTCGACGGCCAGCCCCTTGGCGGGCCGGTCCACGCAGACGACCCGGGTGCCGCCCTCCATCGGCTGTTTGAGGAAGCCGTGGCCCCCGAGGGTGGGGACCAGGAGGAGGCCGTCCACCTGGCGGGCGGTGAAGGCCGCTATGACCTCGCGTTCGCGGCGCGGCTCGTCGTTGGTGCTGCCGACGAGGACGAGGCAGCCGCGGCGGTGCGCCTCGTCCTCCACCGAGCGGGCCATCAGCGCGTAGAAGGGGTTGGCCAGATCGTCCACGACGAGCCCGATCGTGGAGGTGCCGGGGTTCTTGCGCCGCAGGTTGCGGGCGTTGTCGTTGCGCTGGTAGCCCAACTGCCGTACGGCCTGCTCGACTCGGGCGGCCGTTCCGGGGGAGACTCCGGGCTCGCCCGACACCGCGCGCGACACGGTCATGGGGCTGACTCCGGCGGCGCGGGCCACGTCCTTCATCGTCGGGCGCTTCACGGCTCTCCTCGGCGGCGCGTCCGTCCCCGGACGACGGACGGTGATGTGTCGATGATTGCAGACGGAGCCGCATGTCAGGCCGGATGAGCCGACCTTGGGGCCGCTGGTGCGGCCTGAGCCCTCGCGGGGCCCGGACTTGGTAACGTTCCCATCCCCGACGTCCGGTTCCCGGCTTGTTACGTGCCGGGCCCTTGACGTGTCGTCAGGGACACCTCAACAATCCGGAGTTGATTGGTAACGTTCACACACCCATCACGCACCCGCACTCCGAGCATCCCCGTCCCCGAGGCAGCCCGCCGGACGGCGAGCGGGCCTCCGCGAGAAGGTGGTCCCCCCTCGTGCTCCGATCCGTGCACCTCTCCAGATCCCGTCCGCGCTCCCGGTACGCGGGGGCGTTGAGCGCCCTGGCCCTGGCCGCCTCCGGCCTCGTCGGCCTCGCCACGGCGGCCCCCGCCGACGCGGCGGTGCTGCCGCTGACCCAGTACGTCGATCCGTTCATCGGAACCGACGACAGCAACGCCCCCAACCCCGTACCGGGCGGCGCCGGGGGCAGCACCTACCCCGGTGCCGTCGTGCCCTTCGGCGGGGTGCAGTTCAGCCCGGATACCCCCACCGCCTCACCCTCCGGCTACCGCTACAAGGACGCCTCCGTCGAGGACTTCAGCCTCACCCACTTCGACGGCGCGGGCTGCCCCAACAACGAGGACCTGCCGCTGCTCCCGGTCACCGGCGCGCTCGGCACCTCACCGGGCTCCAACTGGACCGGTTACGCGTCCGGCCACACCAAGGCCAACGAGACCGCCCGGCCCGGCTACTACAAGACGCGCCTGGACCGCTATGCCACCGACGTCGAGCTGTCCGCCACCACCCGCACCGGCATGGGCAGGCTGACCTACCCCTCCTCGACCGCCGCCCGGCTGCTGGTCGCCACCGGCCGCAGCGCCACCGGCAGCCGCGCCGGAACCGTGCACATCAGCGGCGGCGAGCTGACCGGCAGTGTGACCGCGGGCGGTTTCTGCGGCTCGTCCAAGACGTACCAGATCTACTTCGACATCCGCTTCGACCGTGCCCCCACCGGCTTCGGCACCTGGTCGGGCGCCACCGTGACCGACGGCTCCGCGAACGCGTCCGGCACCAACACCGGCGCCTACGTCACCTTCGACACCACGGCCGACCGCACGGTCCAGTTCAAGGTGGGCCTGTCGTACGTCGGCGTCGCGGGCGCCCGGGCCAACCTCGCGGCCGAGAACGGCGGCTGGGACTTCGGCGCGGTGCGCGACCAGGCCGACGACTCCTGGAACCGGATCCTCAACCGGATCCAGGTCGGCGGCGGCAGCACCGCCGAACGCCAGAAGTTCTACACCTCGCTCTACCACGTCCTGCAGAGCCCCAACATCTCCAGCGACGTCAACGGCGACTACCGGGGCTTCGACAACGCCGTGCACCGCTCGGCCCACCCGGTCTACCAGAACTACTCCGGCTGGGACATCTACCGCTCCTGGGCTGCCCTGATAGGGCTGATCGCGCCCACCGAGGCCAGTGACATCGCCAAGTCGATGGTCCTGGACGGACAGCAGGGCGGGCTGCTGCCCAAGTGGTCGCAGCAGACCAACGAGGACTTCGTGATGACGGGCGACCCGGGGCCGATCATCGTGAGCAGCCTGTACGCGTTCGGGGCCCGCGACTTCGACACGGGCGCGGCGCTCGCCCTGATGGAGAAGGCTTCCAACGGTGGCACCACCCAGGGCAGCGCGATCCGGGGCCGCCAGTCGGCGTACACCAGCAGGCACTACCTCGACGACCCCTCCGACTCGCTCGAATACTCCGCGTCCGACTTCGCGGTGGCCCAGTTCGCCAAGGCGCTCGGCGACACCGGCAGCTACACCACCCACATGAGCCGCGCCCAGTGGTGGCGCAACACCTTCAACTCCGAATCGTCCTACGTCCAGCAGCACAAGAGCGACGGCTCCTGGACCTGGCCGCTGGACCCGGCGAGCCAGTCCACCTTCACGGAGGGCAACGCCTCCCAGTACACCTGGATGGTCCCCTACGACTTCGCCGACCTGATCAGCTCCATGGGCGGCCGGCAGACCGCCGTCCAGCGTCTGGACCACCACTTCACCGAGGTCAACGCCGGTCAGAGCAGGCCCTACTACTACATCGGCAACGAGCCCGAGCACGGGGTGCCGTGGGCCTACAACTACGCCCGCCGCCCCTTCGGTGCCTCGGACGCGGTGCGCAAGGTGATGGCCGAGTCCTTCACCACCGGCGCGGGCGGTCTGCCCGGCAACGACGACCTGGGCGCGACCTCCGCCTGGTACGTGTGGGCCGCGCTCGGGATGTATCCGGCGACGCCCGGCGCGGACACGCTCGCGCTGCACGGGCCGCAGTTCCCCTCCGTCCTCATCCGGCGCGCGGCCGGGAACATCACCATCAACACCTCCGGCTCCGGCGCCTATGTGCAGGGCCTCGCCGTCAACGCCATCCCCACCAGCCACAGCTATCTGCGCTACCCGGACCTCGCCTCCGGAGCCACCCTCACGTACACCATGGGGGCGGCCCCCGGCGCCACCTGGGGCACCGGGGCGGCCGACGTGCCGCCCTCCTTCCAGGACGGCGCCACTCCGGTCCCCGCCGCTCCCGAGCTCGGGCCGAACCTCGCCCGGGACGCCACGGCCACCGGGTCGGCCGTCTGCGCCGCAGCCGAGTCGGCCGACAGGGCGGTGGACGGCTCGTTGCGGAACAACAGCAAGTGGTGCTCCTCCGCGAGCGGCCCCTCGCTCCAGGTGGACCTCGGCTCCGCCCGGACCGTGTCGTCGTTCGTCGTCGAGCACGCCGGTCTCGGCGGTGAGAACACCGGCTGGAACACCGGCGGGTTCCAGATCCGGACGTCCGCCGACGGCTCTTCCTGGACCACGGCGGCCACCGTCACGGGCTCCCGCTCCAGCCGGACCTACCACCCCGTCCAACCCCGCACCGCCCGCTACGTCCGACTGCTGGTCACCAGCCCGGCCAACACATCGAGCAGCGCCGCCCGGATCTACGAACTGGAGGTCCACGGCACCTGACGCCCCGGCCCCGTCGACGGGCCGTCGCCGCGCGCCGCCGGGCAGACGAGGCCGGCGCGCGGCGGCCGTCCGGCATCCCGTCAGAGCGCGGCGACGGGGGAGATATGCGCGAAGTCCGCCACGACGACTCCGCCCTCCTTGGTGTCGTCGTTGATGAAGACGATCGACTCCATCGGCACGTTCCGCTCGTCGCTGAGCGCCGCCGCCAACTCCTGCGCCACGACCGTCTCCAGGACGACCCGGGCGCCGGGCGCGGTGTCGGGCAGCCGGACGACGGCGAGGTTCGCGGCCCCCTCGACCCGGGCGGTGGTCACCAGCAGAGTCAGATGCCCCGCGGCCGAGAGCGAGCGGGCGAGGGCGATCTCGCGACCGCTGCCGAAGACGAGGTGCAGGGTGTTGCCCGCCGACTCCATCTCGCCGTGCAGGTAGTTGCGGGTGACCGAGGCCGCGGCGGGCATCCGGGGCACCTCGCGCAGCAGCAGCGCCGCCTCCTCCGCGGCGGCCCGGGAGGCGCCCTGGCCCACGCAGTCGACGGCGGCGCACCGCGCGGCACGGGCCAGCAGCGGGGCGATGGTGTGCGCGGCCCGTGTCCGTACGGCCTCGGCCTGCTCGGGGACGGCGTCCCAGGAGTCGCCCGCGCGGCCCGCGATCACCCCCGCGATCAGGTCGAGGGCGATGAGCGTACCGGTGAAGCCGACGGTCGAGGCGCAGGAGTCGGGTTCGTTGCCGAGGTCGACGGTGAGCGCGGCGAGGGCGCCCAGGGGGGAGGGGGTGACGTTGAGGACCGCCAGGGCGGGCACGCCGTGTGCGGCCCGGAAGGCGGCGGTCGTCTCGGAACTGCGGCCGCTCTGGGAGACGCCGATCAGCAGATCGGTGTCGAACCCGCCGAGCCCCGACTCGATCTCGCTGGCGAGCACCCGCTGGGCGGGTACGCCGTGGCCGCGCAGCACCTCGACCGGCAGGGCGAGTGCCGCGTACGAGGCGCCGATCCCGGCGAGGAGCGGGCGCCCGGCGTCGCGCAGCCGGTCGCCGGCCGGCCCGGCCAACTGCCGTCGCACCTGGGCGGTCACGCGCTCCAGCGCCTGCGGCTGTCCGGCCTGGCCGTCGAGGAAGGTGATTCGCGTTCCGGGCATGAGGAGTCCTTTCGTGCGCCTGCGGCGTGAGTGGGCGAAGGCGCGGTGCGGGGGACAGAAGGCGGACGAACCGGGCAGGTAGGACGGTGAAGGCAGGATCATCCTGCGAAGTGCCGACCGGGGGAATGGCGCCCGGGGAGCGCACGGTGGCGGACGTGTCCGCCGTGACCGCAGGAGTCTCATCCGCACCGCGGGCGCGCCGGGGCCCACGGCGCTCGGCGCCGTGTGTCCACCGGTCGGGCCGCACGCCGACCGGCCGCGGCGGCGGGGCTCCGGGGTGCCCGCGCACATACGCGGGCCGTCCCCCGCTCCGAAGAGGCGGGGGACGGCCCGGGTGATCAGGCGCGGGAGGCGGGTGTCAGATGAGGTCCATCGCGGCGACCTCGTCGGGGCTGCCGTAGCTGACCGGGCCCTGGAAGCGGTGGCGGGCGGTGGCGAACCACCACAGGGTGGCGATGAACAGCACCGCCCCCAGGGCGATCGGGGCGTAGTTGAACGAGTCGGTGGTGATCGGTGAGGTCTGCGGCAGCATGAACAGCACGCTGCTCAGCACGATCCAGGCCACCGCGACCGCCGCCACGGGCTTGCCCCAGCGGCCCAGGTTCCACGGGCCGGGCTGGAAGTCGTCCAGGCGCAGCCGCAGGAAGATGGGCACCCCGTACGCGAGGTAGAGCCCGACGACGTTGACGCTGACGATGGCGGTGAAGGCGGTGTGCGACCACCAGCCGGGAATGATGAGCACCAGCGAGCACGCCGCGGCCAGCCACACCGCCTTGACCGGGGTGCGGGTGCGCAGCGACACCGAATGCCACCACCGTGAACCGGGCATCGCCCCGTCCCGCGAGAAGGCGAAGATCTGGCGGGTGTTGCTGGTCATGTTGGCGAGGCCGCAGAAGAGCATGGCGCCGATCACGATCAGCAGGAGGAGCTTGGCGGTGCCCATGCCGAGGGCGTCGATGAGGATCTGCACCGGCGGGGCGGCGGAGCTCGCCTCGGCCGCGTAGTCGCGGATCGCGTACACCAAGGCCAGCATCAGGACCAGCCCGGCGAGCGCCGAGTAGATGATGGCGCGCATGATGCCCCTGGGGGTGTTGACCGTGGCCTTCACCGTCTCCTCGGACATGTGGAAGCTGCCGTCGAAGCCGGTGAACGTCCAACTGGTCACCAGCAGGCCGAGCATCGCGGCGTACAGGCCGCTGCTGAAGCCGGTGGTGTTGACGAAGTGGTTGGCGAACGAGGCCGACTGGTGGTGGGAGGGCTTCAGGGTGAGGGCCGCCACGATCACCACCATCCCGATGAGCAGCCACCACACGGAGATCCGGTTCACCACGGCCACCAGCTGCACCGTGTACGTGTTGGCGAGCGCCTGCACCACCAGTATCACCGCGGCGATGCCGACGGTCTGCTGGGGCGTGGGGTGGTAGGAGGACCACTGCATGGAGACGAAGGCCTGGATGAAGGTGGCGGCGGCGTAGTTGGTGGCGGCCGTGCCGCCCACCTGCCCGACGAAGTTCAGCCATCCCGTGTACCAGGACCAGGCGCCGCGGTGCCGCTTGGCGAGCTTGCCCGCGGAGAAGTACAGGGCGCCGCTGGTCGGGTAGGCGGAGGCGATCTCGCCCATCGCCGCGCCGACGAACAGCACCATCAGAGACACACCGATCCAGCCGAAGATGAGGATGCGCGGCCCGCCGGCGCCCATTCCGAATCCGAAGGCGGAGAATATGCCGGAAATGATGTTGATGATCGTAAAAGATATCGCGAAATTGTCGAACGCGTGGAATCTTCGGGTCAGTTTCCGCGGGTAGCCCATCGCGTGCAGTGTCGCGTCGTCGTCGAGGGCGACGGGCGGTTCGCGGCGAGGAGCTTTCGTGCGGAGCGGGGACATGCGCTCGGACACTGGGGGCAGCCTTTCCTGGGGGGTGGACAGGACGCGTGTCGTACGGGTGCCGCTGGGCCGTGCGGTGGTGCGGGCGGGTCAGGCCGGGCCGGGGGTCGGCAGTCCGCAGGCCCGCCGGGCCCTGGTCAGCCGTTCCTCGGGGTCGCCGAAGGCGCTCCAGGGCATCCGGGAGGCGTAGGGCCCCATGGCCGTGAGCACCTCCCGGGCCTCGAACTCGCGCTTGGCCATGTACAGCGCGTGTGCCAGATAGGCCAGGTCCAGGACCGGGGTGAAGCGGTAGGCCGCCGTCCGGGGGAACCAGTTCTGGTAGATGCCCAGTGCCGTCGCCGTCCACTGGGGCTGGAGCCAGGTGCTGTCCGCGAGCAGGGCGGACGGGTCGTAGTCCTCGACGAGCGCGACCAGGGGCAGCAGTCGCAGCGGCGAGGTGAGCGGGGCGCGGTGGCTGAGGAAGGAGGCGACGTCCCAGCGGGCGCTCGCGGAGCCGCCGTGGCGGGTGAAGAAGAAGGCCAGGAAGCGGTGGTGGGCCTCGCGGTTCCACGGGTCGAGCCGCAGGATGTGCGAGAAGAGCTGCCAGGGTCCGGGCGGCGCGGTCAACAGGCCCTTGGGGGCCGGGTCCTGGGAGCGCTCGAAGCGGGCGAGGGCGAGCTGGGCGACCCAGGGGGTGGGGTCCTGGGGCAGCAGCCGCGCGGCACGCCGGCAGGCGGCCGTCGCGATGCGCACCAGCGCGCCGGCCCGGCCGTCCCGGGCGTCGGCCATGCGTAACGCCCGGACCATCGCGACCCGCGCCGCCAGCAGCGCGGCCTCGGGGCCCGGTTCCTCCGCGAGCCACCGCTCGGCGAGGTCGGAGTCGGCGGCCTCGGACGCGAGGACCAGCGAGCGGTGCGCGCGCACCTCGAAGTCGGTGCGCGCGTCCTTGAGGACGTTGTGCGCGCTCAGGTACCGGCCGGCCCGCACGTCCGTGCAGGCCTGGGCCAGCTCACGGTCGTCGGCGGCCGGATGCCACACGTACTGCCCCTCGAACGAGCCCGCAGTCACGATCCCCTCTCCATCCCGAAGACGACGCCACCCGCATGCGCATTCCGGCCATGGCGAATTCGGCCAGGGAACGTATCCCCTACGCAGGCTCACTGACAGCGAGCCACACCTTACTCATCATGAAGTCGTATCGAAACTCGTCGCCCGGAATATCTGGTTCCTAGTCATTTATGGGCGCGGCAAATGCGGTTGGGTAGCCGGGCACCCGCTGCCGGGCTTTTGGCGTGACACCGGTGGGGGGTGTGGGTACGGCCTATGCGGGTACGGGTTATTCCCCGGGCGGTGACGTCTTTTCGGCCGTGGCCGGATTTCGATAGGGGGACGTTTCGCCCCGGAAGGTGGCGCGCGTGACGCGGCGGCGCGGGGCATGCCACCCTTGCCGTCGACACAGGCCCTGGTCACGGGGCTGGAAGCCGGGTTGGCCGGCTGCGAGGAACCGAGCTGGAGTAGGGCTGTTGCTGCATCTGCGTCTGAACGTGCCCGCCGACCTCACCGACGAGGTGGTGCGGACCCTGGAGGCGACGGTGGGCACCGCCCATCTGGCCGTCGTCCCGGGTGCCTCGCGCAACCCCGTGGGCGACCTGGTGCTGTGCGACGTCGCCCGCGAGGCCGGGGACGAACTCATCGCCCGGCTGCGCGAGCTCGGCCTCGACCGGTCCGGCGCGATCGCCGTCGAGAACATCGACTTCTCGCTGTCCAAGCGCGCCGAGAAGGCCGAGGCGGAGGCCCCGGGCGAGGGCGTGGACGCGGTGCTGTGGGAACAGCTCACCGACGCGACGCACGAGGAGTCGACGCTCACGGTCACCTATGTGGCGTTCCTGGCGATCGCCACGATGCTCGCGGCCTGCGGCGTGATGCTGGACAACGCGATTCTCATCGTGGGCGCGATGGCGGTCGGTCCCGAGTTCGGTCCCCTGGCCGGTATCTCCACGGCACTGGTCCAGCGCGCGCCGGGCCTTGTCTGGCGGTCACTGACCGCGCTGGTGGCCGGTTTCGCGGCGGCCATGCTGCTGACGGCCGGATTCGGCTGGCTCCTGGACCAGGTGGGGCTCTTCGGCAAGGACATGCTGGAGGCGGCCCGTCCGAACACCGCCTTCATCTGGAAGCCCGACTGGATGTCCTTCGTCGTCGCCTTCCTGGCGGGCGTCGCCGGAACGCTCTCGCTCACCTCGGCCAAGTCCGGGGCGCTCATCGGCGTGGCCATCTCGGTGACCACGGTCCCCGCGGCGGCCAACGCCGCCATGGCGTTCAGCTACCGGGAGTACGCCCAGACGTGGGGCTCCACCGAACAGCTCCTCGCCAACCTGGGCGGGATCGTCCTCGCGGGCACCCTCACCCTGCTCACGCAGAAGGCGCTCCTGCGGAGCCCGCGCAGGGGTCGGGAGTCCGCGCGCTGAGGGCTGGACGCCGCGTGGCGCGGGGCGGGGGAGGACCCCACGCACCCGCGCCACACGCGACCGGTCCGGTCAGTAACCCGTGTGGCTGGCGCTGTGCCAGCTCGCCCAGCCGCAGTCGGACTGGTAGTGGGTGCCCTTGCTGGCGTTCGTGTCGCCCTCCATGTGGCAGGCGCCCTTCCTGCCGCCCTCAAGGCCATGGTCGCGGCCGTGGTCGCGGTCGTCGTCACGGGCGTAGCCGTGGTGACGGTTGTCGTCGCGGCCGTAGCCATGGCCGTAGTCGTGGCGGCGGTCGTCGTCGCGGCCGTAGCCATGGCCGTAGTCGTGGCGGCGGTCGTCGTCACGGCCGTAGCCGTAGCCGTTGCCGTGGTGGCGGCCGTGGTCGTCGTCGCCGTGGGCCAGCGCGGTCGTCGCGCCGCCGAGGACGACGCCGACGGCGAGGACGCCCGCGGTGAGGGTGGTACGCAAACGCATGTGTGCTCCTGTGGGGTCGGAGGCAGAACGTGACGTCCTGAGCGATCACCGTTACGGAAGGTGGCGAAACCTGCCTTCACCCGACTGCCGGGTGTGTGATCTCCTTCACGCCGATGTGGCGGTACGTGATGAATTCCTTACAGGGACACTCCGTACAGGTGGGAACAGGATCGGTGTGACGTCGCAGCAGGAGGTCCCCCATGACGCCGTTCACCTTGCGCTACACGGTGCCGCAGAAGCCGAGGGAGCGGCCCGTCGCCTACCGCTTCGACGCCTCGCGGCAGCTGAACGTGCTGCCCGACGGGCGCCCCGCCGTCAGTGACCGCGAGGTGCTCAGAGCGAGCGGCACCACCGCGTCCACCGCCGGTTCCCAGACGCACTTCGACGACTGACGGCCCGGCAGCCGGATGACGGTTCTCATCCTCACGTGCGAACAGGACGTCACCGCCGACATGGTGGTGACCCAGTTGCACGAGCGCGGCGTCCCGCTGGTGCGCCTCGACCCCGCCGACGTACCCGGCAGAGCGGTGCTCTCGGCCGAGTACGCTCACGGTGACTTCACCGGGCACCTCTCGGTCGACGGGTTCCTGGTGAGCATGTCGGGGCTGCGCTCGGTGTGGGTGCGCCGGCCGGGGCGGCCGGCCGCCCACGCGCCTGAGCCCTCCCCGTGGCTGACCGCCGAGACGCGGCAGGCGCTGTTCGGCATGCTGTACTCGGCCCCGGCGCGCTGGATGAATCACCCGCGCGACGCCGAGGCGGCCCGGCACAAGCCCTGGCAGCTGCGGGTCGCCCACACCAGCGGGTTCGCGGTGCCGCCGACCGTCGTGACGACCGTGCCCCGGGTGGCCCGGCAGTTCGCGCAGCAGTACCGGGACGTGGTGGTCAAGAGCGCCGCCGGGCCGCCGCCGGGCGAGCCCCTGATGGCGTTGCCGACGACGCTGATCGGGCCCGACGCGGACTTCTCCGGCGTCCGGGCGGGGCCGGTGCTGCTCCAGCGCTTCGTCCCCAAGAAGGCGGACATCCGGCTGACCTGTGTGGGGGCGGCGTTGTTCGCCGCCCGGAAGGCCTGCGATCCCGCGCTGGTGGACGGCCGTTACGACGACGGCCGCGGCTGGGAGCCCGTCGGCGTGCCCGGCCGCATCGCGGAATCGGTGCACGCGTACATCCAGCGCACCGCCCTCGCCTACGCGGCGTTCGACTTCGCCGAGGACACCGACGGGGTCTGGTGGTTCCTGGAGTGCAACCAGGGAGGGCAGTTCGGCTTCGTCGAACTCGACACCGGCCAGCCGATAGCGGCGGAGGTCGCCACCTGGCTGGCAGGCTCTCAGTGAACCGCGGCCGGTGTGCGGCGTCGCACCGTCGCCATCAGCCGCTCGGCGGGCTGGAGCAGCAGGGCGGTGCGCGGTGCCACCTCGGCGTCCGGCAGATCGAGGTGATGACGCTGGGCGAGGGTGGCCAGCACGAGGGCGGCCTCGACTTGCGCGAACCGGGCGCCCAGGCAGGTCCTCGGGCCGCCGCCGAACGGGAACCAGGCGTGGTCCGGCACCGGGTCCGGGGCGTCGGCGTCCCAGCGCTCGGGGCGGAAGGCGTCGGGGCGCGGGAACCAGCGCGGGTCGCGGTGCGTGGTCCACGGACTGCACCAGACGACCGTCCCGGGCGGCACGCGTGCGCCACCGAGGGTGGCGCCCGGGCGGGCCACCGCCGGGATGATCCAGACCGGCGGGTACATCCGCAGCGCCTCCTTGACGATCTGCCGGGTCCACACCAGCCGGTCGTAGTCGTCGATGGTGGGTGGGCGACCCCCCAGCACGCCGTCCAGCTCGGCTTCGAGCCGGGCGCGCACCCGCGGGGAGCGGCCGAGCAGGTACACCGTCCAGGTGAGTGCCGTGGAGGTGGTCTCGTGTCCGGCGGCCCAGAGCGTGACGGCCTCGTTGCGCACCTCCCTGGGCGACAGCGGCCGGAGCTCCTCGTCGCTGGCCTCCAGCAGCCGGCTGAGCAGGTCGTCGCGCCTGCCGGTTTCGTCGGGGGCGCTCAGCCGGGCCGCGATGAGCCGGTGCACCTCGGCGTCGATGGTGGCCACGGCGCTCAGCAGGGACCGGCGGGAGGGGGTGCGCACCCAGGCGGGCAGGAACAGGCCGATGCCGCGCAGCTCCTCACCGATCGCGCGCTCCGCCACCTCCATGGCCTCGCCGAGCGCCGCGGTCTGCGCCCCGAGGTCGTTGCCGAACAGGGTGCGCAGCACGACCCGCTGGGTGATGAGCGCCATCTGCTCGCGTACGTCGATCCGCTCGCCCTCGCGCCAGGCGTCGGCCGCCGTGCCCGCGCACTCCACCATCGTCGCCGCGTACGCGCGGACCTGGCGCGGCCGGACGGTCGGCTGCACCAGTGAGCGCTTGCGGCGCCAGTCGGCGCCCTTGCTGAGCACAACGCTGGGCCCGGTGACCTGTTTGAACGCCCAGCCGATGTCGAGGAGTTCATAGGTGCGCTCGCGGGCCGCCAGGAACTCCACGATGTGCTGGGGGTGCGAGATGAAGAGACTGCGCCGGGGGCCCAGGGACCAGGCCACGGCGTCTCCGAAGCTGTCGCGCAACCCGGTCAGGAAGGCCAGGGGGTCCTTGCCGAAGGCGAACAGGTGACCGAAGGGCCGGGGCAGGCCCCGGGGGCCGCGGACGGGACGGAGCGGGGGTGCGGTCAGGGGCACGGGGAATCCCGGAGTGGGCCGGTGAGAGCTCGACATGGTGAGGTTTCTACCCATGTGCCCGATACGGCAAGCCGGTGGAGCAAGCGCTCACCGTGTCGCTCGCCGGAGGCCCGGACGCCGAAGGCTCAGACGTCGGTGGCCTGGAGCTCGGGTCTCTCGTACGGCGGATGCAGCTCGGGATGGCTGTCCCACCACAGGCGGTGGAAGGCGTTGTTGTCGACGTTGGCCAGATACGCGCTCAGGGCCGCGCGGTAGAGCAGCTCGGCCTGCCGGGCCGGGACGGCCGAGCGGTTCCAGGCCAGCCGGATGCGCCCGGTGAGCGGCGCACCGGCCAGGGGGCGCATCACGGTGCCGTCCGCCCCGGGCGCGGTCGGCTGGCTCAGGGCGACGGCACGGCCCCCGGCGATCAGGGCGTACTGCATCTGGCGGTCCGCGATCCGGTAGCGCAGCCGGGGTGCGAACCCGGCCCGCGCGCACGCCTCGGCGAACGCCTCCGGCCCGCCGTCGTCATCCTCCACCAGGGTCATCCACGACTCGTCGGCCAGCTCGGCCAGTTCGATGTGCTCCCGGTCGGCCAGCCGGTGGCGGGCCGAGAGTCGGATGGAGAACGGCTCCTCCGGGATCAGCGTCCTGGCCAGGACCCCTTCGGGGAGCGGGACTTCGTGGCCGTTCACCTCCCCGTACACGATGGCGTCGTAGCGTCCGGCGCCGAGCATCCGGGTCAGGGCGGTCACCGAGTGCTCCAGGTCCACGGTGATCTCCTGGCCGGAGAGCGAGAGGTCGGTCTGGTCCAGGAGGCCGTCGAGCAGGACCAGCAGGATGCAGCCGAGCCGCAGCGGGGCGCCGGTGGCGACCGCGCGGGCGCCGGTGCCGAGCGCGTCCATCTCGCTGAGCACCCGGCGCGCCCTGGCCAGCACGAACCGCCCCAGCGGGGTGGGCTCCGTGCCGTGGCGGCTGCGGACGAAGAGATCGCCCCCGGTGGCCCGCTCGATGCGCCGCAGTTGGGCGGAGAGCGAGGGCTGGGAGACCCCGAGCCGGCGCGCGGCGCGGCCCAGGCTGCCCGCTTCCGCGATCTGGCAGACGGCCTGCAAGTGCCTCAACTCCAGCTGCATCTTCCGAGCGTACGCAGCGGCCAGGCGGCGCACCATAACCCGCGTCGTATGCCCGACTGGTATGTACCACGTTTGCCATGTCCACGCCCATACTGCGCGGAGAACAGGCCCCCCACGATCGGAGTGGACGTTGCGCCCCTTCAGATTGACGGCCGCCGTGGCAGCACTGAGCCTGACCACGGGCCTGACCGGCGCTTTGGCCGGTACGGCATCGGCCGCACCTCATGCACAGTCAGGGACCGCCCAGCGGCCCAGCCCCCTCTCGCGTGCCGTCGCCGCCGCCGACCAGGCGGTCCGCAGCGGACTCGACACCTTGGTCAACTCCCCGCAGGAGCAGTACGAGCGGCGCATGGTCACCCCCTGGGTGAAGGACCTCTACTCGGTCGCCTACGAGCGCAGCTACCGGGGGCTGCCGGTCGTCGGCGGCGACGCGGTGGTGCTCGCGGACGGCGACGGCGACATCCGGGCCGTGCAGTCCGCCTCCTCCGTACGCATCGACGTGGCGACCACCGCCTCGGTCACCGCGAAGGCCGCCGAGACCACCTCGCGCGCCCGGCTCGCCAAGGTCGACAAGGTGGTGCGGAGCCGGCTCGTCGTGCGACTCGCGGACGGCAGGCCCGCGCTCGCCTGGGAGACCGTGCTCGCCGGACGCACCAAGTCCGCGCCCAGCAGGCTGCACGTCTTCGTGGACGCGCGCACCGGCAAGGTGCTCGGCACCCACGACGACGTCGAGGCGGGCACCGCCAACAGCAAGTGGAACGGCCCCAGCCCGGTCACCATCGACACCACCAACTCGGGCGGCAGCTACTCGCTGCGCGACCCCAACCGGGCGGGACTGAGCTGCGCCGACTACAGCTCGGGCGCCGTGTTCACCAAGTCCTCCGACTCCTGGGGCACCGGCAACCCCACCAGCAAGGAGACCGGTTGCGCGGACCTGATGTTCGCCGCGCAGAAGCAGTGGGACATGCTGGGCCAGTGGCTCGGCCGCAACGGCGTCAGCGGCAACGGCCGCAGCTTCCCCGGCAAGGTCGGCCTCGGTGACCTCAACGCGTACTGGGACGGCAGTTCGGTCACCATCGGCCACAACAGCGCCAACGAGTGGATCGCCGGGATCGACGTGGTGGCCCACGAGTACGGGCACGCCATCGACAGCAACACCCCCGGCGGCACCAGCGGTCAGGAGGCCGGGCTCGGCGAGGGCACCGGTGACATCTTCGGCGCGCTGACCGAGGCGTACGTCAACGAGCCCTCCCCGTACGACACCCCCGACTACACCGTCGGCGAGATGATCAACCTCCAGGGCCGGGGCCCGATCCGGAACATGTACAACCCGCCGGCCGTCAACAACGACCCGGCCTGCTACAGCTCCTCGATACCCGGCACCGAGGTGCACGCCGCCGCGGGCCCGCTCAACCACTGGTTCTACCTGCTGGCCGAGGGCAGCAGCCCCGGCGGCGGCAAGCCCAACAGTCCCACCTGCAACCAGAGCACCGTGACCGGGGTCGGCGTCCAGAACGCGGGCAAGATCTTCTACGGTGGCATGCTCCTGAAGACCAGCAGCATGTCGTACAAGAAGTACCGTACGGCGACGCTGAGTTCGGCCAAGTCGCTGGACGCGACCTGCAACCTCTTCAACCGGACCAAGGCGGCCTGGGACGCCATCAGCGTGCCCGCGCAGAGCGGTGACCCGACCTGTCAGCCCAGCGGCCAGAGCGACTTCTCCCTCGCCCTGAACCCGGCCTCCGGCACCGTCCAGCAGGGCGGCTCGGTCACCACCACCGTGACCACCAGCATCACCACGGGCTCGGCCCAGTCGGTGACGCTCACCGCCTCCGGCCTGCCCGCGGGTGTGACCGCGTCCTTCAACCCGGCCACCGTGCAATCCGGCCAGTCCTCGGTGCTCACGCTCTCCGCCTCCGCCAACGCGGCTCCCGGCCCGTACACCGTCACCGTCAAGGGCCAGGGCACCACGCTCTCCCACACCGTCGACTACGCCCTCAACGTCGGCGGCACCACGCCCGGCACCGACCCGCCCGACATCGACGTGGCCAAGGTCCAGGCGCACCTGGCGCAGCTGGGCACCATCGCCACCCAGAACGGCGGCAACCGCCGCGCGGGCAGCGGCGGATACACCCAGTCGCTCGCCTACATCAAGGGCAAGCTCCAGGCCGCCGGATACACCGTGGCCGAGCAGAACTGCACCACCTGCACCTACCCGTCGAACAACCTGATCGCCGACTGGCCCGGCGGCCCGGCCGACCAGGTGCTCATGCTCGGGGCGCACCTCGACAGCGTGTCGGCCGGTCCCGGCATCAACGACAACGGCTCGGGCTCCGCGACCCTCCTGGAGAACGCGCTGGTCCTGGCGCAGAAGAACCCCACCATGACCAAGCACGTGCGCTTCGCCTGGTGGACCGACGAGGAGCAGGGCCTCAACGGCTCCGAGTTCTACGTCAACCGCCTCAGCGCCACCGACCGCGCTGCCATCAAGGCGTACTACAACTTCGACATGGTCGGCTCGCCCAACGGCGGCTACTTCATCAACAACGTCAACTCCACCCAGGCGGCGCCGCTCAAGGCGTACTGGGCCTCGCTCAACCTCGCCCCCGAGGAGAACGTCGAGGGCCAGGGCCGCAGTGACGACGCCTCCTTCCAGGCGGCCGGGATCGCCACCTCCGGTTACGCGGCAGGCGCCAGTGCCCGCAAGACCTCGGCGCAGGCGGCCAAGTGGGGCGGCACGGCCAACGCCGCCTACGACTCCTGCTACCACAGCGCCTGCGACACCCCGAGCAACATCAACGCCACGGTCCTGGACCGCAGCGCCGACGGTGTGGCGTACGCGATCTGGAAGCAGGCGGTCGGCGGGACCACCCCGGCGCAGGACTTCTCCCTCGCCGTCACCCCGCCCTCCGGCAGCGCCAACCCGGGCGGCAGCACCACCGCGACCGTGAACACCACCACCGTCAGCGGTGACCCGCAGACCGTCGCCCTGTCGGTCTCGGGCGCGCCCAGCGGTGTGACCGCGACCCTCGACCCGGCTTCCGTGCAGTCCGGCAAGTCCTCGACGCTGACCGTGCAGGTCGGCGCGGGCACCACGCCCGGCACGTACACCCTCACGGTCACCGGCTCCGGCACGGTCGGCCACAGCACCACGTACACGCTGACCGTCGGCGGCGGTGGCGGCTGCACGGCCCGCCAGCTCGTCGTCAACGGCGGGTTCGAGAACGGCTCCAGCCCGTGGACGGCCACCTCGGGCGTCATCACCAACCAGGCCGGTGAGACGCCGCACGGCGGCTCCTACATGGCGTGGCTGAACGGCTGGGGCTCGGCCCGCACGGACAGCGTCTCGCAGTCGCTGAGCATCCCCTCCGGGTGCTCCAGCTACCGGCTCTCGTTCTTCCAGCACATCGACACGGACGAGGACGAGAGCGTCGCGTACGACACCTTCACCGTCTCGGTCGGCGGCCAGACCCTGGCCACCTTCTCCAATCTCGACGCGAACTCCGGCTACGACCAGAAGTCCTACGACCTCTCGGCGTTCGCCGGACAGACCGTCACCCTGAAGTTCAACGGTGTGGAGGACCAGGCTCTGCAGACCTCCTACGTCGTGGACGACATCACCCTCCAGGTGAGCTGACAGCCGCCTGAGCACCTCGCGCACGGCGTCGGCCCCCGCCTTTTCCCGGCGGGGGCCGACGCACGGGGCGAGGGGCGGTTCTCAGGCGCCGCTGGCCCTCAGCATGTCCTCACGCTCGACGATCTTGACGCGCTCGCGGCCCTGCGGCTCGCCCAGGGCCTTCTCGGCGGCGTCGAGCCGGTGCCAGCCCTCCCAGGTCGTCCAGCGCACCCCGCCCTCGGCGAGGAAGGCGTCGACCGCCTCGGGCTCCGGCGCGGAGGGGGTGCGCAGCCGGCCGTGGGCGTGGTCGTCCAGCAGGTTGGCGACGGTCTCGTTGGCGTCGCCCTTGGTGTGGCCGATCAGCCCGACCGGGCCGCGCCGGATCCAGCCGGTGACGTAGGTGGAGACGAGGTGCTGTCCGGCCTCCACGACCCGGCCGCCCTCGTTGGGGACCGTGCCCGAGTCCACGTCCCACGGGAGCTTGGGCAGCTCGTCGGAGAGGTAGCCCACCGCCCGGTACACGCCCTGGACGTCCCAGTCGTGGAACTCGCCGGTGCCCACCACGTTGCCGGACCCGTCCAGGCGGGTGCGCTCGGTGCGCAGACCCACGACGGTGCCGTCCTCGCCGAGGATCTCGGTGGGCGACTCGAAGAAGTGCAGGAAGAGCTTGTGCGGGCGGTCGCCGACGTCGCGGATCGCCCAGTTCTCCAAGGTCTTGGCGACCATGTCCGCCTGCTTGTTGGAGCGGCGGGTGGCGATGGAGCCCTCGTCGTAGTCGATGTCCTCGGGGTCGACGATGACCTCGATGGTGGGGGAGTGGTCCAGCTCGCGCAGCTCCATCGGGCTGAACTTCGCCTGGGCGGGGCCGCGGCGGCCGAAGACGTGGATCTCGCGCGCCCGGTTGGCCTTCAGGCCCTCGTGGACGTTGGGCGGGATCTCCGTGGACAGCAGTTCGTCGGCGGTCTTGGCGAGGATGCGGGCGACGTCCAGGGCGACGTTGCCGACGCCGAGCACGGCGACCTTCTCCGCGTGCAGCGGCCAGGTGCGCGGGACGTCCGGGTGCCCGTCGTACCAGGACACGAAGTCGGCGGCGCCGTAGGAGCCGTCGAGTTCGATGCCGGGGATGTCGAGGGCGCGGTCGGCGTCGGCACCCGTCGAGAAGATCACCGCGTCGTAGAACGCGTGGAGCTCGTCGAGGCTGATGTCGCCGGGGTAGTCCACGTTGCCGAAGAGCCGGATCTGCGGCTTGTCGAGCACCTGGTGCAGGGCGGTGACGATGCCCTTGATGCGGGGGTGGTCGGGGGCGACGCCGTAGCGGATCAGCCCGAAGGGCGCGGGCATCTTCTCGAAGAGGTCGATCGAGACACCCGGGTCGGTGGCGGCCGGGGACTTCAGCAGCGCGTCCGCGGCGTAGATCCCGGCGGGACCTGCGCCCACGATGGCTGTCCGCAGGGGGCGGGGCATGACTGTTTCCCTTCGACCGGCAACGAAATGGCTCGTCAGACACCCTAAGCTTAGGCAAGCCTAAGTGAGTACCCGCCCCCTCCTTATGAGCTCATAAGTCGATCTTATGGCAACCCAAAGTGAGAGTGATGGGCGGGGTCGAACGGCGCGAAACGGTCGTTCCGTCAGGGTGTCCGGGACTCCGTCCGGGGCAAGGGAGAATACAAAGCCTCAGCAGGAGTGGGAGGTTGCCCCCTTGACCGTCTACGTGGACGACGTGAAGGACTACGGCGCTCTCGCGCGACGACGAGGTCTGCCGTCCGCGCACTGGTGCCATATGACCGCCGACACCGAGGAGGAGCTGCACGCGTTCGCGGCCGCCCTCGGGATGCGCCGGGCCTGGTACCAGCGCAAGGGCCCCGACGACCACCGCTGGCACTACGACATCACCCCACCCACCCGCGCGCGGGCCGTGCGGCTGGGCGCCCGGGAGGTGGACCGGCGGTTCATGGGCAACCTGATGATCAGCCGCAGCGACGACGTCCGGGTCTGACCTCGGGCGCGGGCCACGGGACAAGCCTGCCCCCGGTCCGGCCGCGGGCCCGCTGACCGCACACGGCCGGCCACCCTGTCCGGCTCACGGGTCCCGTGACACGTGCGGTCAGCGGCGGGACAGCACACCCCGGACGAAAGCGGCCTGGCCGGCGTGCTGGAGGCTGTCCGAGACGACGCTGACCAGCCGCACCGCCAGCGTGACCGGCGGATCCCAGGAGGTGTCGACGACCCTGGCGAGCGCCTTGCCGTCGAGCCCCGCCAGACAGGCGGCGGTCTGCGCGTGGACGGCGTCGTGGTAGCCGGTCAGCAGTTCGGCGGATGCGGTGACCGAGGCGACCTGGGCGGAGGTGTGGCCGTAGCCGGTGTCGGATTCGTCCAGCGGCAGCCCGAACCTCTCCGCCCACCCCTGCCCGGTCCACACCTGACCGAGCCCGGCGGCATCCGCGATGTGGTCGTCCTGGATCCTGGTCAGATGCCAGACCAGCCAGGCGGGGGAGTTGGCCGAGCCGTCGACGCGGAACGCCAACTCCTCGGCGCTCAGGCCCTCGACGGCGTCCGCGACGGTCGCGCGGATCCTGCCGAACGCGTCGAGAAGGAGATCGGAACTCGTCACCGTGGTCACCCTCGCCAACCTAGGGCCTGCCGCCGCTCCGCGCACGGGGAAGCGCGCACGAGGGGGTGGGCACGGGAAAGCGCGCACGAGGGGGTGGGCACGGGAAAGCGCGCACGAGGAGGCGCCTGCCGGAAGCGGGCATAGGACCGATGCCGCCGCGGTTGATCGTCGTGAAGCGGACGAGGTGGGACCCGACGGTGTACGGACGGACCCGTGCCGGGGGCCCGGAGGAGGCGAGCGATGACAGAGCCGGCGAACGGACGTGGCTGGTCGGGGGACCGGTTGGACCTGGATGCCTATCTGGCCCGTATCGGGTACGAGGGGGAGCGCGCCCCCACGCTGAAGGTGCTGCGCGGGCTTCAGCGGGCGCATGTCACCTCGATCCCGTTCGAGAACGTCAACGCCGTACTGGGCGAGCCCGTCGCACTGGACCTGGAGACGGTCCAGGACAGACTGGTGCGGGGCGGCCGGGGCGGCTACTGCTTCGAGCACGTCGTCCTCTTCGCCAGTGCGCTGGAGCGCCTGGGTTTCGCGTTCACCGCCCTCATCGGGCGCGTCATGCTCGGCAGCGACAAGATCCTCCCGGCCACCCACGCCCTGACCGCGGTGCGCCCGGCCGACGACGACCGGCTCTGGCTGTGTGACGTGGGCTTCGGCAGCGGGCCGCTCGCGCCCGTCGAGATCGCCGACGGGGCCGAGGTGGATCTGGAGGGGTGGAAGTTCCGGACGAGGCGGGTGGCGGGCGTGCTCGGCATCGACGAGTGGTGGCTGGACCAGTACGGCCAGGACGGCTGGACCCCCCGGCACACCTTCACCCTCGTCCCGCAGTACCCGATCGACTACGCCGTGGGCAGCCACTTCGTGAGCACGCACAGCCGCTCGCCCTTCACGGCGCGCCTGTTCGCCCAGAAGTTCGGCGCCGACCGCCTGCACCTGCTGGACGCGGCCACCTGGAAGACCGTCCGCCCCGACGGCTCCGCCACCGAGCGCACGATCGAACCGGCGGAGCTGGGGCGCGTCCTCGCGGAGGCGTTCGGGATCATTGTGGAGGCGCGGGAGCTCGCGCGGCTGGAGCAGGGCATCGCCGCCGCCCGGCAGGCGGAGCGGGAGCAGGGCCCCGGCCCGGTCTGACGCCTTCGGGACCCCCGTCCGCGGGGACGCGAAAGCCGGTGACCTTCGCCGTGGCGAGGATCACCGGCTTCCGTGTCCCGGCGAATCAGCGGCCGCTCACCTCCGGGCTCCCGGATCCGGAGCCCGGGCCCCGGGCGCCGCCGCCCGCCGGAGGGTTCAGGAACGCTTGTCCCCGGACTCCTCGGCGCGCTGCGCGTTCTTCTCCTTGATGCGCACGGCCTCCTTGCGCACCTCGGCCTGGGTGGCGCGCTCCTTCTGGAGCCACTCGGGGTTCTCCTGCTTGAGCGCCTCGATCTGCTCGGTGGTGAGCGCCTCGGTGACACCACCGCGGGCCAGGCCCGCGATGGAGACGCCCAGCTTCGCCGCGACCACCGGCCGGGGGTGCGGGCCGGTGCGGCGCAGCTCCTGGAGCCACTCGGGCGGGTCGGCCTGGAGCGCGTTCAGCTCGGTGCGCGAGACGACACCCTCCTGGAACTCTGCGGGGGTGGCCTCGAGGTACACACCCAGCTTCTTCGCCGCGGTCGCGGGCTTCATGGTCTGGGTGGTCTGGTGCGACGTCATGGTGCCAAGGGTAACGAGCGTGTGCGCCGCCTCCGACCATCACCGGTAACCTGGCGGAGTGACAGGCTCGGAAGCATCCCCCTCGTTCCGGCTCGCGTACGTCCCGGGCGTGACCCCCACCAAGTGGGTGCGGATCTGGAACGAGCGCCTGCCCGACATCCCGCTGACCCTGGTCGCGGTCTCCGCCGACGAGGTCTTCGACGTGCTGCGCGGCGGCGGTGCCGACGCCGGTTTCGTACGGCTGCCGGTCGACCGGACCGACCTCAGCGCCATCCCGCTCTACGCGGAGACGACCGTCGTCGTGGTCCCGAAGGACCACGTGGTCGCGGCGGTGGACGAGGTGTCCGCCGAGGACCTGGCCGACGAGATCGTGCTGCACCCCCTCGACGACACCCTCGACTGGGAGCGCCCGCCGGGGCAGCCCGCCTTCGAGCGACCCGCCACGACGGCCGACGCGGTCGAGCTGGTGGCGGCGGGCATCGGCCTGCTCGTCGTCCCGCAGTCGCTGGCCCGGCTGCACCACCGCAAGGACCTCACCTACCGGCCGGTGACCGGCACCCCGGAGTCCCGTGTCGCCCTGTCGTGGCCGCAGGAGCGGACCACCGACCTGGTGGAGGACTTCATCGGGATCGTCCGCGGCCGGACCGTCAACAGCTCCCGGGGCCGCGCCCAGACCCCGGCCAAGGCCGAGCCGAAGGCCAAGCGCCCGGACGCCTCCGCCGCCCGGCGCAAGCCCGCCGCGGGCAAGCCCGCCGGGAAGAACGCCCGCACCGGCGCCGGTGCGGGCGGCTCCAAGGGAGGCGCCAAGCGCGGCAGGCCCCGCCGCCGCTCCTAGCCCGAGGCCGTTGCCGCCCCGGCGTCCGTCACCGCGCCGACAGGTCCCGTACGGCCTGTTCGGACCAGTGCGGGTGCGCGCCGGGGCGCGACGCCAGATACGCGGCCACCGCGCCGTCGTCCCACGCCCCCGCCTCCGCCAGGCCCGCGGCCAGATGGCGGACGTAGGCGGCGGACGGCACGGTCGTCCGGACGTCACCCAGCCTCCAGGGAGCCGTGAAGGTGAGCACGGGAACCCCGTCGAGCCGCCCCGCACACACGAGGGTCTCGTACCGGCCGTCGCCGAGGGCCGTCCTTCCCCGCGCCAGCACCTCGGTCAGGTCGAGGTCGGTGCCCGGCTCCCGGTACATCTCCTGCGCGGCGATGTCGGCGAACTGGGGGGCCGTCAGGAGGTGGGCCCGTGCGAGCACACGCCCCTCGGCGTCGGGGTCGTAGAACGCCCGGCCGCCGCCCCAGACCGGCGACCGGGTGGCGAAGTACAGGGCGCCCGGCAGCTCCACGGGCACCGAAGCGGACGGCGGGCTGCGGTCGCGGCACCCGGGATGGACACGGGTCCCGCCGAGCGGCCGTCCACCGGCGAGGTAGCAGGAGAGCCGGTGCAGGAGCATGTTCGAGCCGTACGACGCGTACCAGACCCGGTGAGGCGTCAGATCGCCGAGCGGGCCCGGGGCGATGGCGCGCGCGGAGGTCATGGGAGCCGCCCGGCCCCCTCGTCGTCCAGGCTCCGCTCGAAGCACAGCCCCGGCCGGCCGCTCAGCTCGACCTCGCCGCGGGGTGTGAAACCGGTCCGGGCCAGGACGGCCCGCGAGGCGCCGTTGTCGAGGGTGGTCCTGGCCCGCAGCCCGGTCAGGCCGTACTCGGTGGCGGCCAGCGCGCAGGCCTCGCGCACACCCGCCGTGGCCAGTCCGCGCCCGGTGGCGCGCTGGGCGACGCGGTAGCCCAGTTCGGCCCGGCCGTCCGCCACGTCCACCAGGTTGAACCGCCCCAGCACCTCACCGTCCTGATCCACCAGCAGGTGGAAGTGGTGCAGCCCCGCTGCCTGTTCGTCGAGCAACTCCTGGTGGCGTGCGGCGAAGTGGGTGAAGTAGTCGTCGCCCCGGTCCGGTATCGACGCGGCGAAGTAGGCGCGGTTCTCCCGCTCGAAAGCGAGCAGGGCCGCGGCATGGCCGGGACGCAGGAGCTGGAGTCGTGGCATGGCGGGCATGCTACGCATCCGGCGCCGGGGCGGCGATCGCTTTGCGGGCCCCGCCGGAGCGTTGTGCGGGCCCCGCCGGACGGCTGTGCGGCCCTCACCGGATCGCCGCTCGGCCCTCGCCGCCGCCCGGTTGGCGCGGCGGCCGTGCGCAGCGACGGCTGGTTTGCCACCCTGTGGGAAGTGCGCAGGGGGTGCCCCGCGCCGCCGGAACCGGCCGTCGCGGCGGACCGGCTGGTCGGGTGATTCGGATCACCATGCCGTGGAAGCGGCGAATCACCGGACATCAGTGGAATGGAAACCACTGAGAGGGAAGGTGCGGGAGGTGCTTGAGTTCACTGATCCCCTCATCCATCTCGCCCGTCGGCGCCGGGAACCCGCGGTGGTCCAGGCCTTGCGCTCCACGGCCGCCGCCGTCATCTCCTACGTCGTGGCGCTCCAGCTCAGCAGTGAGCCGGCGCCCCTCACCGCCCCGCTGACGGCCCTGCTCGTCGTCCAGGTCACCCTCTACACCACGCTGATCACCGGAGTACGACGGGTGAACTCCGTGATCGCGGGCGTCCTGCTCGCCATCGGGTTCAGCGCCCTGGTGGGGCTGACCTGGTGGAGCCTGGGGCTCATCATCCTGGCGGCGCTGGTGATCGGGCGCTTCGTCAAGGCCGGGGAGTTCGTCCCCGAGGTCGCCATCAGCGCGATGCTCGTGCTCGGGGTGACCCGGGTGTCGGCCACCGCGTGGGACCGCGTCCTGGAGACCCTCATCGGCGCGGGCGTCGGCATGCTGTTCAACGTGCTGTTGGTGCCACCGGTGTGGGTGGAGTCCGCGGGCGAGGCCATCGAGGAGCTGGCCGCCCGGATGAAGCGGCTCCTGATCGACCTCGCGGAGGAGGTGGGCGGACACACGCCGGTCGCGCGGGCGGCGGCCCGCCTGCACGAGGCCCGCAGGCTCGACCACGACATCGTGCAGGTCGACGCCTCGCTGCGGCAGGCCGAGGACAGCCTGCGGTTCAACCCCCGGGTCAAGGAGGGGCTGCTGTCGCGGATCGTGCTGCGCACCGGACTGGACGCCCTGGAGATCTCCGCGGTGGTGCTGCGGGTGGTGTGCCGGTCGGTCACCGACCTCGCCAAGGAACGCACCGAGGAACACCTCTTCGAGCCGGAGACGGGGATGGCCCTGCGGGACGTCTTCGAGCACATGGCCCAGGCCGTGGAGAGCTTCGCCGTACTGATCACCACTCAGGTCAGGGCGAACGCCGAGGAGGCCGAGAACCGGTTCGCCGACGAGCTGGCCGCGGCCCGCGCCAGCCGCGAACGGGTCGCCGTCCTGCTGCTCGACCAGGTCCGGCGCGACCCCCGGCAGTGGCAGCTGCACGGCGCGCTGCTCGCGGAGGTGGACCGGATCCTGGACGAACTCGACGTGGAGAAACGTTCCCAGCGCCTGGTGGAGGAGCTCGACCGGCACTCCCGTGAACGCCGCGAGCGCTATCGCCTCCTCGGCCGGCTCCAACGCGGTCTGCGCCTGCGCGACTCGCGCCGCGCCGGCCGAGGAGTGTAGGGACGGCCGGGAAATAATCCCGTGCCCATCCCCGGGCCCGCCTCCTACACTCACACCGCGGCGGCCACTACGGTCCGCACACCGACCGGTTGAGGGGAGCGCGGCATGGGTGAGTACCCCGCCGTCGTCGTCCCCGCGTCGCGGTACGACGTGATCCTGGTGTCCGACTCGTTCCGGTGACCGCTGCGCGGCCGTCACCGGATGCCCGCGACGAACTCCCGGCCCCCGCCCGCACGGTGTGCCCCGTGCGGGCGGCGCGGTCACGGTGCCGACCCCGCTCTGCCGCTCCTGCCGCAACGGGGATCCGCCCTGCCCGCTCCAGGCCCCGAATCCCGTCCGGGAATCGCGCTGCCCAGACACACCGCATACCGAAAGGCCCCGGGCCGTGCGCACCAACCTCCGACCCCACTCCGTCCGTCCGCTGACCGCCGTACGCAACCTGGGCATCCTCGCCCACGTCGACGCCGGCAAGACCACCGTCACCGAACGCGTCCTGTACGCGACCGGCACCACCCACAAACGCGGTGAGGTCCACGACGGCACCACCGTCACCGACTTCGACCCGCAGGAGCGCGACCGCGGCATCACCATCTTCGCCGCGGCCGTGACCTGCGACTGGGACGGCCACCGGATCAACCTCATCGACACACCCGGCCATGTCGACTTCTCCGACGAGGTGGAGCGCTCGCTGCGCGTGCTGGACGGCGCCGTCGCCGTCTTCGACGCGGTCGCGGGCGTCGAGCCGCAGAGCGAGTCGGTGTGGCGGCAGGCCGACCGCCACCGGGTGCCCCGCATCGCGTTCGTGAACAAGCTGGACCGCGCGGGCGCCGACCTGGATACGGCGGTCGCCTCGATCCGGGACCGGCTGCACACCGTGCCGCTCGTCGTCCAGCTGCCCATCGGCAGGGAGGACGGCTTCACGGGCGTGGTCGACCTGGTGCGGATGCGCGCGCTCGTCCGGCCCGCGGGCGGCGGGGCGTACCGGCAGGGGCCGGTCCCCGACGGGCTGCGCGCGGAGGCGCTGCGGCGCCGCCGGTTGCTCGAAGAGACCGTGGCGGAGCTCCACCCCGTCGCCCTGGAGGAGTTCTGCGCCGCTGCGGCGCTGCGGGACGACACCCTGGCGACGGCCCTGCGCGACCTCACGCACGGGGGTGAGGGCGTCGTGGTGCTGTGCGGCTCGGCGTACCGCGACCGGGGGATCGAGCCGCTGCTCGACGCCGTGGTGGCCTATCTGCCGTCTCCGCTGGACGTGCCCGGCGTACGGGGCACCCGCGACGGGGCGCCGGTGGAGCGGGCCGCCGACCCGGCCGCGCCCTTCGCCGGTCTGGTCTTCAAGGTGACCGCGACCCCCACGGGCCGCCTCACCTATGTGCGGGTGTACGCCGGAACCGTAGAGAAGGGAGACACCGTGCTGGATGCCACGGCCGGGCGCACCGAGCGCGTGGGGCGCGTCCTGCGCGTCCGGGCGGACCGGAACACCGAGGTGGACCGGGCCGTGGCCGGGGACATCGTCGCCCTGGTCGGCCCCAGGTCGGCCCGCCCGGGCGCCACCCTGTGCGCCCCGGACGCGCCGGTGGTCTTCGAGCCGCCCTCCGTCGCGGCGCCCGTGGTGTCGGTGGCGGTCGAGGCCCGCGGGAGCCTGGACACCGGCAGACTGGCCACGGCGCTCGCCCAGCTGGTCGAGGAGGACCCCTCGCTGGCCGTGCGGACCGATCCGGAGACCGGGCAGACGGTGCTGTCCGGGATGGGCGAGCTGCATCTGGAGGTCGCGGTGGAGAAGATCCGGCGCGCCCAGAACCTGGAGCTCGGCGTCGGACGGCCGCAGGTCGCCTACCGCGAGACGGTCGCCCGTGGAGTGACCGGAATGCTGTACCGGCACGTCAAACAGGAGGGGGGAGCAGGTCAGTTCGCCCATGTCGTCCTCGACGTCGAGCCGCTCGACCCGGCCGCCGGAGCCACCGGTGGCGGCGCGGAGGGCTTCGTGTTCCGCTCGGCCGTCACGGGTGGGCGGGTGCCCCAGGAATACGTCCGCGCGGTCGAGGCCGGGTGCCGTGACGCGCTGGTGGAGGGACCCCTGGGCGGTCATCCGGTGACCGGGCTGCGGGTCACGCTGGCCGACGGCGCCACCCACTCCAAGGACTCCTCGGAGATGGCGTTCCGCACGGCGGGCCGGTTCGCGCTGCGCCAGGCTCTGCGGGCGAGCACGATGGCGCTCCTGGAACCGGTCGTCGAGGTCACGGTCACGGTGCCGGACAGTGCGGTCGGCGCGGTCCTCGGCGATCTGGCGGCCCGGCGCGGCCGGGTCGGCGGATCGGTCGTCCGGGCGGGCACCGCGGTGGTCACCGCGACCGTGCCGCTGGCCGAACTCTTCGGCTACGCGTCCCGGTTGCGCGGCCGCACCCGGGGGCGGGGCGCCTTCACCACCCGGCCCGTGGGGTACGCCCCCGTCCCGGCCGGGGTGGCGGACGCCCTGCTGACCCGCCAGCGCCGCACGGTACGGCCCCGCCCGAGGGCGGGGCCGTACCTTCCGGTCGGCCTCGATCCGGGGTTACTTGTTCTTGATCTGGACGCGCTTGATGTTCACCGGCAGCGTCGGGAACCCGTCCCCGGGCCCGTTCTGGTCGTCCTCGCCGCCCGCGGCGATCTTCTGCAACACGTCGAGTCCGTCCGTGACCTTCCCGAACGGCGTGTAGGCCGGGGAGAGTTTGGTGTCCTTCCAGACGAAGAAGAACTGGCTGCCGTTGGTGTTCGGCCCGGCGTTGGCCATCGCGACCGTACCGGCCGGATAGGTGGCGCCGGTGAGGTTCTCGTCGGGGAAGGAGTAGCCGGGGCCGCCGCTCCCGGTGCCGGTCGGGTCGCCGCACTGGAGCACGTAGATCCGGGCGGTGGTCAGCCGGTGGCAGTGCGAGCGGCTGAAGTAGTCGCGCTGCGCGAGGAACTTGAAGGAGTACGTGGTGCACGGGGCCTTGTCCGTCAGCGCCCGGAAGGTGATGGCGCCCTGGCCGGTGCGCAGGGTGGCGCTGTACGGCTTGGCGGCCTTCACCGGGTCGAAGACCGGTATCCCCTTGAAGTTGTCCGCGGGCACGGCCGGTGTGTAGGAGCAGGCCGCCGTGGGCGTGGGGGCCGTGGGGGAGGCGGCTGCGGCCCGCGTCGCGGCGCCGAGCGGTAACAGGGCGGCAGCGGCGAGCAGGGCGTACGGCTTACGGAGCACGAGACGGGTCCCTTTCGGATCGACACCGGACGGGCGTACCGGGGCCATGGGTGCGTGTCATGGCCGCCTCATCCTGCCCGCTGTGGCTAGCCCCATGCGCGGGTCCGGCCCCGACGGCCCCGGACCTGACGGCTCGCGGTCACGTCCGTACGGCGGTGTCCGGACGCCGGGGCCGCCGGGCGTCAAAGTCCGCTGCCGCAGCGGCAGTTGGCGGTTCAGGCCGCCCTCGCCCGACGTCGGTAGCCGCCGGGCGCCAAGCCGTACTCCCGCTTGAACGCCTTGGCGAAGGCGAACTCCGAGCTGTAGCCGGTGCGCGCCGCGACGGAGGTGAGCGGGGCGTCGCTCTCGCGCAGCAGACGGGCGGCCGTCGTCATGCGCCAGCGCGTCAGATACGCCATCGGGGGCTCGCCCACCAGCGCGGCGAACCGCCGGGCGAACGCGGCCCGGGACAGCCCGGCCCGCTCGGCCAGCGACTCCACCGTCCACGCCGCCGAGGGATCCGAGTGGAGGGCCGACAGGGCCGGGGCCACCGCCGGGTCGCTCAGGGCCGCCGCCCAGCCCCGGGCCGAGGCCGCGGACTGTTCCTCCAGCCAGGCACGCAGAATGTAGAGCAGCAGGGAGTCGATGAGCGTGGGCACGATGCCGTCGGAACCGATGCGCGGGTTCTCCAGCTCGGAGCCGAGGAGCTGGACGGCGGCGCTCAGTTCGGGGTGGCGGCCGTGCCGCGTCCGCAGATGGATCACCTCGGGCAGTTGACGCACCAAGGGGTGCGCACGGCCCTGGTCGAGGTGGTAGTTGCCGCAGAGCAGACGTGTCTCGGGGCCCCCTCCGCCGACCGTGACCGAGCCGATCGGTGAACTCTGCGCGCACTGCTCGGCCCTGGCCTCCTCCGCCACCGTCGCGGGGTGGTCGGCGAGGATGTGGCCGCGCCCGTCCCGCAGGAAGACCACGTCGCCGGGGCTCAGCGGGATCGGTTCGAGATGCGCTGGCGCGTCCTCCAGCGGGACCAGCCAGCACGTCCCGTACAGCACCACATGGAACCCGGCGCCCGCGACCGGTGGCAGCCGCAGGCCCCAGGGGGCGCGGCCGTGGGTGCGTACGGACGTCGGATGTCCCGTGCGCATCGAGGCCAGCGCCTCGGTCAGGATGTCCATCCGGCCTCGCCCTCCCTGGTGGTCCCTCGGTCAGACCGTCAGGACAATCTTGCCCTGTACATGTCCCGCGCCGACCAGCTCGTGCGCCTTGGCGGCCTCCTCCAGCGGGAAGGTCTCCTCCACGTACGGACGGATCAACCCCGCGTCGACCAGCTCGGCGATCGCCTCCAGTGCCGCGTGGTCCGGCTCCACCGAGATGCCCGCGAAGCGCCGCCCGGCCGCCTCGACGCGCGCGGCCAGTCCGGCGTCGCCGTGTTCCAGGATGGAGACGAGCGTGCCGCCCGGGCGCACCGCCCCCAGCGAGAGGTCGCCCTGGGCCGTGGAGTCGAAGACGATGTCCGCGTCCTTGACGGCCTCGGTGAAGTCGGTGGTGCGGTGGTCGATGACCTCGTCGGCGCCGAGGCCGCGTACGAAGTCGTGCCGGGCCGTACTGGCCAGGGCGATCACATGGGCGCCGTGCGCCTTGGCGATCTGCACGGCGAAGTGGCCGACACCCCCGGCCGCCCGGTGGATCAGCACCCGGTCACCGCCCTTGACGCCCGCCGCCCGCACCAGGCCCTGCCAGGCCGTGAGTGCCGCCAGCGGGATGGCGGCCGCGTGCACATGGTCCACCGAGGCGGGCTTGCGGGCCACCTGACGGGACGGGACCACGACGTACTCGGCGTAGCCGTTGGCGGCGCGCGGGAAGTACGGCATCCCGTACACCTCGTCGCCCTCCTTGAACCGGGCGCCGGGACCGGCCTTCACGACCACACCGGATATGTCCCAGCCGACGCCGAACGGCGGCTCGCCCAGCAGCGGGTAGGCCCCGGACCTGACGGCCAGGTCCACCGGGTTGACGGCGCTGGCGTGCACCTTGACAAGGAGCTCGCCGCCCAGCGGCTCGGGACGCCCGGTCTCCACCACCTTCAGGACCTCGGGACCGCCGAAGGACTTCTGGATCACTGCGCGCACGGTAACTCTCCAACTCTCCCCGGGGGGTGTTCTCCTGCTCGATGTCCGCAACCCTAGGGAGATCGAATGAGCCGCGGAATGGCCTTCCGTCTCGCCCGCATGTCCCAGCGTCTCGCCGCCCGGTCGTCCCGGTGCACGCAAGGAGGTTCGACGACGGAATCTCAGCGCGTCCGGGGTGTGTCGCCCGGCTCCCAGCGCTGCTGGTACCGGGCGGCCGAGGCGCCCGCGGCGAAGGCGGCCGAGGCCGCGGGGGAGGTGCCCACCCGCCAGTCGATCTCCTTCACCGCCTGGTACCAGATGACACCGATGACATCGCGGTGGCGGGGCAGCGCGCGGAACATTCCGGTGATCCACTCGGCCTTGCGCCCGGCGGCGTCGGTGGCGCCCACCTCGGTGATGACCAGCGGCTTGCGGGTGAAGCGGCGCAGCTCCCTGAACGAGGGGGTGAACAGGGCCTCGAAGGACTGGTAGTTCTCCTTGCCCACGGTGCCGTAGTACCCGGAAAGGCCCACCCAGTCCACATAGGCGTCCCCGGGGTAGAGGCGCCTGAGCGGAGTGGAGTTGGTGTAGCTGACGTTGGGGCTCCACACCCACACCGCGTTGTGCGCGCCCGCCGCGTCGAAGATGCGGTGGATGTGGCGCCACGCCGCCACGTACTCACCGCGCCCGTTGCCGTTGGACTGCTCGCACCACGGGTACCAGTAGCCGTTCATCTCGTGGGCGAAGCGGATCGCCACGGGGTAGCCGAGCGAGGCGATCCCGCGCGCCCAGGAGCGTACGTACGCGTCGAAGGCGCCGTCCACGATCCGCGACAGACGGTACGCGGGCTGCTCGCCGCGCAGCTTCGGCTCCTCGGCCTCCTCGCGGTGGTCCCACGGCTCCCAGGCGACCATCGGCAGCATGCCCCGCGCGGCCACCCGGTTCAGCGCCGACGCGTCGAAGCGGTCGTGCGCCCAGTCCGCCGAGAACTCGAAGACCTGCGGCCGGTGCCGGGTCCGGCGGGCGAAGTCGGCGGCCTCGGTGAAGTCATGAGTGCCCTGGGAGGTGAAGACACCCAGGAACGCCTTTCCGGGGGCGGGGAAGGGCGTCGCGGAGCGGCGGGCCGCCTCGGCGCTCGGCAGCCGGGTGGTCGGGGGCAGCACGGCGTCGGCGCGGGCCGCCGCCGCGCGCCGGCCCCGGTCCGCGACGTCGGGGGCCACCTGGAAGGTGTACCAGCACAGGACGACGGCACAGAGCAGGACGAGCACCCTCGGCACGGTCACCCTCACCGCTCGGCCCTCGCCGTGCGCAGCCGGGCGGAGAGGCTGTCGGCCAGGGCGAGGAGCGGTGGCGCCGAACCCGCCGCCAGGCACAGCAGCGTCCACACCCGCATGCCGGTGTAGTCGTGGTGGTGTACGAAACTGACCATCAGCAGGCCCCCGGCAACCAGCGCCCACAGCAGATGCAGCCGGAACGTGCGCGGCGACTCGGAGCTGCGCAGCTCGCCCTTGGCGGTGACGACGTACGCGAGCGGCCGCCGCAGCAGGGCGTTGACCGCGGCCGCGATGTACACCGGCCCGGCGAACAGGGTCAGCAGGATTCCCGCCGTCCCGATCTCGCGCCGCTCGTGCTCGGCGAGGTGGAACCGGCGCAGCCACAGCCACAGTCCGAACGAACCGGCCATGCCGGCCGACCACAGCAGGAACCAGGGCAGCCCCGGCAGTTGAATCGACTCCACCCCCAGCAGCATGTACAGAGCGGTGGCGAGGGTGCCGAGCGCCAGGTTCACGGCGATGCTCGGGTAGTAGAACTGCACCAGGTCGTACAGCAGCCGCTGGCGGGGCCTGAGCCGGATGCCGTGCCGGAGGCGGGGGTTGAGCTTGATCTCCCAGATGCCGTACGCCCAGCGCTTCTGCTGGTTGAAGTAGTCGGTCCATGTCGTGGGGCCCTCGCCCACGGCCACCACGTCCGGGGTATAGACGCCCCTCCAGCCGTTTCCGGTCAGGGGGTTGCGGGTGCCGTGCACGCGCATGCTCGTCAGGTGGTCCTCGATGATCGAGTCCTGGTACCCCCCGATCTGGCGCCAGGCGGCGACCCGGTAGAGGTGGTTGGTGCCGATCAGCAGGGGTGCGTCCAGGCCGTTGCCGCCCCGCTCGACGATGCTGCTGAAGAGGTACTGCTGCACGGACGCGCCGTGGGCGACCCAGTTGTCGTACGCGTTGCCGTAGACCTGGGGGGCGACGACGAACGCGGTGTCGGGGTCGTGGAAGTAGCCGAGGGTCCGTTCCAGGAAGCACGGCAGCGGCACGTGGTCCGGGTCCATCTGCGCCACCACGTCGTACCGGTCCTCGTGCTCGGCGCGCCACGCGTTGTGGTTCCCGGACTTGGTGCGGGTGCGGAACGGGCCGGAGGGCTGGTTGTACTCGGGGCGGTTCCTGCGGCTGAAGTGGTGGACGCCCAGGCGCGCGGCCATCTGCCGGACCGCCGGGTCGTCGCCCTCGTCCAGGATCCACACGTCCACCGCGCAGTCCCAGCGCTCCACCTCCAGCATCGCGCGCAGGGTGCGCTGGACGACGGCGAGGGGCTCCTTGGCGGGCACGATCGTCGTCAGCAGGGCGACCCGCAGCTTGGCGGGCGGGGTCATGGGAATGGGATCGCGCGCCCGGAAGGCGAACACCCAGATCGCCGCCGTCTGCACGACTTTGATCGCCTCGACCACGATGACCAGGCAGAACCCGATCCGGGCCAGACACAGCCCGCAGCCGCCCAGACCTGTCACACCGGGCCCCGGCACATGCTCGGGCAGGAGGAGCCAGCCGATGAAGGCGAGATCGGCGAGCGCGGTCGCGGTGACCAGAGCCGTGAGCGAGATCCGGTCACCGGTGCGCAGGACGGAGAGGTACGCCACCGTCCGGCGCGGGTTGGCCAGCGGACCGCAGCCGCGGGCCGCACGCCGGTAGGCGGTGACGGCCGACGCGTTGCGCCGGGCCCGCTTCTCGGCGCGCGCATCCAGCCGGGACGGATATCCGGACATGTCTCCCCCTGCTGACCGACACGATTGCGATCGTGTGAACAGGCCGCTACTTATGGTGAAGAGGACAACCGTCGGCCGGTGTCCGGTTCCCGCCCCTCGGCGTGCTCGGTTGTTCGGGCGCGCGTCACAGGCGCACGGCGTAGAGCGCGCTGTCGTCGCAGCCGAAATACACCGTGTCCTCGGTGACGGTGGGCGCGTGCACCGGGGCCGGGGCGAGATGGCTCCAGAGCTGCCGGCCCGTGGCCGCGTCCAGCGCGTAGAGCCTGCTGTCGTCGCTGCCCGCGTACACCGCGGCGCCCGCCACCGCCGGGGCGTGCACCTCGCCCGCCGCCAGGAAGGACCAGCGGGTCCTTCCGGTGGCCGCCTCCAGTGCGTACACCCGCTTGCCGCCCCCCGCGTACACCAGCCCCCGCGCGACCACGGGCCCGGCGCCGACGGACGCGCCCTGGAAGCGCCAGACCTGCCGACCACTGCCCGCGTCGACCGCGTACAGGCCGCCGTCGGTGCTGGCGAAGTGGACCAGGCCGCCCGCGACGGCCGGGATGCCGGAGACGGCGCCACGGGTGGTGAAGGCCCACCGCTTCTCGCCGGTGGCGGCGTCCACCGCGTACAGCTGCGTGTCACTGCTGCCCACGTACACCGACTCGCCCGACACGGCCGGGGAGTGGGTGTCGTTGCCCGCGCTGAAGGCCCACCGGCGCTCGCCGGAGGCCACGTCCACGGCATGGAGGCGGTGGTCGGCGCTGCCGACGTAGACGACCCCGCCGGTCACCACCGGGGTGTGGACGATGCCCCGCGTCGCGTACCGCCAGCGGATCGCCCCCGAGCGTGCGTCGAAGGCGTACAGGACGCGGTCGTCGCCCCCCAGGTAGACGCCGCCGCCCAGCACGGCGGGCGCGGAGCCGATGGCCCCGCCGGTGGTGTACGCCCAACCACGGCGCCCGTCCGCCGCGTTCAGCGCGTACAGCGTGCCGTCGTTGCTCGCCGCGTAGACCAGGTCGCCCGCCACTCTCGGATACGACAGGACCGTGCCCGTGGTCGCGAAACGCCAGCGCGTCGATCCCGCCCCGGCCGCGCCCCCGCCGTGCGACAGCGCCCACCCGGCCGCCGCCGCACCACCGGCCGCGAGGACCCCGACGGCCGAGTACAGCACCCGCCGACGGCCCACCGGCCGCTCCGGTGGGAGTACGGGGGGCGGGGTCGCGGGGACGGGCGGACCGAACACCGGGGTCGGGGTGTCCGGCAGAGCCGGTGCCGTGTCCTCGCCCTGCCAGGGCTCGGGCAGCCAGCCCGGCGCGAGCAGCTCCCCCGGCGGGCGCCCGCCGGTCAGGGCGTGCATCAGCGCGGGCAGCTCCGGGCGGTCGGCGGCCTGCTTCGCCAGGCACCGGGCGACCAGGTCGCGCAGCCCCACGGGCACCGCCTGGAGATCGGGCTCCTCGTTCACCACCCGGTACAGCAGCGCCGGCACCGACGCCTCCCCGAACGGGCTGGTCCCCGTCGCCGCGTACGCCAGCACCGACCCCAGCGAGAACACGTCGGTGGACGGCCCGACCGGCAGCCCCTGGATCTGCTCGGGCGACATGTAGCCCGGCGAGCCGATCGTGGTCCCGGTCAGGGTGAGGCCGCTGTGCTCGCAGAGCCGGGAGATCCCGAAGTCGATCACGCGCGGCCCGTCCTGGGCGAGCAGCACGTTGGCGGGCTTGAGGTCGCGGTGGATGAGGGAGGCGCCGTGGATGGCGGTGAGCGCCTCCACCAGTGCCGCCCCGAGTGCCCTGACCGAACGCTCGGGGAACGGACCGCTCTTGTGCACCGCCTGATGGAGCGAGGGGCCCGGGATGTAGGCCGTGGCCAGCCACGGCCGGGGCCCCTCGGGGTCGGCGTCGACCACCCCGGCCGTGAAGAAGCCGCTCACGGCACGGGAGGCGATGACCTCGCGGGCGAACCGCTGCCGGAACGCCGGTTCCTGGACGTACTCCGGCCGGATGACCTTGACGGCGACCTTCCGGCCTCCGGGGGAGTATCCGAGGTAGACCCGGCCCATGCCGCCGCTGCCCAGCCGGGCGACCAGCCGGTACGGCCCCACGGCGGCCGGGTCGTCGGACTCCAACGGCTCCAAGGCGCCCCCCGGGTCGCATCCTGGACGTCACCACGTCGCTCGTCGCACAGCGTAGCTCCGCTCAGGCGGCGACGCCGACCCCCGGAGCCACGAACCGGCGGTGCAGCGGCAGCAGTCGGGTGTCCGGCAGGCCGGTGACGCCGGCCTTCTCCACGGCGGGCGCGAGCCGTTCGCCGAACGCCCTCGCGGACCGGACGGGGCAATTCTCGCCGCGGGGGTCCGTTTCCGGACACCCCTGCCGAGGGCGCGCGGCAGCGTACGGAAGCACATGCGCCGGTCGTCACGCCCCCTCGGCCGGCCGCCTGGCCCTCACCCGGACGGCCGCTCCCCGGCGCTTCCACGGGTCAGGCCGCCACCCGTCCAGCGGCTGTCGGCGCGCCACGGCGCCGGGCGGGCGCGAGCCTGGGGCTGTAGCCCGCCGCCCCCCTTCCAGGAGAACCCGTGCCCTCTCCCCGACGTCTGCTCCCCGGCGCGCTCGCGGCCGCCGTCCTCGCGCCGGCCCTGCCCGCCGTGGCGGCCGCCGCCGAGGGCCCCGTGCCCGGAGCGGTCCGGACGAGCCGGGTGGAGTGGGCCGACGGGGCCTTCCGTTCCGTCTGCGGCGCCCGCCGAGGCGCCGCGCCCGACCGCCGCACCTTCCGGTTCTTCGGGGAGGCCGGGGTCGAGGCGGTGGCCTCGCGCATCACCCGCGACCAGCAGGGGACCGTGCTGTGGACCGGCCACCTCACGGACCGCCCCGACCGGCCCGTGACCCTCGCCGTCGACGGGGCGTGCGGCCAGGGCCCGCCCAGAGTGGCCGGGGAGGTGCATCTGGGCAGCAGGCGATACGTGATCGACGCGGACCGCGTGGGCTCCTCCACCGTGCGCGAGCTGACCTACGCCCGGACGGCACCCCGGCACGACGACGCCGTACGGGTCCGGGCCCCGAGGGGAACCCGGCCCGTGCACCCCCCGCCCCGGCAGCCCGGACGCGAGCCGCGGGCCGCCGTCACCGCCCCCGTCATCGATCTGCTCATCGGCTACACCCCGCACACCGTCAGCAACACCGAGGGCGGGGCCGAGGCGCTCGATCTGAAGGTGAAGGCCGCGGTCGCGGGCACCAACGCCGCCTACTCCGAGAGCACCGTCACCGCCCGGCTCAATCTGCTGGGAACCTTCACCACCAAGGAGTGGCCGGGCGACGACAGCGACCCCGAGGGCATCACCTACGCCCTGTCGGACCCCGAGAACCCGCGCTACGCGGGCGCGTTCGCCGTCGACGCGCGGGGGCAGCGGGACGCCAGGGGCGCCGACCTGCTGCACGTGCTCACCCAGTTCACTCCCCGCCCGGGCGCCGTCTACACGGCCGGCACGGCCAACACCCCCACGCTGCCCCGGATCACCCCGGGCGCCTCGGCGGGCAGCGCGGGCGAGGCCTTCGGCTCCCAGCAGGCCGACACCCTCGGGATCTACCACCTCGCCCACGAGATCGGGCACAACTTCGGCCTCAACCACGACTACGTCACCGACCCGGTCGACCGCGCCGACCCCCGCTACCGGCCCGTCAACCTCAACCCGTACTACCCCGACAACCACGGCTACCTGCCCGCCGACCGCACCTGGACGGACATCATGGGGTACACCCTGTCGTGCGCGGACGCGGCCAGGTGCGAGACGAAGCTGTGGTTCTCCAACCCCCTCCAGACGTACGCGAACGCGCCCCGGGGTGTGCCGCTGGGGCAGCCCGGGCCCGCCGACTGCGTCCGGGTCATGAACCTCACCGGCCCGGTCCTCGCCAACTACCGCACACCGCCCGCGCCCAAGGCCCCGGCCGCCCGGTACGCGCTCACCGCCGCTCCGGACGACCCCGCCCACGGCGCCGTGACAGTGGCCGCGACCGGCTTGTTCGACAAGGGCGACCAGGTCACCGTGGCTGCCGTCGCCAAGGCGGGCTACCGCCTCGACCACTGGACCGTGGACGGCCGGGTCCAGCCCGCCCGGACGGGCGAGCTCGCCGTCACGATGGACGGCGACCACTATGTGACGGCCCGGTTCGTCCCGGTGGCGACGACCACGCCCCCGCCCGCGCCGCCTCCGACCGGGACCGCGGCCGCCGGCGCGCCGAGCGCGTCCCCCGCCCCCACCCCCACCGACTGAACGGACCCCCCCATGCGCCTTCGGCAGACACTCGGCGCCGCCTCGGCCGCCGCCGCCCTCACCCTGACCGCCGCCGCCCAGCCCGCGGCGGCCGAAAGCGTGGCGGTGGGGGTGGTCACCGGTTTCACGGCGGCCACCGGCTCCTCCGCGTCCCGGGCGGTGACGTACGTCCCGACGTGGGTGCCCGCGGGTGCCGTGGTCGCCGTCAACGAATCCGCCGACGACACCCTCAGCCGCTTCGAGCTGAGCCTCAAGGGCGTCCTGCCCAACCACACCTACGGCGCCCATGTGCACCGGATGCCGTGCGGCGCCGACCCCGACGACTCCGGGCCCCGCTACCAGAACCGGCCCGACCCCGTTCAGCCCTCCACCGACCCCGCGTACGCCAACTCCCGCAACGAGGTGTGGCTCGACCTGACCACCGACGCGAAGGGCGACGGGAAGTCCACCGCGCAGGTCGCCTGGCGCATCCGGCCGGGCGAGGCGAGCTCGCTGGTCGTCCACGAGAAGGTCACGGCCACCGAGCCCGGGCAGGCGGGGACCGCCGGTGCGCCGCTGGCCTGTGTCAACGTGCGCTTCGCGCCCGATCTGGGCGCGCTGACGCGTCCGGGCCTGTTCGGCGCGGTGACGCGGCCGGGCCCGTGGGCGCCGCTAGCCTCGCTCCATGACTGACACCTTTGAGCACAACCCCCGGGTGTGGACCGCGGCGCGCCTGCGCGAGGCACTGAAGGGGCTGCCGGACGACACCCCGATCCACGTCGGTGTCGCGGACGGACCGGGCGACTTCGCCGGGTACAGCGAGTACGCGCTGGTCGACCTGGAGCCGGTCGAGAAGGACGACGACGCGCACGCCGGTGTGGAGTACACCCTCTTCGCGGACTTCAAGGCCGGGCAGTACCACTTCGACCTGGACTGAGCCGGGCTACTCGAAGCGCGAGGTGTCGCCCGCCCCGCGGCGGACGATCTCGGCCGTACCGCCGGAGAAGTCGATGACGGTGGTCGGCTCGGTGCCGCAGTCGCCCGAGTCGATCACGGCGTCCACCACGTGGTCGAGGCGCTCCTTGATCTCCCAGCCCTGTGTCATCGGCTCGTCCTCGTCGGGCAGGAGCAGGGTGCTGGAGAGCAGCGGCTCGCCCAGGTCGGCGAGCAGGGCCTGGGTGACGGTGTGGTCCGGGATGCGCACTCCGACGGTCTTCTTCTTGGGGTGCAGCAGCTGGCGCGGCACCTCCCTGGTCGCGGGCAGGATGAAGGTGTAACTGCCCGGTGTCGCGGACTTGATGGCCCGGAACACGTCGTTGTCGATCTGCACGAACTGGCCGAGCTGCGCGAACGTCTCGCACACCAGGGTGAAGTGGTGCCGGTCGTCGAGCCTGCGGATCGACCGGATGCGGTCGATGCCGTCCCGGTTGCCGAGCTGGCACCCCAGGGCGTAGCAGGAGTCCGTCGGGTACGCCACGAGGGCGCCGGAGCGGATGCTGTCGGTCACGCTGCTGATGGTGCGCCGCTGCGGGTTGTCGGGGTGCACGTCGAAGTACTTCGCCATCCGCCGAGTCTACGGGCCGCGCCCCGGGAGTTCCCGGGGCGCCCCTTCACGCGTAGGGGTGGTGTGCGGATCGCGGTGTGAGCAGCACTCCTGTGCGTACCGCCGCGGGGTGCGATCGCGGGTGTGTGCTCAGGGGCGGGGCCCGAGGGCCCCGACCACCAGGTCCGCGAGGAGGCGGCCCGCCGTGCCGTCCGGGTCGAGGTCGGGGTCGTAGATGGTGAGGTTGAAGCCCGCGCACCGCTCCGACCGGACCAGGGCGTCCAGGAGTGCGGCGAGTTCGTCGGGCATCAGCCCGCCCGGGTCGGGGCTGTCGACGGCGGGCATCACGGCCGGGTCGAGGACGTCGGCGTCCAGATGCACCCAGAACCCGTCGAGCACGTCCGTCTCCAGGGACCGGCGGACCGAGGCGCCGATCTCCGCCGGGCCCCACTCCCGGATCTGCCCGACCGTGGCCGTGGGGATCCTCAGGGCCGCGAACTCCGCGAGGTCCTCGTCGCCGTCCCGCATGCCCAGGATCCGGACGTCCTCGTCGCGTACGTACGGGCGCAGCCCTTCCAGGTCGGTCAGGTCGCTCTGGCCGCGCCCGGTGCCCAGGGCCAGCTCCTCGCCGCCGGCCGCACCGATCCGGTCGGAGTTGCCCGGGTGGCGGAAGTCCGCCGAGCCGTCGATGACCACCAGCCCGTACCGTCCGGTGCGGCGCAGCGCCAGCGAGGCGCCCAGCTGGATGGAGCAGTCCCCGCCGAGCACCACGGGGAAGTCACCGGCCCGGACGTGGTGTTCGACGCGGTCGGCGAGCTTGCGCGTGTACGCGGCGATGGCGGCGGCGTTGAAGACGCCGTCGCCCTCCTGCCAGTCGCCGCGGTCGTAGCGCGGCGGGACCACCACCCCGCCCTCGTACGCCCCGAGCCGCCGCACGATGCCGAACTCCCGCATGGCGCCGGCGAGTTTGCAGCAGCCGGGGACCGTGCCCGGGGCGGGCGGACGCAGGCCGAGGTTGGACGGGGCGTCGATGACCACGAGACGTCGCATGCCCGCCATCCTCACCGAGGACGGCCCGGTGATCAACGGGGATACGGCGCCCCGGCCTTGTGCCGCGAAGGCCCCGGGTACGGGCCGAGGGTCAGGAATCCAGGTGCAGGGCCCGGGCCACGTCCGCCGTGCGGGCCGAGGACGTGGTGGACTCGTATCCGCCGCGCATCGAGGCGTCGGGGTCCTTGAGGCCGTTGCCGGTGACGGTGACCACCACGCGCTGTCCGGCGTCGAGGCGGCCCGCGCGGTGCTCGGCGAGCAGCCCCGCGACGCCTGCCGCCGAGGCGGGCTCGACGAAGACGCCCTCGCGGCGGGCGACGAGCCGGTACGCGTCGAGGATCTGCTCGTCGGTGACGGCACCGATCAGGCCCCCGGAGCCGTCGCGCGCCGCGATCGCGCCGGTCCACGAGGCGGGGTTGCCGATACGGATCGCGGTGGCCACCGTCTCCGGCTCTGCCACCACCTCGCCGTGTACCAGCGGCGCCGCGCCCGCCGCCTGGAAGCCCCACAGCCGGGGCCGGCCGGTCGTGAGACCGGCGGTGGCGTACGCCCCGTACCCCCGCCAGACGGCGGTGATGTTTCCCGCGTTGCCCACCGGCAGGCAGTGGATGTCCGGCGCGTCGCCCAGCGCGTCCACGACCTCGAAGGCGACGGTCTGCTGGCCCGCCAGACGGTGGTCGTTGACGGAGTTCACCAGCGCGACGGGGTGGTGCTCGGCCAGTTCGCGGGCGATGCGCAGACAGTCGTCGAAGGAACCGGTCACCTCGACGATCTCGGCGCCGTAGCGGACCGCCTGGGCGAGCTTGCCGAGCGCGATGTGGCCGCGCGGGACCAGGACGGCGGCGCCGATACCCGCGCGGGCCGCGTACGCGGCGGCCGAGGCGCTGGTGTTGCCGGTCGAGGCGCACACCACCGTGCGCGCGCCGGCCTCCACGGCCTTGCTGACCGCGACCGTCATGCCCCGGTCCTTGAAGGAACCGGTGGGGTTGGCGCCCTCCACCTTCAGCCACACGTCGCAGCCGGTCAGCGCCGACAAATGGGCGGCCGGGACGAGTGGCGTGTTGCCCTCGTGGAGGGAGACCACGGGCGTGGCGTCCGTGACGGGGAGCCAGGCGCGGTAGCCGTCGATGAGACCGCGCCAGGGGCGGGTCCGTACGGAGGTGTGTGCGGAGGGACGCTCGTCTATAGTCACGAACGTTACTCTAACCCGAGAGAATCAGTGGTTACGTAACAATCGTTTCTTCATCGGCGAGGGCGGCGGGGGAGTGGTATGGCGAACGACGACGAGGTGACGGCCCGGCTCGGGGCGGTCTATCCGGAGCTGCCGCGCGGGGAGCAGGCCGTCGTGCGCGTCCTGCTCGACGACTATCCCTTCGCCGCCCTGGGCTCGCTGCGCTCCCTCGCGGACCGCGCGCGGGTCAGCCCGCCGACCGCCTCCAGGCTCTTCGCCCGGCTCGGCTGGTCCGGCTTCGCCGAGTTCCAGGCCGCGGTGCGGGCCGAGGGCCGCGACCACGACCGCTCCCGGCTGCGCGAGTTCGTGGCCACCGCGCCGGACGGCCCGCGCCGCGCGGCCGAACAGCTGAGGGCGGGCCTCGACGCCACGGTCGCCGCGGCCGGTGAACCCCTGCTCGCCCGGATCGCCGCCCTGCTCTCGCAGGCGCGCGGGGTGTGGGGGATGGGCGGCCCGCTCAGCGAGCTCGCCGCCGACTACCTGGTCCGCCAGCTGGCCAGTCTGCGCCCGGGCGTACGCCGGGTCCCGGACGGGGCGGCCGAGCGCGCCCGGGTGCTGCTCGACCTGGGGCCGGGCGATCTGGTCGTCGCGTACGACTTCCGCCGCTACAGCGACAGCACCGCCCGGTTCGTCCGAGCGGCGCGGGCGCGCGGGACACGGCTCGTGCTGGTCACCGACGCCTGGGAGTCCCCCCTGGCCGCGCAGGCGGAGGTGCTGCTGCGGCTGCCGCGCGACGCGGCGGGCCCCATCGCCCCGCTCACCCACGAGATCGCGGTGACCGAGCTGATCCTGGTCGCGACCGTCCCGCTGCTCACCGAGTCGGCCGGACGCCTGGAGAACCTCGACGCGCTGACGGCGGAGCTCGGCCAGGACTGAACGGGCCCGGGAGAGCCGGACCGACATCGCCGCGCGGCCCCGGAGCCCTTCCGGCACTCCTTTCGCCCGCGAGGCTTACGTCCCGTCGGTCACGGAAAGGAACGGCTCGTGCCGACGAACGACGACATGGCCGGTGAGTTCGCCGCCGAGCTGCGGCGGCTGAGGAGCCTGCGCGGGATGTCCCTCACCGCGCTCGCCCGCTCGGTCCACTACAGCAAGGGCTACCTCAGCAAGATCGAGAACGGCGGTAAGCCACCCACCCCCGACGTCGCCCGGCGCTGCGACGCCGTGCTGGACGCGGGCGGGGTCCTCACCCGGCTCGTCCCGGACCCGCCGCCCGTGGCGAAGACCCCCGCCGGAGCCCCCGCCGCCCCCAACGTCCCCGCGGCCCGCCCGGGCGAGGCCGGGGCCGACCCGGAGCGGGCGCCCTGCCCCTTCCCGGGGCTCGCCGCCTACGGGCCGAGGGACGCCGAGTGGTTCTTCGGCCGGGACGCCGCCACGGCCGAGCTGGTGGGGCGGCTCGCCGAGCGTGTCGGCCGCGGTCCGCTCGCCGTGGTCGCGCCCTCGGGCGCGGGGAAGTCCTCCCTGCTCCAGGCCGGACTGCTGCCCGCGCTGCGGCGCGGCGCGCTCCCGGTCGCCGGGTCCGCCGCCTGGCCCGCCGTGGTGTGCGCCCCGACCGCGCACCCGCTCAAGGAACTGGTGCGCCGCACCGCGGACCGGCTGGGCCGCGCGGGCGACGGCCTCACCCCCGAGGCGCTGACCGCACGGCCGCACGCCCTGCTGGACGCGGCCCGCGACGCCCGCGGCCGGCCCGGACTCGTGCTCGTGGTCGACCAGTTCGAGGAGCTCTTCACCCTCTGCGCCGACGAGGACGAACGCCGCGCCTTCGTCACCGTCCTGCACACCCTGGCGTCGGGCACCGGGCCCCGGACTCCCACGGCGGAGACGGCCGTGGTCCTGGGCGTGCGCGCCGACTTCTTCGGGCACTGCCTGGACCACCCCGAACTGGCCGAGGCGTTCACCCACGGCCTGTTCGCCCTCGCTCCCATGTCCGACGCCGAGCTGCGCGCCGCCGTCACCGGACCCGCCGAACGGGCCGGCCTCGCCCTGGAGGCGGGCCTGGCCGAGCTGCTGCTGCGGGACCTGCGCTCCGGCCCGGCCGCCTCGCCGGGCTCGCTGCCGCTGCTCGGCCACGCCCTGCTGGCGACCTGGCAGCAGCGCTCGGGCCGGGTGCTGACGGTCACGGGGTACGAGACGACCGGCGGCATCCACGGGGCGGTGGCCCGCACCGCCGAATCCGTCTTCAGCCGCCTGGACCCGGCGGAGCAGCGGATGGCACACCAGCTCCTCGTCCGGCTGGTGCAGGTCGGCGAGGGCTCCGCCGCCCAGACCCGCCGTCCCCTGGAACGCGCCCTGATCCCCGGCCAGTCGGCGGACCCGGAGGCGGCCGCGCGCGCCCTCGACGCCTTCGTCCGGGCGCGCCTGGTCACCGCGGGCGCCCAGACAGTCGAGATCACCCATGAGGCGCTGCTGCACGCCTGGCCCCGGCTGCGCGGCTGGATCGAGAGCGACCGCGCCGCCCTCGTACTGCGCCAGCAACTCGCGGACACCGCCGTGGAATGGGCGCGCGCCGGGCACGACCCCGGGCTGCTGTACCGGGGCGCGCGGCTCGACGCGGTCCGCGACTGGGGCCGGCGGCCGGGCGGCGACCGGCTGGGGGAGCGGGAGGCCGCGTTCGTGGCGGCCTGCCTCGCCGAGGAGGAGCGCGGCAGGCGGGCCGCCCGCCGCCACGTCCGGGTCCGCCGCACTCTGCTCGGCGCGCTGGCCGCCCTGCTCGCGGTGGCGGTCGCGGCGGGAGCGGTGGCCTTCGGCCAGCGCTCCGACGCGTACCGCGAGCGGCGCACCGCCCAGTCGCAGGCCATGGCGGTACGGTCCGAGGCGCTCGCCGAAGGACGCCCGGAGGCGTCCATGCTGCTGGCCGCCGCGGCCTACCGGACGGCCTCCACCCCCGAGTCGCGCGGCGCCCTGCTCAGCACCCAGGCCCAGTACTTCGACGGGCGGCTGACGGGCCATCGAGGAGCGGTCGACGGGGTCGCGTTCAGCCCGGACGGGCGGCTGCTCGCCTCGGGCGGGGCGGACGGCACCGTACGGATCTGGGACACCGCCCAGCATCGGGAGACGGCCACGCTCACCGGGTACGACGGCCCGGTCACCGCCGTGGCCTTCGCGCCCGACGGCCACCGGCTGGCGACGGCGGGCACGGACGGCTCGGTACGGCTGTGGGACATGCCCTCGCACCGGATGACCGCCATCCTGACCGGCCACCGCGGAGCCGTGCGCTCGGTCGCCTTCGCCCCGGACGGGCGCGGCCTCGTCTCCGGCGGCGCCGACCGCACCGCGCGGCTGTGGGACGCCGCCGACGGCACGGCCCGCGCGGTGCTCACCGGGCACGGCGACGCGGTGATGGCGGTCGCCTACGCCCCCGACGGGCGGACGATCGCCTCGGCGGGCGCCGATCGCACGGTCCGGCTGTGGGACGCGGCCGGGGAGAGCGAGCGGGCCGTCCTCACCGGCCACACCGACCAGGTGCTGGGACTCGCCTTCGCCCCGGACGGCCGCACCCTGGCGTCCGGCAGCGCCGATCGCACCGTACGGCTGTGGGACCCCGTGGACGGCACGGCCCGCGCGGTCCTGACCGGGCACAGCGACGATGTGAACGCCGTGGTCTTCAGCCGCACGGGGGACACCCTCGCCAGCGCGGGCGGAGACGGCACGGTCCGGCTGTGGGACCCGGTGAACCGCCGGGTGGCGGCGGTCCTCCCGGGCCACACCGACTATGTGCTGTCCCTCGCGGCGGGCCCCGACGGGCGTCTGGCGAGCGGCGGCTTCGACCAGTCGGTGGTGCTGTGGAACCCGGCCGGACCGGCACTGACCGCCCGGCCGTTCACCGAGGCGTGGCAGTCCGCCTTCTCCCCGGACGGACAACTGCTGGCCGCCGCGGCGGCCGATCACACGGTCCGGCTGTGGGAGGTGGCCCGGCGCCGCCCGCTCGCGCCGCTCACCGGGCACGGCGGCTCGGTGTTCGCCGTCGCCTTCTCGCCCGACGGGCGGCTGCTCGCCTCCGCGGGCGCCGACCGCACGGTCCGGCTCTGGGACGTGGGCCGCCGCCGCCTGCTCACCACGCTGACCGGCCACGCCGGTTCGGTGTTCGCCGTCGCCTTCTCGCCGGACGGCCGCACCCTGGCGTCCGGGAGCGCCGACCGTACGGTACGGCTGTGGCGCGCCGTCGACGGCGCGCCCGTGGCGGTCCTGCGCGGGCATACGGACTTCGTCAACGCGGTCGCCTTCTCCCCGGACGGGCGCACCCTGGCCACGGGCAGCGACGACCTGACGGTCCGGCTGTGGGACCCGGTGGGACACACCGCGGGCCGGGTCCTGCGCGGCCACACCGGCTCGGTGCGCGGGGTGGCGTTCTCGCCCGACGGCCGCACCCTGGCGGGCGGCGGCAACGACGGCACGGTCCGCCTGTGGGACACCCGGAGCGGCGGCGCGCTCCGCTCCCTCACCGGGCACAGCGGTCCGGTGCGCGCGGTGGCCTTCAGCCCGGACGGGACCGTCCTCGCGAGCAGCGGCGGCGACCGGACCGTACGCCTGTGGCAGCCCGGCCCCGGGCGGCTCGTCGCCACCCTGAGCGGTCACACGGGCGCGGTGTGGGGGGTGGTCTTCGCGCCCGGGGCGCCCGGCCGGCCACGGACCCTGGCGAGCAGCAGCAACGACGGCACGGTCCGGATGTGGAGCACGGACGTACGGGCGCGCGAGGCCCAGGTCTGCCGCCTCCTCGGCGACACGGGTCCGCGCGACTGGGCCCGGCTGCTGCCGGGGCTGCCCTACGAACGCGTCTGCGCGCCGGACGACTGACCGGGGACCCGGCGGCAACGGGCGCCGTTTCCCCGGGTGTTTCCCGTTTCACGTCCACGCGGGCGACGGCCGACTCCTCGACAGCGGCTCCCGGCGGCGACCAGGCTCGGACCCGTCCCGGCCGGCGGCGGACGCCACCCCCACCTCTCGCGAGAGTCGCTCCACGCGGCCCGGGACACGCGCAGCACTCACGACGCGAACAAGGAGTACGCACACCATGAACGTACGCGACAAGCTCGCCCTGATGGCGTCCGCCACCGTCCTCGCGGCCGGCCTCACCGCCGCCGTACCGGCCTCGGCCGCCGCCCCCGCCCAGACCGCCAAGCAGACCGTCAAGCCGGCCGCCGAGTGCGGGGTGCGCTCGGACGGGCGGCTGTACTGCGGCAACAAGGCGGGGGCGAAGGGCTATGCGGACCGCTCGTACCGCTCGGGCACCCGCGGGCAGCTGAACGGCACCTTCAGCTGGTTCCAGTGCTGGGGCCACGGCGACCCGCACGCGGGCCAGAACGACATCTGGTACTGGACGCAGCTCGACAACGGCGCCTGGGGCAACGTGCCCGCCGTGGACGTGAACACGGGCCAGGACCCGGCCTACGGTCTGCGTCAGTGCTGACCGTTCGCCGCAGGTGACACCGCGGCCGTCCGCCGACTCTCCCCGGCGGGCGGCCGCGGGGCGTCTACGTCGGGCCGGACCCGCTGGAAGCTGCGCCGGTAGGCGTGCGGACTGGTGCCGATGAGGCGTTTGAAGCGTTCCCGGAAGGCGGTGGGGGAGCCGAAGCCGACCTGGAGGGCGATCCGGTCGACCGGGTGGGCGGTGGTCTCCAGCAGGTGCTGGGCCCGGCGGACGCGCGCCAGATGCAGCCACCGCAGCGGCGAGGTGCCGGTCTGCTCGCGAAAGCGCCGGTGGAGGGTGCGCGGGCTCATCCCGGCGCGCGCGGCGAGGTCGTCGAGGGTGAGTTCCTCGCCCGCGTTCTCCTCCATCCAGACCAGCAGGGGCTCCATCGTCGAGCCGCGCGGGGCGGGCGGATGCTCGGGGACGATGAACTGCGCCTGCCCGCCCTCGCGTTCCAGCGGCATCACCGACAGCCGCGCCGCGTCGGCCGCCGCCGCGGAGCCCAGATCGCGGCGGACCAGGTGCAGGCACAGGTCGAGCCCGGCAGCCGCACCCGCGGAGGTGAGCACCTGCCCCTCGTCGACGTAGAGCACGGCCGGGTCGACATCGGCGGCCGGGTGGCGCTCGGCGAGCAGCGCCGCGGCGGCCCAGTGTGTGGTGGCCCGCCGCCCGTCGAGGAGTCCGGCGGCGGCGAGCACGAAGGCGCCCGTGCAGATGGAGGCGATCCGGGTGCCGCGGGCGGCCGCCTCCCGCAGGGCGTCGAGGACTTCGTCCGGGACGGGGGCCAGGGGGTCGGCGCACCCGGGCACGACGACCGTGTCCGCCTCGGCGAGGGCGTCGAGCCGGCAGGGGGCCCGCAGGGTGAACGCCCCGGCGTCGACCTCCTCGGCCGGTGAGCACACCCGGACGCGATAGGCGGAGCGGCCGTCCGGCAGCAGGGCGCGCCGGAAGACCTCGACGGGTGTGGACAGGTCGAAGGGGATGACCCCGTCGAGGGCGAGGACGGCGACGGTGTGCATGGCCCCCACCTTAGAAGAGTCTTCGTATCCCGGTCTGACGCCTTCGATCGTTGCATGATCAACCGCTTTTTGCCGTAGGAATCATTGTTTTCGGCCAGGAATACCGGTGGATGTGCGGCCAACTTTGCGATTCGCGCGCGGATGTCCCATCATCATGACCGCGCGTCAGTTCTCGACGCGCTGCGAGGCGTCAGGGGCACGGGGAAATCCCCTGGACGTCGATCGATCCCGCAGGCGGCGAGCTCCTGGTTTCGCCATGCCGCGGTGATTCCCGCCCGACTCCGTTCACCTAGGCAAAGGCCGCATGTCCGCCCAGCAGCTTTCGGACCTCATCCGGTTCGCCCGTCACAACTCACCCTTCTACCAAGAGCTCTACGCGTCCCTGCCACCGGACGCCGACCGCCTCACCGACCTGCCGGTCGTGGACCAGGAGGAGTTCTGGGCGGCCAACACCCTCGACGGCAACCGCGTCCTGACCGGACCGCTCAGCGAGGCGACCGTCTACAAGACCGGCGGCACCACCGGGGCCCCCAAGTTCTCGGTCTACACCCGCGACGAGTGGCGCACCTTCGTGACGGTCTTCGGCCAGGGCCTGGTGGACACCGGTCTGCGCCCCGGCCACCGTGTCGCGGACCTCTTCTACGCGGGCGAGCTCTACGCCAGTTTCCTGTTCCTCCTCGACTCGCTCGCCCACGCCCCCGTAGACAACGTACGGCTGCCCATCGGCGGCGCCGCGCCGCTGGATTCGACGGTGGCGACCCTGCGCGACTTCGCGGCGCAGGTCCTGACCGGCACCACCACCACGCTGTGCCGCCTCGCCGAGCACGTGCTCGCGGCGGACGTGCGCCTGGACGCGGTGGAGCTGGTCCTCTTCGGCGGCGAGGCCCTCTTCGCCGACCAGCGGCGGCTGCTGGCCGCCGCGTTCCCCAACGCCACGATCGGTTCGGTGGGTTACGCGAGCGTCGACGCGGGACTGCTCGGCCGCCCCGTGCCGGGCCCCGATCCCAGGGTGCACCGCGCCTTCACCCCGCACTCCGTCGTCGAGATCCTCGACGACACCACCGGCGAGCCCATCACCGAGCCGGGACGCCCCGGCCGCACCGTGGTGACCAGCCTCTTCCGCCGCCTCATGCCGATCATCCGCTACCCCGCGGGCGACCGCGCCGAGTGGACCGACACCGACCGCGGCCACTTCCGCATCCTCGGCCGCGCCGAGGAAGGGGTGCGGGTGGGGCCGGTGTCGCTGTACGCGCAGGACGCGCAGGACGCCGTCGCGCGGGCCGACACCGAGGGCCGCATCGCCGGTATGCAACTGCTCGTACGCCGCTGGGAGGGCCGCGACGGACTGGTGCTGCGGCTCGCCACCGCCCCGGGCGACGACGACCCGGCCGTGCTCGACGTGCTCACCAAGGCCGTCGTCACCGAGCTGGAGAGCGCCCGGCCGCTGTACCCGGACAGCGTGAGCGCCGGGTTCGTGCACCCGCTCTCCGTCGAGTGGGCGCGCCACCGCGACCTCGCCGTCAACCCGCGTACCGGCAAGCTCGTCCGCGTCCTGGACGAGAGGCCCACGATATGAGCGCCCCGCTCGTGGAAGAGGGCCGCCGCGGGCCGCTCGTCCTGCGCAACCGCGCCTTCGGCGCCGTATGGCTGAGCCAGGTCCTGACCCAGGCGGCCGTCCGTATGTTCCAGGTCGGCGTCTCCTGGTGGCTGGTGGCCTACGCGGTCGAGGGCGGACGCGGCCTCGCCTCGGGCCTGTTCATGGCCGTCAGCACCCTGCCCGCCGTGGCGCTCGCCCCGGTGGTGGCCCGTGTCGTCGCCCGCAGCGCCCACCGCTCGGTGCTGCGCACGGCCGCCGCGGTGGCCGGAGCCGTCGCCGTCGCGCTCGCCGGATGGGCGTGGACGAGCGGCCTTCCGCTGCCCGCCGTCTATGCCGCGACCCTCGCCCTCGCCACCTGCCAGGCCTTCTTCGACCCCTGTCTGACCACCTCGGTGCCCGAACTCGTCGACGACGAGGACATCGAGGCGGCCACCGGCTTCGAGCTGTCGACGCAGTCCCTGGCCGGACTCGGCGGGGCGCTGCTCGGCGCCGTGACCGTCGACCACGCGGGCGTCGCGGGGCTCGGGGCGGGCTGCGGGGCCGCCTACCTCGCCGCCGCGCTGCTCGTCGCCGGCGTACGCTTCCGGCCCGCACCCGGCGCCGACGGCGAGAGCGCGGCGGGCGAGGCGCCCGAGCGGCGCACGCTCCGCGCCATCCTGGGCTCACTGCCGTACGTACGCCGCATCCTCATCTGCTTCACCGCCGCCAACCTCTTCACCACGGCCGTCTTCGTCGTCATCCCGCTCTACACCCGCACCGTCCTCGACGACGGCGGCTCCACCGTGGCCCTCCTGGAGGCGTCCCTGGGGTGCGGCACGCTGATCGGCTCGTTCACCGGCGCCCGGGTGCCGGGGCGGCCCACCGTCACCGGCGCCTGCTGCCTGGCGCTGATGGCGGGCGCCCTCGCCCTGCCCGGCCTGTTCGCGGGGCGGCTCGTCTTCGCGGCGTGCCTGGTCGTGGCCGGCTGGTGCGTCGGGGTCATCGGAGTCCGCTTCGTGGCCCTGTTCCAACGCCTGGTGCCCACCGCCGACAAGCCCGGCTTCTTCGCCGTGATGCAGGCGGTCCTCGGAGCCTCCTTCCCGGTGGCCTCCCTGCTGTTCGGCCTGGCCGGGGACCAGCTGTCCGCGCAGACCCTGTGCCTGGTGCAGGCGGCCGGTCTGCTCCCCGCCGCGCTGGCCCTGGCCCTGCTCGGGTCCCCCGACGCGCCCGCGAGCGGCGCGCGTGAGGGCGAGCCCGCCGCCCGTACCCCCGAGACCGCCGGGAGCGAGCGATGAACGCCCTGGTCGCCCCGGCCACCGCCGCCGACATCGCGGAGCTGCGCCAGCTCTACTACGCCGTCTACGGGCCCCACTACCCGGCCGGGCTCGGCACCGACCCCGCCGAGATGGCCCGGCTCATCCAGGACCCCGACTCCCTGTGGCTGGTGGCCCGTTGCCCCGTCACCGGCGCGCTCGCCGCGTCGGCCGCCATCCACGGCGAGCCGGGCAGCCGGATCGGCCGCCTCGAAGGCCTCGCCGTCCACCCCGAGCACCGCTCCGGCGGTCTGGCCGCCCTGCTGACCGAGGCGCTCTGCGCCCGCATGCTCGACAGCGGGCGCCTGGACTCCGTCTACGCCACCGTCCGCACGGTCAGCGCCGGACCCCAGCGCGTCGTCGCCCGCAACGGGTTCCGCCCCCTGGGCGTTCTGCCCAACGCGGTGGATCTCAGCAGCCGCGAGAGCCTGGCGCTCTACGCACGTCACTCGGCCGGGGTGCTGGAGCGCCGCGTCCCGGTCACCGAGGTGCCCGCCCCGCTGCTCCCGCTCCTGAACGCCGTGGAGGGCTGTCTGGGCGTCAGCTACGGCGACGTCCGCGCCACCGGCCCGCTCCCGGCGCCGGACCGCCGGGACACCGAGCGCCTGGAGATGATCGAGGCCCCCGCCTTCGTACGCCGCCGCTTCCGCGAGCGCTTCCCCGGCACGGCCGACTGGTTCTATCCGCTGCACACGCCCAATGTGCTGCTCACCCCCGAGGACGGCCGGTTCGAGGTCTACGCGTACTTCAACCGCACCGGCGGCTACTGCTCGCTCCTGACCGCCCACCCCGACCCCGCCGCCGCAGCCGCCCACCTCGAACCCGTGACCAGGGCCCTGACCCGGGCCGGGGCGGGCTATGTGGAGGCGCTGGTGCCGCTCGCGCACCACCAGGCGCTCGCCGCGTTCCTCGCCCAGGGCTTCGTCGCGGGCGCGCTCTACCCGGCGATGCGCGCCGACGGCGAAGGCTTCCACGACTACGTGGTGCTCTCGCGCACCACCGAGCAGATCGACTTCCGCGGCGTCGTCGTCGAGCCGCCCCTCCAGCCCTATCTGGACTGCTATCTGTCGGCCTGGGCGTCGACCTACCTGCCCACCCTAGAGGTTGCCTCATGAACCCCCATCTCGCCCCGGTCGGCGTTCCCGACCCCGCGCTCCTGCCGCATGTGCAGGAGCTGTGCGACCTGACCGACCCGTACGCCTGCGGGCCCGCCGTGGACGAGCTGTTCGCCCGGGCCATGGCGGAGACCAACGCCTGGCACGCCGAACGCTCCCCGTTCTTCCGGTCGCTGTACGAGGCGACGCCACCCGCGCACCCCTACCGGGCCCCGCTGGTGCACGCCACCTTCTTCAAGCGCCACGAAGTGCTGTCCATCCCGCGCGAGGACGTGGACCTGCATCTGACCTCCTCCGGGACCACCGGCCAGAAGTCGCAGATGTTCTTCGACCGCTGGACGATCCGCTCGGCCCAGCGCATGGTCGCCCGCATCTTCGAGCGCAACGGCTGGATCACCCCCGACAGGGAGGTCAACTACCTCCTCTACAGCTACGAACCGGCCCCCGCCCTCAACCTCGGCACCGCCTTCACCGACAACTACCTCTGCGACTTCGCGCCCGCCCAGACGGTGGAGTACGCGCTGCGCAACACCGGCGACGGCCATGAGTTCGACCCCTTCGGGTGCGTCGCCGCACTGCGCCGCTTCGAGCGCGACGACGCCCCCGTGCGCATCCTGGGCTTCCCCGCCTTCCTCTACTTCACCCTGGAGCGGATGCGCGCGATGGGGCTGCCGCCCCTGCGCCTGCCCGAGGGCTCCCTGGTCGTCCTCGGTGGCGGCTGGAAGGGCCACGCCGACCGGAGCGTCGGCAAGGAGGAGCTGTACGCCCGCGTCACCGAGCAACTCGGCATCCCCGGCGAACGCATCCGCGACACCTTCGGTTCCGTCGAGCACTGCATCCCCTACATCGAGTGCGACCACCACCGGCTGCACGCCCCCGTCTGGTCGCGCGTCGCCATCCTCTCCACCGCCACCCTGGAGCCGCTGCCGTACGGCGAGAGGGGCTATCTGCACCTCGTCTCCCCGTACATCACCTCCGTACCGGCGCAGAGCGTCGTCATGGGCGACCTCGCCTCGCTGCACCCGGGCTCGGAGTGCGGGTGCGACCTCGGCACCGACTGGTTCACCGTCCACGGGCGCGCCGGAGTGAGCCGCAACAAGAGCTGCGCGGTGGCCGCCGCCGAACTGATGAAGGGGATGTCGTGACCGCGCGGACGGAGACGGAGACCGAGAGGGCGATGGAGACCGAGGCCATGGACCGGACCGGCGGACACCACTACTGGCAGGGCGCCTTCATCGGCGACGAGGAGGCCGGGCGGCGCCTGGCCACCCTGCCCGCCCTCGTCGAGGAGGCCCTCGCCGGGCCGCTGGAGACCGAGACGGTCCTGGCCGCCTGCGACGCCCTCGCCACGGCCCTGCGCGACCCGGCGCACCCGGTACGCGACCGGCTCGTACCGCATCTGCCCGAAGGCGAGGACGCCGGGCTCCTCGACGAACTCGGCGCCCACCTCAGCCGCGGCGAACTCACCCGCAAGCTGCGCCGCGAACTCGGCGGCACCGCCCCGGGACGGCTCAACCGGCCCGACGCCCGCGAGACGGTGTACGAGGCCTGGGCGCCGGTCGGCCTGGTCGCCCACATCGCGCCGGGCAACGCGGCCACCGTCGCCCCGCTCAGCATCGTCGAGGGCCTGCTCGCCGGAAACGTCAACATCCTCAAGACCAGCGGCGACGACACCCTGTTCACCCAGCACCTGCTGGCCGAGCTCGCCGCGCTCGACACCACCGGCGCGCTCGCCCCCCGCGTCATCGTGCTGCGCTTCTCCTCCTCCCGGCAGGAGTGGCTGGCGCTGATGTGCGCCCCCGCCGACGCCGTCGCCGTGTGGGGCGGGGAGAGCGCCGTCGAAGGGGTCAGCGCCCATGTGCCGCCGGGCTGCCGCCTGGTGGAGTGGGGCCACCGCATCTCCTTCGCCTACCTCACCCGCGACGCCTGGGACGAGGACGCGACGCTTCAGGCGCTGGCGGACGACGTGTGCCGTTACGAGCAGCAGGCCTGCTCCAGCCCGCAGGTGGTCTACCTCGACACCGCCGACGAACAGGACGTCTTCGCCTTCGCCGAGCGCTTCGCGGCCGTCCTGGCAGCCCGGCCGGCGGCCTCGGAGGCGCCCGGCGTCGCCGAGCAGGCCGAGCTGACCACCACCGAGCTCGTCGCCCGCCTGGAGGAACACCTCGGTCTGGCCCGGGTGTTCGCCGCCCCCGACGGCTCCTGGCGGGTCATGGCCGACACCCGTCCCGCCCTCACCGCCTCGCCGCTGCACCGCAGTGTGTGGGTCAAGCCGCTGCCGCGCGCGAAACTGATCGGCACCCTGCGCCCGATGCGCCGTTACCTCCAGACCGCCGGCATCGGGGCGAGCCCCACCGACACCGCCGCACTCGCCCGCGCCGCCTTCGCCGCGGGCGTCACCCGGGTCACCCCGCTCGGCGCCATGCTCGGCGGCTATTCGGGGGAGCCGCACGACGGGGTGTACGCGCTCCAGCGCTACAGCCGCCGGGTCGCGGTCCAGGCCGACGCCCGGTTCGCCACCACCGCCTGCCTGGACGACCTGGCCCGGCCCGTCCTCCTGCCGCCCCCGAGCGGCCCGCTGACCGGCAAGGAGGAGGTCCAGGAGCTCAACCGCCACGTCTCCAGGGCCGACGCCGAACTGTACTTCCGCAGCGGCGGCAGCACCGGAGCCCCCGCGCTCTCGCTGTTCAGCTACGACGACTACGACACCCAGATGCACGCCGCCGCCCGTGGCCTGCTCGCCGCGGGCTACGACCCGATGGCGGACCGCACCGCCAACCTCTTCTACTGCGGGGGTATGTACGGCAGCTTCATCAGTTTCTTCTCCATCCTGGAGCGCCTGGGCGGCGTCCAACTGCCGCTTGCGGCGGGCCCCGACCACCGGGCCACGGCGCAGGCGCTCATCGACCACCGGGCGGACACCCTCTTCGGTATGCCCTCCTATCTGTGGCAACTGCTGCACGAGGAGGCGGACGCGCTGCGCGCCTACGGCGGCATCCGCAAGGTGTTCTACGGCGGCGAGCACTTCACCGACGCCCAGCAGCGCACCCTGCGCGACACCTTCGGCATCGAGGTCGTCCGGTCCATCACGTACGGCAGCACCGACCTCGGCCCGCTCGGCTACCAGTGCGCCGAAAGCACCGGCGGCGTCCACCACCTGCACGCCGATCTGCACACCATGGAGATACTCGACCTCGAAGCCGACCGCCCGGTGGCGCCGGGGGAGACCGGCAGGCTGGTCTTCACCACGCACGCCCGGCGCGGCCAGCACCTCGGGCGGTATGTGATCGGCGACCTCGGCCGCGCGGTCGAGGGCCGCTGCCCGTGCGGCAGCCACGCCCCCCGCTTCGAACTGCGCGGCAGGACCGGGGACGTGGTGCGGGTGGCCACGTACTTCCTCAACCACCGCCGTTTCGCGGCCATCGCGCAGGAGCGCGCCCGCTACAGCGGTGAACTCCAGACCGTCCTCACCCGCCAGGACGCCCGCGAACGGCTCACCGTCCGCGTGGAGCGCGCCGGCGTGGCCGATCCGGAGCGGCTGCGCGAGGCGTTCCTGGCCGGCTATCCCGAGCTGCGCTCGGCCGTCGCCGAGCGGCTGCTCGACCTGACGGTGGAGGCGGTCGACGGCGCGGAGCTGGACCGCAGCCCCACCAGCGGCAAACTGCGCGCGGTGGTGGACCTGCGCGGATAACCGCCGCCCCGTGCCGGCTCGGGCGCCGGGCCCGGGCCGGCACGGGTCCCGTCAGCGGTGGGTCAGCACGTTGACCACCCGGCCGTCGGGGTCGCGTACGAAAAACCGGCGCACGCCCCACTCCTCGTCCTGGAGCGGATGCACGATCTCCGCGCCGCTCGCCCGTACGGCCGCGTACACCGCGTCCACGTCGTCCACCTCGACGCTCAGGTCGGGCACCACCGGCGCTGTCCTGTCCTCGGTCATCAGGCTGACCTGGGCCGTCGCGGCGTCCGGGGAGGCGAGCGTCATGATCCAGCCGTGGTTCATCACCTCCTCCAGCCCCAGCAGTCCGTAGAACTCCCGGCTGCGCGGCAGGGTTTGTGTCCGGATGTTGGGCACTACGCGGCGCACGGCCATGGCGGTCTCCAGAGGGGCACGGGCGGGTCCCGGTCATTTCCAGGAGTACCAGAAGCGGTACCCGCGACGGGTGGGATCCCGTGATGATCCCGATGCGTTCGTCCGCACGCCGGATTCACCTTCGGCCGGTGAAGGACCGTGCCGTCGAGCCGCTCGCGGTGGAAGACCGGGCCCCACTCCACGCGGAAGTCGGTGGCCGGCCAGACGTCGGGGCCGGGGTGGTCGCGGACGAGCGTGGCCTACGGCTCCTGGGCGCAGCCGGGGCGAAGGGCCGCAGGCGGGCTCCTACTCCATGCGGGCGATCAGTCATGACAGAAGGTGATCAGCGGATGACATCACGGCATGGTGTCTATTAAGTGATGTTCATCCGATATGCGGTGTTCATCCTTACCTCCTCGCGAGGACGAGAAGGGACGCCCGTATGTCACCTGGAGCAGACGCCCCGGATACCGGCCGGTTCGCCCTGCGCGGCCGTATCGTCACCCTCGACCCGGCGGACACCGTGCTCGACGACGGCGTCCTCTATGTGTCCGGCGCCCTCATCGAGGCGGTGCTCCCGGCCACCGCCCCCGCCCCGCCCGGGTTCGCCGGAGTGGAGCCCGTCGCCACCCGGGGCTCGGTCTACCCGGGGCTGATCGAGCTGCACAACCACCTCCCGTACGACGTGCTGCCGCTGTGGCAGGTGCCGAAACGGTACGGCAACCGTTCGCAGTGGGGCGGCAGTGGCAACCCCGCCTACCGCACCCTGGTCACCGGTCCGATGAAGGTGCTCGGCCAGGACCCCCGTCTGATGCCCGCCGTCGTGCGGTACGTCGAGGCGAAGGCGCTCGTCAACGGCACCACCACCAGCCAGGGCATCGCCCTGTTCAGCAACGCCGGCGCCCGCCGGATGTACCGGGGCGTCGTCCGCAACGTCGAACAGACCGACACCCCCGACCTGCCCGAGGCCGCCTCGCGCATCGCCGACGTGGAGGCCGGGGACGCCGAGAAGTTCCTGGCCCGGCTCAAGCAGCCGCACCGGCTGCTCCTGCACCTGGCCGAGGGCACCGACGCGGCCGCCCGCGCGCACTTCCAGGCCCTGCAGTTCCAGCCCGGCAAGTGGGCCATCACCGAGAACCTGGTGGGCATCCACTGCACCGGCCTGCACGCCGACGACTTCAGCGTCCTCGCCGGGCACGGCGGCTCCATGGTCTGGTCGCCCCTCTCCAACCTCCTGCTGTACGGGAAGACCGCCGACATCGCCGCCGCCAAGGAGGCCGGTGTGCTCATGGGCCTCGGCTCGGACTGGTCGGTGTCGGGCAGCAAGGGGCTCCTCGGCGAACTCAAGGCCGCCCGGCTGGCGTCCACCGCCGCCGGATCCGTCTTCAGTGACCGGGAACTGGTCGCGATGGCCACCCGGGACGCGGCCCGCATCCTGCGCTGGGACTCGGCCCTGGGGTCGCTCGGCGCGGGGATGCGCGCGGACCTCGTCGTCGTCGCGGGCACCGGCGGCGACCCGTACACCTCGCTCGTCGACGCCCGCGACGAGGACATCCGGCTGGTCGCCGTCGACGGCGTCGCCCGCTACGGATCCGGGCGGCTGATGCGCGCCCTCGCCCCCGGAGAGCCCCTGGAGCCGGTTCCCGGGACGGCCGCCGACCGCGTACTGCGTCTGGACGACGGGACGGCGGACACCATCGTGGCCGGGCTGGGTCTCGGCGAGGCCACCGAGAGGCTGGCGGCCGCGCTGGCCGACCTTCCCGCGCTCGCCGCCGCCCCCGTCCCGACGATCGCCTCGTCCCCCGGCGACGGTGTGCGCTGGCAGTTGGCCCTGGACGAGATCGAGCCCACCGGCGCCGAACTGCGCCCGCGTCTGCCGCTGCTGGGCGCGAGCGGCGAGGCGCACCCGAGCGGCCCCGGCATCGGCGCGCCCACCGCCGCACCGGCCCAGCTGGAACCGGTGGAGCTGGACGCCCTGACCGCATCCGGCGACCCCGCCTTCCTCGCCACCCTGGCCGGCGAGGGAAACCTGCCCGCCGGGTATGGCGACGCGCTGTCCCGTCTGCTGACCTGACCCTGCCACCGATTCACCGACAAGGAGCCCCATGGTCACCCAGCTCGCCCTCGGATCCGAGACCGGCCGGAGCACCTCGCACCCGCGCAAGCCCCTCGACGGCGGCTGTCCGAGCCGTCACGCAACGGTCGCGGACCACGCCCGTACGAAGACGAACGCGCGCGTCCCTGTCGGCGGCCACGCCCATGGGTAGCCCGCCGCGCACCGGCGCCCCCGGCCCGCAGGAAGAGCCCGAGGACGCCACCGCCGAGACCCCGGAGCCCGAGGCCGGGACGGCGCCTACCCCGCCCGGCGGGGAGAGCCCGCCCGGGGCCCGGCACCGCCGTACGCGCGAAGCTGACGACCGCGCCGAGAAACCCGCCCCGGGCGACGACAAGGCACCGGCCGACGACGTGGAACCGGAGGAACCCCCGGACTGACCCGCGCGTACGGTCCGGTGACGCCCCGGCAGGGGCCGGTGCACCAGGACGGTACGCATGACCGCCGACCTCATGAGGTGAGCCGATGCCTCACTCCTCGCCCGCGCTCCCGACCGCCGTCCGGCCCGCCCGGCCCGTCACCGCCCGCCAGGGCTTCCTGCGGGCCTGGGCCGCGCTCGTCCCGGCGGCGCTCGGCCTCGCCTACTTCCTGTGGCGCGCCCCGGACGTCGACCTCCCCCGGCTCCAGCTCGCCGGTTCGGCCACGGCGGCCAAGGAGGTGTACGACGGGCACGCCGCCGCCTTCCGGGACGCGTTGGTGGCCCAGATGGTCTGGGTCGCCTGCGGCGCCGCGACGCTGCTGCTCGTCCTCCAGATCGGGCACCACACGTACGCCGGGCTGCGCGGGCGGCAGGTCTCCCACTGGGCGCTGATCGCCACGTTCGCGGGGGCGGTGTTCGCCCTCGTGGAGAACGGCCTGCTCGTCGCCGCGCTGCGGGCGCACGGCCGCGTACGTGACTGGCCGTTCGCGACGGCCACGGCCCTGGAGACCGTCAGATGGCTGCTGCTGGGCGCCGCCACGGTCGTCGGGGCGGTGGTGTGGGCCACCACGGTCACCCGGGCGGGCCGAGGCATGGCGGCACGACCGGCGGTCACCACCGCCCCCGAACCCACCGACGAGCAGGACGAGGAGCCGGGCGCGGACCCCGGGACGCCCGTCCCGCCCGGACCGCCGTCGCTCCACCACGACCATGCCCCCTCCACCCCCGACCTGGTCCCGCCCTGGCCCGTCATGGAGGCGGACGGCCGGTTCTGGCCGACGGGCGTCGCCCATCCGCACACCGAACCCGGGGTCGTCTCGGCGCACTGGCGCTACCACAGCACCACGGCTCCCGGCCGGGACCACGCGGAGCTGGGCTTCTGCGTCTCCGGGGGCGGTATCCGCTCGGCCACCGTCACCCTCGGGGCCCTCCAGGCCCTGCGCCGGTCGCTGCGGCGGGCCCGGTACCTGGTCTCCGTCTCCGGCGGCGGTTACACCGTCGGCGCGATGCAACTGGCCCTCAACGGCAGCCTCACCTCCGAGCAGGTCTTCGCGCCCGGCTCGCCCGAGGAGGACCATCTGCGGCGGCACTCCAAGTACCTCGCCGACGGCACCGGCCAGTGGATGGTCGCCCTCGGGGTGCTGCTGCGCGGCCTGCTCGCGTCCCTGCTGCTGCTGGCCGTCGCGACCGCCACCATCGGCCTGGCGCTGAGCTGGGCGTACCACGCCGTACCGGTGACCGATCTGGACCATCTCGCCCAACCGGGCGTCCGCTTCTGCGCGGAGTGCACCGCCACGCCGCCGCGCCCCGCGTTCCGCGATCCGGCGGTGTGGACGGTCGCGTACACCCTGGTCGCCACCGCCGGGCTCTGGCTGTTGTGGCTGGGCGCGTACGTCTGGGACCGCGCCGACCACCTGGCGCGCCGACTCGCCCGGGCCTTCCAGGCGTTCGTGGTGCTGACGCTGGCCCTGACCGTCGTGGTCTTCGCGCTCCCGCTGCTCGCCTGGGCGGCGGTCCACCTCCAGACCCGGCACCAGGTCAGCCGCCCCGAGGCCACGGTGGGCGCGGGCCTGACCGTCCTGGTCACCTATGCCGCCGCCCTGGTGGGCACGTTGTGGCGGCGGCGCCAGACCGTGCGCACCGGCCTGTCCCGGGTGATGGACGTGGTGCGGGGCCGCTCGGGCCTGAGCCGGGCCGTCCCCAACGGCCTGGTGCAGTACGTGGCGGTGTGGCTCGTGCTGGTGGTGCTCGCGGCCGCCTTCCTGATCGTCCTCGGGTGGGCCACGGCGAGCGGCTGGGCCTGGCCGCTGTGGCTGCAGATCTGCGTCCCCGCAGTGCTGCTCTTCATCGGCTCGCTCCTGGACCAGACGTGGATGAGCCTGCACCCCTTCTACCGTCGCCGGCTCGCCTCCGCGTTCGCCGTACGCCGGGAGGTGCTGGCCGGAACGGAAGGAACGCAGGTGGCCCGGCCGTACGACTTCGCGAGCGAGACCACCGCGCTGAGTGTGTACGGGGCGCGCAAGGAGGGATTCCCGCAGGTCATCTTCGCCGGTGCGGCCAACCTCTCGGGCAGCGACCGCACACCGCCGGGCCGCAGGGCGGTCTCCTACACCCTCTCCCACGACTACGTCGGCGGGCCCGACGTCGGCTACGCCTGTACGGCCTGTCTGGAGCAGCGCTCCAAACGGCACATCGCCCGGGACCTGACCGTCCAGTCGGCCGTCGCGGTCTCGGGTGCGGCCTTCGCCTCCGCCATGGGGTCCCAGGCGCGGGCCTTCCAGACGCTGTTCGCCCTCTCCAACGCCCGGTTGGGCAGCTGGCTGCCCAACCCCGGGGCGCTGGCGCGACAGTGGAACGCGCCGCCCTGGCCCTCGCCCCCGGCGCCGCTGATCCGGCGGCTGCCGTATCTGCTGCGCGAGGTGGCCGGCCGCTATCCGATGGACGACCGTCTGCTGCTGGTGACCGACGGCGGCCACTACGAGAACCTCGGTCTCGTCGAACTGCTGCGGCAGGGCGTGCGGACGGCGGTGTGCATCGACGCCAGCGGCGACATCCCGCCCTTCGCCGCCACCCTCGCCCAGGCGATCGCGCTCGCCCGCGAGGAACTGGGCATCACCATCGCGCTCCACGAGCCGACCGATCTCGTCCCCGGCGGCAGCGACCCGCTCCCGCCGCCCGGCGTCCTCTCCGAGCTCAACGCCCGGCTGTCGCGTACGTCGGTGGTCACCGGGGACATCACCTATCCCGAGGACCTGGACATCGACGGCCGCCGGGAGCGCCACGGCACCCTGATCGTGGCCCGCACCACCCTGACCAAGGACCTGCCGTACGAACTGCTCTCCTACGCGGCGGCCCACCCGGTCTTCCCGCACGACAGCACCAGTGACCAGTGGTTCGACCACCAGCAGTTCGACGCCTATCAGACCCTCGGGCGCTGTCTGGGGGAGCGGGTGCAGGAACTGCTGGACGGGATGGAAGCGTCCTGAGCCACGAGAGCGGTTCGGTTCGGCGACGGGGGAACGATGAGAGCGGGCACGGCCGGGCGGAGCGGGCGGCGCGTCAGCGCGTGGCGCGGGCCGAGGGCGGAACACGTGGTGGGCGCGGGTGCGTTGCTGAGCGCAGTGGCCCTGGTCGAGCGCGTCCCCCGGCTCGTACCGGCCCGCGAGTACCTGTTGTGCCACGCCTCGCCGGCCCTCGACCGGCTGACCCTCACGGCGCTCGGCCTGGTCCTGGCGGCGGCGGTGGCCGCGCTGGCCGGCGGCATCACGGCGCAGTCCCGGCGCCTCTCGCATCCGGTGCTCCCCGTGGTGTGGCTGGTGGTGGTCGTGGCCCTCCTGGTCGCGGCGGACGGGGTGGACGCGCACGGCGAGGCGCTGGCCGCACGGCAGGCGGTGACGGGATTCGCCGCCGGGACATGCGACTACGTACCGCAGGACTACAGCGCGACCCCGGGCTGGTTCTTCTGGTGATCCGCCGCCCGGCCGACCCGGTCGGGAGCTAACCCGCGCGGCGGTGCCGCCCCGCCCAGAAGGTGGTGGCGGCGGTGAGCAGGAGCAGCCCCACGGTGATGTCCACCGTGATCGCGGTGGTGTTCCGCCGGTCCGGACCGTCGGGCAACCGGGGCTTCAGCCGATCCCGGCGCCCAGCGCCGTTCCGCCGGGCAGGAGCACCGCCCGCAGCGCGGAGTTGAGCGTCCTGCGACCGCTCCGCGCGGGCGCACCCGGCCGCTCCATCTCGGTGACACTCATACCCGTCCCGCCCCCGTCGTACCGCTGATCTACGGGGACAGCGTAGTCAGGGCCGCAGCAGGATCTTGACGGCGCCGTCGGCCCCCCGGTGGAAGAGGTCGTACGCGTGCGGCGCCTGCTCCAGCGGGAGGTGGTGGGTGGCGAAGTCGTCCACGCCGAGCGGGTCGTCGTCGGCGAGGAACGACCTGATGTCCTCGCTCCAGCGGTGGACGTTGGTCCGGCCCGCCCGCAGCTGGATGTGCTTCTCGGCGAGCGTCATCAGCGGCAGCGGATCGCGCGTGCCGCCGTAGTCGCCCGCGAGGGAGACTGTGCCGCCCCGGCGGACCAGGGCGAGGGCGAGATGGAGTGCGGACAGCCGGTCGGTGTCTGCGCGGGGGCGCCGGGCGTCCCAGTCCCGTGGGCCGCGCCCCTGGGCCCCGGCCAGGCGGGCGAGGAGGCCGTCACCGGCCTCGGTGCCGACGGCCAGGACCACCGAATCGGGCCCCCGGCCGAAGGTGTGGGTGCCGATCGCGGCGATCAGGTCGTCCTGGGTCGGGTAGTCGCCCGGGTCGAACACCTCCACGCCGCGCTTGCGCGCCCGTGCCAGCCGCTCGGGCACCACGTCGAGGCCGATGGCGTGCGCGGCGCCGCGTTGCAGGGCGATCCGGCAGGCCATGTCGCCCAGGGGGCCGAGGCCCAGCACGGCGACGGTGCCGGCGGGCGGTATGTCGGCGTACTGGACCGCCTGCCAGGCGCTCGGCAGCAGGTCGGAGAGGTAGAGGAAGCGGTCGTCCGGCGGGCCGTCCGGCACCGGAAGGAGCCCGAACGGAGCCTGGGGGACGCGCAGATACTCCGCCTGCGCGCCCGGCAGCGAGCCGTACCGCCCGGCGTGGCCGATCGGCGCCGCCCCGGTGCCGTCGTCCGGGTCGCGGGTCGCCGCGCACTGTCCGGGCAGGCCGGCCGAGCACATCCAGCAGTGTCCGCAGGCGATGTGGGACGGTACGACGACCCGGTCGCCGGGCTTCACCTCCGTGACGTCCGCGCCGGTCTCCTCGACGACCCCGACGGCCTCGTGGCCGAGGACGTCGCCCGGCTTCATGAACGGGGCGAGCGTGGAGTGCCGTTCGTACAGGCGGAGGTCGAAGTCGCTAAGTGCCGTCGAGGTGACGCGCACGATCGCGTCCGTGCGTTCCTGGATCACCGGGTCCGGCACGTTCTCCACCCGGACGTTCCGCTCACCCTGCCACGTCACAGCCCTCATCGGCGGTCCCCTCCCAGTCGTCGCGCCCGCGCAGCGGGACCCGCCGGGTACCCGGGCCCCGCGGAGAGAACCCGTCACACTCGACGGGTTCACGCCAAAAGCGCGCGCCGAACCGCCCGAACCCGCCGGAACCGGCCGAACCCCGCCGCAGCCGTCCACGCCGTCGCCACGGCCGCCTCCAGGGCCACTGCGACCTCCCCGGCCGCATCAGCGCCGTCGTGGGGGAGGCGTGTGTGCCGCCCGTACGCCGGAGGCCTACCCGGCGGCGATGTCCGTGGGCCTGCGAGCACAGCTCAGCACACACGTCGTGCTGCCGTCCTCCTCGGTGATGTCGCGGACGTGCGCGAAGCCGAGGCGGTCGAGGACGGCCAGGGACGCCTTGTTCGGTTCGGCCACGGTGGCGTGCACCTCGGACAGCCCGAGGGTGTCGAAGCCGTACGAGACGATCGCCCGCGCCAGCTCCAGACCGAGACCGCGCCCCCACGCCTCGGGAGCCAGCGCGTAGATGATCTCGTGTCCCCCCACCTGGTCGGTCCGCTTGATCTCGGCGTGCCCCACCAGCCGCCCGTCCCGGCGGACGGCCCACACGTCGAACCGCTCCTCGGCGTAGACCAGGGTGAAGACCCTCCCGAACAGGGCCCGGTCCTCGGCCTCGGAAGAGGGCCCGTCTCCCATCCACCGGGACACCCGGGTGTCCTGGAACAGCGCGACGAAGTCCTCCTCGTCGGCGGGCGTGTACCGCTCCAGGAGCAGCCGTTCGGTGCGCAGGGCCGGGGAGGTGGCGGGTGTCGGAGTCACGAGCGGCGACGCTAGCCGTGCCACGCTCGGACCGGCAAACGTATTTCGCGGCGGCCGTCGACGGGTGTCCGCCCGGGACGTACACCGACGCGGACCGCCGACGCGGACCGCCGACGCGGACCGCCGACGCGGACCGCCGACGCGGACCGCCGACGCGGACCGCCGTCGGCCGGGGCGCTGTTACAGATGTGCCGCCGTCATCGCCATCGCGAGGACGATGGTCACCAGGGCCAGACTCATCATGGCCGCCCGGGCGGGGCTCATACGGTCGCCCTCCCACCCCGTGCCGGAGGCGCCGGCGCGCTGTAGGGCACCCCGGTCCGCCTCGCGCAGCCGGGTGCACCATTCGCAGTCGAATCCGGGGCGGGCCGGTGGGGACAGCCAGTAGGCCCCGGTCAGTTCGGCCCGGTGCGCGGTCTCCGGGCCGTATGCAGCGTCCCTGTCCATGTTCGGTTCAACGGCCCGGCGCGTCCCGGGGAATGCCCGCGTCCGGTATCGCGATCAAATCGTTGCCACCGGGCACGGGCCGGGGGCGGACGCGAGAGCGTTCTCCGCCCCTTTGTGCGGCCTCGGGGCGGTGATTCTGGCCGGGGCTTCACTGGTGGCGGGGCGTGGGGCCTGGGATGCTGGCGGCAGGGCCTCGAAACGGCCGCGCCTGTCCGTCGGTACGGCCGTGCGCGTGCCGGGACGCAGGGCTCCCCTCCCACTGCGTCCCCGGCACCCGGTGCCCGCTCCGCCGGCAGCGGAGCGGGCACCGACGGCTTGCCCAGCGGGACCCTCCATCAGGCCCGGGAAGCCCCCGCATCGAGCCCGGGGAGGCACATGCGCCCGGGAAGCCCCTGCATCAAGCTCGGGAAGGTCCCGCCGCAGGCCCGGGACAGCTCCCGCGGCGTCAGCCCAGGAACGTGCCCACAGTCGCCACGAACCGTTCGGCGTCGTCGAGCCACGGGAAATGTCCGGCTCCCGCCTGGACGGCGAGCTCGGCGTGGGCGAAGACCTCGGCCAGCTCGGTCATCGCGCTCGGCGGCGAGTTGAGGTCGACCTCCCCGGCCAGCACCAGGACGGGCGCGGCGAGTTGGGCGAGCGCCGCCCGCGTGGCCTGCGGATCGAACGCGCCCTCGCTCCCGAAGGCCGCTGCCGCGTCCCCGTTCTTCTGCCCGTCCTCCGCGGCCCGGTGTGCCCGGGCCGTCGCGTCCCAGCGCCCGTACCAGAAGGGGGCGACGGCCCGCCAGGCGCCGTCCGTCGCCTTCCCCGCGAAGATTGCCTCCAGAGCCGCGAACGCCTCCGGGAACCACGGTTCGTCCCGGCGCAGCAGCGCCGTCTCCCGCCGCGTCCCGCCCGTGACCGTGATGCCCGCCGCGATGACGCTCGGGGTGATGAGGGCGAGCCTGTCGAGGCGCTCCCGATGACGCTCCGCGTACCGCAGGGCCAGATTCGCCCCGGCCGAATGCGCGAGCACGTCCACGCGGTCGAGGCCCAGGTGTTCGCGCAGCGCCTCGACGTCGTCGACGAGCCGGTCGCAGCGGTACGACATGGTGTCCCGGGGAGTCCCCGAGTCGCCGGTGCCCCTGAGGTCCAGAGCGATCAGCCGCCGGTGGGCGGAGAGACCGCCGAGGTCCCCCAGGTAGGCGGAGGCCTGCATGGGGCCGCCGGGCAGACAGATCAGTGGGGTTCCGTCCCCGTGGACGTGGTAGGCGAGTTCGGTTCCGTCGTACGCGGAGAAGGAAGGCATGGCCGTGACCTTGTCAGGTACGCGGGGCGCCGGGCAAACGCATTGCTGCCCGGGCGGCGGGCGACCTTGGTGGGTGGCCGTGGCGCGTGGCCGTGATGCGTGGCCAGGGCGCGTGTGCGGGCGATCGCCGCGGCTTCGCACACTGTGGCTCACGCCGCGAACGGGCCCCGGTGGGGCCCGCTCATCCGCCTCACCTCACTTGACGCCACCGCCACCGCCACCGCCACCGCCACCGCCACCGCCACCGCCACCGCCACCGCCATCGTCTTCCCGCCGCGGCGGGGGCCGAGTGCGACCCCTGCCTGTGGGCGCCGGGCGGACGGCGCGGGCTACAGGTCGAGCTGGTACTCGTGGGCGCTGTGCGTCGGGAGGTAGCCGAGCAGGTCGTTGACGCGCCGCATGTGCGGGTTGTTGTCGGCGGTGTCGGTGAGCAGTCCCGCGAGCCGGGGGTGGCGAGTGCGGGCCTGGTGGATGGAGGCGGCCTTCATCCAGTGGGCGAGGCCGTGGCCGCGGTGTCCGGGCAACACGGCGGTGCCGTAGTGCTGGGCGTCGCCGGTGCCGTCGCCCGGGACCACGAGCTCGGTGAAGCCGACGACCGAGCCGTCGGACTCGTCGACGGCCGCGACGGTGTGCAGGAGCTCGCCGCGCCCGGCGACTGCCGCTGCCGCCGCCCTGACCCGGTCGAGGTCCCAGACGACGGTGCCGAAGTCGGTGGCGCCCATCGGCATGTCGTCCATGGCCCGCCGGGAGGCCACGAAGGTGTCGGCCAGCTCGTCGGGCACCGTCCCCTCCCAGGACGTCAGCCGGTAGCCGGGGTGCGGCGTCTCGACGGCCCGCGCGAGGGAGGCGAGGTCCGCTTCGGCGAGGGACAGCCGTGTGTAGGTCAGGGTCAGCACCTTGCGGAAGCCGCGGGCGGGCAGGAACGCGTCGCCGGGGGAGCCCGCCCGAGCCTGGGCGATCAGGCTGCGGCGGTCCTCCCGTCGCCCGGCCTCGACGGCCGCTTCGAGCAGCCGCGAACCCACGCCCGCGCGCCGCTCGACGGGATGCACCTGGATGCCCAGCTCCGCGAGGTGGTCCTGCCCGGCCCGGGTGAACAGCCGCAAGAAGGCGGAGCCGACGGGAGCGCCCTCGGCATCGGACGCCAGCCACGCGAGCCGGCGGCTCGCGGTGTTCCCGGCGGGGTCGGTCAGAGCGGTGATGCGCGGCGACAAGGTGGCTCCAGGGCGAGAAGGGGTGGGGAGGGGGGAACGGACGGGGGGCGTGTTGCCCGGCTGCGGGCAAGGACCGGGGCCGAGTTGGTCGGGGCGAAACCGGTCCGCCCCGACCGGTTGAAATCGCCGTGCGCACGACACGTACGGCGGCCTACGCTCGCGGCCATGACATCACACGACCAGCAGGAACGCTCCTCGGTTTCGGCCACCGGGAGCGCCTCCAGCGAAGGGGAGTTGGTGATCCGTCAGGAGACGGACGCGGACCACGATGCGGTGCGCGAGGTGCACGCGCGCGCTTTCGGGCCCGAGCCGGTGCCCGCTCTGGTGGAGGCGCTGCGCACGGCACCGGCGCCGCGGGCACCGCTGTCCTTCGTGGCCGCGCTCGGCGGACGCGTGGTCGGGCATGTGATGCTGAGCGCGTCGCGGCTGGACGCTCCGCGCCAACTCGTTGACGTCCTGACGCTCTCGCCGCTCGGTGTGCACCCCGACGCCCAGCGCCGGGGCATCGGCGCCCGCCTCATCGAGCACGCCCTCGCGGCGGCCGACGAGCGGGGGGTGCCGTTGGTCTTCCTGGAGGGGTCGCCGGTGTACTACCGCACGCGCGGCTTCGAGGCGGCGAGCCCGCTGGGCTTCCGCTCGCCGTCCCTGCGCATCCCCGACCCCGCCTTCCAGGTCGCCCGGCTGTCCGCGCACGAGCCGTGGATGACGGGCACGTTCGTCTACTCGGACATCTTCTGGGCGTTCGACTGCGTGGGCCTGCGCGACCCCGAGGCCTGAACGGGCCGCGCCGCCGCACCCCGGAAGGGGCCCGCCAACCGGCGGGCCCCTTTCACGTACCGCGCTCCAGGAGCAGACCTGCGGCACCTGCCGAACGGGAGCTGGCCGATGCGGAACTCTCCGATGGGGCTGCCCGACCAGGACTCGCCGAAGGAAATCCAACAAGTACCCGCGCTGCACGCGCACTTGACGCCCCCCGCCGCCCTTCCTAGTGTTTGCTACTGCTCAGTTGAGTTCGCTTGTGATCGAAAATGTGCGTGCATGACGTGTCCCCCCTGTCAGAGAGGGTCGCACCACGATGAGATCCCTTCCCCGCGCCCTGCTCGCGGTCCTGCTGCTGTGTCTGCCCCTGTGCCTGTCCCTGGCCGCCGTCCCGCAGGCGGCCGGAGCGGGACGCGTCGCGTCCCAAGCCGCCGCGCCCGAAGCCGCCGCGGTCACCACCGACGTCACCGTCGACGGCGCTTCCCCCGGCCGCGTCTTCGACGGTGTCGGGGCGATCAGCGGGGGCGGCGGCAACACCCGGCTGCTCCTGGACTACCCCGAGCCGCAGCGCGGCCAGATCCTCGACTACCTCTTCAAACCCGACTACGGCGCCGCCCTGCAGATCCTCAAGGTCGAGATCGGTGGCGACACCAACTCCACGGACGGCGCCGAGTCCTCCATCGAGCACACCCGGGGCGGCGTCAACTGCTCCAACGGGTACGAGTGGTGGCTGATGGAGCAGGCCAAGGCCCGCAACCCGGGCATCAGACTCGCGGCGCTCTCCTGGGGGGCACCCGGCTGGGTGGGCAACGGCACCTTCTGGTCCCAGGACATGATCGACTACCTGATGGCCTGGCTCGGCTGCGCCAAACAGCACCACCTCACCATCGACTACCTCGGCGGCTGGAACGAGCGCGGCTACAACGCCGGCTGGTACAAGAACCTCCACGCGACCCTCGCCGCCCAGGGCTACGCCACCAAGGTCGTCGGCGCCGACGACGGCTGGCAGATCGCCACCGCCATGCGCGGCGACAGCGCCCTGAGCGACGCCGTCGACATCGTGGGCGCCCACTACCCCTGCGGCTACATGTCCGCCATGACCAGCTGCTCGACCACTCCCGACGCGCTGGCCACCGGCAAACAGCTCTGGGCGAGCGAGAACGGCTCCGAGGACGCGGCCACCGGCGCGGTCCCGATGGCCCGCGCCATCAACCGCGGCTATCTGGACGCCCGGATGACCGCCTTCATCAACTGGCCGGTGGTGGCCGCGCTCTACCCCAACCTCTCCTTCAACAGCATGGGCCTGGTGACGGCCAATCAGCCCTGGTCGGGGGCGTACAGCGTGGACCGCAGCGCCTGGGCGACCGCGCACACCACCCAGTTCACCGCGCCGGGCTGGCAGTACCTCGACACCGCCTCCGGCTACCTCGGCGGCAACCGCGCCAACGGCAGTTACGTCAGCTACGCCGCACCGGGCAGGTCCGCCTGGTCCACCGTCTTCGAGACGATGGACGCGACCGCCGAGCAGACCGTCACGCTGAAGGTGTCCGGCGGGCTGCCCGGCGGCACCCCGCACGTGTGGTCCACCGACTTCTCCACCAACAGCGCCACCGCCCACCTGGTGCCCGAACCCGACCTCAACCCCACCTCGGGCACGTACCGGCTCACGCTCCGGCCCGGCCGCCTCTACACCGTCACCACCACGACCGGGCAGGGCGCCGGCACGGTGACCTCGCCGCGGCGCGCCCCGCTCGCCCTGCCGTACGCGGACACGCTGGCCGGGACCGCCACCGGACAGGAGGCGCGGTACCTCGCCGCGATGAACGGCGCCTTCGAGACGGCGCCGTGCGCGGGCGGACGCACCGGCCGCTGTCTGCGCCAGCAGGCCCCGACGACTCCCATCCGCTGGACGAACGAGTCGAGGCCGCAGCCCTACGCCCTGCTGGGCGACGTGAACTGGACCGACTACACCGTCCGTTCGGACGCGCTGCTGGAGCAGTCGGGGGCGGTCGAACTGCTCGGCCGGGTGGGCACCCAGGGCCGCAACAACAACGGCCTCAACGCCTACCACCTGCGCGTCGCGGACACCGGCGCCTGGTCGCTGCTGCGCACCGACACCGCCTGGTCCGCCACCACCCTGGCGAGCGGCACGGTCACGGCCCCCGGTCTGAGGACCTGGCACACCCTGGCCCTCACCTTCCAGGGTGCCACCGTCACCGCCAAGCTCGACGCGGCCACCCTCGCCACGGTCACCGACACCGCGTACGGCGCGGGCCAGGTGGGCCTCGGTACCGCGGGCTACTACGGCGCCCAGTTCGCCAACCTGAGCATCACCCCCGGCACGACCGCGCCGCTCGACGGCACGTACCAGCTCGTCAACGCCAACAGCGGCCAGCTCCTGGACGCCTCCGGTCAGGGCACCGCCGACGGCACCCCGGTCATCCAGTGGTCGGACAACGGAGGCACCAACCAGCGGTGGCGGATCGCCGCGACGGGCGACGGCTACTACACCGTCACCGGCGTGGCCAGCGGCAAACGCCTCGACGTGCCCGACCGGAGTGTGGTGCCCGGAGCCCAGCTCACCCTGTGGACCGCCAATGGCGGCCCCAACCAGCAGTGGCGCGTCACCCCGGGCGCACACGGCTGCCACACCCTGGAATCCCGCCTCGACGGCCATCTCGCCGACGTCAGCGGCGGCTCGGCGGCCCTGGGCGCCCAGGTGATCCAGTGGCCCGCGAACGGGGCCGCCAACCAGTGCTGGAAGCTGGTCGCGGTGGGCTGACCGGCGGGCCCGGCGGCGGGACGATTCGGGAAAGGGTTGACCTCAACTTAACTAGAGGTCGTACGTTCCTCGTATGAGTATGGAAACCACCGCGTGGACACAGCTCCACAACGTCATCACCGCGCAGCAGGAACGACGTCCGTTCAACCGTGCCACCCTGCGGCGCATCGCTGTGTTCGCGCGGCCCCACCGCCGCCGTATCGCCCTGTTCCTCCTGCTGAGCATCGCCACGGCGCTCCTGGCGGTGGCCACCCCGCTCCTCGCCGGGCGCGTCGTCAACGCGATCGTCGGCGGCGAGGAGACGGGGACCGTCACCCGGCTGGCCCTGCTGATCGCCGTGATCGCGCTCGCCGAGGCGGCCCTGGGCCTGATCGGGCGGTGGCTGTCCGCGACCCTCGGCGAAGGCCTCATCCTCGACCTGCGCACGGCCGTCTTCGACCACGTCCAGCGCATGCCGGTTGCCTTCTTCACCCGCACCCGCACCGGCGCCCTGGTCAGCCGCCTCAACAACGACGTCATCGGCGCCCAGCGCGCCTTCAGCAATACCCTCTCCGGGGTGGTCAGCAACCTGGTGACGCTGCTGCTCACCCTCGCCGTGATGCTCGGCATCTCCTGGCAGATCACCCTGCTCGCGCTGGTCCTGCTGCCCGTCTTCGTGCTGCCCGCGCGCCGCATGGGCACCCGGATGGCCCGGCTCCAGCGCGAGGCCGCCGAACACAACGCGGCGATGGGCACCCGGATGACCGAGCGGTTCTCGGCTCCTGGCGCGACCCTGGTCAAGCTGTTCGGGCGGCCCGGCGACGAGTCGGCGGAGTTCGCCGCCCGCGCCGGACGGGTCCGCGACATCGGCGTCCGTACGGCGATGGCGCAGTCCGCCTTCATCACCGCCCTCACCCTCGTCTCCGCCCTCGCGCTCGCCCTGGTCTACGGCCTCGGCGGCTACTACGCGCTGCACGACAAGCTCGAAGCGGGCGCGGTCGTCTCCCTCGCCCTGCTCCTCACCCGCCTGTACGCGCCCCTCACCGCGCTCGCCGGGGCCCGGGTGGAGGTCATGAGCGCGCTCGTCAGCTTCGAGCGGGTCTTCGAGATCCTGGACCTCAAGCCCCTCATCGCCGAGAAGCCGCAGGCCCGCGCGGTGCCCGAGGGGCCGGTCTCCGTCGAGTTCGACGACGTGCGGTTCGGCTACCCCTCCGCCGACAAGGTCTCCCTCGCCTCCCTCGAAGAGGTCGCGAGCCTCGACACCCGCGGGGGCGCCGAGGTGCTGCACGGCATCTCCTTCCGCGCCGAGCCCGGCCAGATGGTCGCCCTGGTCGGCTCCTCCGGCGCCGGCAAGTCGACGGTCGCCCAACTGCTGCCGCGGCTGTACGACGCCGACTCCGGCGCGGTGCGCCTGGGCGGCGTCGACGTACGGGACCTGAGCGCCGACTCGATCCGCGACACCATCGGCATGGTCACCCAGGATGGCCACCTCTTCCACGAGTCGGTCCGCGCCAACCTGCTGCTCGCCCGCCCGGACGCGGCCGAGGAGGACCTCTGGGACGCCCTGCGCCGGGCCCGCCTCGACGGCCTGGTCGCCTCCCTGCCCGACGGGCTCGACACCGTCGTCGGCGAACGCGGCTACCGGCTCTCCGGCGGCGAGCGCCAGCGGCTGACCATCGCCCGGCTGCTCCTGGCCCGCCAGCGCGTCGTCATCCTCGACGAGGCGACCGCTCATCTGGACAACACCTCCGAGGCGGCCGTGCAGGAGGCCCTCGGTGAGGCGCTGGAGGGCCGCACGGCGGTCGTGATCGCCCACCGCCTGTCCACGATCCGGTCCGCCGACCTCATCCTCGTGGTGGAGGACGGCCGCATCGTGGAGCGCGGCACCCACGACGAACTCCTCGCGCGCGGCGGCCGCTACCAGGAGCTCTACCGCACTCAGTTCGCCCGCCCGGGGGGTGCGCCCGCCGAGCTCGGCTGACGGGCGGGAGACGGGTCCCGTACCGCCGTCGCGGCGCTGTCCGGCCGTGGTGCCGGACCACTGGTAGGAAACCTTCCGATCCGCTACGCTCCCCGGCGGCGGCTTGGCGCGGTGCCCGTCCCCCGTGGGCATGACGCGCTCAGCGAGAGCTCTGACCCGGCTGCCGTGGCGCTGCCCCCTGCCCGTGCGGGCGGGGGGCGGGGCCGCGTACCGGTGTCCAGCTCTCGCCGTTCACCCAGCCACGGAGTCCAGGTATGCGCCTGAAGACCCCCGCCCCACTCCGCCTCCCACGCGGCGCGGCCCTCACCCTCGCACTCGCCGCCGTGCTCGTCCTCCTCGCAGGGCTGCTGCTCGCCTGGCCCGGACGGGCCGGAGCCGCCGCGGATCCCCTCATCTCGCGCGGGAAGCCCGCCACCGCCTCCTCCACCGAAACCTCCTCCCTCACCGCCAAGAACGCCTTCGACGGCGACACCGCCACCCGCTGGGCCAGCGCCGAGGGCAAGGACCCGCAGTGGATCCGCGTCGACCTCGGCGCCACCGCCGCCATCAGCCGCGTCACACTCAGCTGGGAGGCCGCCTACGCCAAGGCCTACCGCGTCGAGGTGTCCGACGACGGCGCGTCCTGGACCCCGCTCGCCGAGGAGAAGGCGGGCAACGGCGGCACCGACGACTGGACCGGACTGTCCGGCAGGGGCAGGTATCTGCGCGTCCACGGCACGGCACGCGCCACCTCGTACGGCTACTCGCTCTACGAGGCCGAGGTGTACGGCACCGTCGATGGCGGCCCGCCGCCCGGCGGCGCCTTCACCGTGGTCGCGGCCGGTGACATAGCCGCCCAGTGCACGGCCTCCGACAGCGGCTGCGCCCACCCCAGGACCGCCGCTCTCGCCCGGCGGATCGACCCGAAGTTCTACCTCACGATGGGCGACAACCAGTACGACGACGCCCGCCTGGCCGACTACCGCGCCTACTACGACAAGACGTGGGGAGCCTTCAAGGCCAAGACCCGTCCCATCCCGGGCAACCACGAGACCTACGACCCGGCCGGGTCGCTGGCCGGCTACAAGGCGTACTTCGGCAGCATCGCCTATCCGCAGGGCAGGAGCTATTACAGCTTCGACGAGGGCAACTGGCACTTCATCGCCCTCGACTCCAACTCCTTCGACCAGTCCGCCCAGATCGACTGGCTCAGGGCCGACCTCGCCGCCAACAGCAAGCAGTGCGTGGCGGCCTACTGGCACCACCCGCTGTACTCCTCCGGCGGCCACGGCAACGACCCGGTCTCCAAGCCGGTCTGGAAGCTCCTCTACGGGGCCAAGGCCGACCTCGTCCTCAACGGACACGACCACCACTACGAGCGGTTCGCCCCCCAGGACCCCGACGGCAGGGCGACGGCCGACGGCATCGTGGAGATCGTCGGCGGCATGGGCGGCGCCGAGCCGTATCCCATCGAGCAGGTCCAGCCCCACAGCCAGAAGCGGATCAGCGGCCAGTACGGCGTGCTGAAGCTGGAGTTCACCGACTCCGGTTACGGATGGACCTATGTCGGCACCGACGGGCAGGTCAAGGACACCGGCCCGAAGTACGGCTGCCACTGATGTACCTGGCCACCACCGGCCGCCCGGACGCGGCGCCCCGCACCTCGGGTGCGGGGCGGCGCGTCCCCGGCACCGTTCTCGCGCTCGGCGCGGTCAGTCTCGTCACCGACGTCTCCTCCGAGATGGTCACGGCGGTGCTGCCGCTCTACCTGGTCCTGGGCCTCGGCCTCTCCCCGCTCCAGTTCGGCTTCCTGGACGGCATGTTCAACGGCGCCACCGCGCTCGTACGGCTGCTCGGCGGGCGGCTCGCCGACCGCGGCGGCCGGCACAAGCGGGTCGCGGGCGCGGGCTATCTGCTCTCCGCGCTCTCCCGGCTGGGACTGCTCCTCGCCGGCGGCGCCACCGGCGGCATCGCCGCGGCCCTCGCCGCCGACCGGCTCGGCAAGGGCGTCCGCACCGCCCCGCGCGACGCCCTCATCTCCCTGAGCGGGCCGCCGCAGACGCTCGGCCGGTCCTTCGGGGTGCACCGCGCCATGGACACCACGGGCGCGCTCCTCGGGCCGCTCGCCGCCTTCGCGGTGCTCCAGGCGACCACCGACGCCTACGACGCGGTGTTCGTCGTCAGCTTCTGCACCGGACTGCTGGGCGTGGTCCTGCTCGCGGTGTACGTGCCGGGCGCCTCCCGCACGGCGCCCGCCCCCGTGACCCCCCGCCCGCGCACGGCACTTCGCGACCCGGCCTTCCGCCGCGTGCTGTACGCGACCGCCCTGCTCGGCGCCGCCACCATCGGGGACTCCTTCGTCTACCTGCTGCTCCAGCGCGGCCTCGACCTGCCGACCGCCCTGTTCCCGCTGCTGCCCCTGGGCCCGGCCGCGGGCTATCTGCTGCTGGCCGTCCCGGTGGGCCGGATCGCCGACCGGACCGGGCGGCGACTGCCGTTCCTGCTCGGGCACGCCGCCCTGCTCGGCGCGTACGCCCTGCTGCTCGCCCCGCTCGCCCGGCCCACCGCCGTGGCGGTCCTCGCCCTGCTCGGCGTCTTCTACGCCGCCACCGACGGGGTGCTGATGGCGCTGGCCGGGCCGCTGCTGCCCGCGCGGGGCCGTGCGGGCGGCCTCGCGGTGCTCCAGACCGGTCAGGCGCTGGCCCGGCTCCTCGGCGCGGCCGGGTTCGGGGCCGCCTGGACCCTGTGGGGGCAGCGCCCCGCGCTGTGGCTGGCGGTGGCGGCGCTCGCGGCCGCGCTGCCGGCCGCCTGGCGTGTTCTGCCCGCTGCCGTACCCGCCCGGGAGGCGTCGTGAGGCCCGTCCACCGCCATCTCAGGCTCGCCCTCGTCGTCGCCGCCGTGCTCCTGCTGGCGGGCGGCTCCCTCGGCTACGTCCTGCACGCCCGGCACCGCGACCATCCGTCCCGACAGAGCGCGGCCGACAACTCGTTCGGCCTCGACGTGCCCGGCCTGTACTTCCGGGACTCGGCCACCGGACGGGTCGCCCGCCTGCCGGGGGGAGGGGCCGGACGCGTCGGCGGGGGCCCGTCCTGCGAACGTTTCCATGCGGCGGGCGAGCACGCCCTGTGTCTGCGCAGGCTGCCCGGCCTGCCCGCGCGTACCCAGGCACTGGTGCTGGACCGGCGGTTGCGCGAGGTGCGGCGGGTGACCGTGCCCGGCATCCCCAACCGGGCCCGTGTCTCCGCCTCGGGGCAGCTGCTGTCCTGGACCGCGTTCGCCGTCGGCGACTCCTACGCCGCCTCCGGCTTCTCCACCCGGACCTCGATCCTGGATCTGCGCACCGGCTACCTCATCAAGTCGATCGAGGACATCCCGCTGACCGTCGACGGCGCCCGCTACCACGCGCCGGACGTCAACTACTGGGGCGTCACCTTCGCCCGCGACGACAACCGCTTCTACGCCACCGTCTCCAGCCGGGGCCGCACCCGTCTGGTCGAGGGCGACCTGCGGAACTGGTCGGCGAAGGCGCTGCGCGAGAACGTCGAATGCCCCTCGCTGTCGCCCGACGGGACCCGCGTCGCCTTCAAGAAGAAGGTCTCCGGGAACCCCCGGGCGCCGTGGCGGCTGTACGTCCTTGACCTCGCGAGCATGCGCGAACACCCCCTGACCGAGCGGCACAGCGTCGACGACCAGGCCGTGTGGCTGGACGGGGCGACCGTGGCCTACGGCCTGCCGGGGCGCGGCGGGCGCGCCAGTGACATCTGGTCGGTCCCGGCGGACGGCACGGGCGAACCCCGTGCGGTGGTGCCCGGCGGCTCCTCCCCGGTGGCCGTCCGGTGACGTCACGGCCGGGCGGGCGTGTACGGGGCGCCGTCGGCGGAGGTGACGGCGATCGTGGTGGTGCGACCGCCCGGTTCGATGCGGATGACCGGGATGGCCTTGTTCCGGGGGCCGCCGTCGCCGTTGACGGCGATCCAGCCGCTGGCGCCCGCCACCGGCGGACCGCCGCGCAGCGCGGTCAGCGTCCGGTGCACATCGGTGGCCGTCGGGTCGGAGACCGCCGGGTTCGTGCGCACCGCCCGGGCGGCGAGCAGCACCGTGTCGTACATCATGATCGCCCGCCCGTCGTCGAGACCGGAGCCGGGGAACGCGGCGGCGAACGTGCCGTCGCGGAACGGCGCCACGGCCCGCGCGGCGAACGCGCGCGGCGCCACGTCCCACGCCCCGGGGTGCGCGAGCCCGGTGTGGACGAGGTCGACCCGGCCCGTGCGCAGCGCGGCGGCCAGCTCCCGCGGGCCGAAGCCGTCCGTGCGGACCACCTGGGTGGTGTCGTCGCCGGAGAGGACGGTCAACGGGCTGTCCCGGCACGGCCGTTCGGCGAGCGCGGTCAGGAACGCGGGCAGCGAGGTGCCGCGGCCCGCGAAGTAGACGACGTCCGGCCGGGCGGCACACAGCTCGCCGCTCTGGCGGCGGAAGGTGCCGGCGGGATCGGGCGCGGCGGAGTCGAACAGCAGGGCGCCCGCCAGACGGCCGACGGGCATCCGGGCGCGGAACTGCGTGGCGAGCGTGCTGGTGTACTGGTCGCCCGCGGCGACGTCCTCGACGAGCAGGAACCGGGCACGGGCGCGGGCCCCCGTCGACAGGAACCGTACGGCGGCCGCGGCCTGGTCGGCGTTGACGGGCGCGACCCGGAGAAGGCCGGGCGTGCCCGCCCAGGAGTCGGCGGTGAGCACCGAGCCGAACGCGGGCAGCCCCGCGGCGGTCAGCTCCCCGACCATGTCCTGGCTGGAGGCGGTGCTGCCGCCCAGTCCCACGGCGGCCACGATGTGCTCGGCACGCCGCCGATGGAGCACCTGTCCCACCGCGTACGCCCGCTGCTCGGCGCTGCCACCGGTCTGGGCGACCAGCACTCTGATCCCCGGCCCGGCGGCGGGGTCCCGGTTGGCCTCGCGCTGCGCGAGATAGGCGCCTTCCAGGTCGTGCCGGACGCTCGCCATCATGCTGGTGCCGTCGAACTCGGCGGTGATGGGCGTGAGGTAGACGACGGAGGCGTACGGCCGGGTGCCCCGCCCGCTGGAGACCTCGACGACCCGGCGGTTCTCGGCGTGGATCAGCTTCAGGACCGGCGCTAGGTCGCTCTCGGAGGAGTGCGCGGGCCCGGGGCGGGCGAAGGCGCCGGTGAGCAGGCCGACGCAGGTGCGCTTGGCGCCCTCGCCGACTGCGCGTTGCCCGGTGGCGCAGCCGGGTTCGCCCGACAGGACGGCTAAGGACGGCGCGTCGGCCCCACCAGCAGGGCGGCCAGGACGGCGAGTGCGGTGAGGGCGGCCGGCGCCGGACCGCGCCACCGGCCGCGCACCGGGCGCGGCGGCCCCTCGTCGCCCGTCGCCTCCCCGGCCCGGGCGGCCAGGCCCAGCACCTCGTCCAGAGGAGGCCGCCGGGCGGGCTCCTTGTCCAGGCAGCGGGCGACGAGCGCCCGCAGCGGGCGGGGCATGCCGGCCAGATCGGGCTCCTTGTGCACCACGGCGAAGGCGGCGGCGATCGGCTCGGCACCCGCCGCCTCGGCGTCCTCGAACGGGCTGCGCCCGAGGGCCGCGAAAGCCAGCACGGAGCCCAGTGCGAACACGTCCGTGGCGCCGGAGACGCGGTGCGGTCCGCACAGCTGCTCGGGTGCCATGAACGCCGGAGTGCCGACCATCGCGCCGGTGCGGGTCAGCGCGCGGCTCTCCGACGCCGCCTTGGCGATGCCGAAGTCGATCACCCGGGCGCCGTCCTCGGCGAGCAGGACGTTGCCGGGCTTCAGGTCCCGGTGGACGATGCCCTGGCGGTGGATGTCGCGCAGCGCCTCGGCCAGTTGACCCGCGAGCCGGGCGATGTCCGCCACCGGCAGCGGACCGTGCGAGCCGACGCTCGCGGCCAGTGACTCGGCGGGTACGTACTGGGTGGCCAGCCAGGGTGGGTCGCCGTCCGGGGCCGCGTCCACCACCGAGGCGGTGAACGCGCCGCTGACCTTGCGGGCGGCCGCCACCTCGCGCCGGAAGCGGGCCCGGAAGTGCGGGTCGTCGGCGTACTCGGGCCGGATCACCTTCAGCGCGACCCGGCGCCCGGACGGGCTGCGCGCAAGGTACACCACGCCCATCCCGCCGGCTCCGAGCCGCCGTTCCAGGGTGAACTCCCCGATCCGCCGCACCAGGACAACATAGCGAAGCGGACGGGCCGCGCGTGCTCAGCCGTGGAAGACCGTGAGCTTGTAGAAGCCGACCCGGGCGCCCTTCGTGGTGCTGTCGGAGGACGACTGGTTGTACGAACCGGCCTTGAAGTACTGCTTGTAGCCGTTGAACGAGGACGGGATGGCGTAGTGCGTGGTCGTGCCGTTGACGGTGAGGTCGATCGTGTGACCGCCCGACACGCCGATCGTGTAGCTCCACGTCCTGCCGACCGCCACATGACCCACGGTGTGGAGGGTCTGGCCGCCCGACGGGGAGTTCTCCGTACCCAGGACGATGTCTCCGCCGGAGCGGTAGTACAGCTCCAGCAGCGGTTTGGTGGACGGGCCGCCGGTGCCGAGGTGGATCTGCCCCACGCAGACGTTCGACGTCACGGACACCACGCGCAGCGTCGCGCTGAGCCGATGGGTGCCGCTCAGCGGCCAGTTGGCGGCGCTGCCGTCGCGGTTCATCTCGCGCAGCTCGGAGCGGGCGTAGTGCGAGTTGGGGGTGGTGACGCCCTTCTCCGGCGCCCAGAAGGTCATCGCGCCGTCGCGTGTGTCCGTGTAGAAGTACGCGTCCTGGAAGCCGTTGGCCCCCTGGAGCCGGGACGAGGGGATCGTGGTCGGCGAGCCGGGGGAGCCCACGGGTTCCTGGAGCTGCCACACGGAGAGGTCGAAGTTGCCGCCGGGCGCGACCGACGGGTCGGCGAGGGCGCCGGTGCTGGTGGCCGAGGCCGTGGGGGAGAGCAGGGCGAGGCCGCAGGCCGCCGTCGCGGCGGTCGCATAGATGAGCAGGGAGCGGATGCGCATGGGGGTGTCCTGTCATGTGGGGGGACGGCAGGGGGGAAGTTGCTCGGAGAGGGACAAGGGCTCGCTTAGAGCGGGTTCATATGAGTGAACGTTGTGTGGTGATGTGAACTCGGAGAACCGTAGAACTCCGGGATGTCCCCGTCAATGGCCGTGAAGTGATGGGATTTCCACTCACCGGCATCCGAGGCAACCCCCGCTCCCCGGCGCAAGGCGCTGATCCCGGTCATTCCACGGCCGGTTGGGCGCTTCGACGCTCACCAGCGGGCCGGTGGCCCTACCCTGCGCCTGTTCGGGTCCGTCCGCCGGGGGCGGCGGGGCGGTCGGCCGAGACGGGGGGGACGGACCGGTGTCCGACGCGGGAGCGGGAGCGGGGCGGGGCGTGGCGGTGGGCGGCCCACGGCTCGGACCGGGGAGCGAGCCGTGGCGGGGGGCCGCGGTGGAGTGCGCGCTCACCGCGGTCATGATGTTCGCCGTGGTGACGATGGTGCGATGGCTCCTCGATCCGGGCTCGCCCGTCTTCGTCGCCGACCTGCGGCTCGCGCTGACAGTGGTCGGCGGCCTGGTCGCGGTGCTGCTGACGGGGCTGATCCTGAGCCCGGCGGGGCGCCGCTCGGGCGCGCACCTCAACCCGGCCGTGAGTGTGACCCTGTGGCTGATGCGCGTGTTCCCGGGGCGCGCGGTGTTCCCGTACGCCGCCGGGCAGTTGGCGGGAGGGCTGGCCGGGACCGCGCTGGCCCGGCTGGTGTGGGGGCCGGTGCTCCAGTCGCCGGCTCTCAGCGACGGGCTGGCCCGTCCGGCCCCCGGCCGTTCCTGTCTGGCGGTCTTCGTCCTGGAGGCGGCGAGCTTCGCGGCGCTGGCCCTGCTGATCGGCTTCTTCGTCGCCCACCCCGAACTCGCCCGGCCCATGCCGTACGCCGTGGGACCGGCGGTCGGCCTGATCATCGCGCTGCTGGGCCCGGTGAGCGGCGGGGCGGCCAACCCGGCCCGCCAGCTCGGCCCGGCCGCCGTCTCGGGCACCACCACAGCCCTGTGGGCCTACCTCACGGCACCGCTGCTGGGCGCCGCCCTCGGGGCGCTGGTGCATCGCGGATATGTCGTGACCCGCGCCAAGGCGGGCGCGTACGGGCGAGGTTGACCGGCTCCGCGTACCATGCGGACCGTCGTACGGGCCCTGAGCCGGCAGCACGGCGCAACAGCAAGCGAGCAGACGCGAAGAAGAGCAGAGGAGCGGGGAAAGCATGCCGGGAACGTTCTTCCAGGGGCAGCTCGTCGACACCGCCCCCGCCTCCGACGTTTTTCTCGTCATCGGCATCCCGGGGTCCGGGAAGAGTTCGGTGTCGGCGGCGCTGGCCCGCCGGTTCCCCCTCGGCGCGCACATCGAGGGCGACCGTCTCCAGGACCTCGTCGTCGCGGGCGGACACCTGCCCTCGCCGCGGCAGGACCCGGAGGCGGACCGCCAGTTGCTGCTGAGGGCCCGTAACGCGTCGGTCCTGGCGCGCAGTTTCCATGCCGCGGGGGTCGTCCCGGTCATCGACGACGTGGTGGTCCGACGGGCCCATCTGGACTACTACCTGGAGCAGTTGAAGGACCTCCCGCTGCGGCTGGTCGTCCTGGCTCCGGCGGCCGACGTCGTCTCGCGCCGGGTCGCCGAGCGGGACAAGGTGCTGGCGGACGACTGGGCGTTCCTGGACGCGGCGCTGCGCGCTGAACTCGCCGGTCGCGGAACGTGGTTCGACACCTCCGGCCAGACCCTGGAGGAGACGGTCGACGCGGTCCTGGCCAAGAGCTGAGCGGCAGGTGTACGGGGGCGGCCCAGCCACCTGGTGGACAGGACCGGGCCGTCCGGACCGCTGCCCCCACGCCCCCCTCGACCCGAAAGGACGCACGAGCCATGGCGGACACCCTCACCCGGACCGCGGTCGGCATAGTCGGCGCCGGTCCGGCCGGACTCATGCTCTCGCACCTGCTCGCCCGCGCCGGGATCGACTCGGTGGTGGTCGACCACCGCACCCGCGCCGAGATCGAGGGCACCAGCCGCGCGGGCATCCTGGAGGCCGACAACGTCCGGCTGCTGACCGACTCCGGCGTGTCCGACCGGGTGCGGCGCGAAGGGCGCCCGCACGACGGCATCGAGTTGCGCTTCGGCGGCGAGGGCCACCGCGTGGACTTCCGGGCCCTGGTCGGGGAGGGCGTGTGGCTCTACCCGCAGACCGATGTGTTCACCGACCTCGCCGACGCCCGCGCCCGCGACGGAGGAGACGTGCGCTTCGGCGTCTTCGGCACCCGGGTGGCCGATCTGACCTCCGAGCACCCCGGCATCCTCTTCACGGACGCCGACGGCGTGGCGCGGGAGGTACGCTGCGACATCCTGGTGGGCGCCGACGGCTCGCGCGGGGTGTGCCGCTCGGCGGTGCCGGAGGCGGCGCGCACCCACTACGCCCGCGCGTACCCCTACGCCTGGTTCGGCGTCCTCGTCGAGGCCCCGCCGAGCGCCCCCGAACTCGTCTACACCCACTCCGACCGCGGCTTCGCCCTGATCAGCCAGCGTACGGAGTCCGTGCAGCGCATGTACTTCCAGTGCGACCCCGACGAGGACCCGGCGGCCTGGACGGACGACCGGATCTGGGCCGAGCTCCAGGAACGGGTGCGTGGCGCGGACGGCTTCACCCTCAAGGAGGGCCCCGTCACCGACCGCTCGGTCCTGCGCTTCCGCAGCTTCGTGTGCGAGCCCATGCGGTACGGCAACATGCTCCTGGCCGGCGATGCCGCCCACACCGTCCCGCCCACCGGAGCCAAGGGCCTCAACCTGGCGCTCGCCGACGTCCGGCTGCTCGCCGAGGCCCTGGAGACGGCCCTGGTCAAGGGCGACCGCGCCGCCCTCGACACGTACGGGCCGCGTGCCCTGCACCGCGTCTGGCGCGCTCAGCACTTCTCGTACTGGATGACGACGATGCTGCACCGCGCTCCCGGCGCCACCGACTTCGACGTCCGCCGCCAGCTGGCGGAACTGGCCGCTGTGGTCGGCTCCACGGCCGGTTCCACGTACCTCGCGGAGGCGTACACGGGGTGGAGCGAACGCCCGCCGTCGCGCGGGCCGCGGCGGGTCGCGCCGCTCCCAGGTTGACGGAAAGCCTACTGTGGCCCGGGCGGGCCGTTCCGTACATTCGGGGAACGCTTCTGTCCGAGTACCGCAGCAGGTTCTTCATCCTTCGCACCGGCCGCGGGCCCCCGGCCCGGCCGGGTGCGGAGGGGCAAGGGGACCAAGCCGGGATGAGTGACCGCGAGATCGTTCTGATGACCGACCACCGCTCGACGGAAGGCAGCCGCGCCGCGCTCGCCGCGGCGGTCGAGTTCCTGACGGGACGGCCGCCGGTGCCGGTCGACGCGCGGCACTTCCTGACCGGCGGATCGGGCCGGACGCACGTCGTGGACCGTGCCGTACGTCTGGAGGTGCCGTCCGAGGACCTGGTGGTCACGCCGTCGGTTCTGCTCGTCTACGAGGTCCAGCCGCCCGAGCGCCACCGCTTCGAGCCGTTCCAGCGGCTGATGGCGCGCTACGGAACGGTCTCCCTGGGGACGGACGCCGACGCGTGGCGGGCGGCCACCGACAAGGACCGCACGACGGAGCGGTTCGCCCTGCACGGCATTCCGCACATGGAGACCGTCACCCTGACGCGGCCGAGCCTGGACACCGCCGCGGCGGCGTTCGACCGGCTGGGCCGGGATGTCTGGGCCCGGCCCGCCCTCGGCACCTGTGGAGACGACGTCCGGCACATCACCACGTTCGCGCAGCTCTTCCAGGCGCTCGCCCACTTCGCCGACACCGGTCAGACGTGGCTGATCTCGCGGGACGCACGGAACTTCAACGCCGCTGGACAGCGCCACCAGTTCCGCGTGTCCGTGCTCGACGGGCGGGCGGTGCAGGCCTGTGAACACGTCCAGGCCCGCCCCGACGAGCCCTGCAACGAGGCCCAGGGCGCGGCCTGCACCCCGATGCCGGTGGACGACCTGCCGGTGGACCTCTGCGAGCTGGCGGTCGCCGCCACCAAGGCCGTGGGGCTGCGCTTCGGCGGCGTCGACCTCGCCGTCGAGAACGGCGGAGCGGTGTTCGAGGTCAACGTCCATCCGATGCTCGGCGCCGCTCACCCGAAGGAGTCGGTGGCGGTCCCGTATGTGGAGGCACACCTGGCCATGCTGTGAAGGGGTGAACCTCGGCGCGGAGCCGGTTGCCTCAGGCCCCGGCCGCCAGCCAGTGGTTGTGCACCCGTGAGACCTTCGGCTCGGGGCCCTGGGGCAGGCCGGTCTCGGCCGCGAGCGGCGACACGACCGTCATGAACTTCCGCATGGCCTCCTCGTCCACCCACAGGTCGGTGATCTGCACGCCCCCGTCCGTGGGCACGCAGATGTGGGCCAGACAGCCTTCGAAGGGGTTGCCGGGAAGAGCCCGCATCCTGGCGTGGAGGGTGTCGTACTGGTCCGTCGTCACACCGGGCAGCTCGACCTGCATCAGAATCGTCATGGGGTTCTCCTCCACGAACGGGTTCCCGCCCCTCCCCGCCGCCACGGTGACGGCCCGTACCCACGGACAGCAGAGCACGCCCGGCCCCGCCTGGCATTCCGTTCGGCGCCGGACGAGTGTCTTGTCCTGCGGTGATAGCGGTGTGTGACGGTTCCGGATGCGCGCGGCCCGCGGCGCTGGTTCTCTGATGGCGTCCGCTCCCCCCCCCAGACGTCAGGAGTGATCATGAGCATTGCAGACGAGACCGGCGGCCGTGCCCGGCAGATGCGCCAGAAGGCGGAGCAGCTGGAGCAGGCCGCCGAGCGCGCCAGCGACCCGGCCGAGCGTGACCGGCTGAAGGAGAAGGCGCGCCGGCTGCAGGAGGAGAGCAGGCAGACCACCGAGATGGGCAGTGGCGGCATCGACCCCATGTGACACCCCCGCTCGGGAGCCTTTCGCGCGCCTTGGGCGCGTGACCTCCCGCGTACCGGGCCGGCCGGTGACACCCCCGCAATGGAGCGGGAGCAGGTGTCACCGGCCGGCTTCCGGCGTTGCGGGGACGGGAAGGGTGAGCGTCGCCCGAGCGCCCCCGGTGGCGGGGTTGTCGAAGGCGAGGTCCGCGCCGAGCAGCGCGGCCTGGCCCGCCGCGATGGTGAGCCCCAGACCGAGCCCGGTCCCCTTGGCGCCGGTACGGAAGCGCTGCGGGCCCTGCGTGATGAGGTGGTCGGGGAAGCCCGGGCCGTGGTCCCGTACCCGTACGGCCGGGCCGTCGACCTCCACCAGAACGGGCTCGGCGCCGTGGCGCAGGGCGTTGGTCACCAGGTTGGTCAGGACGCGCTCCACCCGGCGCGGATCGGTCCGCGCTCCGGCGTCGGCGATGACGTCGACGCGTACGTCCGGGGCAGCCCCGCCCGTCGCGGTACGCCCCTCGGCCGCCGCCCGCACCGCCCGCCGGGCCACGCCGCTCAGCTCCACCCAGCGTGACTCGACGGCCTCCGTGCCGCTGTCGAGCCGGGCCACTTCGAGGACGTCCTCCATCAAGTCCCGCAGCCGGCCCGCCCGTTCCTTGACCATGTTCTCGGCGCGGCCGTCCGGCAGCAGCCCGGCGGCCGCGATCAGCCCGGCGACCGGGGTGCGCAGTTCGTGGGCGATGTTCGCGGTGACCTCGCGTTCGGCCGTGAGCCGTGCGGCGAGCGCGTCGGCCATCGCGTTGACGGCGTGGGCGAGGTTGGTGATCTCGTCCCGGCCGGTCTCCGGCAGCCGTGCGCTCAGGTCGCCGTCCGCGATCTGCTCGGCGCTGTGGGCCGACCGTCTCAGCCGGGTGGCGAACCGGGTGGCCAGAGCGAGCCCGATCACTGTGGCCACACCGGTGCCGACGGCGCCTGACTGCCACATCACGCGCTCCACCTGGTCGCTGAGCCCGTTGGAGGCGGAGCGCAGGGCGAGAACGGTTCCGGTCCGTGACATCTGGGCGGCCCAGATCATGGTGCCGTGGTCGGTGCTCTGCACGTAGGTGCCGCTGCGGCCACCCTGGATCGCCGAGCGCAGCGGCCCGGGCAGGTCGGGCGGGTCGACCTCCACGCCCATGGCGGGTCTGCCGCTCTGCTGGGTGGTCCGCGCCGCGAAGAGCAGGCGCTCGGCCTGCACCTCGCGCTCGCGGTCGGTGAGCAGGACCGGTACCTGGCTCGCGGTGACCAGCGCCGCGAGGGTGGCGGTCACGGTGATCGTGACGCCTATCTTGATACGCAGTCCCATGGCCCGGCCCTGTTCCCCGTGGTGCGGTAGTCCGGGTCAGAGCCTACGGAACCCGCTGTGAGGGCCGAGGGGCAGCCCGGGGGCGCCGCGGCCGGGGCCCGGAAGAGCTCGTCCCGGGCCCCTTCGCGGCCGCTGCCGCCGGTCGTCCTCTAGGGCCCGTCGGTGGTGAAGGCCCGGTGGGCCGCGCGGCGCCAGCGGTTGGCGGGCAGGGTGGGGCGCAGCACGGCGAGGGCGCCGCAGTACTTGGTGAAGACGGCGGGCCGCACCCGGTGGGCATGGAGCAGGCGGTCCGCCTCGGTGAGGTGTTCGGCCGACTTCGTCTCGACCAGGACGAGGCCGCCCTCGCACCGCACCTGCCTGCCGGTGCCCAGGTCGACGCAGACCAGCCCGGCGTCGCAGGTGACGCGCTGCCCGTCGGCCACGAACGTCGAGCGCAGGTAGTCCGTGCTGAGCGAGGACCGCAGCACCGGCGGCGGGGCGATGCCGTAGGCGCGGTGCAGGGTGTCCGCGAGGAAGGCCCGGGGTGTGGTGTCCAGCGGGGTCTGGGCGCCGGTCAGGGGGACGCGGTGTTTGACGGTGTCGCCGCGGCCGCCCTTGAGCTTGATCTCGAACTGCCGCTCCCCGCTGTCCGCGTAGAGGCGCTCGCGGACCTTGAAGCGGAGGCGGCGGCCCTGGCGGTGGTCGTGGAAGGAGCGCAGCTCGGGGGTGTCGTAGTAGACGGAGTGGTAGCGGAAGGCGCGGCGGCCGTCGATGGTGAGGGCCCGGAACGGCTCACCGCGGAAGGAGGGCCGGGTGAGGTGGCCGACCACCCGGAGGAAGGTCGCGGTGGGCACGAGGTAGCTGCGGTCGAAGCGGGCGAGCAGGGCGGACCGCTCGTTGAGCTCGGCCAGCGATACGGGGTCGGCCCGGTGGGCCGCGTCCTCGATGGCCCGGACGGCCGCCGAGGGCGCCGGCGTGAAGGTGTCGGTGCTCATACGGTGTCCAGGAGGGTTTCGGGGCGGTGCGCGGTCCCGGCGCCCCGATGGGCGGCGCCGGGGCCCGGCTCCCGGTAGCGGACGTCGACGACCATCAGGTCGCGTACGTAGTCGATCTCCATGACCGTCCAGTGCAGCGGCTCGCCCAGCCGCCGCGCGAGGTCCGCGCGGAGCGCGGCGGGATCGCCGTGCACCGCGTCGAGGGTCACCACCGAGCGGCGTACTCCCGACAGCAGCATGGGGTGGTCCGCCGTGTAGACGACCAGCAGGAGGACGGCGCTCAGCGTGGCCGCGAGCCAGAACCCCAGGTGCGGCAGCCCGCACAGGAGCCCGAGGACGAGCGTGGTGAAGTAGTACGCCACCTCCTCGTGCTGGACGGCGTCGGAGCGCAGCCTGATGATCGACAGGACGCCGAAGAGGCCGAACCCCAGCGCCATGCCGCCGCTGCCGCCCACTTCGGCGAGGGCCGCGACGATGGTGAACAGGGAGACGTTCAGAGCCAGATACGCGGGCACGAGGTCGCGCCGCCGGTGTCTCGGGTAGTAGATGGCGAAGGTCAGCAGGCATATCGCCGTGAGGTCGAGACCGAGGTGGGCGGTGAGGTGACGCAACGAGTCCAAGGCTCCGCTCCCTGTGCGTACGGGGTGAGACCCCCAGACTCTAGGAGTACGCAGGGTGACCGGTTGGCAACTTCCCGATGAACAACACGGATCGTTGACGGGGGCGGAAGGTATTTGTCCGATACCGCACGGCTGCTGTCGTGTTCCGCGCCCTTGCCGGGCAGGTCCTGCCGGCAGGCGGGGAGGCCGGAAGCCCCCGGCTACCGGGCCCGCACCATCCCCACGAGCCCTTCGACCACCCGCACCAGCTCCGCGGGGCCGCCCGCCGTCCTGAGATCGGCCCGGTACCTGCCGTTGACGAGGAAGGCGGGGACGTTCTGGACGCCTGCCCAGCGCGCCTGCGCCTTGGCGGCGGCCAACTGCCCCTTGAGGCCGAAGGATTCGAGGACCGCGAGGTAGCGGGCGCGGTCGACGCCGAGCCGGGCGACGAAGTCCGCCTGCTCACCGGGCCCGGTCAGCCGCTGCCCGTCACGCTGGACGGCCTCGTGCACGGCCCGCATCGTGGCCGTGTCGGCGTGCCCCAGGGCCTCCAGCGCGAAGTGCATCCGCGCGTGCGCGTCCCAGGGGCCGCCGAAGGGCGCGGGCACGCGGACGAACGTCACTCCGCTCTGCCGCCCCGCCCAGCGGCGCACGGAGGGCTCGATGGCGTAGGAGTGCGGGTCGCCGTACCAGAAGAACTCCCACACCTCGACCGTGCCGGCCGTGGTCCTCGGGGCGGGTGGGGACAGCTCCACATACCCTCCGCCGGTCGGAATCTCGTCTGCCATGTGCCGCTCTTCCTCACCTGTGAACCGGCGCCGCCCCCGGCGCGCCGTGGTCCGGCCGTGGCGGGTTTCCGGGCCGGGGACGGTCCGCTTGCGTTGGAGTGCGCTCCAAGCTCTAGTTTCGTGCATATGAACAGTGCGCAGAACTCCGAAGCCGCGTCCCCCGCCCCCTCGACCGCTGCCCCTTCCCCCACCGCGGCTTCCACCCCGGGCGCCGGGCCCGCCGACGAGCGCTTCGAGCGCGGTCTGGCGCTGCTGCGCGAGGTGAGCGGCCAGGAGCGGCCCGCCGTGCTCGACAGCCTCGCGGACATCGCCCCCGACCTGGGCCGGATGACCGTCTCCTTCGGATACGGGGAGCTCCTGGCGAACGACCGTCTCACCCTGGAGCAGCGCGAGCTCGCCACCGTCGCCGCGCTGTCCGCGATGGGCACGGCCGCTCCCCAGCTGCGCTTCCACATCGACGGCGCGCTGAACGTGGGCGTCACCCCCGCCGAGGTGGTGGAGGTGCTCATCCACACCGCCGTGTACGCGGGGGTGCCCGCGGCCCTCAACGGCATCGCGGTGGCCCGGGAGGCGTTCCGCGAGCGGCCCGGACTCGTCCACGAGCCGGTCGGCACGGGCGAGGGCGAGCAGCGCTACGAGCGCGGTCTCGCCAAGCTCGCTGAGGTCGACGGGCACGCGGGGGAGGCCGTCGTCGCCTCGCTCCAGGACATTGCCCCCGACCTCGGGCGGTACATCATCGAGTTCGCGTTCGGCGATGTCTACTCCCGCCCCGGCCTCGGCCTCAAGGAGCGTGAGCTGGCCACCATCGCCATGTGCACGGCCCTCGGCACGGCTGCCCCGCAGCTGCGCGTGCACATCCACGGCTTCCTCAACGTCGGCGGCAGCCGCGAGGAGGTCGTCGAGGTCATCACGCAGATGGCCGGGTACGCGGGGTTCCCCGCGGCGCTGAACGGGATCGCCGCCGCCCGTGAGGTGTTCGCGGAGCGGGACCGCTGACCTCGCCCCACGGGGCGGCCCGCCCGTGTGCGGGGGAGAGGCCGGCGGATTCCGTTTCCGTCGCGGTGATCCGGGCCCTTCAGCCTTCGGTGTCCGCGAACGCCACGCGCATACTGCGCTTCAACGCCTTTCCCGTGACGCCCACGTGTTCCTCCGCGCCCTTGACCAGGACCTTCGCGACGAGCGGCCAGCCGCGCTCCGCGAGCAGGGCGTTCACCCGCGAGCGCAGGTCGGCCGGTTCGTCGGTGGAGGACGGCACGTCGATGCTCAGCACGGGCACCTGGCGGCCGTCGCCGGCACCGCTGTCGACACCGACGACCGAGCAGTCGACGAGGCCGGGGAAGTGGCGCAGTATCAGCTCCTCGGTCTGGGCGCTGTAGAGGACGCCGTTGGCGGTGCTGATCCGGTCCGTGGTCCGGTCGACGTGGTAATAGAGTCCGTCCTCGCCGCGGTAGGCGAGGTCGCCGGTGAGCCAGTAGCCCTGGATCCGGTTCTTCTCGCTGAGCAGGCTGTTGTTCCAGTAACCCCCGGTGATCGTGGGCGACTTGAGGGCGAGGCGGCCCACCGTCCCGTCCGCCACCGGCTCGTCGTCCGCGTCGAAGATCTCGACCTCCACCCAGGCGAAGGGGCGGCCGATGCACCGCTGGTAGCGGTCGCTGGTGGGCGTGTGCACCGTACGGAACATGGCGAAGCCGAACTCGGACGAGCCGAAGTTGTCGATGAACAGGGAACCGGGAAGCGGGTTCCCCTCCCGGTCGACGTGGTTGCCGCGCGCCACCAGCTTGCGTATGTGCCGTTCGTGGTTGGCGTCGCCGGTGGACATCCACCGCGCGACCGAGGACAGGTCGTAGGCGTCCAGATCGACGCGGCACAGGTCGACGAAGGTCTTGGGGAAGCCCGCCACCAGGTGCGGGCGGAACTCCTGGATGGCGCCGGCGATCTCGCGCGGGCCGCGGCGGGTCGCGAGCAGCGTGGTGGCACGCCGGGCGACCGCCGACATCAGCACCGAGATCGCGGACGCGTGGCTCTGCGGCAGCGCCGAGAGGATACGGGTACCGAGGTCGGCCCGGATCTGCTGCCGGACCCCGAAGAAGAACCCCTTGTGGTTGAACTGCACGGCCTTGGGGATGCCGGTGGTCCCCGAGGTGTGGGCGATCAGCACCGGATCGTCGTCCTCGTGGGTGAAGAGTTTGAAGGCGCCCTCGCCGTAGGGCTCCTCGGTGTAGTACGTGAGCGGTAACCGGTCCTCGGCGAGCCGTTCGGGATCGCTCACCACGGCCGCCGCCCCGACGTGCTCGACGAACCGCGCCGCGGTCTCCGAGGGGAGCGAACTGTTCACGAACACCGGAATGGCACCGATCTTCGTCAGTGCGACGTAGTGGACGAGATAGCGCACGCTCTCCGTCACATAGACCGCCACGGGGTCCTTGGGACGGATGCCGTCGGCGTAGTACCCGGCGGCCACCCGGTCGGTGAGCTCGTCGAGCGCCGCCAGGGTGAGTCTGTGGTGGGTGGCGCCGGTGGGAGAGCGATAGGGCTGATCGAGCTCGATCACGGTCTCGGACGTGTCGCTCGCGGCCGCCAGTCGGAAGAAGTTGCCGGCCCCGAGGCCGTCGGTCTCGATCAGGCCGGTGAGGTCGGCGGCACAGTCCCTGCGGTCGGTCGTCATGTGTATCGCTCCATCGCTGTACGGATGTCCTGGGGGATGGGGATCGGGCCGTGCCCTTCGAGTGACGTGGTCACCAGCACCGCGCGGATGCGGGCGCGCACGTCCCCGCCCGGCGACCCGGCGCACGCGTACCGCAGCTCGAACGACGACTTCCCGATGCGTTCGACGGTGAGCGTGATGTCCAGCGCGTCGCCGAGCCGGCTCGGCGCGAGGAAGTCGCATTCGAGGCGGACGGTGGGAATGCCGATCCGTCGCTCGGCGAACAGCCCCGCGTAGCCGACCTCGAGACCCGTCTCGAACCAGTCCTGGAGCACCTCGTTGATGAGCAGCAGATACTGCGGGTAGAAGACGATGCCCGCCGGATCGCAGTGGTGGAAGAAGACGCGCTTGCGCTGGGTGAAGCCGGTCGGGGCGGCGTCATGCGGAGGCGGGGTCACCGCTGGCTCCTTCCGGTCCGGCCGAGGGGGCGGGGCCGCTGTCGGCGCCGCGCAGACGGAAACGCTGGATCTTGCCGGTGCCGGCCCGGGGGAGTTCGGCGCAGAAGGAGACGAGGCGCGGATACTTGTAGGGTGCCATCTCGGCCTTGGCGAACCGCTGGAGCTCCAGGACGAGTTCGGGCGAGGGGGTGTGCCCCTCCGCGAGCACGACATGGGCCCGCACCACCGCGCCGCGCTCGTCGTCGGGCGCGGCGACCGCCGCGCACTCCCTGACGGCCGGATGGGTCAGAAGGGTGGCTTCGACCTCGACGGGTGAGATGTTGTATCCGGCCGACACGATCATGTCGTCGAGCCGGGCGTGGTAGTGCAGATAGCCGTCCTTGTCGGCCCAGCAGGCGTCACCGGTGAGGTTCCAGCCGTTGCGTACGTAGTCCGCCTGGCGCGCGTCGTCCAGGTAGCGGCAGCCCGTGGGCCCCTTGACGGCCAGCGCGCCGACCTCGCCGTACGGCAGCGGGCGCCCGGCGTCGTCGACGACCGCGGCGAGGTAGCCGGGCACCGGGCGCCCGAGCGCGCCGGGCCTGGTGGCCGCCTCGTCCCCGCGCATCGCGATGAAGATGTGCAGCATCTCGGTGGAGCCCAGCCCGTCGATCAGCTCGTGGCCGGTGCGCTGCTTCCACATCTTGCGGGTGACGGGGGGCAGCGGCTCCCCCGCCGAGACGCACACGCGCAGCGAGGACAGTCCGTACGGAGCCGGGTCCATGCACATCGCCCGGTACGCGGTGGGGCCGCTGAAGCAGACGGTGGCGCGGAACTCGTCGATGGCCTGGGCGAGTTGGCGCGGTGAGACGCGGTCGAGCAGGACGACGGAGGCGCCGATGTACAGGGGGAAGAGCAGCAGTCCGCCGAGGCCGTAGGTGAACGCCAGGGAGGGGGTGCCGATGAAGCGGTCGTCACTGGTGGCCCGCAGCACGTGCTGGGGGAAGGAGCGGCACACCGCCATCACGTCGCGGTGGGAGTGCACGGTCGCCTTCGGCATCCCCGTGGTGCCGGAGGTGAAGGCGATCAGGCAGGGATCGGTGGCGGCGGTGTCGACGGGTGCGAAGCGGTCCGGGTGCTGGGCCATCGCCTGTTCCAGGTCGGTGTCCGCACCCGGATGCGTGCCGTCCCGCGTCGCGCCGGGGTAGTACATCGTCCGCGGGGCGTTTCCGTCCGTGCGGGCCGCCTCCAGTTCGGCGCCGAGGGCGGACTCGCACAGCGCGTGGGTGATGCGCGCCTTGTCGATGACGTACGCGAGTTCCTTGGCGCGCAGCAGCGGCATCGTGGCCACGACCACCCCGCCGGCCCGGACCACGGCCAGCCAGATCGCCACCAGCATGGGAGTGTTGGTGCCCCGCAGCAGCACCCGGTTGCCGGGCACCAGGCCCATGTCCTCGGTGAGTACGTGCGCGATGCGGGAGACGGTCGCGAGGAGTTCGGCGTACGTCCAGCGCACCCCGTGCGGCGACAGTACCGCCAGACGCCCCGAGCGGTCGGCCGCGTCGCGGGGGCCGTCGAGGAGCTCGGTCGCGCAGTTGAGCCGGGCCGGGAAGCGCAGGGTGGGCAGGTCGAGCAGGGTGTCCGGCTGGAGGGAGGGCGGTGGTAAGTGGTCCTGCACGAAGGTGTCGAGGTGCCCGGTGGCCGGCCCGGGTGGTCCGGGTGGCCCGCCGGGGGCGGCGGAGGACGGGGGCGGTGACGGGGCGCGAAAGGGGGATGGGGTACTCAACTGCCTTCCCTTCGGGATGACTTCCAGTCGGCTGACGCCTCATTCAAGGGGCGACGGCGGGGGAATGCGTTGACGATGCGTGCACGGTGGTGGCCTGTTCGTGCGCGGACCGTGCGTACCGTCCCCCGTGGCGTGGAGGTGCCGCTACGGGGGAGTGGGGGGCAGGTGGTCGGGAGAGGGGGGCGAATGCCGTCCCCGCCACGCTAGGGCGCTTCCCGGCGGTGCGTAATCCCGCAGTTTAGGGATTGCGCAATGACGCGGAGCGTGAGGCCTTGGGGAGGGTTCACTGGCCGAAATGCGTGTCTCAAACGGGCAGTTGGTGACGTCGGCCGACTGGCCGGAACCGGACGGGGCCCGACTGGCCGCACCGAACGGCCCCGGTACCCGACGCCCCCCGCCAGGTGGACGCCGCCGCTGGGCGAGGCCTGGCGCGCGGGTGCATTCCACCCGATCTGCCCGTGATGCGATCTTCGTACGTGTGTGCGAGCCTGGTGGGGTTCACCCTCCGAGGTCCCTTGAAGGAGGCAACGTCGTGGGTAAGAAGCAGACCCGGCAGAACCGTGGCGCCCGCACCGGCGGACACGAGCGCGCCGCGGCGGTGGAGACGAAGGGGTCGACCCAGTCGCCCGCGGCGCGGGAGGCGATGCGCCCGGTCCCGCAGGAGACCTCCCACAAGCAGTCGCGGAAGTTCGGGCACAACTGACCGTCGCCGAGGTCGTTCGATCCGCGTTTTCGACGGGGCCTCAGCGCGGCCCGACGATGAAGAGCACGAGCAGCAGCAGGAGCAGGAGCGACCAGCCGAGTACGCCAATCCTGCGGCGGTGCGGGTTGCGCCCCTGGGGCCATTCGCGGACGTCCCGCGTCTCTTTGTCCATGAGGGCCAGCTTATGAGCGGACGGCCGGGCGGGGCTATGCCGTGCGTCGCAGGCGTGCCGAGAGGTGGTGCTGGAGCGGTCGGCCGACCGCCGCCAGGTCGTGGACGAAGGTGAGGGTGTCGTCGCCGGTGAGGGTGTAGCGGCGCCGGGTCGCGGTCACCTCCTTGGCGGTCGGGGTGAGGGCCACCTGGTCGGCGGAGAGGTCTACCGTGTTCTCGCCCGCGTGGCCGACCGCGATCTCCGCGATACCAGTGGGCTGGGTGATCAGCGCCTCCACCCGGCCGTCGGCCTGGAGCCGCCACCAGCCGCTCTCCCGCGCGGAGGGGCGCAGCGGCGCGTCATCGACGCCGAGCAGCCAGGCCCGCGCCTCGTACCGCAGGAAGGGGCGCCCGTCATGGCTGAGGACGACTTCCTGCGCGTAGGAGAACTCCCCGTCGATGGTCGGGTACGCCCCCTGGCCCCGGCCGTGCCAGGTGCCGATGAAGCCCAGCACCGGCCCCAGCAGCTCGTGCGGCGCGGGCACGTCGTCGATGCGCCCGCTGTCGGGGTACGGGTTGTCCAGCACGGGATCGAACACGGGGGCACTCCTGGGGTCGGGGCGGCGGCCGGGCCGGCACCGGGTGGGTGAAGCCTAGAACGGGTACCCCCGGGTGGCGGGCCCACCGCCCCGACATCGGCAGGTGGTGGTCGTATACCGGCAGGTGATCGCCCGGTTGCGGGCCCCACTCCCACGGCCGCCCGGCCGGACGGCGGCTCCCGGCCGCGTCCGGTGGTCCGGCCGTCCGTCCTTCCGCGTTTGCGGACCGGCGCCGCCCGTCAGTTCGCCGACGCCCGTACCGGGCCGGCCGGATCCACCGGCGTCAGCACCCCCAGCCGGTCCTCGACCGCCTGGGCCGCCTCCAGGCACAGGTCCTCGCGGAAGGGCCGCCCGATGATCTGCACCCCGCAGGGAAGCCCGTCGGCCACCCCGGTCGGCACGGCCACCGCCGGTACGCCCACGAAGCTCGTCGCCGTACACAGGCGCATCGCCGAGGCGACCCGGTCCCGGCCGGCCCTGTCACGCGACTCCAAACCCGGCTCGACCGGCGGCTCGGTGAACGACGGACCGAGCACGAGCGGATACGTATCCAGGAACTCCGCCCACGAGCGGCGGATGTTCAGCCATGTGCCCATGAGCCGCATGACCTCGTCCGCCCCGGTGGCGGGCGGGGTCCGCTCCATCGCCATCTCGATGTAGCGGTGGCCGCCCTCGCCCAGAAGGGTGCGCACCACCGGCCAGCTGGGGGCGAACTCGGTCATCGTGATCCGGTCGTACGCTTCGAGCGTCTCGGCCAGCCGCGGCACGTCCGCCACTTCGCGCACGTCGTACCCCGCGTCGCGGAGGGCGTCGGCCGCCCGCCGGATCGCCGCCGCGACCGTGGGGTGGACGCCGCGTCCGCCCGGGTCCGCGACGACCGCCACCCTCGTCGCGCCGGGCAGCGGTTCGCCGTACGCGGGCACCGCCACCGCGCGCGGGTCGCGGGGGTCGGTGCCGGCCAGCACCTCGTAGGCCAGCCGCAGATCGGCGACGGTCCGGGCCAGCGGGCCGTCGGTGACCAGCATCTGGGAGGCCGGGCCGGGGTCGTCGGGCCCCAGGACGCGATGGTCGGCGGGGAAGCGCCCGGGGGTCGGCTTGAGCCCCGCCACTCCGCAGAACTGGGCGGGGACGCGGATGGACCCGCCGGAGTCGTTGCCGAGTCCGAGCGCCGCCATGCCCGTGGCGACGGCCACCGCGTCGCCTCCGCTGGTACCGCCGGGTGTCCGCTCGTGGTCCCACGGGTTGAGGGTGTCCCCGAACAGCTCGCTGCGGGTGTGCATGCCCGCCAGGATCAGGGTGGGCATGTTGCTGTGCCCGATCGGAACGGCGCCGGCGGCGCGCAGCCGGGCCACCGGGGGCGCGTCGGCCGGGGCGACCAGATCGCGGAAGCGTTTCACGCCGAACGTCGTCGGTACGCCCTCGATGGGGGTGGACTCCTTCACCGTGAACGGCACGCCCGCGAGCGGCCCGAGAGGCTGCCCCGCGGCCCGTCGGCGGTCGGTGTGCTCCGCGCTCTCGCGGGCGCGCTCCGCCAGGAGCTGGGTCACGGCGTTCACCCGCGGATTGACCGCGCCGATGCGCTCCAGATGGCTCTCGACCAGCTCGGCGGCCGTCACCTCCCCGTTCCGTACGGCCGCCGCCTGTGCCGTCGCCGGCCTGCTCCACAACGCGTCCCGCATGGTGCGCACTCTCCCGTTTCCTTGTTCCGATGCGCTTGCATCGGAACAATAACCCGGGTACCGATGCGGATGCATCGAATAAAGTGGCCGCAGCGTGAGGATCGCGGTGAACACGGCACATGGAGGCGAGTGCGCATGCCCCGGCAGGTGGACCACGAGGAGCGGCGCCGTCTCATCGCCGACGCGGTGTGCCGGCTCGCCGACGAACGCGGGCTGGAGGGGGTGACCCTGCGCGATGTGGCCGCCCGCGCGGAGGTGTCGATGGGTGCGGTCCAGCGCTGCTTCCGCACCAAGGAGGAGATGCTGGTCTTCGCCCTGGGCGCGGTCGGTGAGCGCATCAACGCGCGCGTACGGGCCCGCCTCGTCGCGAGCCCGGCCCAGTCGGCCGCGACCGCGCTGGGCCACGCGGCGAGCGAGATCTCCCTGCTGGCGCCGGAACACCGCGCCGAGGCCCGGGTGTGGCTCGCCTTCGTCGCCCAGGCGGCGGTGAACGAGGCCCTGGCCGGCACGCTGAAGGCCAACTACGCCTCCCTGCACGAGGTGTTCGTCCGGCTCATCGAGGAGGCCGACGAGAGCGGCGCGCCCAGGGAGCCCCTCGACATCCGGCCTCCAACCGGCCGGCGTCCCGACCCGCGGCACGAGGCCCGCGCCCTGCTGGCCCTGGCCGACGGGCTCACCGCTCACGTCCTCGTCGGCCACCTCACCGCGCGCCAGGCCCAGGAGGTCCTGCACACCCATGTGTCCCGGCTGTGGCAGCGACCGGCCGGTCCTGCTCACTCAGGCTGAACCGGGCGGTGTGTCGCGCGGCGTGCACGTCATGGGGAGCGGACCAGGACCGAGCGTGCCCCGCACCCGTACGCGCAGGGTCGCCCCGGGGTCGGGCGTCAGCTCCCAGCGGGTGCACACCGTGGCCAGCGCCAACGTCATCTCGGTGAGCGCGAACTGGTCGCCGATGCACTTGCGGTTGCCACCGCCGAAGGGCACGTGCGCGCCCCGGGGAAGTGTCTCCTCGCCGGCGGCCCAGCGGTCGGGGTCGAAACGCTCCGGGTCGGGGAAGAGGTCGGGCTGGTGGTGCAGGAGGTAGGCGCTGTAGAGGAGCGCGGTGCCCTTGGGCAGGGGATGACCGGCGAGGGTGGTGTCGGACGTGGTGACACGGGTGAAGAACCACCCCGCCGGATACATGCGCATCACCTCGTGGATGATGCGCCGGGTGTGGGCCAGACCGTCGAGGTCGGCCGGTGTGGCGGTGCGCCCCGCCAGGGTGGCGTCCACCTCCGCGTGCAACCGCTCCCGTACCTTCGCGTCCTGGCTGATCAACCACAGGGCGAAGGCGAGGGTGTTGGCGGTGGTCTCGAAACCGGCGCCGATCATCACCATCAGCTGGTCGCGGATGTCCGTGTCGGACATCGGCTCGCCCGTGTCGTCGTCGTGGGCGCGCAGCAGCATCGAGACCAGGTCGTGTTCCCCGGGCGCCGCCCGCCGGGTGGCGATGATGTCGTCGATGGCGCGGTGCAGCCGCCGGCAGGCCTGCCGGTAGCGGCGGTTGCCACGGGTGGGCAACCGGTAGAGCGGGCCGAGCGGCAGCATCACCCTCTGGTAGATGCCGTCGATGACGGTGTGCAGACTCTCCAGCACCTCGGCCACCGCGGAGTCCTCCGCCTCCGCCGCCAGCACGCTGCGGGTGACGATGCGCAGGGTCAGGGTGGTCAGCGCGGCGGTGACGTCCAGCCGCTGACCGGGCCGCCAGGTGGTGGTCATACGGTCCACCTCCTCGCCCATCACCACCGCGTACCCCTCGATACGGCCGGGCTGGAAGGCGGGCTGCATCTGGCGGCGCTGCCAGCGGTGTTCACGCCAGCCCGCCATCGGCAGACTGCTGCCGAACAGCACCCGCGCCTTGTCGAAGAACGGGCCGCCCTTGTCGAAGGTCCGCGAGTCGGTGAGCATCTGGTGCGCCGCGTCCGGGCGGCAGACGACATAGGCCGGCCAGGGCCCCATCCCGATCCGTACGAGGTCCCCGTGGGCCGGCAGCGAGGAAAGGAACTCCAGCGGCCGGGCGTGGAGTTGCCACGCGTGGCCGAGCAGCGGCAGCCCGCCGGGAGCCACACCGGCGCGCGCCGGTGAGGGGGTGGTGGTCACAGCGGGACACCTCCAGGGGAGACATGCCGGGCCCAGTGCGCGGCAGGCCGTCGGCTTCCGACTATCCTCCCCGCGCCCCCGTACGGGAACCCGGCGCGAAGCAGCCCGCGAGGGCGCGGCGGGGACGGACAGCACCCCCCTGCCCGTACGCGGCGTACGAGGAGGGGGGCGAGGCGTCCTCCTGGACACCGAACGGCGGTCGCGGGGTCGCGGCGTCGCGGGTCGGTGGTCGCCGGTCCGCCCCGAGGCGCCCGGCGCGGCGGGTGGTTTTCGCGTCCGCGTTCCGGCTTGCGGTTGCCGTAACGTCAACTTCTAGTGTCCTCGACGGGGCCGGAAAGACCGGCCCGGCGATGGGAGGCACGGCCATGACCTGGTCGATCGCGGACGTGGCCCGGATGTCCGGGGTGACGTCCCGGACGCTGCGGCACTACGACGAGATCGGCCTGCTGCCGCCCGCGTGCATCGGCGCCAACGGGCACCGCCACTACGAAGAGGCCGACCTGCTGCGGCTCCAGCAGATCCTGCTCATGCGGGAGCTGGGCCTGGGGCTGCGCGAGATCCAGGCCGTCCTGGAAAGCCAGGCCGACCGGGTGGCGGTGCTCCGCGAGCACCACCGGCGCCTGCTAGCCGAGCGCGACCGGCTGGAGACGCTGGCCCGCACGGTCGGCCGCACCATCGCCGAACTGGAGGAGAACGAGGACACCACCATGGTGAAGATCAACCGCCCGGAGAACCTGTTCGAGGGTTTCGAGCCCACCGGCACCGAGGCCGAGGCGGAGGTGCGGGAGAAGTGGCCGGAGGCCTGGGAGCAGTCCCGGCGGGCCGTCGAGACCATGACCCCCGACGACACCGAGCGCTGGCAGCGCGAGGTGACGGCGCAGATGATCCGCTTCGCGGAGTTCATGGCGGCCGGGACGCCGGTCACCGACCCCGCGGTGCAGGCCGAGACGCACCGCCACTACGAGGGCGTGTGCCGCTTCTGGACGCCGAACGCCGCCGCGTACAAGGGGCTGGGCCAGACCTACGTCGAGGACCCCCGGTTCCGGGAGAACTTCGACAGGATCGCGGACGGGCTCGCGCTCTACCAGCGCGACGCGATGGCCGTCTACGCCGACACCCGGCTCGGCTGACCGACCGGTGCCGGGGGTGCCGCCCCCGGCGGGGGGGGGGGGGGGGGGGGGGGGCCCCCCCCCCCCCCCCCCCCCCCCCCCCCCCCCCAGCCCCCCGCCCCCCCCCCGGCGGGGGGGGGGGGGGGGGGGACGGGGAGC
>NZ_JBVHPV010000018.1:0-154793 GCF_055567715.1 Streptomyces sp. NPDC026377
CCGCGCCCCCCCCGCCGCCGCGCCCCCCCCCCCCCCCCCCCCCCCCCCCCCCCCCCGGGGGGGGGGGCCCCCCGCCGCGGGGGGCCCGCCCCCCCCCCCCCCCCCGCGCGGGTGTGAGAGTGCCGTGGTGCGGGATCGCGAGCGGTGAACCGCCCCTCTCGCGGGGGCGGTCACCGACAGGCGTCAGTGGTGACGGTGGCCCTCGTGGTGACCGCGTCCCCACATGGCGGTGTCGAGGACCCGGCCGTTGTCGTTGCGCAGGGTGGCGGTGTCACGGTGGTTGTCCCAGACGTAGTCGCGGCGGTCCTGGTAGACGTCGCGGCTGGTGTCGTGGCCCATGCCCGTGTGGACCTTGACCGCCGAGTGGCCCTCAAGGCGCATGGCGTGGAAGCGGTAGCGGGCGCCGTCGCTCGCCGTGAGGGTGAAGCCGCGCAGGTTGACGGCGTGACGCCCGGTGTTCATGACCTCCACCCACTCGCCGTTGAGGCTCCGGTTCGAGCGGTCGTCGCGGCCCGGGCTGTTGTACTGCACCTGGCCGATGACCACGGTGGAACGGTCGGCGTGCCGGTGGTGGCCGTCCGCCGCGGCGGGCAGGGCGGCGGCCCCGATCAGGGTGCCCGCGGCGAGGGCGGTGGCGAGGATACGGCGGTTGGTACGCGAAGCAGTCATGTGCGTGCTCTCTCAAGGACAAGCCCCGGACAGGCTTTGGTCGGACCGGTGACGGGGCGGGCCAGGTTCCCGGCTGGTGCCGAGGAGCCACACTCTGTCCCGCCGGATCGATCAAGGCCCGCCGACCCGACGCTTTTTACGAATTCAGGACATTTCCGTAACTACTCCTTATGTCAACTCCCCAGCGTTGGTACGCCACCCACTCGGCCGCGCCGCCGCTCTGTAACAGAGCCACGCGTCACGCGTCGCGCCGACGGACGACCGGCCCCCTGCTCGGACCGGGCGTCAACCCTGGGCAACCGCCGTTACCACCGACCGGGGACGTGGCCGCTTGTGGTGGCGCGGCGGCTGTCGCGGTGGCGCGGTGTGCGGTGCGGTGGGTGTGCGGCGCGGTGGGTGTGCGGTGCGGGCCCGTCGCCGAGCGCCGCGTCCACCCCCGCTCCGGCACTCAGCCCACCGCCGCCGTCCCGCGTTCCAGCCTCGCCACGTGCCTGCGCAGGGCCAGCGAGAACAACCAGGCCGCCAGGAACAGGGCGGTCGCGATGGCCAGGGTGCACCACCGCAGATCCTTCGAGACCACGAATCCCGGGCCGAGGCCGGGGTGTACCGAGTTCAGCAGGACGTGGAAGAACAGCGTCAGGGCGATCAGGTAGAGGCCGTACCACGCCGGTTTGCTCCAGCTCTTCAGGGCGCTTCCGTCCATGCCGGACAGCGGCAGCATGCCGAACACCACGACCTCGATACCGCCGACGACCATCAGCCCCACCGTGCACGCGAGCGCGTGGTGCAGGCCGTCGGGCCGGGCCGTACGACCCGCCTCGACCAAAGGCGTGCCAAGGACCCACACCAGCAGGGAGGCGCTCAGGACGCAGCTGCCTCCGATCATCACCGCCTGCCCCTTCGGCATGGTGTGGCGCGAGGGACCCGGGGCGGGCGGTGTGGTGCCGAGCACCATGTAGACAGCCACCAGGCCGTACACGTACGGCACGGGGAACGCCAGGCCGCGCGAGAGCGCCGCCATCAGCGCCGCGATGACCAGCCCGGCCGGAACCACCCTCAGCTCGGCCCGTATACCGCCCCGCCCGGGGCGCAGCAGGGAGTCCTTCGTCTTCTCGTACGTCACCAGGACCAGCAGGGTGCCCACTGCCGCTCCCAGCACCTTGCCCGCGGTGGATCCGTTCCAGTGGGCGGTGGCGTCGGCCCAGACGACGAGCGCCCCACCGAGCAGGGCGAAGCAGCCCATCCGGACCCAGTCCGGCAGCCGGGCCGCGCTCATCGACACCTGCCGCTCCGCCCGGCGTCGGCGCCACCAGCGGCTGAGCGCGTTGTCCGCCAACTGCGAGGGGAAGGCCTTTTCAAGGAGCAGCACGAGCAGCAGGAACCACGCGGCCATACCCACCGACGCCGCGATGTCCCTGAGCGCCCAGGACACCTCCGCCGGGGTGCGCATACTGCCCACCAGTCCGACCGCGCGGCCGTGGTGCCCGCCCTTCCCGTCCCCGTCGGGTGGTTTCGGGGATCCGCTGGGTCCGGGGGACGGCCCGGGCCCGGCCCCGTCGTCGTGCGAGGCGGTGGGACCGCGGTCGGGCGCGTCCGAGGCGGAGGGGGTGGAAGCGGTGGGCAGCGGTGTGATCCCCGGCAGGACGGGCTTGGGCAGGACGCCGGTCCCGGACTCCTCGTGGTGGGCGGCCGGCGCGCCCTGGGGCAGGTAGTACGCCGTGAAGGGTTCGGGCGGCAGGTCGATGGTCCCGGCCCGTTCCACCGCGCGTCCGGGACAGTCCAGGTCCACCTGCTGATGGCCCCTCAGGTCCAGGGGGACGAAGGCGTGGAGGTCGATGAACCTCCAGCGGCCCGGCGCCGCGTCACCCTTGTACGAGTCCGCGTCCAGCCAGGGGTCGAGCAGCCCCTTGCCGCCGATCAGGATCCTCCCCCAGGTGCAGGCGGCGGGGTAGTCCGTCATATGGATGGTGATCTCGTACTTCCCCGTGGGCGGCCGGGTGACGGGGGGTGGGTGCACCGTGAAGGTCTGCGAGGCGGAGAGGGTTTCCGCGGCCCCCACTTGAGCGTCCACCGGCCGAGCACCCGCCGCGCCTCCGCCACCAGTGGGCGCGGCTTCGCAGGTGGCCGTCACCCTGTACGTACCCGCACCGGCGCCCGCTGGGACGGTGAGGGAACCGGAGAGTTCGCCGTCCGTCCCGGTGCTCGCGCCCGAGCCGGGCAGCGCGGCCGTGTCCCAGAGGAGACGGGCGGGGCTCCGGCACAGGAACCCCGTACCGGCGACTTCCACCTTCGTCCCGGGCGTCCCGGAGCCGGGTGACAGGGTGAGGGCCGGGGTGGGGAGCGGGGGTTGGACCACCGGGGCCGCCACCACCTCGTAGGTACTCCTCTGGGTCATGGCGGGGCGTCCGTCGCAGGTCGCGATCGTCTCGTACCGTCCCGGCCGCGCCTTCTCGGACACCTTCACCGGCTGCGAGAACCCGCCGGAGGCGTCGGTGCGGAGGGCGATCGGGGGTGCTGTGCCTCCGGTCAGGGTGAGCGTGCCCGCCCGTGTCTCACCGTCCGTCCCGCAGTCGAACCGACTGCCGGACACGACCACGGACCCGCCCTGCTGCACCTTCCTCGGGTCCACCGAGAGGAGCGGCGGCAGAGCGGGAGGGTGGGTGACCGGCGAGGTCGGCGGGGGCTTGATGGGTTGTGCCGTGGACTTGGACGGCTTGGGCCGGGACGGGACGGGCTCGGAGGGGCCGGGCTGAGGCGTGGTCGTATCCGGTCCGGACGGTGAGGTCGGCCCCGATGGTGCCACCACCTTTGAAGGTGACTGGGCTGCCAGGGACTTGGTGGGCAGGGACCCAGCCGCGGAGGGCGAGAGGGCGGGTTCCGACAGCGAACGTTGCCGGGCGGCCGCCGCGGCCACCAGCCCCGTAACACCCCGCACACCACTCGCGTGGCCCGGTGTCGCCAGGCCCACGAGCGACACCGCTGTGAGCAGCACCGTCACTACCGCCACCGGTAATCCGCGCGTCTTGCGCCTGCGTCCCACAGCGTCCCCCTCGTAACCGCACGGCCTCCTCGGCCGTCCCCGTTCGGGTGCACTTGTTTGACGCTCCGGCGCCACCTCTTCGTTTCCCTCTCGGGTACGGCGCACGGAAGTGCGGGGGGCGGAAAGAGGCACTCTCCGCACGCCCCCAGGGCCGACAACCGTGTCCAACCCGCCGCCTCCGCGACGTCGGTGTGCGGCCCGCGGTGTCTCCAACGTGTGAATCTTGTGCACACCCACCTGTGCTGTTGCCGCAGAGATGGGTAGCATCCGGCGGCAACATCCAGCACGAGGAAAGCGAATTCTCATGGCGGACGAGCCGGACACCACCACACTCAAGGACCAGTACGCGGCGCGCGTCACCGCCGACCTGGAGGCCAACCAGCAGGACCAGGCACGCATCCGCGCGGAACTCGAGACGCTGAAGGGGCAACTCGAAGCCCTGGAGCGGGACCACGGTCTGCTGCAAACCATGCAGCACACCCTCGTCAGCACCGCCGGCGCGGCGGCGCAGGCGTCGGCGGCGGCCGAAACGGGCAAGGCGACGCGCAAGCGCACCACCAAGGCGCAGTCCACCACCAAGGCACCGGCCCCCGCCGCGGCGTCCGCCTCCGCTGCCACACCCACCGCGGCGGTGCCCAAGCCCCGCAAGGCACGTGCCCAGAAGCCGGAGGCGAAGGAGGCCGAGGAGGCGGCGGCGAAGCCCAGGACCACCAAGGGGGCCAAGGGCGCCAAGGCGGCTCAGAGCCCCAAGAAGGCCGCCGCCCAGGCGAAGAAGTCGACCCGTAAGAGCGCGGAAGGCGGTGGGCCCACCCTGCGTGAGGTGGTGCTCGGTCTCTTCGCGGGCCACCAGGAGCCGCGTACGGTCGCGGACATCCTCACCGAACTGACCACCGCCCACCCGGACCGCAAGACCAGCCCCCAGGTGGTCCGCAACACCCTCGAAGCCCTCGTCGCCAAGGGCGAGTTGGAGCGCGAGCGCAAGCAGGGCTCCGTCTTCTACACGGCCCGTGGCGCCTCGGCCAGTGGTGTCCCGGCGCCCGCCGAGAAGTCGGAGGAGAAGACCGAGGCTCCCACCGCCGGGGCCGAAGCCGTGGCCGCCCCCGCCACGGCTTCCGCGCCGGCGCCCGCGACCGTCTGACGGGAACGCGCGGCCACCACGTCGTAGCCACCCCGGTGCCCAGCTTTCCGCAACGGGGTGGCCACGTCCGTCTCAGCCGCTCTCGCTCATTCCCGGCCGTAACCCGGCTCGGGGTTCACGGTGATCATCCCGTCCCCCGCACCGGAGCCGACGGAGCCATCCGAACCGTCCGAGCCATCCGAGGCGTCTGAACCACCGGTTTCCTGCCCCTGCCCCTGCCCCTGCCCCTGGTCCTGGTCCTGGCCCTGGTCCTGACCTTGGCCTTGGTTCTGCCCCTGCTCCTGACCTCCGGCCCCGATCGTCGCCCCCGTGGCCGCCAACGCGCTCGTCACCGGCTGGAAGAACGTCTCGCCTCCCGCGGTGCAGTTTCCGCTGCCGCCGGAGGTGAGTCCGATCGCGTTGCCGTCGGCGGTGAACAGGGACCCACCGCTGTCGCCCGGCTCGGCGCACACGTCGGTCTGGATCAATCCGCTGACCGTGCCCTCGGGGTAGTTCACCGTGGCGTCGAGGCCGGTGACCGTGCCGTCGTGCAGACCGGTCGTGCTGCCCATGCGCAGGACGCGCTGCCCCACGGTCGCGTCGGCCGCGCCGGTGATCTCGACCGGCTTCCCCGACCCCGTGTCGACCGCGCTGGGTGCCTGCGTGCCGGCGTCGTCGTAGGTGAGCAGGGAGAAGTCGCCGGTGCCGGGGAAGGTCGCCTTCTGGACGGTGGCGGCGGGGGCTCCGCCCGCGCTCAGTGACCACTGCTTGGACGCGACACCGCAGTGGCCCGCCGTGAGAAACCCCGGCCTGCCGTCCTGGGTCGTGACGTTGAAACCCAGCGAGCAGCGCGCGCCGCCGCCGAAGATGGCGTCACCGCCCTCGCTGAACGCCTTGAACTGCCCGGCCGACTTCTGGATCCGGGCGGTGTCCGCGCCGAGGGCGCGTACGGCCTTCTCCAGTCTGGTCCACCGCGCTCCCTTCACTGTCCGGTCCGCCGAGACCACGATGCGGTTGGTCCGGGGGTCGACGGCCCAGGCGGTCCCGGGGATGGTCGCCGTCCGGGCGAGGGTGTGCGCTGCCGAGCGGAGTTCGGCCGCGCTGTTGCGGACCGCGCGCGGAACCGCCCCTGCCTTCTTCACCTGGGCGTCGGCGTTGCGGTCGTTACCGGCGATGTTCACGATGACCCGCTGCTTGGCGGGGTCGTAGTACGAACCCGCGAAGGTGTCGCCGAGCTGTTGGGCGAGTCCGCGTACCGCGACCGCCGCCGCGGCGGTGTTCGTCCTTCCGTTCGCGGCCCCGGGCGGGGATGCGGACTGTGGCTGTGACGCGTTCGCACGTGGGAGCAGTACGGCCGCCGCGATGAGGCCCGCCGCCCCCGCCCCCGCCATCACGGCCCGCCGCTTGGGTATGCGCCTGTGAGTCAACTCGCCGCCTCCTGGGATCTGTTCCGTAACCGATCGGAATCGGTGGAAGGTGTGCGGTCCTAGGTACGGATGGGGCGGCTGTGGTGTTCACCATCGTTGCGAAAGAACACCCTTGGCGTCGGATCGGCAAAGGTCGGTGTGGCGCCCGTGGCACTCGGCCCAGGGACGACAACCGCGTACGGACCAGGGCTTCGGCCCGCCCCATCACCGGCCCGCGAACCTCCCGCTCACCTCGGTCAGAAGACGGCGTGCGTCCGCGCCGAGGTGGGGACCCGCGAGCCACGCGGCCGGGCGGGAGCCGAGCGAGGTGTTGGAGACGAGGACCAGTCCTCCGTCACCGCGGCGCACCAGCCAGCCACCGCCGGACGATCCCTCGGTCATGGTGCAGCCCATGCGGTACATGTCCGGCTGTTCGGCCGCGACCGAGAACGATCCCGGCCGGTCGGCGCAGTGGAAGAGGGACGAGCCGTCGAAGGGGCGGCCGGCCGGATACCCCACGATGTCGACGGGGCTCCGGGACCCGGACAGCTCGGCGTCGAAGCCGACGTCCGCCGCCGCCCCGGCCGTCTCCTCCAGCGACCTCGTCCGCCCGGCCGCCTGGCGTACGTGCAGTACGGCGAAGTCGAAGGCCGCCCCCGCTCCGGCGCCGGCCGTACCCTGGTCGATCCACTGCTGGGACGTCTGCGCCCAGTCCGCCCACCAGATGCCCAGCGGCGCGGCACTGTTGGTGGAGTCCGCCGCCACGGGGCCGCGCTTGTCGAAAGCGGGGACGAAGACGATGTTCCTCAGCCATCCGCCGTCCTTGCCGGAGTGGACGCAGTGCCCGGCCGTCCACACCAGGTTGGACCGGCCGGGGTGGACGGGGTCACGCACCACGGTGCCGGAGCACGCGGCGGGGCCCTTGGGTGTGTCGAAGAAGAGACGGCCCGCGGTGGGTTCGTGGTCACCGTACGGGCGGGAGACGGGGCGTGCGGGCACGGCGTCCGGCTCGGGGTCGGAGACACCGCGGGGCATGTGCCTGCCGTCGAAGGCACGCTCGCCCTCGGTGGCGCCCGCCATCCGCTCCGGCCCCCACAGTTCGTCCACCACGGGGTTGACGAAGTCCGCGGCGCCCCGCAGCCACCTCCCCACGCTCCAGTCCTGCCAGCCGCCGGGCGTCCGGCCCGGGTCGGCCCGCCGCGCGGCCCCGGCCGGCCCGGCGGAGCCGATCGGGCCCGAACCGCCGTGCGCACCGGTGGAGTTCTTGGTGACGGTGTACGCGAGTCCACCGGCCACCACGGCGACGAGCAACCAGACGGCCGGCCCCCGGAGGCGACGGCGGAGACGGCCGACCATGCGGAGACGGCGAAAAGGCATGGGCTCCTCCTCGGACGCGACACGCTACTGCCCGGTTGATACGGCACCGCGCCCCCGGGCGTTCAACCGCGCGGGCCGTTCGGCCGACCGGAGGGTGGCGGGCCCCGGCCGTTCACGCGCCCCGGACCGTTCCTGTGCCGGGGCCCGGCGGCCGCCCCGCCTCAGACGACGTCCAACCGCACCGAGATCCGCTTCAGCCTGCGCAGTTCGTTCTCGCTGAGGCCGCCCCACACCCCGCGCTTCTCGTTGTTCGACAGGGCCCACTCCAGACACGCGGCGGTCACCGGGCATCTGCGGCAGATCGCCTTGGCCTCGGCCAGCTGCTGGTCCGCGCAACGCCTGCTGTACGACGGGAAGAACAGCTCCGGGTCCTCAGTACGGCACGCCGCACGCTTTCGCCAGTTCACAAAAAGACTCCCTCCTCGGCAACGAGTGACGCGATCGACTCCCGTAGGGGTCTTGCGCGTTGTTACGTCGGCCGCTGACGGACCGTTCAACGTGAACCGCGTCCGGGGAGTGCGCCTCACCGCCGGACGAATACACCGATGCCGTTGGCGACCGCGCGTTCGAAGCTGCCGGGCGGCCGGTTCCGTACGACGACGCCCGGGTCGTCCGGGCCACGGGTGGCCAGGGTGGAGGAGCCGCCGCCGTCCAGGTTGACCGCGTCGTCGGCGCCCATGTCCGCTAGCAGCCGGGCGAGTTCGGGCAGGGTGAGGCCCGCGTCGCTCTCGGCCGCGCCGTTGAGGGTGACGAGGTAGAGACGGTGTCCGTGGCCGCCGATCCCCGCGCCGGTGCGTGTGGCGGCCGTGCGGTCGTCGAGCCCCTCCAGCGGGGTACCGGCCCGCAGCACCGGCATACCGCCCACGGCGAACGCCAGCGGCCCCTGGGAACTGCGCAGCCGGTAGCCGAGCGTGGCCCGGTCGCCCGGCCTGAGCGCGCGCAGGGCCGACGCCCCCTGCTCACGCCCCACCAGGACGGCCGTACCGGCCGGGATCGGTCCCGAGCCCAGGGTGTCGGAGGTACTGATGACGCGCCCCCGCCGCACCGTCACCTCGTACGTGTCCGTGGTGCAGGGAGCGCCGCGCACCGCGTCGGTCCCGCACGCCGCCCGCGCCCGCGAGGCCGGGCCCCACTTCGTGGTGAAGGCACCCACCCCGTCCACCGGCACGGCGTACTGGTTGAGTCCGGCCAGGCGCAGCCGGCCCCGGCGGGTGTCGACCGCGCCCTCCAGCGTGAGCCGGTCCAGGCGTCCGGTGCGGGCCGGGCCGACGCCGATGACGTCCCGGGCGCTGGTGCCCGGTGGCAGGGCGGGGCCGAACCGCTGGCCGTCGGGGACGGCGGCCTTCAGCGTCCGGCCGGAGGCGACGGCCGGGCCGGAGGGGGCGCCGGTGGCCTCCACTCCGGGGTGCTGGGTCTCGCTGATGTTGAAGAAGTCCCCGTTGACGGCGGCGACCGCGCCCCGGGCGTCGGCCATCGCGGTCACCTTCTCCCGGGCGGCCACCGCACCGGGGGTGAGGAGGTCCACCTGGACGTGGGGGTTGTTCAGCTCCGCCACCACGAGGTGACCACGCGTCAGCCCGTGGGACGCGGTGACGGTGAAGCTCCGGTAGGAGACGCCGGGGGCGACGGCCACCGAGCGCCCGTACCCGACGGCCGGAGCGCCCCGCGCCGCGCCCGGTACGAGCGCGCCCTGGGCCATGACCATCCCGAGCGCGGCGATCCCCGTCACCGCCGTGCGTGTCCAGCCCCAGGACCACCCCATCGCGCCTCATCTCCTGAGACCCACTCGGCATCGGCGGTCGCAGCCTAGCGAGGAGCGCGGCGGTCCACGGGCAGGCTCGACGCGATGGCCGGAAACACCCCCCGGCGGCCGTCCGGCGGCCATGACGGCTCAGGGACCGGGCGCAGCCGCAGTACGCTGGACAAGCGTCCAGCTCCCCCGGGAACGGTGCTGCACCCGGCCGCGTCCCCCACGGTGGCGAAGCGGAAATCTCGGCAGACCTGGAGAAGCACATGAGCACTTCACCAACCGGGGACACCCCGGGTGAAGTTCATGGCACCCCGCCCCCGGCGCCCGCGACGGTGGTGACACCGGAGATCACCCACGCGGAGTGCCGCAAGTGCGGGACGCGTGTGGCCGGGCTCGACGGGCGGTACGCCTGTGGGGTGTGCGGGTGGACCAACGACTGGTCCGAGGGGCACCGGCCGCTGCCGCGCGCCGAGGACGACCCCGACTTCCCCGGTCCGGGCGTCGTCCCGGACAACCCCCTGGCGGACTGAGCCGGACCGGGCCCCGCCTCCATCGGCAGCCGCCCCGCACCCCACCGGGCGGTACTCGCGGCGGCGGCGCTGGTGCGGGCCTGGCGGACCACACCCCGTACGCACTGATCGTGCTGCTCGTGTCGCGGGTGCGGCACCGCCACCGGCGCCCGCGCTGCCCTGTTCGCGGCGGTCGCCCTGGCGGCCTGGTCCGCGGGGAGTCGGGCGGTGCCGCTCGTCTCACGCCGACTGCTGGTGCCAGGCGTCCTGGAAGTTGCGGCGTGCGCGGTGCAGCCGGGAGCGGACGGTGCCGACGGGGAGGGCGAGGGTCCGCGCCATCTCCTCCTCGTTCATGCCGTAGACGGCGCGCAGCATGAGGACCTGCCGGTGGTGGTCGGGCAGCCGGTCCATGGCGTCGCAGATGTGGACGGTGTCCAGGGGGTTGCCGTCCAGGGCACGGTCGGTCAGGTCGTCGGTGGGGCCCTGGCTGAGCCGTTTCGAGGTGCGGACCGCCTCCCGTACGGTGACGGCGCGGACCCATCCGTAGAAGGCCTCGGGTTCGCGCAGCCCCCGGATGCCGCGGAATATGGCGAGCATGGCCTCCTGGGCGGCGTCGGAGCTGTGGCTCTGGGCGATCGGCAGACAGAGCCGGCCGACGAAGGGGGCGATGTGCAGGAGGATGTCGTTCATGGCCCGGTCGTCCCCGGCCTGGGCGCGCGGCAGCAGGGCCGTGGTGACGGGGGCCTGCGTGTCGTTCAAGGTGGTCACCGCGGAAGTACTCCTGGACTCGGTCTGCTCGTACGGATGCGGGGCGGGCGCGGGCCGGGTGTCGGCGGCGCGCATCTCAGGCGGGCACCGCCACCGCGCCCTCGGTGTCGTCGCGTCCGGCGGCGAAGGCGAGCAGGGAGGTGTGCAGGGCGGAGCGCAGCTCCTCCATCTGCTCGTGGGTGAAGCATCCGGCGCTGTAGGGGAGTTCGATGCCGAGCCTGCCGTCGAAGGAGACCACGCAGACCATCACCGGGCCGCGTCCCGCTTCGGGGAAGTAGTGCTCGCGCGCGGGGGCGAGGCGTACGTCGGTGACCTCGAGGCCGGCGGGGGCGGCCGGGCCGGGGACCCGGCCCATGTTGGTCACGATGACGCTGGTGGCGAGGAGCGCGGGGTGCCGCGGGACCTGGGGCAGGAGGTGGAGCTCCTGGAGGTGGTCGCCGCGTTCGAGGGCCGTGTGCAGGTGCTCGGTGATCCGGCGGGCCAGCGCCAGTGGGTCGGCGTCGTGTGCCACGTCGAGCACGTCCAGGCAGGAGGTGACCGCGGGCACCATCACCTCGCGGGCCAGCGGCGGGGTGAGCCGGGAGCGCAGGTCGACGGGGGACATACAGCCGAGCGTGCGCGTCCCGGGCTCGCCGGTGAGGCGGTGGCGGACGGCGGTCAGCGCCGCGGCGGCGATCAGTCCGTGCACCGACACGCCCTCGGCCTTCGCGAAACGCAGCAGCCGCGCGGTGTCCTCGCGCTCCAACACAACGCGCCCGACCGCCAGTTCGGGTTCTCCGGGGGCGCGCTCGGCGCCCACGGCCTCGTACGGCAGCAAGGCGACGGGCCGCTGCCGGGTTTGCTCGATACGGCGCGCGAGATACTCCTCGGCCTCCGGCGCGGAGGCGGCGGGCAGCAGTTCGGAGACGGGTGCGGGCCACTGCTCGTCGCACTCCCCCGCCGCGCCGGGCGCTTCACCCCCGGCCAGCCTGGTGTAGGTGTCCCACAGCGCGTTCTGGAGGGCGATGGCGCTGTGGCCGTCGGTGATGGTGTGGTCGACGCTGAGCATCACGGTGTGCTCGTCGCCGCCGCGCAGCAGGACGGCCCGGACCAGGGGGCCGCCGACGGGCAGCGGGGTGTTGAACTCCTCGGTGAAGGAGCGGGGTTCGCCGTCGCGCACCAGCAGTGCCGGCACCTCGTGCGCCGCCAGCGGCTGGAGCACGGGGATCCCGTCCTCGGTGGCGATCCGGCAGCGCAGCGAGGGGTGCTCGGCGACCTTGGCGGCGAACGCCGCGGCGAGCAGCTCCTCGTCGAGGTCACCGCGGACGGTGCAGGAGAGCACGGCACGGCTCCGCTGCGCCACATAGAGGGTTTCGACCGGGCATAACCTGCGCTGCATCCCCATGACCTTTCGACTTTCCTTTCCCGGCGGTACACCGGGCCCGGCCGCGCCCCGGCCGCCCGGAAAAGGCCGCTCGCACGGATTGAAGGGAGCGGGGCGCAGGCATACGAATACGGAATCCTTCTCCCATTGCGCCCCGGCCGTATTGCCCGATGCACGGATCCCGAATCGCGCTTCAGTGAAGCCGCAATTCCATTCTCCCGCAAGGGCTTCGGGAAAGCCTGTGAAGTGACCTATCCCTCAACCGCCGCGGGACAGGCCCGCTTCCGCAGTCGGGGCAATACCCACACCGCCCCGAGCACTAACCGGACCGGAGCCCTCTGCTGCGGAACGGAGGGCGATTTGGCTCAACATCGGCTCTCGAAGGAGCCCACCCACCGCTCGTATACAGCGACTTCCCCCAAGGGGCACTTGCCAACAGCACGGTCTCGCGGCACGGTATGGCCGGTTCATCAACGCAAGGTCAACTCCAGAAGCTGGCCAGATCCGTACCACCGTGTTCATGACACCCAATGGCCTCCAGCGCTCAATATCGCGGCTTTTGACGGTCCGTCGGAAGACACGCCCGGCAGATCATCCCCTTGACCCGTCGACTTCCCCTCATGCAGGGTTGCTGTTCCGAGGAGGGTCGCGCCCCGTCACGGCACTGCCTGCTCTCACCGGAGTTCCGCACCCGCGGCGGCATTCCTGTGATGCATTCCCCATTCCGTTCCCGTGCCCATTTCCGCTCTTCCGGCGGGCGGATCGCGCAACGTCGCCCAGCGGCTTCCCGGCGAGGGCCCGCCGGCTCCTTCCGCGTGCCGAGAACGTCAAAGACGCCTAATGAGGGTTGGTGCCATGTCTGTCCAGGAGGACACCAGTAGCCCGCTGACCGGGGCCCAGCAGGGGCTCTGGTACGCCCAGCGGCTCGACCCCGCGAACGCCGCCTACAACACCGCCGAGTACGTGGAGATCCACGGCCCCGTGGACACCGCGCTCTTCGAGACCGCGCTGCGCCGCACGGTCGGTGAGGCGGGCACCTTCGCCCTGCTCTTCACCGAAACGGCCGACGGGCCGCGCGCAACGCCGACGACGGGGGACGACTGGCCGCTGCACCTGGTGGACGTCAGCGGTGCGGACGACCCGCGCGCGGCGGCCGAGGCCTGGATACGCGCCGACATGGCGACGGCGGCCGACCTCGGCGCGGGCCCGCTCTTCACCCAAGCCCTCTTCACGGTGGCCCCCGACCGCTTCTTCTGGTTCCTGCGGGCCCACCACATCCTCCTCGACGGCTACAGCTACAAGCTCGTCGCCCGGCGGCTGTCCGAGGTCTACACCGCGCTCGCGGACGGCCGGGAGGTGCCCCCGGCTCCGTTCGCCCCGGTGAGCCGGCTGCTCGACGAGGAGAGGGCCTACCGCGCCTCCGACCGGTTCGTCCGCGACCGTGCCCACTGGACCGGCCGGTTCGCCGACGCCCCGGGCGCCACCGGGCTCACCGAGGGCACCGCACCGCCCGCCGCCTCCTTCCTGCGCCGCACCGCGCTGCTCTCCACCGCCGACACCGAGCGCCTGGCCATCGCCGCCGCCCGGCTGGGCGGGGCACGCAACGACCTCGTGGTCGCGGCCGTCGCCGCCTATGTGCACCGGGTCACCGCCGAGCGGGACATCGTGCTGGGCCTGCCCACCATGAGCCGGCTCGGCTCCACGGCGCTGCGCACACCCGGCACGGCGTCCAACATCCTGCCGCTGCGCCTGGCCGTCACCCCCGCCACCACGGCCGGGGAACTGGTCGCGGCGGTCGCCGCCGGGTTGCGCGACTTACGCAGGCACCAGCAGTACCGCGCCGAGGACCTGCGCCGCGACCTCAAACTCGTCGGCGGGGCGCGGCGGTTGTACGGACCGGTCGTCAACCTCGTCCCGTTCGACGAGGAACCGCCCTTCGGCGGGCACCGCACCACCTCGCACCATCTGTCCGGCGGCGCCGTCGAGGACCTCCAGATCAGCGTCCGGCCCGGCGCGGGCGGCGACGGTCTGTGGATCGCCTTCGACGCCAACCCGGCCCTCTACACCGAAGCCGAACTCGACGAGCACCGAAGGCGGTTGCTGCTCCTGCTCGACCAGCTCACCGAGGCCGACACCACCCTGCCGCTGGCGCGCACGAGCCTGCTGCTCCCCGGCGAGAGCCCGGTCCACACCCCCGTCGAGCCCGTGCGCACCGCCCCCGACGCCGTGCTGGCCACCCGCTTCGAGGCCCAGGCCGCACGCACCCCGCACGCCGTGGCCGTCACCTGCGAGGGCGCCTCACTGACGTATGCCGGGCTCAACGCCCGTGCCAACCGGATCGCCCGCCTCCTCGTCGAGCGCGGGGCCGGCCCCGGCGAGGTGGTGGCCCTGGCGCTGCCCCGCTCCCTGGAGCTCGTGGTCGCCCTGCTGGCCGTGCTCAAGTCCGGCGCCGCGTATCTGCCGCTGGACCCCGGCTATCCGGCCGAACGCATCCGCGCGGTGGCCGGTGACGCCGTACCCGCTCTGCTCGTCACCGACGCGGCCACCGCGCCGGCCCTTCCCCCGACCGGCGCCACCGCTCTGGTCCTGGGCGACCCGGACCTGGAAGCCGACCTGGCCGGGCGGCCCGACACCGACCTCACCGACGCCGAGCGCACCGCGCCGCTCTCCCCCGGCGACCCGGCGTACATCATCCACACCTCCGGCTCCACCGGCCGCCCCAAGGGCGTGGTGATCCCGCACTCCAACGTCGTGCGGCTCTTCGAGACCTCCGCCGCCCACTTCGACTTCGGCCCGGACGACGTGTGGACCCTCTTCCACTCGTACGCCTTCGACTTCTCCGTCTGGGAGATCTGGGGGCCGCTGCTGCACGGCGGCCGGCTCGTCGTCGTCCCGTACGCCACCAGCCGCTCCCCGCGCGACTTCCTGCGGCTGCTGCGCGAGCAGGGCGTCACGGTCCTCAACCAGACGCCCTCCGCCTTCCAGCAGCTCGTCGAGGCCGACCGGGAGGCCGGCGACGGGGACGGCCCGCTCGCCCTGCGCCTGGTGGTGTTCGGCGGCGAGGCCCTGGAGCCCGCGCATCTGCGTCCCTGGCTGGAGCGGCACGGCGACGCCTCCCCCGCCCTGGTCAACATGTACGGGATCACCGAGACCACCGTGCACGTCACCCATCAGCGCGTCACCCGCGAGCTGATCGAGGACCCGCGCGGCCGCAGCGTGATCGGCACCCCGCTGCCGGACCTGCGTGTCCACGTCCTCGACCACTGCCTCCAGCCCGTCGTGCCGGGGCGGGTGGGTGAGATGTACGTGGCGGGACCCGGACTCGCCCTCGGCTACCTCGGCCGCCCCGAGCTGACCGCCGAGCGGTTCGTCGCCGACCCCTTCGGCGCCCCGGGCGAGCGGATGTACCGCACCGGTGACCTGGCCCGGCGCGCGGCCGACGGCACCCTGGAGTACGCGGGGCGCTCGGACCACCAGGTGAAGATCCGCGGCTTCCGTATCGAACCCGGCGAGATCGAGGCCCTCCTCGTCGGCCACCCGGACGTGGCCCGCGCCGCCGTGGTGGCACAGGAGTCGCGGGGAGCGGCCGACCGGATCCTGGTGGCCTACGCCGTCCCCGCCCCCGGGGCGCGTCCCGAACCGGCGCTGCTGCGGGCCCATCTGGCCGGGTCGCTGCCCGAGCACATGGTGCCCAGCGCGTGTGTGGTCCTGGACGCGCTGCCGCTGACCGCCAACGGCAAGCTGGACACCAAGGCCCTGCCCGCCCCCGACTTCGCCGCCGCGGCCACCGGCCGGGCCCCGGCCTCCGGCTCCCAGACACTCGTGTGCCGCCTCTACGAGGAGCTGCTGGGGCTGTCCGAGGGGACGGTCGGTGCCGAGGACAACTTCTTCGACCTCGGCGGACACTCGCTGCTCGCCACCCGGCTGATGACCCGGCTGCGCGCGGCCACCGGCGCCGAGGTCTCCATGGCCGACTTCTTCGCCCGCCCCACCCCGGCGGCGCTGGCCGACCGCGTCCCCGCCGGGGGCGGCCGGGCGGCGAGGCCGCCGCTGGTGCGCGCGGAGCGGCCGGATCCGCTGCCGCTGTCGGCCACCCAGCAGAGCATGTGGTTCCTCAACCGGCTGGACGGGGCCGCCGCCACGTACAACATCCCGCTGGTCGTCCCGATGGAGCGGGAGATCGACGTGGACGCGCTGCGCGCGGCGCTCGCCGACGTCACCGACCGGCACGAGAGCCTGCGCACCCTGCTGCCGGAGACCGGCGGCGCCCCGCGCCAGGAGATACACCCGCCCGGCTCCCCGCGTCCCGTACTGCACGTCGTGGACTGTCCCGCGCGGGAGGTGGAGGCGTATGTCGCCCTGGCGCGCGGACACCGCTTCGACCTCACCCGGGACCGGCCGCTGTGGGCCGGTCTCTACGGGACGGGAGCGGCCCGGACACTGGTGGTCGTCCTCCACCACAGCGCGGCCGACGGCTGGTCGCTGCGCCCGCTGGCCGAGGACCTGTCCACCGCGTACGCCGCCCGCGCCGAGGGCCGCGACCCGGGCTGGGACGAACTGCCCGTCCAGTACGCCGACTACACCCTCTGGCAACGCGCGCTGCTCGAAGGGACGGACGGACACGAGGGGTTGAGTGGGCGTCAGCTCGCCTTCTGGAAGGAGGCGCTCGACGGTCTGCCGGTGGAGCTCCCGCTCCCCACCGACCGGCCCCGCCCCCAGACCCCGGCCCGCCGGGGCGCCCATCTCACCCTCGACGTCGCCCCCGGTCCGCACCGCGCGCTGCTGCGGCTCGCCGACGAGAGCGGCGCGAGCCTGTTCATGGTGCTGCAAAGCGCCCTCGCCGCCCTCCTCACCCGCTGGGGCGCGGGCACGGACATCCCCATCGGCACCCCGGTGGCGGGACGCGCCGACGAGGCACTGGACGACCTGATCGGCCTGATGGCCACCTCGCTGGTCCTGCGCACCGACACCTCCGGCGACCCAACCTTCCGCGAACTGCTCGCCCGCGTACGGGACGTCGACCTCGCCGCCTACGACCACCAGGACCTCCCCTTCGACCGGCTCGTGGAGGAGCTCAACCCGCCCCGCACGCCCGCCCGCCACCCGCTCTTCCAGGTCATGCTGGCCCTGCAGAACAACACCGAGGCCGTGCTGCGGCTGGGCGGCAACGAGGCGCCGCTGCGGCCCAGTGCCACCGGCACCGCCAAGTTCGACCTGTTCGTGGACGTGGTGGAGCACCGCGGCGAGGACGGCTCCGCGAACGGACTCGTCTGCCACATCGAGTACGCCGCCGACCTGTTCGACCACACCACCGTGGACCGCGCCGCCCACGCCCTGCACGCGCTCCTGGCCACTGTCGCGGACGACCCCGGGGTGCGCCTCGGCGCGCTGCCCGCCCCGGATCGCGCCACGGGGTCCGAGGAGCCGGCGGACACGGCGTTCGACGCGGCGGAGCTGGAGCGCGCGCTGCTCGCCCGGGGCGATCTGCGCGACGCGGTCGCCGTGCGGGATGCGGACGGCCGGGCGGCCGTGTTCGCCGTGCCGACCCGGGCCGCCGCCGCCGAACAGGCGGCCCGCACCCTGCGGCGCACCGCAACGGACTCCGCACCCGCCCCTCGGATCGCGGCCGTCAGCGATCTGCCCAGGCACGCCGACGGCACCCTGGACACCGAGGCCCTCGGCCGGCTGCCCTTCATCGACACCGAGGCCGCCGAGCGGTGGGAGCACGGCCTGGCCGCCCTGCCGGGCGTGCGCGCGGCGACCGTGGCCCTGGAGGAGATCACCGAGCCGCTCGGCCGGCTCTACGTCGGCTCCTCCGGCGTACGCGCCGACGCCCCCGCGCACTCACCCGGTGACAGCGCCGCCACCGCCGTGCCCGCGCTCAGCGAGGGGCCCGAGCTGCCGGAGCCCACGGTGGGCAGCTGGGCCGAGGCGCTGCGGCGGGCGGCCACGGGCGGCCCCCACGCCGAGGTCGTCCACGTCCGTGCCGACGGCAGCGAGACCCGGCGCAGCTATGCCTCGCTGATCGAGGAGGCCTCCCGCGTCCTGGGCGGTCTGCGCAAGCTCGGGCTGCGCCCCGGCGACCAGGTGATCCTCCAGTGCGAGGACACCGAGGACTTCCTCGCCACGCTGTGGGGCTGCGTCCTGGGCGGCTTCGTGACCGTACCGCTGACCGTCCCCGTCTCGTACGCGACGGCCTCGGCGCCCGTGGCGAAGCTGGAGGGGGTGTGGGAGATGCTGCACCGCCCCTGGGTGATCACCTCCGCCCCGGGTGAGGAGGGGCTGCGCGACCTGGCGCGGCGGCGCGAGTGGCAGGGGCTGCGGCTCACCACGACCGACGCGCTGCGCGCCGGACCGCCCGACCAGGACTGGCACCCCGCGCGGCCCGACGACGCGGTGCTGATGCTGCTGACCTCGGGGAGCACCGGGCTGCCCAAGGCGGTCCGGCTCAGCCACCGCAACGTGCTGACCCGGGCCGCGGCCACCGCCACCCTCAACTCCCTGACCGAGCACGACGTCTCGGTCAACTGGATCCCGCTGGACCACGTCACCGGTGTGGTCATGTTCCATCTGCGCGACGTCTATCTGGGCTGCCGCCAGGTGCACGCGCCGACCTCCTGGATCCTGGAGGACCCGCTGCGCTGGATGGATCTGGCGCACCGGCACCGGGCCACCGTCACCTGGGCGCCCAACTTCGCCTTCGGCCTGGTCAGCGAGCAGGCACACCGTATGTCCGGGCGGCCCTGGGACCTCTCCCCGATGCGGCTGGTGATGAACGCGGGCGAGGTCGTCGTCGCGGCCACCGCCCGGCGCTGGCTGGAGGTGATGAAGCCGTTCGGGCTGCCGCAGGACGTCATGCACCCGTGCTGGGGCATGTCCGAGACGTCGTCGGTGGTCACCGACACCGTGCTCGCGGCCGAACCGCTGCCCGGGGAGGAGGCGTTCGTCAGCTGCGGGCTGCCCTACCCCGGCTTCGCCATGCGGATCGTGGACGACCAGGACCGTGTCGTCGCCGAGGGCACCGCGGGCCGGCTCCAGGTCCGCGGCACCACCGTGACCTCCGGCTACCACGACAACCCGAAGGTGAACGCCGAGTCGTTCACCCCCGAGGGCTGGTTCGAGACCGGTGACCTGGCGTTCCTGCGCGCGGGCGAGCTCTACATCACCGGCCGCGCCAAGGACGTCATCATCGTCAACGGCGTCAACCACTACAGCCACGAGATCGAGACCTGCGTCGAGGAACTGCCCTTCGTGGTACGGAGTTTCACCGCGGCCTGCGCGGTGCGCACCGACCCGGCGGCGGGCACCGACGAGCTCGCGCTCTTCTTCCACCTGGAGGAGGGCACGGACACCGAGCGGGCGCTGCGGGCGATCCGGGGCAAGGTGACCCGCGAGATCGGCATCAGCCCGGCGCATCTGATGCCGGTCGAGGCGGCCGTGATCCCCAAGACGGAGATCGGCAAGATCCAGCGCACCCAGTTGCGCAAGCGGTTCGAGGCGGGCGAGTTCGACCCGGTCGCCCAGGCCTCGGAGATCCTGCTCGGCAGCACCGCGACCGTGCCGGACTGGTTCCTGCGCCCGGTGTGGCAGCGCGCCGAGCGTGTCCACGCCCCGGCCGCGCCGGGCGGCCACACCCTGGTGCTGGCCGGGCGCCACACCCCGGCCGCCGAGGTGGCGGACGCCGTCGCGGACCTGCTGCGCCGGGGCGGCGGCCGGTGCACGGTGGTCACCGCCGGTGCGGAGTTCACCCGGAGCGACGCCGCCTCCTACCGGGTGCGCGTCGATGCCGCCGAGGACTACGGCCGCCTGCTGGACGCCCTCGCGGCGGACGACCGCCCCGTGCAGACCGTCCTGCATCTGGGCGCGCTCGGCGACGGGAGCGGTGAGCCGGAGAGCGTGGACGATCTCCTTGAGGCCCAGCGCGACGGCGCCGACGCGCTGCTCTGCCTCGCTCAGGCCCTGTCCACCCGTCACGAGGACGGCCGCCGGGTCGCCCTGTACTTCGTGGGCGCCGGCTGCCAGGCGGTGGGTGCGCACGAGCGCGCCTCCTACGCCCACGGGGCCGTCGGCGGGCTCCTCAAGAGCCTGCGCGAGGAGCTGCCCTGGCTGAGCACCGTCCAGGTGGACCTGGCGCCCGGGGGCAGCGCCGGCGAGCGGGCCGGGGTGCTGCTCGCCGAGGCCGCGGCTCCCGTGGCCGACGCCGAGGTGGCTTTCCGCGACGGGCAGCGCTGGATCCGCCGTCTGACCCCCCTGCCCGACCCGCCGCCTCGTGCCCCCGCGCCCGCCGTCGAAGGGTTCTGCCTGGTCAGCGGCGGTCTGGGCGGGGTCGCCGGACGCCTCGCCGAGCACCTGCTGAAGACCCCCGGCACCCGGCTGCTCCTGGTCGGGCGTACCCAGCTGCCCGACGAGGACGCCTGGGACAAGCACCTCGCCGAAGGCGGGCCGCTCGCCCGCCGCATCCAGACGTACCGGAGCCTGCGCGAGCTGGGCGAAGTGCGGTACGCGAGCGCCGACATCACCGACCCGGACGCGCTGCGCGCCGTTGCCGACGAGGCGAGCGCGGCCTGGTCGCTGCCGTTGGGCCGGATCGTGCATCTGGCGGGCCGCTTCGAGCAGCGGGCGGTGGCCGATCTTTCCCTGGACGAGTGGCGGGCGGCGCTCGCCGCCAAGGTCACCGGCGGCTGGGTGCTGCACCGCCTCGCCCAGGAGCGGTCGGTCCGCTCCTTCGTCTCCTTCTCCTCGGTGAACGGCTACTTCGGCGGCTCCATGAGCAGCTCCTACGCCGCCGCCAACGCGTTCCTCGATGCCCTCGCCGCCCATCAGCGCGGCGCCGGTCTGGACGCGCAGAGCCTGGCCTGGAGCATGTGGGACGAGCTCGGCATGAGCGAGGGCTATGGACTCAAGTCGCTGACGGAGGCGCGCGGTTACCGGGTCCTGGACGCCCCCGCCGCCCTGCGCTCCTTCGACCTGGCCCGCACACTGGACGAGCCGCACCTGCTGATCGGCACCGACCGGTCGCTGCCCTGGGTGCGCGGCCACGTCCGGGCGGCACCGCGCCCGGTGCACCGCCTCGCGGGCCGGGTGGCCCTGGAGGACGACGCGGACATCGGCGCGCTGTACACGGCGGCCGCGACGTGTGCCGAGGCGGCCGGGGCGGGCGGCGACTGGGTGCTGCGCGCGGCAGGCTCCTCCCCGGCCGAGGCACCGGGGAGTGACGACCCGGCCGAGGGGCCGCGCCGGCTGGAGAAGATCCTCAGCGCCATCTGGTGCCGTGTCCTGGAGCGCGACCGGGTCGGTGCCGAGGAGAACTTCTTCGACCTCGGTGGCCACTCGCTGCTCCTGGTCCGCGCCCAGGGCGCGGTCAACGAGGAGCTGGGCTGCGAGCTGAGCGTGGTGGACCTGTTCACCCACCCCAGCGTCCGGGCCCTGGCCCGCCACCTCACCGCCATCGGCGTCGGGACCACCGCCACGGATACCGCACCGACGGCGGTGGGCAGCGCCCCGCCCACCGGACTCGACCGCGTACGGCAGCGGGCCGAGCGCCAGCGGGCCGCGCGGGCCGCCCGCCGCCCCGCCCCGAACACCCCGCACACCGAGCACGAAGGACCCCGCAACGATGGATGAGACAGACCGGCCGGAGTACGGGCCCCAGACGGCGGTCGCGGTCGTCGCCATGGCGGCACGCTTCCCCGGCGCCGACACGGTCGAGGAGTTCTGGGAGAACCTGGCGGCCGGCCGGGAGTCGATCCGGCCCGTCACCGACGAGGAGTTCCTCGCGGCGGGCGGCGACCCCGCGCACCTGTCCGACCCCGACCTGGTGCGGATGGCCTCGGTGGTCGAGGGCATCGACCGCTTCGACTCCGCCTTCTTCGGCTACAGCCCGGCCGAGGCCGAGGTCGTCGACCCGCAGCAGCGCCTCCTGCTGGAGTGCGCCTACCACGCCCTGGAGGAGGCGGGATACGCGGGCGGACACGGCGACCTCCAGGTGGGGGTGTACGCGGGAGCGGGCGACAGCCGCTACTACCCCGGGCACGTCCACCCCCGCTTCGCCGGGCAGAGCGCCTCGGTGGCCCTGGTCCACGCCGCCACCGGCAACTCACTGGGCACCCTGGCCACCCGTATCTCCTACGAACTGGGGCTCACCGGGCCCAGCCTCTCCCTCCAGACGGCGTGCTCCACCGCCCTCGTCGCGATCCACACCGCCTGCCAGGACCTGATCGACTACCGCTGCGACGTCGCCCTGGCGGGGGCCGCGTCGCTCAACCCGTCGGCGCTGCTCGGCTACCGGCACGTGCCCGACGGGCCGTTCTCTCCGGACGGCCGCTGCCGGGCGTTCGCCGCGGACGCGGCGGGCACCTCCTCGGGCGACGGTGTCGGCATGGTCGTCCTCAAGCGCCTGGAGGACGCCCTCGCCGACGGCGACCGCATCCGCGCGGTGGTGCGGGGTTCGGCCATCAACAACGACGGCCGCCGCAAGGTCGGGTTCACCGCGCCCAGCACCGAGGGCCAGGCGGAGGCGATCCTCGCCGCCCAGGTCGCCGCGGGCGTCGACGCCGACTCGATCGGCTACGTGGAGGCCCACGGCACCGCCACCAGGATCGGGGACCCCATCGAAGTGGCCGCCCTGACCCGGGCGTTCCGCGAGAGCAGTGACCGCGAGCGGTTCTGCGCCCTGGGGTCGGTCAAGAGCAACATCGGGCATCTGGGCGCCGCCGCCGGGATCGCCGGATTCATCAAGATCGTGCTGGCGCTCGAGCACCGGCAGATACCGCCGACCCTCCACTTCGAGCGGCCCAACCCGCTGATCGACTTCGCGACGAGCCCGTTCCGGGTGCCGACCGCGCTTGAGGAGTGGGCCTCCGGGGCCGCGCCGCGCCGGGCCGCCGTCAGCGCGTTCGGCGTCGGTGGCACCAACGCCCATGTGATCGTGGAGGAGGCACCTGCCACCGCACCCGCCGCGGCGCCGATCCGCGAGCAGGACGAGCGGTGGCACGTCCTGCCGCTCTCCGCCCGCACCCCCGGTGCCCTGCGCGGCCAGGCCGCGAACCTCGGCCGCCATCTGACCGCACACCCCGGCCTCGACCTCGCCGACGTCGCCCACACCCTGCGCGTCGACCGCCCCGCCATGCCCCACCGGGCCGCGGTGGCCGCGCGGAGCACCGAGCAGGCCGCGCGGGTCCTGCTGCACCCGCTCCAGGCCCCCGCCGAGGTGCGCGGCGAAGAGGCCCCGCCGGTGGCCTTCCTGCTGCCCGGCGGCGGCACCCAGTACATCGGCATGGGCGCGGAGCTCTACCGGGAGCTGCCGGTCTACCGGGACGCCGTGGACCGCTGCGCCGCCGTGCTGCGGCCCGTGACCGGCCGTGATCTGCGCACCGCGCTGTACGAGCACACCGAACCCGGCGGCGTGGACGCCTTCCTGGCCCTGGTGGTCACCGAATACGCCCTGGCCACCGCGTTGATGGAACACGGTGTACAACCGGCCGCGTTCATCGGGCACTCGCTGGGCGAGTACACCGCCGCCACGCTCGCCGGGGTGATGACCCTGGAGGAGATGCTGCCGCTGGCCGCGGAGCGGATCCGGCTCATCACCTCGGCGGGGGGCGCCACCGTCGGCGTCGCCCTGGGCGAGGAGGCCCTGCGCGGCTACCTCACCGGCGACCTGTCGCTGGGCGCCGTCAACGGACCGGCCGCCTGTACGGTCGCGGGGCGCGAGGAGGCCGTGGCGGCGCTGGAGGCACGGCTGCTCGCGGACGGGGTCGCCTTCCGCCGGCTGCGGATGCCCGCGGCCGCGCACTCCCACGTCCTGGACCCGATCCTGCCCGGCTTCGCGGACGCCCTGCGGACCGTGACGCTGCGGGCGCCCACCATCCCGTACATCACCAACGTCACCGGAACCTGGGTCACCGACGAACAGGCGAGGAGCGTCGGGCACTGGCTCGACCACACCCGCCGCACGGTCCGGTTCGCGGACGGCGTGGCCGCTCTGTGGGAGCGCGGCAACCCGCTCTTCGTCGAGATCGGCCCCGGCGACGGCCTCGCCAAGCTGGCCGCCGCCCGGCTCGGGGACGCACCCGTGACGACGGTGCCCACCATGCGCCACGCCAAGGCGGCCAGCCCCGACGGACAGGTCTTCGCGGAGGCGCTGGGCCGGCTGTGGAGCGCGGGCGTGCCCGCCGACATCACCGGCCCCGCTCGGGCGCGCGAACCGCGCCGGGTGCCGCTGCCGGGGTACGCCTTCGACCGGCGCCGCCACTGGATCGAGGCGCCCGGAGCCAGGGCGCCCGCCGCGCGGCACGACGAGCCGCAGGGGCAGAGCGTCTCCGGCCGCACGCCCCGGCCGTATCTGACCACCGAGTACGCGGCGCCCCGCACCGCGCGGGAGCGCGCCGTGGCCGGGCACTGGGAGGAGGCCCTGGGCATCGAGGGCATCGGTGTCCACGACAACTACTTCGACCTGGGCGGCGACTCCATGCGCGCCGTGATGCTGGCGGGCCGGATGCGCGCGGAAGGCGTCCTGGACGTCCCGGCCGCCGCGTTCCTGTCCGCGCCCACCGTCGCGGGGCTCGTGGCGCTGGCCGGGCGGGCGGGCGCCGCCGGGCGGGACGCGTTCGCGCCGCTGCTGGCGCTGCGCGCCGACGGCGACCAGCGCCCGCTGTTCTGTGTGCACCCGGGCGCGGGCATCGCCTGGCGCTACACCGGGCTGCTGCCCCATCTCGGCGCCCGGCAGCCGGTGTACGGCCTCCAGGCGCACGGCCTGGACGGCACGGCACCGCCCGCCGCCGACGCCAAGGAGATGGTCGGCTCCTACCTCGCCCGGCTGCGCGAGGTGCAGCCGCACGGCCCGTACCGGCTGCTGGGCTGGTCCTACGGCGGCTTCGTCGCCCACGCCATGGCCATCGCGCTGCAACGCCAGGGCGAGGAAGTCGAGTTGCTGGCGATGCTGGACGCGCCGCTGACCGGGGCCGAGAGCACCGATGCGGCGGCGGCCGAACGCCAGGTGGCGTCCCTGCTCGTGCGGGTCGCGGGGCTGGAGATGCCCGAGGGCGGGGCGGACGTCGAGGAGGTGCTCCGGCTGATCGGCGAGGACGGCGCGGAGCGCGGTCCCTCGCCGGTGACCCGCGAGGAGGCCCTCGCGATCGCCCGGGTGATGCGCAACAACCTCGCCATCGCGGGCGGCTTCGCCCCCGAGGTGTTCCACGGCGACGTGCTCTTCTTCAGCGCCACCGAGGCCGCCGGCGACACATCAGCCGCCGCCGACCCGTCCGATGTGTCGCTGGCGGCCGGGAAGGCCGACAGCTGGCGCCCGTACGTGAGCGGCGTCCTCACCGACCACGCCGTGCCCTGCGGCCACTACGAGATGACCGAGCCGGAGCCGATGGCCCGCATCGGCGCGGCGCTGGCCGCCGCCCTGCGGCCCGCCTCCGGATGACCACCCGCACACCGCGCCGCACACCCGCTCGTGCGGCGACGAAGGGAGCAGCCTTGCCCAGTCCGTTCGACCCCGCCTACGGGGACGAGCCGTCGCACCTGGTGCTCGTCAACGCGGCGGGAGAGCACTCCCTGTGGCCCGCGTTCGCCGCCGTACCGGCCGGATGGGAAGCCACCGGCCCCGCCGCCGCCCACGGCGTCTGCCTCGCCCGCCTGGCGCGGGCCCACACCCACCCGTACCCCGCAACCCCCTCAGGAGCCACCCCGTGACCCAGGACCTGTACGAACTCGGTGACGCGCCCCCGCTCGGCGAGGCGCCCAAGCGCATGTACGCCTCGCTCATCCGGCCCGAACGCTACGGGCAGCCCATCGACGCCTTCCGTACCGAGGTCGTGGACGTGCCCCCGGTCGGGCCCGGCCAGGTCCTCATCAAGGTGATGGCGGCGGGCGTCAACTACAACAACGTCTGGGCCTCGCTCGGCGACCCGGTCGACGTCATAGCCGCCCGGCGCAAGCGCGGCGCCACCGAGGACTTCCACATCGGCGGCTCCGACGCCTCCGGCGTCGTCTGGGCCGTCGGCGAGGGCGTACGGCTCAGGCCCGGGGACGAGATCGTGCTGCTCGCCAACGTGTGGGACGAGAGCGCCGAGGACATCCGGCTCGGCGCCGACCCCTCCACCTCCGCCTCGCAGAGCGTGTGGGGGTACGAGGAGAACTACGGGTCGTTCGCGCAGTTCGCGGTGGTCGACGAGTACCAGTGCCACCCCAAGCCGAAGCGGCTCTCCTGGGCGGAGGCCGCCTGCTACATGGCGACCGCCGCCACCGCCTACCGCCAGCTCTTCGGCTGGGAGCCGCACACCGTGCGCCCCGGCGACGCGGTGCTGATCTGGGGCGGGGCGGGGGGCCTGGGCTGTATGGCGATCCAGTTGGTCAAGCAGCGCGGCGGCATCCCCGTCGCGGTCGTCTCCAGTGACGAACGCGGCGAGTACTGCGTGCGGTTGGGGGCCAAGGGCTATATCAACCGGCGTGACTTCGACCACTGGGGCCGGCTGCCCGACGCCTCCGACGAGGACGCCATGGCCCAGTGGCTCAAGGGCGCCCGCGCCTTCGGGCGCCGCTTCTGGGAGGTCCTCGGCGAGCGCCGGGCGCCCAGGATCGTCCTGGAGCACTCGGGCGCCGACACGATCCCGACCTCCATGTACCTGTGCGACAACGCGGGCATGGTCGTCATCTGCGGAGGCACCACCGGCTACAACGGCGACGTGGACCTGCGCTTCCTGTGGATGCGCCAGAAGCGGCTCCAGGGCTCCCACGTCTCCAACGCCCGCGAGGCACGCGAGGTCACCACGCTCATCGACCGTGGGCTGCTCGACCCGTGCCTGTCGCTGACGCTGGGCTTCGAGGAGATCGGCAGGGCCCACCAGCTGATCCACGACAACCGACATCCGGCCGGGAACATGGCGGTGCTGGTCAACGCCAGGGCGTGACGCTCGATCCGGGCCGCCGCGCCACGGGGGCGGCGGTCCAGCTGAACACCCCGGGGCCTGCCGGGCGCACCTGGACGTCGAGGGTGTGTCCGGGGAGCCCTCTCGGCCAGGCGCGGAAGCCGCCGGGCACCGGACGCGTCCCGATCGCGAGCAGAGTGGCGGGCGCCCGCCCGGCGGGGAGCAGGGCGGCGAACGCCTTGAAGGCCGCCTCCTTGGCCGAGAACACGGCGAGGAGTTGACGCGCCGCCGTCGGGGCGGTTGTACCGTCCGGCCAGGTCCGTTCGTCGGGCGCGAGGACGATGTGCGCGGCCTTCAGGGGCAGTTCGCGCAGTTCGAGGTCGCACCCCACCGCGTGGAAGTGCGTGGCGGGCGCGGCCAGGGCGACGGCGAGGCCGCCGGAGTGGCTGATCGAACCCACCCGCCCGGCGGGGAACCGGGGCCGTCTGCCGTCGCGGAGGATCTCCGGTACGGGGTGCCCGGGCTCGGCCAGCGCCCGGCGGGCGGCGAGGCGTCCGGCCAGGAAGTCACGGCGGCGCGGCGGCGGCATGGCGGCGGCCGCCGCCCGCTCCCACGGCCCCGCCGGGCACGCCTGCGGTTCGCCGGCGCGGGCCAGTCCGGGCGAGAGCCCCTCGGCACGCAGGGCGGGGCGCAGCAGGAGCAGCGCGTGCTCGGCGGCTGCCCGGCCGGAGTCCGGGTCCGGGCGGGTGACACCGAAGGCCGGATCCGGGCGGGTGACACGGGCGCCCGGCGCCCGGTCCGCCACCTCGCCGCGCCCCGCGGCTTCACGCACGCAGCAGCTTCTTGATGATCTTCCCGGCCGGGTTGCGGGGCACCCGGTCGATGAACTCGATGCGCCGGGGCCGCTTGTAGGAGGCGAGGCGCTGCGCGAGATACGTCTGCAACTCGGCCGCCCCGGTGCCCTCCTCGACGACCACGTACGCCAGCGGAACCTCACCGAAGTCCTCGTCCGGCACCCCGACGACCGCCGCGTCACGTACCGCCGGGTGGGCCTGGAGGGCGCGCTCGATCTCCGAGGGGTAGACGTTCTGCCCGGCCCTGATGATCAGGTCCTTGCTGCGGTCGACGAGCCGGATCAGTCCGTCCCGGTCGATGTGCCCGAGGTCGCCGGTGCGGATCCAGCCGTCGACGGTGATCTCGGCGGTGGCGGCCTCGTCGTTCCAGTAGCCGCGCATCAGCCCGGGCCCGCGCACGCAGATCTCACCGATCGCCCCGGGCGCCACCTCCTGGCCGCGCTCGTCCAGGGCGCGCGCGGACATCCCCGGGACGACCCGGCCGGCCGGGATCACCTCGGGCAGCGCGTCGGGCGCCGGGTGCTCCTCGGGGCCGAGCGTGACGAACGGGCCGCCGACCTCGGTCATCCCGTACACCTGCCGGAATCCGCAGCCGAGCCGTTCGACGGCCTCGGCGTAGATGTCGGGCGGCATGGGCGCGGCGCCGTAGAGGATCTCGCGCAGGGTGGAGAGGTCCGCCGTGTCGGCGGACCTGGCGCGCAGCAGGAAGCGCAGCATCTGCGGGACGAGCCAGACGTGGGTGGCGCGGTGGGTCTCGATGGCGGCGAGCGCGGTCTGCGGCTTGAAGCCGGGCATCAGGACGATGGTCGCGCCCGCCGCCATGTAGGTCAGCGAGACGACCATGCTGCCGTGGTAGAGCGGGCAGCAGTTGACCAGCACCATGGCGTCGGCGGGCCGGGCCACGGCGAGCCAGCCGAGCGCGATGGCGCGGAACGAGGCGTGGTCGACGGTGACGCCCTTGGCCTGCCCGGTCGTCGCGGAGGTGTGCAGGACGGCCGCGGGGGCGTCGTCGGGGACGGCGGCGAGCTCCGGGCCGCCCTCGGCGCCGAGCGCGGCGAACGCCTCGTCGTCCAGGCGGATACGGGTGCGCACCGGCAGGTCGGGATGGCGGGCGAGCAGCGCGGCCTCGCCGATCACGGCGACGGCGCCGGTGCGTTCGACGATCCCGGTCACCTCCGCCGGGGTCAGGCTGTGGTTGAGCGGGACGAAGAGCGCGCCGACGCGGGCGAGCGCGAAGTACGTCTCCATGACCTCGATCCGGTCCAGGGAGAGCACGGCGACGCGGTCACCGGGGCGGATGCCGAGCCCGGCGAGTCCGTGGGCGAGGGCGAGGGTGCGGTCGTGGAACTGCGCCCAGGTGACGGAGCGGTGCTCGTCCACCAGGGCCGTCCGGTCGGGGAAGCACTGGCGGTTGCGCTCCGCCAACTGGGTCAGCCACATCAGGCGGCGCCCGGCCGCGGGGTGGCGGCGTCGCGGCCGGCGATGAACCGCTCGTAGTCGGCGATGGTGGTCAGGCCCTCCATGTCCTCGGCCGTCACCTCGACGCCGGTGCGCTGCTCGATGAGCAGGATCAGCCGGACGAGGTCGCCGGAGTCGATCCCGCTGGCGCTGAGGTCCTCGTCGTCGCCGATGGCCTCGGCGAACTCCGGTGTGCCGGTCAGCTCGACCAGCATCGTCCTGATGGTGCTCATGGGCGTACCCCTCTCGTTGCACGGACTACCGAAGAGAGAGGCGTGGCCGGTCCCGCGCACTCCCCCAGCCCCGCGTGACCTTCGTCACGGGCCGACGGCATGTGCCCGGGGATTGGGCGCCCGGGGCCGGACCTCTTCCTCTGTGAAGGCACCGCCACCGCGGCGGTACGGGACGAGGGGGGGGCGACGGCGTGGAGCAGTTCAACGCGCACTTCGAGGCGCTGCTCGCGGCCGGGGAGCAGATCGAGCCCCGGGACTGGATGCCCGACGGCTACCGGCGGATGCTGATCCGGCAGATCTCCCAGCACGCGCACTCCGAGATCATCGGTATGCAGCCCGAGGGCTCCTGGCTGACCCGGGCCCCGTCGCTGCACCGCAAGGCCAGTCTGCTGGCGAAGGTGCAGGACGAGGCGGGGCACGGGCTCTACCTCTACTCGGCGGCGGAGACCCTCGGGGTGTCGCGCGCCGAGCTCCTCGACGCGCTGCACAGCGGCCATCAGCGGTACGCGGCCACCTTCAACCACCCGGCCCTGACCTGGGCCGACACCGGCGCCATCGCCTGGCTCACGGACGGCGCGGCCGTCGTCAACCAGGCGCCGCTGTGCCACACCTCCTACGGCCCGTACGCGCGAGCGATGCGCCGGGTGTGCCAGGAGGAGGCGTTCCACGTCCGCCAGGGCTATGACGTGCTGTGGTCGCTGTGCCGGGGCACACCCGAGCAGAAGCAGATGGCGCAGGACGCCGTCGACCGCTGGTGGCTGCCGGCCGTGGCCCTGATGTTCGGGCCGCCGGACACCGCGGCGGGCGGCGCGGACGACCGCACCGCGGCCATGGGCGCCGCCGTCTCGCGGCGGTCGATGGCCTGGGGCATCAAACAGCACACCAACGACGAGCTGCGCCAGCGGTTCGTCGACAACGTCGTGCCGCAGGCCGAGCGGTTGGGGGTGAGCCTGCCCGACCCGGCGATCCGCTGGAACGAGAAGCGGGGCCACTACGACTTCAGCCCCATCGACTGGCAGTTGTTCCGCGGCGCGCTCGGCGACGGCTCGCAGTGCAGCCGTCGGCGGCTCGCCCACCGGGTGGCCGCGCACGAGGACGGTGCCTGGGTGCGCGAGGCGGTCGACGCCTACGCGGCGGGCCTGGCCGGCGAGGCGGAACAGGACGACGAGGGAAGGCGCGTGGCATGAGCGAGCGGTCCGCACGGGTGCTGACTCCGTGGGAGGTGTTCATCCGGCCGCGCCGGGGCCTGGCCCACCAGCACGTGGGCTCGGTGCACGGCGCCGACGCCGCCATGGCGCTCGCCAACGCCCGTGACCTGTACACGCGCCGGGGGGAGACGGTGTCGGTGTGGGTGGTGCGCTCCGACGCGGTGCACGCCGCCTCACCGAGCGAGAAGGACCCGTTCTTCAGCAACGCCGCCCACAAGCCGTACCGCTACCCCGAGCACTACGTCCCGCTCAACGAGGAGAGCGGCCATGACGGTTGAGACCTCCCGTACGGACGCCGACCTCGCCGCCTACGTCCTGCGGCTGGGCGACGACGCGCTCGTGCTGTGCCAGCGGCTGTGCTCCCTGGTGACCCGGGCTCCCACCATCGAGGAGGACCTGGCGCTCGCCAACATCGCGCTCGACCTGCTCGGCCACGCCCGCACCCTGCTCGCCCACAGCGGCCGGCTCGACGGCACCGGCCGCGACGAGGACGAGCTGGCCTACCACCGCACCGAGCGCCAGTTCCGCAACGTCCTCCTGACGGAGCTCGCGCCCGCCGACTTCGCGGTGACGATCGCCCGCCAGCTGGTGTACGCGCACTACAGCACGCTGCTGTGGAGCGCCCTGGAGAAGTCCCGCGACGACACCCTGTCGGCCTTCGCCGTCCGCGCCGCCCGCGAGGCGGAGTACCACCGGATGCACGCCGACCAGTGGACGGTGCGTCTGGGCCGGGGCACCGGGGAGAGCCGTCGCCGGATGCGGGCCGCACTCGACGTGGTGTGGCCGTACGCGGCCGAGCTCTTCGAGACGGACGCCCTGGTGGAGCGGCTGGACGCGGACGGGACCGCCGTCGCCCCGGCGCGGCTGCGCGAGGAGTGGGAGCGGCAGATCACCGCCGTCCTCGACGACGCGCGCCTCCCCCCGCCCACGCCCTCGTGGCGGGCGACGGGCGGCCGGGAGGGGCTGCACACCGAGGAGTTCGCGCCGCTGATGGCCGAGTTCCGGTCGGTACGCCTGCAGTACCCGGGAGGCACCTGGTGAGCGCCGTTCCCCTGGACCCCGACGAGGTGCGGGCGCGGGTCGGCACCGTGCCCGACCCCGAACTCCCCATGATCACGCTGGCCGATCTCGGTGTCGTCCGCGAGGTCGCGGCGGCGGCCGACGGCGCCCTGGAGGTCGTCATCACCCCGACCTATCTGGGCTGCCCGGCCATGCCCGCGATCGAGGCCGGGATCCGGGCCGCGCTCACCGAGTGCGGCCACCCCGGCGCCCGGGTGCGGCAGGTGCTCGCGCCCGCCTGGACCACCGACTGGATCACCGACGAGGGCCGCCGCAAGCTCGCCGAGCACGGCATCGTGCCGCCCGGCTCCGCCCGGGCCCCGCTGCCGGTCCGGATCGGTCTGGGCGTGCCCTGCCCGCACTGCGGCTCGGTGGCGACCCGGCCGCAGAGCCCGTTCGGGGCGACCCGCTGCCAAGCCGTCCTGGTGTGCACCGCGTGCCGGGAGACCTTCGCGCATCTGAAGGCGATGTGACGCACGATCATGACGACAGCGACGACGGGCGGCGCGCCGGCGCCCGCACGCCGGGCGACCGGCTGGTACCGGCTCCCGGTCACCGCGGTGGAGGCGGTGGGCGAGGAGTCGGTGGCGATCGGCCTGGCCGTGCCCGGTCCGCTCACGGAGGTCTTCGCGCACCGCGCCGGCCAGCACGTGGTCGTACGGCACCGGCCCGAGGGGCGGGAGCTGCGGCGCAGCTACTCGGTCTGCCTTGCGCCCCGTGACCCGGCGGGGCTGCGGATCGTCGTCAAGCGCCTGGGCGCGGACGGCTTCGCCGAGTACGCCACCACCCGCCTCGCCGTCGGCGACACCCTCGAACTCGGCCCGCCCACCGGCGACTTCCACCTGGCGGACGTGCCCGGCGCGCACCATGTGCTGGTGGCGGGCGGCAGCGGGATCACCCCCCTGCTCAGCATGGCGGCGGCCGCCCTGAGCCAGGACCCCTTCTGCCGGGTCTCGCTGGTGTACGCCAACCGCAGCGCCCAGTCGGTGCTCCTCGCGGACGAGCTGACCGACCTCAAGGACGCCCACGTCGGCCGGTTCTTCGCCCTGCACGTGCTCTCCCGCGAGCAGCGCGGGAGCGAGCTGCTGTCGGGCCGGATCGACGGGGCCCGGCTGCCCCGGCTCCTGGCGCTGCTGGGCGCCGAGCCCGACGCGCGCACCCACTTCTACCTGTGCGGGCCGTGGGGGCTGGTGAAGACCGTCCGTGAGGCGCTCGGCCGGTGGGGCGCGGACGAGGCGCGGGTGCGCTTCGAGCTCTTCTCCACCGGCGGCGGCCTGCCGCCCGCTCCCCCGCCCGAGCCGCTGGGCCGCACCGGCCTCATCTCGGCCCGGCTGGACGGCCGCACCACCGAGACGGTGATGCGGCCCGAGGACCGGGTGGTGCTGGACGCGGTCCTGCGGGCCCGGCCCGAGACCCCGTACTCCTGCCGCGACGGCCTGTGCGGCAGCTGCCGCGCCAAGGTGGTCCACGGCAGCGCGGTGATGGACCGTCAGTACGCGCTCGGCCCGGCCGAGTTGGCGGCCGGCTACACCCTGCCCTGCCGGGCGCGGCCGGAGTCGGACGCGATCGCGCTCGACTTCGACGCCTGAGACACGCCCCGCCGCCGGACCCCGGCGCCCGGACACAGCACGTGCATGGCCGTTTCCCCGGCCGCCGCGAGGACCGCGCGGCCCCCGAGATCACAGGAGTGTGGAGCATGACCAGTACGGGCAGGCTGAGCGACCGGACGGCGCTGGTGACCGGCGGCAGCCGGGGGATCGGCCGGGCGATCTCGCTGCGGCTGGCCGCCGAGGGCGCTCTGGTGGCCGTCCACTACGGATACCGCACCGAGGCCGCCGAGGAGGCCGTGGCCGAGATCGAGGCGGCGGGCGGGCGGGCGTTCGCGCTCCGCGCCGAGCTCGGCGTGGCGGGCGACGCCGAGGCGCTGTGGACCGCCTTCGACAAGGGGCTCTCGGAGTACGGGGCCCGGCCCGGCCTGGACATCCTCGTCAACAACGCCGGCGTCACCCTGCCGAAGCGGATCTCGGACGTGAGCGAGGAGGAGTACGACCGGCTCTTCGCCGTCAACGTCAAGGCCCCCTTCTTCGTGATCCAGCAGGGGCTCGGGCGGCTGCGCGACGGCGGCCGGATCATCACCATCTCCTCCGGCGTCACCCGGATCGCCATGCCGAACATCTCCGCGTACGCGATGACCAAGGGCGCACTCGACACCCTGACCCTGGCCCTCGCCCCGGAGCTGGGCCCGCGGGGGATCACCGTCAACGCGGTGGCGCCCGGCTTCACCTACACCGAGATCAACCCGACGCTGAAGGTGCCCGAGGTGCTGAACGCGTACGCCGCCGCCTCCGTCTTCAACCGGATCGGCCGCCCCTCGGACATCGCCGACGTGGTGGCGTTCGTGGCGAGCGACGACGCGCGCTGGGTCACCGGCCAGTGGCTGGACGCGACCGGGGGCGCCCACATCGGAATGCCGGCCTGACCCTCCGGCCCGCCCACGACCTACGGAGACCCATGACCGAGCAGACCAGCGACCCCGCCCCGCCCTCGGCCGCCGAGGCGCCGCAGACGCGGTTCGAGGGGACGACGCCGTACGAGGACTACATCCACGCCTCGCTGCTGTCCACCCTTCAGCGACCGCTCTCCCAGGATCCGGGCGAGATGGCGTTCATCGTCACCACCCAGGTGATGGAGCTGTGGTTCACCCTCATCGTGTACGAGTGGCGCGCGGCGCGGGACGCGTTGCTCAAGGACGACCTGGAGCAGGCCATGGAGGCGCTGCGCCGCAGCCGCCGCTCGCACCGGGCGCTCAACGACTCCTGGACGCCGCTGGCGGCGCTGACCCCGGCCCAGTTCAACGGGTTCCGCGAGGCGTTCGGCGAGGCCTCCGGCTTCCAGTCGGCGATGTACCGGCACATGGAGTTCCTGCTCGCCGACAAGTCCCGCTCCATGGTGCAGGCGCACCGGGGGCACCCGGCGGTCCACGCCGAGCTGGAGCAAGCGCTGTCCGAGCCGTCGCTCTACGACGAGGTGCTGCGCTTCCTCCACCGGCGGGGTCTGCCCGTGCCGGAGCACGTGGTGGAGCGGGACGTGACCGAGGCGTACGAGCCGGACTCCTGGGTCGAGGAGGTGTGGCGGCAGATCTACGCGGGGCCGCAGGACGACCCGCTGGTGCGGCTGGGCGAGGAGCTCACCGAGGTCGCCGAGCTGGTGCTGCGCTGGCGCAGCGACCATCTGCTCGCGACCCGCCGGGCGATGGGCGCCAAGGCGGGCAGCGGCGGCTCCCCGGGCGTGGTGTGGCTGGAGAAGCGCGCCCGCCGGTCGGTCTTCCCCGAGCTCTGGACGGCGCGCAGCCATGTCTGAGACGCCTGCGCGCCGCAGCCCCTCGGCGTTCGCGCTGGAGGAGGAGCGCCGGGTGCTGGGCATCCGCCCGGTGCTGGCCCCCGTACACCGCACGTACGGCCCGCACCCGCACCAGGTGTACGACCTGTGGCCCGCCGAGGACCCCGACGCCCCGCTGGTGATGCTGCTGCACGGCGGCTACTGGCGCTACGACCGGATGCATCTGACCCCGTTCGCGGCCCATCTGGCGCGCCACGGGTTCACCACGGTCCTGCCGGGCTTCCGCCGCTCGGGCGGGGCGGGCGGCTACCCCGCCACCTTCGACGACATCGCGCTCGCCGTGGACACGATCCCGCGGGGCCGGCCGTTCGTGCTGGCGGGCCACTGCTCCGGCGGCCATCTCGCGCTGTGGGCCGGGGCGCGCGGCCTGCTGCCCGAGAGTTCGCCCTGGTACACGACCCGGCTGCCGGCGGCGGTCCTCGGCCTAGCCCCGATCACGGACCTGGCGGCCACGATCCGCGACGACCTCAGCGACGGCGCGGGGCTGCAGCTGCTGGGCGGCCCCGACGAGGTGGCGGCGCGGCTGCCGCTGGTCGACCCGCTCACGCTGCTGCGGGGCCGGGGGACGACGGGGGTTCGGACGGTGGTGCTGCACGGGGAGGCGGACGAGGAGGTGCCGCTGGGGCAGTTCGCCGACTACCTGGCGGCGCACCGGGACGCGGAGCGCGTGGTGCTGCCCGGGACCGGTCACTACACGCTCATCGAGCCGGGCTCCCAGGCGTCGGCGGCGGTGATCGAGACACTGGGACGGCTGGCTCCGGCGTCCGGCTGAGCACGGCGCCCGGCGCCCGGCGTCCCGCGCGGTGCGTCCGGCGTCCCGCGGTGCGTCGGGCGGGCGCCGCCTGGGGCTGGGCATCGACGCCCACCCTCGGCCTGCTCGTCGGTTCGCTGGTGACCGCGCAGCTGGTGCGGGAGCCGCGGGCGACGGGGTACGGGCTGGGCGCCTCCATCGTCGTCAGCGGGCTGTGCCTGCTGCCCGACTCGGCCGGGACGGCGAGCGCACCCTGCCGCGTGACCGGTTCCGCGAGCAGATCACCGCACGGCCGGCCGAGCTGCTCGCGGGGCGGGACGCCGAGCTGCGGGCCGAGCCGATCGCCGGGCAACTGCCGGGGCTCGGGGCGACCTTGAGCCTGCACCCACGAGTCGTCCGTGGGATGGGGCACTGTGGGGTGCGCGCCCGGGTGCGTGCCCGGACAGGCGGGGATCGAGGGAGAGGGCCGCTTGATGAACCAGCCATTCGGTTTCTACCAGAACGAGATCTACTTCGAGGGCCTCGGCGGTGTGGTGCCACGGTTCCCGTTCACCTACGAGGAGTTGGAGTCCCGGGCCGAGGCGGCGCTCGGACCGTCGCTGTGGTCGTACGTGGCCGGCGGCGCGGGCGATGAGCGCACCCAGCGGGCCAACGCCTCGGCCTTCGAGCGGTGGGGCCTCTACCCGAGGATGTTCGTGGGGGCGGCGGAACGGGACCTGACCGTCGACCTGTTCGGCATGACGCTGCCGTCACCGCTGTTCATGGCGCCGATCGGCGTCGTCGGGCTCTGCGCCCAGGACGGGCACGGGGATCTGGCGACGGCCCGCGCGGCCGCCCGCACCGGCGTCCCGATGGTCGCCTCGACGCTGAGCGTCGACCCCCTGGAGGAGGTGGCCGCCGAGTTCGGCTCCACGCCGGGCTTCTTCCAGCTGTACACGCCCACCGACCGGGAGCTGGCCGAGAGCCTGGTACGGCGTGCGGAGACGGCGGGGTTCAAAGCCGTCGTCGTCACTCTGGACACCTGGGTCACGGGGTGGCGCCCGCGCGATCTGAGCACCGGCAACTTCCCCCAGCTGCGCGGCCACTGCCTGGCCAACTACACCTGCGACCCGGTCTTCCGGGCCGCCCTGGAACGCACGCCGGAGGAGGATCCGAGGGCCGCCGCCGGGCGCTGGGCGCAGCTCTTCGGCAACCCGCTCACCTGGGACGACCTGCCCTGGCTGCGGTCACTGACCGAACTGCCGCTGATAGTGAAGGGCATCTGCCACCCCGAGGACGCGCGGCGCGCCAGGGACGGCGGGGTGGACGGCCTCTACTGCTCCAACCACGGCGGGCGCCAGGCCAACGGCGGGCTGCCCGCGCTCGACGCGCTGCCCGGGGTGGTCGAGGCGGCCGAGGGCCTGCCCGTCCTGTTCGACTCGGGGGTGCGCACCGGGGCGGACGTGGTGAAGGCCGTCGCCCTGGGCGCCACGGCCGTGGGTGTCGGCAGGCCGTACGCGTACGGGCTGGCCCTGGGCGGTACGGACGGGGTCGTCCACGTCCTGCGCTCACTCCTCGCGGAGGCGGATCTGCTGATGGCGGTGGACGGCTATCCCGCGCTCGCCGACCTCACCCCGGACTCCCTCCGGCGGGTTCTCTGAGGCCCCGCACCGGCCGCGCCCCTCGGCCCGGTCCGGCGGCACCGGCCCGTGCGGCCGGGCCGGTGCGTGCGCGGCCGGGAGAACGTCAGCGTGCCGAGGCGGTCACGCCGACGGCTTCCAGCCGGGCCGGATCGGCCCGCAGGATGGCCTCCTGGGTGAGCCGCAGCGGCGGGCCCGGCTCGACGCCGAGCTCCTCGCGGATGACCCGGCGCGCGCTGCGGTAGACGCCGAGGGCGTCGCCCTGGCGGCCCACCCGGTACAGGGCCGCCATCAGCTGCCGGTAGAAGGGCTCGCGCAGCGGGTGCTGGACGACCAGTCCCTTGAGCTCCTCTATCACCGCGTGGTGGCGGCCGAGCGCCAGGGCGGATTCGATATTCAACTCGATGCAATTCAGCCGTTTCTCGTCTGCCACGGCGGCGAACGAGCTGATCTCCGAAGACCCCGACATGCCGTCCAGAACGGGCCCCCGCCACAGCGCGAGGGCATTTCTCAGACACTCGGACGCGGCCGGGTAGTCGGCCGCAAGGTAACGGGCCCGGCCGCTTTCATACAGCCTCTCGAAGGTACGGACATCGAGTTGGTTCTGGCTGACGTCGAGAATGTAACCGGGGGAAACGGTGACGATCGGCGAAGCGCGGCCGGGGGCGGCGAGCAGCTTGCGCAGCTGGGACACATAGACCCGCAGGCTGGCCGCCGCACAGCGCGGTGGATGCTGTTCCCAGAGCTCGGCCATGAGTTTGTCCCCCGGAACCGTCTCCCCCGCACGGATCGTCAGCAGAGCCAGCAGCTTGGCGATCTTCGGTGGCGCCGGCGTCAGATCAACGTCGCCGCAGGTCACCCGGAGCCGCCCCAACACCTCGTAGCGCAGCGGATGAGTGGGTCGTGCATAGGACAGGGACACGTGACGCAACCCCCTTGAATGCATGCCAGGCATTCAACTAGTTCGGATCTCCCCGTTCACCCCGGGCTCTCGCGCCCACGATGCACGCGATTGCCGATAAACATCGTAGTCGAGCAGTCGTTACGTAACCATTAAAAGGGCGCTAACACCTGGAGCGCAGCATCCACGAGCCATTTCGGCCATCAATCAGCGGGAATTCGATTACTAATTCCGGGCGCCGTATACGGACGACGGAGGCGGGCGGCCCGGGTGTCACCGGGACCGCCCGCCTCGGGCGCGGGAGCGGATGCGCTCAGACGGACGGCGCGGGTCCGGGCTCGGGGGCCCCGGCCTTCGGCGTCTCGGCCAGCCAGGAGAAGACCCGGTCGTGGAAGAGGGTCATGGAGCCGGAGTGGCAGTGCGCTCCCCCGCCCTCGTCCGCGCTGAAGACATGCAGCGTCTTGGGGCTGTTGAGGCCGGTGTACACCTTCTTCGCGTGTTCCAGACCGGCGAAGAACATGTCCTCCTCGGCGTCGAGCACCAGGACCGGACAGCGCACCCGCCCGATCACGTCGGCCAGGCTGAACGCGGGCATCCGGCGCAGCAGTTGGGCCGGGCTGTGCGCGCCGAACGTCCACATCGCCTGCCGCAGCAGCCAGCGCGTGAAGGTCTGCTGGACGGCGATGCCGTACATCACCGGGTTGGCGAAGTCGTCGCAGCCCTGCTCCACCCACTCCAGGACGAACGGCGGCAGCCACACCACGTCACCGAGCTGCCAGACCGCGTCGTGGACCACGCACCCGGCGAGCCGGTGCTCGAACGCGGCGGCCCGGACGGCGAGCAGCCCGCCGAGACTGGTCCCCATCAGGGTGACCCGCTCGGGGTCCACCCCCGGCTGGGCCAGCGCGAAGTCCACGACAGGTGTGACCACCTCCTCCCAGTCCGGCCGGAAGGTGAGCCCCTGGTCGCGCAGGACCGAGCCCTGGCCGGGGCCCTCGAAGCAGAGGCAGTGGTAGCCGCGCGCCTGGGCGGCGGCCGCGACGAAGAAGTAGCCCTCTTCGAGCGTGGAGTCGATGCCGCCGTGGTGAACGAGGGTCGGACGGGGTCCCTGGGAGTCGTCGGCGCGGTAGAAGTACCCCGGCAACGAGCCGTCCCCGTACGGGATGCTGACGAACTCCGGTGGGCGCTCCATCAGTTGGGCGGCCTGCGCGAAGGTCTCCTTGGAGAGCCGCATCAGCCGCGCCGCCTCCGGGTCGTGCGGGGGGTCGTCGCGCAGGAAGAACTCGGCGGTGCGGTAGTAGGTGTGGGCGCGCAGCAGGGCGGCCCGGGCGTCGACGTTCCGGTCCCGGGCGAGGGCCGCGGTGGCGAGGCCGTGGACGCGCTCGGCCAGCGCGGTCCACTCGCGCCGCCAGGCGTCGGTGTCCCCGTCGGGGATGCGCGAGGCGACGGCGATCACCTCGCCGAGCTGCGCGCCGCCGAAGTCGGCGTAGCCGGCCGCCCGTAAGGCCTGGTAGTCGAAGGCGGGGTCGTCGAAGAGGAACTTCATGGGTGCGGCTCCTGGTGGGGAGGCGGTTCGGGGCCCGTCCGGGGGGCGGGCGGATGGCCCTGCGCGTGCGCGCGGCCGACCAGTGCGTACCGGTGCCCGGCCAGGTGGTGCGCCGGGGCTACCGGGGTGTGGGGCGAGTCCTGGTGCCATCGAGGAAGGTGTCGACGATGGCCTCGGCGAACGCGGCCGATTCCACGGGCCGCTGACGCAGGATCAGCCGTGCCAGCATCGGTCCGGTGAGCAGCTCGATGGCCTGGTCGACGTCGAGTCCGGGGCGCAGCTCCCCTCTCTCGAGCCCGTCGCGCAGCACCTGCCGCATGGCGTCCCTCCGTGCGGCGACCGCGGTGTCCTCGTACCGCTCCACGAGCTGCGGGCGGTGCACCGCCTCCCCGAGGAGGCCGGCGAGGAGGCGGTGCAGATTGGTGTCCTGGCCTCGGTGGCGGATCTGGTCGACCAGGTCCACGAGCCGGTCCCGCAGGGGCAGCCCCTGCGACGGGGTGACGGGTACGTCGAGGCTGCTCAGGGCGGCGAGCACCAGCTCTTCCTTGTTGCGCCAGCGGCGGTAGACGGTGGCGCGGGCCACCCCGGCCCGCTGGGCCACCAGGTCCATCGACAGCGCGCCGAAGCTGCGCCCCTCGCCCAGCAGGCCCAGGGTGCTCTCCAGGATCGCGCGGTCGGCGGCGGGGTCGCGCCGGCGCCCGCCGCGGGCGGTGTTCCGGCCGGGCGGCGGGGAGAGGGGCCGCAGGCCGGCGGGCGCGGCGCCCTCGGCCTCCGGTGGAACGGGTGGGGGCATGCTCAGACCTCCGTGGGGTGGTGGACTGCGGCGGTTTCCTCCGCTCCCGCGTGGCCGTCCGGGGTACGGGCGGGCAGCAGGAACAGGCTGAGGAGGGCGCCGAGGAGGGTGACTCCGGCGGCGACCAGTGCGGTGAGGTGCATCGCGGAGACGAACGCGTCGACGGCGTGGTCCGCGAGAGCGGCGCCGTGCGGGCCGAGCCCGTCGGCGACGGCGAGGCTGCTCTGCACGGACTCCCCGGCCCTGTCCCGCAGGTGGTCCGGCACGTCCGCCAGGTGTCCCGACATCCGCGAGCGGTAGGCGGTGGAGAGCACCGAGCCGAGGACCGCGACGCCGAGCGCCCCGCCCACCTGGCGGAAGGTGGTGTTGACGGCGGAGCCGGTACCGGCCCGCTGCCGGGGCAGGGCCGACATCACGGCGGCCGTGGCGGGCGGCATCACACAGGCGATGCCCACGCCGAGCACGAAGAAGACGGATTCGAGCAGCCAGAGCGAGGTGTGCTCGTCGACGGTGGCCACGGTGGCGAAGGCCAGGGTGGTCAGCAGCATCCCGGTGGCGCACACCGGCCGCACCCCGATCCGCCGGGCCGCCAGCGTCGCGGGCGGTGAGCACGCCAACTGGGCCACGGCCAGCGGCAGCAGGCAGTACCCGGCCTCCAGCGGCGTCCAGCCGCGCACGCTCTGCAGATAGAAGACCAGGAAGAAGGTGGCGCCGAGCAGCGCGAAGAAGACCAGGCCGATCACGGTCACGGCGGCCGAGAAGCGCGGGAGGCGGAACAGCGCCACATCGAGCGCGGGGCGCGGCGCCCGTCGCTCCCAGACGACGAAGGCCGCGAGGACCACGAGCCCGCCGAGCATCGTCGCCCAGACCCGGGGCGCCGCCCAGTCGTCCTTCTCGCCGCCCTGGATCACCCCGTACACCAGCAGCGTCAGACCCGCCACGGACAGGGCGACGCCCAGCGGGTCGTAGCCGCCGCGTCCGGGGTCCCGCGACTCCGGCACGACGATCAGCGCGGCGACGGTGCCGACCACGACGATCGGGATGTTGATGAGGAAGACCGAGCCCCACCAGAAGTGCTCCAGGAGCGCGCCGCCGGTGATGGGCCCCACCGCTACCGCCAGACCGGCCGCCCCGGCCCAGACGCCGATGGCCTTGGCGTGTTCGGCGGGCGGGAAGACGTTCATGATGATCGCCAGGGTGGCCGGCATCACCAGGGCGCCGCCGACGCCGAGTCCCGCGCGGGCGGCGACGAGTTCGTCCGCGCTGCCCGCGTAGGCGGACCAGAGCGAGCAGCCGCCGAAGACGGCGAGCCCGGCCACCAGGGTGCGTTTGCGGCCCCAGCGGTCGGCCAGTACGCCGGTGCTGAACAGCAGGGCCGCGAAGACGAGCGTGTAGGAGTCCACCGACCACTGGAGCGCGCCGGAGGAGGCGCCCAGGCCCTGGGGTGCGGGCTCGGCGAGCGTCTTGAGCGCGACGTTCAGGATCGAGGTGTCGAGGACCACGAGCAGGAGGCTCACCACGAGGACGCCCAGGACCCACCAGCGGTGGGCGGCGGCCCGGTCCTGCTCGGCCGGACGGGATGTGAGCTGAGTGGTCACGGATGCCGCTCCTCGGAAGGAAGAGGGTGCTGCGTGAACTGCCGTCTGTCGCTGTGCGGTCACCGACGCTAGACCCGGCCGCCAATCGAGTCAATGCCGTATCGAAACATCCCTGACTCATATCCGGACGGCTCCGGACGGCCCCGGGGGCCGCGCGGCACTGCGTGCCAACTTGCCCTCCCCGTATGCGCAGACGGGCTCGGTTTGCCCCCTCCACGACACGCTGCGGCAAGACCCGAAGCTGCGACGTGCACCGCAAGGCTGCCTTTACAGGTCCTTTTCACTTCCCGCCAACGATGGTGCGACAGATGGCACTTGGTGCCGCGACAGCCCGACCCGGCGACACCGGACCCAGCGACAGGGGAAGAGATGCACAGGACGTTGACCGAGGCCGTACGTGCCGGAGCGGAGCAGCACCCCGACCGGCCCGCGTTCGTGTACCTGCACGAGGACGGCCGGGCCATGCGGCCCCAGGAGCTCACCTACGCCGAACTGGACCGCCGCGCCCGGCTGATCGCCACCCGGCTGCGCCAGGAGTCGACGGGGGACCCGGACCGGCCGGTGCTGCTGCTCTACCCGCCCACCCTGGAGTTCGTCACCGCCTTCCTCGGCTGCTTCTACGCCGGGCGCACGGCCATTCCGGCGCCGCTGCCGGACGAGCCGGGCGAGCGCATCGCCCGGGTCAGCGGCATCCTGCGGGACGCCTCGGCCGGCGCGGTCCTCACCGTCCCCGAGCAGCGCCAGGCGCTCGCCGCCTGGCTGGCCGCCTCGGGCGAGCGGGACGTGGTGTGCCTGGCGCCGCAGGACGACGGCGAGGACTGCGCGCTGTGGCTCCCGCCCCAGGTCCGCGACGACGACATCGCCTTCCTCCAGTACAGCTCGGGCTCCACCAGCCGCCCCAAGGGCGTCATGGTCACGCACGCCAACCTGGCCGCCAACCAGGAGGCCATCCACCGTTCGATGCTGACCGGGCCCGGGGTCGTCACCGGCAGCTGGCTGCCGCTCTACCACGACATGGGCCTCATCGGGATGACGCTGCACCCGCTGTGGATGGGCGGCACCAGCGTCCAGATGTCGCCCGTCTCCTTCATCAAGCAGCCGCACCGCTGGCTGCGGATGATCCACGACTACCGCGTCGAGGGCACCGCCGCGCCCGACTTCGGCTACGAGCTGTGCGCCCGCCGCACCACCGACGAGCAGGCCGAGGGGCTCGACCTGTCCAGCCTGCGCGTCGCGCTCAACGGCGCCGAGCCGGTGCGCGCCGCCACCATCCGCACCTTCACCGCCCGCTTCGCCGCCCACGGGCTGCGCCCCGAGGCGCTGTTCCCCTGCTACGGCCTGGCCGAGAACACCCTGCTCGCCTCCGCCGGGGACACCACGGGCCGCCACGTCGAACTGGCCGTCGACGCCCATCTGCTGGAGCAGCACGAGCTGCGCCCCGCCCGCCCCGACCGCACCTCCAGGACCCTCGTCGGCTGCGGCGCGCCGGCCGGCAGCGAAGTGCTCATCGTGGACCCGATGACGCACGAGGTGCTGGCCGACGGCCGGGTCGGGGAGATCTGGCTGCGCGGGCCCTCCGTCGCGCGCGGCTACTGGAACCGCCCCGAGGCCACCGACGAGACCTTCCGCGCCGAGACCGCGGACGGCCGCTCGGGCTTCCTGCGCACCGGCGACCTCGGCGGCCTGGTGGACGGCGAGCTCTTCGTCACCGGCCGCATCAAGGAGATGCTCATCCACCACGGCCGCAACCTCTACCCCCAGGACATCGAGCAGGCCGTGCAGGACTCGGGCCCCGCGCTGCGCCGCGGCGGCGGCGCGGTGTTCACCGTCGGGGACGAGGAGGAGACCCGCGGTCACGTCGTGGTGGTGCAGGAGGTGCGGCCCAGCCGCCAGGGCGAACACGACCTGCCCGCCCTCGCCGCGCAGGTCCAGACGGTGCTCAGCCGCAGGTTCCAGCTCCCCGCCGCCAGTGTGGTCCTGGTGCGCCCCGGCGCGGTCCGCAAGACCACCAGCGGCAAGACCCAGCGCACCCTGATGCGCCGTCTCTTCCTCGACGGCGCCCTGTCCGCACTCCACCAGCGCCTGGAACGGCCGGTGGCGGCCCTCGTCGCCCCGGCCGCCGAGAGCGCCGAGCCCGCTCCGCTGGCCGCCCCCGGCCGCTGAGCCCGCCCGGCCCACCGAGCGCCCCCAAGGAAGAGGTTCCTCATGTCCATCGCCCCCGTCACCCGCACCGCGATCCGCCCGCAGACCCCGGTCCTGGCCCCCGCCGACCTGGAGAAGTGGCTCATCGACCGGGTGGCCTTCCATCTGCACCGGCCCGCCCGCGAGATCGACCCGACGACCCCGCTCGCCGACTACGGCATCGACTCGGTGGCCGCCATCGGCATCTGCGGCGAGATAGAGGAACGCCATCTGCTGGCGGTCCCGCCGACCCTCGCCTACGACTTCCCGACGGTACGCGCCATCGCCGGGCACCTGGCCGAGCTGCTCGCCGTGGGGGACGCCGGGGCCGCCTCATGAGCGCACCCGAACCGGTCGCGGTCGTCGGGCTCGACTGCCGCTTCCCCGGGGCCCGGGACGCCGGCGAGTTCTGGAAGCTCCTGATGGAGGGCCGGGACGGCACCCGGCGCGTCCCCGAGGAGCGCTGGGAGGCCGACCGCTACCGGCTCGACGAGGCGGTGGCCCCCGGCGAGGCCCGGCCCCCCGGCCGCTCCAACACGGTACGCGGCGGGTTCATCGACGACCCGGACGCCTTCGACCCCGCCTTCTTCGGGATCTCCCCGCGCGAGGCGGCCGCCATGGACCCGCAGCAGCGGCTCCTGCTCCAGTGCTCCTGGCGGGCCGTGGAGGACGCCACGGTCGCCCCCGAGGACCTGGCGGGCACCGACACCGGCGTGTTCGTGGGGGTGATGGCCAACGAGTGGGCCCATCTCCAGCTCGCCGACTACGACCGGATCACCGCCCGGCACGGCTCCGGCAACGGCTACTTCATGGGTGCCAACCGCGTCTCGTACCACCTGGACCTGAAGGGTCCCAGCCTCGCCGTCGACACGGCCTGCTCGTCCTCGCTGGTCGCCCTGCACCTGGCCGCCGGCGCGCTGCGGGCGGGCGACTGCGGCTACGCGCTCGCCGGGGGCACCAACCTGATCATGACGCCGGTCCTCAACATCTTCTACACCCAGGCGGGCCTGTCCGCGCCGGACGGCCGCTGCAAGCCGTTCAGCGCCTCGGCCGACGGGATCGGCCGCGCCGAGGGCGTCGCCGTCCTGGTCCTGCGCCGGCTCGCCGACGCACTCGCCGACCGCCAGCCCGTCTACGCCGTGCTGCGCGGCACCGGCGTCAACCAGGACGGCCGCAGCAACGGCATCACCGCGCCCAACCGGTGGGCCCAGCAGCAGCTCATCGAGCGGGTGTGGCGGGCGGCCGGGGTCGGCGCCGACGACATCGGCTTCATCGAGGCGCACGGCACCGGCACCCTGCTCGGCGACATGATGGAGGCGCAGGCGCTCGGGCACCTCACCCGTGGCCGCACCGGCGGCAGCGTCGCCCTCGGCTCGGTCAAGAGCAACTTCGGGCACGCCGAGGGCGCGGCCGGGATCGCCGGGGTCGTCAAGACCGTGCTGGCGCTGCACCACCGCACCGTGCCGCCCAGCCGCTTCGCCGAGGACGAGAACCCCCGGCTCCAACTCCCCGACCGGCGCCTGACGTTGCTCAGGTCCCCGCTGCGGCTGCCGTCCGGCACGGTGCACGCCGCCGTCAGCAGCTTCGGCATGGGCGGCACCAACGCGCACGCCGTGCTCGCCTCGCCGCCGCGCGCCGTCCACCGCTCCGGCGCGCGGGTGCCGGGCGTGTTCACCGTCTCGGCCCGCTCGGCACGTCAGCTGGGCCCCAATCTGCTGGCCCAGGCCGACGCGCTGGCCCGGCAGCCCGAGGACCGGCTCGCCCAGCTGTGCTGGACCAGCAACCGGGTCAAGTCCCGGTTGCCGCACCGCGTCGCCGTCACCGCGGGCGACCTGGCGGCCCTGGTGGCGGGGCTGCGCAAGGCGGCCGGGCGCACCCACGACGAGGACGGCGGGGTGCGGCGCACGGCGCCCGCGGTGGCGTTCGCGTTCACCGGCCAGGGCGCCCAGCACCCCGGTATGGCCGCCTCCTGGTACGCCTCCTCCCCCGTCTACGCCCGCCTCCTCGACGAGATCGACGGCCTGCTCGCCGTCCACGTCGGCCGCTCGGTGCGCGACGCGGTCCTGGAGGGCGACGCCGAGGTGCACCGCACGGGCCTGGCCCAGCCCGCGCTCTTCGCGGTCGAGTACGCGATGGCGGGCGCCCTGGCCGACGCCGGGATCCGGCCCGCCGCCGTCATCGGCCACAGCATCGGCGAGTTCGCCGCCGCCTGCGCGGCCGGGGTGCTCGACCCCGCCGACGCGGCCCGCCTGGTCGCCCGGCGCGGGGCGCTGATGGAGGCACTGCCGGACGGCGGCGGCATGCTCTCCGTACCCCTGTCCGAGGCGGAGACGCTGGCCCTGCTCGGTGACGCCGGGCGGGTGTGCGTCGCCGCCGTCAACGGCCCGCGCGCCACCGTCGTCGCCGGTGATCTCGACGAACTCGCCCGGCTGCGCGCCGAGTTGGCGGGCAGCGGCGTCACCGCCCGCCCGCTGACCGTCTCGCACGCCTTCCACTCCCCGCTGATGCGGCCGGCCGTCGGGCCGTTGCGGGCCGAGGGTGCGGGCGTGGCGGTGAGCGCGCCCGCGGTACCGGTCTTCTCCACCGTGTACGGACGGGTCATGGGCGACGCGGAGCGCATGGACGCCGCGTACTGGGCGCGCCAGCTCACCGCGCCGGTACGGTTCGCCGACGCCGCCGCCGAGCTGCTGGCCTCGGGCGTGACCCACGTCGTGGAGATCGGTCCGCGCGCCGTGCTCACCCCCCTGCTCGCCCGGCTTCGGCCCGCCGACGCGGATCCGGTGCACTGCGTGGCCGCCCACCCGGGCGAACGCGCGCCCCGCCACCCGCTGCACCACCTGCTCGGCGAGTTGTGGAGCACGGGCGCCGACCCCACCTGGGACAGCCTGTACCCGGAGGCGGACCGTGTGCCGCGCCGGCTGCCGCCGTACGTCTTCGACGACAGCTTCCGCTCCTGGCGCTCGGCCACCGCCCCCGAACCGCCCGCGCCCCGCCCGCCCGCCCGGGAGGCGGCGCCCGGCACCCCGGCAACGGACCTCACACCGGCGCCGACGGGCGGTGGCGCCCCCCACCGGGTGGCGGAGGTCACCCACCGCCTGGTGTGCCGGATCGGCGGCCACGCCCCCTCGGCGGTACGGGACCGCTCCCGCCTCGCCGAGGACCTCGGCTTCGACTCGATCCAGGTCATGGAGCTCAAGACCCGCGTCGAGAACGAGCTGCCCGAGCTCGGCAGTCTGCCCGTCGAAGAGCTGCTCGCCAGCCTGGAGACCGTGGGCGACCTCAACCGCTATCTCACCGAGCGCCTGCTCGTCCCGGCCGCCTCCGCGGCGGCCACCGAGCCGTCCATCCCGGAAGGACCGCGCACATGAGCCCGTCACCCGCACCCGTCGCCCATCTGGTCTCGGTCGGCACCTGTCTGCCGGGCGAACCGGTGGACAACGCCACCCTGGCCAAGCTCGTCGGCGTGGACGAGCAGTGGGCCGAGCTGTTCATCGGCAACGTCGGCCGGCACTTCGCCGTCGACCTGGAGACCGGCCGGGTCCGCCACTCCCTGGCGGACATCGCCTCGACCGCGGCTGACCGGGCCCTCGCGGCGGCGGGTCTGGAGGCGGTCGACATCGACTGCGTCGTCATGGGCACCGCCACCCCGGACCAGCTGATGCCCGCCACCGTCAACCTGGTGGCGGACCGGCTCGGCATCGACAACGTCCCCACCTACCAGCTCCAGTCCGGCTGCGCCGGGGCCGTGCAGGCGCTCGACGTGGCCCGCACCCTGCTCCTCGCCGGGCGCTGCTCGACGATCCTGGTGATCGGCGGGGACGTCTGCGCCAAGCATCTGGAGACCGACTTCGACGCCGGTTCGCGCACCCCCGCCGAGCTGGTCAACTACATCCTCTTCGGCGACGGGGCGGGCGCGGCCGTGCTCAGCACCGAGTCCTTCGGGGAGCGCGTCGAGATCCGCCAGGTCCTCAACCGCCTGGTGGGCCTGGGCAAGGCCCCGGGGCAGGTCATCGACTGGTTCGGCCTGGGCGACCGGCACAGCGGCCGCACCGCGGTCAGCGAGGACTACAAGGCGATCGAGGCGGCCGTGCCGGTGCTCGCGACCCAGATGTTCTGGGAGCTGATCGGGGACGTGGGCTGGACCGCGGACCAGGTGGACTACCTGCTTCCGCCCCAGCTCTCGGGCCGGATGAGCGACCGCATCTCCGAGGCGATGCCCGCCCCGCTCGCCCGGCGCGTCAACGTGGTGCGCAACGTCGGCAACAACGGCAACGCGCTGCCCTTCCTCCAGCTCGCCGAACTGCTCGGCCAGTGGAAGGGCGGCGGGCGCGCCGTCACCGTGGCCGTGGAGTCCAGCAAGTGGATCAAGTCCGGTATCGCCCTGGAGCGTGCATGACCACCACCGAACCCCTCAACGCCCGGAACAGCGCGAGCAGTTGGCTCGACCCGGAGGCGCTGCGGACCCTGCGCGGCCTGTACGCGGCCGGGCGCCTCGAAGCCGACTACCCCTCGGTGCGGACCCTGCTCGCCCGGCTGCCCGAGGCCCAGCTGCCCGCCGCCGGGCAACTGCTCGCCCGGCTCGACCGCGAGGACGTCGCCCGCCACCACCCGGACGTGCCGGTGGTCACCGTCGCCGTGACCGGCCAGTCCACCATCGCCCCGCTCCTCGCCCCGCTCACCGCGGAGCTGGCGCGCCACGGGCTGCTCCTCGACCCGGTGCTCTCGCCGTACGGCTCGTATCTGGCGGATCTGCTGGGCCCCGGCTCCCCGGGCGGCCCCCGGCCCCGCCTCACGCTGTGCCTGCTGGACGCGCACACCGTCTTCGAGGAGGTGCCGCTGCCCTGGCGGGTCGAGGACGTGGAGGCCGCGGCCCGGTCCCGGCTCGCGCTGCTCGGCCGGGCCGTCCGCGCCCACCAGGACGCCGGGCGCGGGCCGCTGGTCCTCAACACAGTGCCGCTGCTGCACGGCCACGCCCGTCAGCTCGTCGATCTGCGCTCCCGGGCCCGGCTCGGTGTCGTGTGGCGGGAGTTCAACGGCGGCCTGCTCGCCCTCGCCGAGGAGCACCCCGGGGTGATCGTCGTCGACCTCGACCCGCTGGCCGCCCGGGGCACCGCCGCGTACGAGCCGCGCACCGGCCTGTACGCCAAGGCGCGCCTCGCCGAGGGCCTGCTGGCGGCCTACGCCCGCGATGTCGGCCACCTCGTCACCGGGCTGCTCGGCCGGACCCGCAAGTGCCTCGTCCTCGATCTGGACGGGACGCTGTGGGGCGGTGTGCTCGGTGAGGACGGCCAGGAGGGCGTCGAACTCGGCGGCGGTTTCCGGGGCGAGGCGTTCGTCGAGTTCCAGCGGGTGCTCGTCCAGCTCGGCTCCCAGGGCGTCCTGCTCGCCGTCAGCAGCAAGAACGACGACGACCAGGTGCGCCGGGCGCTGCGCGACCACCCCTCGATGCTGCTGCGCGAGGACGACTTCGTCCGCGTCAACGCCAACTGGTCGGCCAAGCACGACAATCTGCGCGACATCGCCGAGCGGCTCGGGCTCGGTCTGGACAGCTTCGTCTTCGTCGACGACAGCACCTTCGAGTGCGGTCTGGTACGGGAGCAGCTGCCGCAGGTCGCGGTGGTCCGCGTCGACGAGGAACCGGCCCTGCACCCGGCCGCGCTGCTCGCGGACGGCTGGTTCGACCTGCCCGTTCTGACCGACGAGGACCGCGCACGGGCCGGGCGCTACCGCACGGAGGCCCGGCGCCAGGAGTTCCGCGAGGACGTCGGCTCCTACCAGGACTACCTCGACGGCCTCGGCATCGAGGTGACGGTCCGCCCGCCGGAGCCCGCGGAGCTGCCCCGGGTCTCCCAGCTCACCCTGCGCACCAACCAGTTCCACCTCGCCCCCGAACGGCTGCAACTGCCGCAGGTGCGGGAGTGGGCCGAGGGCCCCGACCGCACGGTGCTCGTCGTCCACGCCCGCGACCGGTTCGGCGACCACGGCCTGGTGGGCGCGGTGTTCCTGCGCCGCGACGCACAGGACCTGCACATCGACAACTACGTGCTGAGCTGCCGGGTGTTCTCGCGCGGCATCGAGAGCGCCTGCCTGGCGGCCGTCCTGGAGCACGCGGCCGCCTCCGGCGCCCGTGGCGCGCGGGCCCGCCACCGGCCCACCTCGCGCAACGCCGCCTTCTCCTCCTTCTATCCCGACCACGGCTTCGTCCCCACGGGCGTGGCCCCTGACGACCCCACCACCGTGGTCTTCCGCCACGCCCTGCGCGACATCCCGCCCGCTCCCGCCCATCTGCGGCTGCGCACCGCCTTCGAGGAGAGCTGACCATGACCGCCACCGCCATCGCCGACACCACCGGGTTCCGCGCGCTCCTGGAGGACGAACTCGGCATCCGCCTCACCCCCGAGGACCTGGACCGGCCACTGGACGAAGTGGCCGAGTGGGACTCGGTCCATCTGCTGCGTTTGGTCACCGTGGTGGAGAGCGTCACCGGCCGCCGCATCCCGGTGGCCGGTCTCCTGGAGGCCGCGACCTTCCGGCAGATGTACGAGGTGGTGCGCGCGTGAACCCGCCCGCCACGGCCCCGCGGTGCCTCGTCCGGGCGCCGCGCGAGGACGCGCCGCTGCGGTTGTTCTGCTTCCACCACGCGGGCGGCGGCGCCTCGTTCTTCGGCCCCTGGCGGGACCGGGTGGCGGCGGGCGTCGACGTCCTGCCGGTGCAGTTGCCCGGCCGCGAGTCCCGGTTGCGCGAACCGCGGTTCCAGGACGCGGGGACCGCGGCCGGGGCCCTCGCCGGCGAACTCGCCCCGTGGCTGGACCGGCCGTACGCGGTGTACGGGCACAGCATGGGGGCGCTGCTCGCCTTCGCGGTGGTGGCCGCCCGGATGCGGGCGGGCGGCCGGGCACCGCTCGCCGTGTTCGTCGGCGCGTACGGGGCGCCACACCTCACCCCGCCGCTGCCTCCGGCCGATCTGTACGGGGACGCGGACCTCGCCCGTCTGCTGGTGGACGTCGGCGGGCTGCACCCGCAGTTCCTCGGCCGGCCCGACTGGCTGCGCGCGCTGCTGCCCGTGGTCCGCGACGACCTGCGGATCTGCGCCAGCCACCGGGAGGCGGGGCTGCCGGACCCGGACGAGGCGGGGCAGCGGCTGCCGCTCGACATCCGGGCCTTCGCGGGCGCGGACGACGCGCTCGTGGACGCCGGTGCGGTGTACGCCTGGGAGCGGTACGCGCGCGAGTTCCGGCTCACGACGGTGCCGGGCGGGCACTTCTTCCCCCGCGAGGCCCCCGAGCCGTTCTTCGAGGAGCTCAACCGCTCCCTGACCGGGCTGCTCGCCGAAGCCCGGCGGGCCCCGGTCCGACAGGCCCCGGTCTGACGGGGCCCGGTCCGACGGGCCCCGGTCCGACAGGCCGCCGTCGGGCAGGCCGTCTCACCGAGGCCCCACCACGCGCGGCACTCCCGCCATGCGCCGCCGTGCCTCCTCGGCGTTCTTCTCGTACAGGGCGCGCTGCTCGGCCACGCCGGGCATGACCCACAGGGGGCGCGAGGTGCCGTCGGCGAACGCGAGCCCCTGGGTGTCGGGGCGCAGCCCGGTGAGGGTGAGCGCGAACGGCTCCTGGTAGTCGACGGCGCCGTCCGCGGTGAGACGGAAGGGGCGGTCGTGGCCCGGGTAGATGACATCGGCCTCCCGGATCACCCGGTCGATGCTGCGGGCCGCGAGGTCGGCGTCCCAGAAGACCAGCGGGTTGCGGCCGGTGGTGGCCACGTACGCGAAGTGCAGGGCGTCGCCGGTGATCGCGGCCACCCCGGCGTCGGTGTCGACCAGGACTCCGATGCTGCCGGGCGAGTGGCCGGGCAGGGCGATGACGCTGACGCCGGGCATGATCTCCTCGCCGTCCGCCACCTCGCGGACGGGCAGTTGTTCCAGGAGCAGCCCGGTCCAGGCGGGGGTCGCCCAGTCGTTGGCGTGCGGCGCGTGGGCGTAGCGGCGTTCGTCGCCGTGGAGGAGGAGTTCGGCGCGGGGGAACAGGTCGATGTTCTGTACGTGGTCCCAGTGGGCGTGGGTGAGCACCACGGTGTCGATGTCCCGTGCCGTCAGGCCGTGGGCGGCGAGCGCCGCCCACAGATGGGGGCGCCGCCCGACATGGGCCGCGTCGACCAGGACGGTGCGGGGGCGGCCGGTGGCGTCGGCGCCCCGGACGAGAAAGACCCCGCAGAAGGCGGGGTAGCCCTGGTCGGTGTCGATGGCGAAGCCGGGCAGGAGAATGTCGATCGTCGGCATGGAACTCCCTTGGCCGTGGCCGCCGTCGAGGCGCGGCGGCCGGTCCGGTGTCTCCTCAGCCGTCGGCCGCCTCGTGGAGGGCGGCGCGCAGCGCCTGGAGGCTGTGCGGGTTGGCGAGGGTGGACAGGTCGCCGGGCGCGTCCCGGGTGGCGCAGTCGCGGATGAGGCGGCGCATGACCTTGCCGGTGCGGGTGCGCGGCAGTTCGGGCAGGGCGACCACCCTGCTCGGCCGGAAGGCGGGTCCGAGCGCCTCCGCCACGCGCCCCCGGATCCGCTCGGTCTCGGGCGCCGACAGCGTTCCGTACGCGGGCACCACGAAGCACCAGAGCGCCTCGCCCTTCACCGGGTGCGGCACCCCGACCGCCGCCGCCTCGGCCACGGCGGGGTCCTTCAGCACGGCCTCCTCGACCTCGTGGGGGCCGAGCCGTTTACCGGCCACCTTCATCACGTCGTCGAGGCGGCCGTGCACGAACCACTCCCCGGCGGAGCGGGACACCAGGTCGCCGTGGGACCAGCGGCCGGGTCTGCGGCCGAAGTAGGTGCGGGCGAAACGCTCGGGCGCGCGCCACAGCCCCCGGGTCATGCCCGGCCAGGACTGGCGCACCACCAGCTCGCCCGGCTCGCCCTCGCCCACTTCGGCGCCGTCCGCGTCCTCGATGGCCGCGTCGATGCCGAGACACGGCCCGGTGAAGCCGCACGGTGTCTGCGGGACGGTGGGCGCGGACGCCAGGAGCGAGCCGCCCACCTCCGTACCGCCGCTGATGTTGATCACGGGGCAGCGGCCGCCGCCGACCTCTTCGAAGTACCAGCGCCAGGCGTCCTCGGTCCAGGGCTCGCCGGTGGAGCCGAGGATGCGCAGCCGTGGCGCGGCGGGTCCCGGGGCGCCGGTGGCCATCAGGGCGCGCGCGAGGCTGGGCGAGCTGCCGAAGACGCTGACCCGGTGCTCCTCCAGGAGGCGCTGAAGGCGCTCCGGGCCGGGGTGGTCGACGGCACCCTCGTACGCGAGGACGCAGGCGCCCGCGAGGGTGCAGCCGATCACGACCAGCGCGAACATGACCCACCCCGGGTCGGTGACCCAGAACGCGACGTCGTCGGGGCGCACATCGAGGTTGTAGCGGACCTCGGAGCCGACCTGCGCGGGGAACCCGCCGTGGGTGTGGACGGCGCCCTTGGGGCGTCCGGTGGTGCCGGAGGTGTACAGCAGGAGGAAGGGCGCCCCGGCCGCCAGCGGGACGGTCTCGGCGGGCTCGGCCTCCGTCAGCGCCCGCCAGGTGGTGGTGGCCGCGGCGGGCGGCGGCGCGGTGCCGGGCGGCTCGTCGGCGACGACCACCAGGTGGGCCACGTCCGGGACCTTCTCCGCCGCGGCGCGGGCGACCGGCAGCATCTCGTACCGTTTCCCGCGCCGGGTGGTGGCCCCGGCCGTGACCAGCACCCGGGCCCCGGCGTCGGCGAGGCGCACCGCCAGGGCGTCGGTGCCGAAGCCGGAGAACATGGGGACGAGGACCGCGCCGATCCGGGCGCAGGCGAAGAGCAGCAGGAAGGCCTCGGGGCCGGGCGGCAGATATCCCGCCACCCGGTCCCCCTCCCCCACTCCCAGGCCGCGGAGTCCCGTCGCGACCCGGGCGCTGAGCCGCGCCGCCTCGCGGTAGCCGAGGCGGCCGCGCGTGCCGTCCTCACGCTCCCACCGCAGCGCGGCCGCGTCCGGGCGCCCGCGCCGCACCTGGCGTTCCAGACAGGAGTCGACGAGGTTGGTGCGCCCGCCGGGGAACCAGCGGGTGGCGGCGATCCCGCCGCGCCCGTCGCGGGCGCGCAGCGGTTCCTCGTGCCAGACGATGCCGATGTCCCGGGCGGCGGCCGTCCAGTACCACTCCGGGTCCGCGACCGAGCGGGCCTGCAGCGCCCGGTAGCCGTCCAGGCCGTGGGCCCGGCAGAACCGGGCGACGTTGCTGTGCTCGGTCAGCTCCCGGCCGGGATACCAGGCGTACTCGCCCATCGTCACGCCTCCGGGTTCTCGACTAGCGCGGCGATGCCCTGGCCGCCGCCGACGCAGAGCGCGACGACGGCGAACCGCCCGCCGGTGCGGCGCAGTTCGTGCGCGGCCTTGAGGAGCAGGATCGCGCCGGTCGCGCCGACCGGATGACCGAGCGCGATCGCCCCGCCGTTGGGGTTGACCCGCTCCGGGTCCAGCCCGAGGTCGTCGACCACGGCGAGGACCTGGGCGGCGAACGCCTCGTTGAGCTCCACCACCGCGATGTCCCCGGCGTCGAGCCCGGCGCGCCGCAGCAGCTTCCTGACGGCTCCGGCGGGCGCGAAGCCCATGATCTCCGGCTCCAGGGCGGTGACCACCACATCGCGCAGCCAGCACAGGGGCACGGCCCCCGCGCCCAGCTCCGCGCCGCGCGTCAGCACCACGGCGGCGGCCCCGTCGTTGATCCCGGCCGAGTTCCCGGCGGTGACCGTGCCTCCCGGGGTGAACGCGGGGTCGAGCCCGGCGAGGCGCTCCACGGTGGTGCCGGGGCGCGGGTGCTCGTCCTGTTCGACGGTGCCGTCCGGGGTGGGTACGGGAATGGTCTGCGCGGTGAACCGGCCCTCGGCCAGCGCCTCGGCGGCCCGCCGCTGACTGCGGGCGGCCCACTGGTCCTGCCGCGCCCGGGAGATGGCGAACCGCGCGGCCACCGCCTCCCCCGTGAGCCCCATCGGGCCCTGGGAGAACGGGTCGGTGACCAGCGAGAACGTGCCGTCGATCCGGGGCTCTCCGGGGAGTTCGCCGGGGGCGCGGTCGCCGTAGTCGAGCAGCGGCTGACGGGTCATCGACTCGTTGCCGCCGGCCACCATCACCTGAGCCTCGCCCAGCGCGAGCGTCTGGGCCGCGGACCAGACGGCCTGGAGGCCCGAGCCGCACAGCCGGTTGACGTTGTACGCGCGGACCCCTGTCGGCAGTCCGGCGGCCAGGGCCGCGCGCCGCGCGTTGAACGCGTCCGGCCCCACCTGCCCGACGCAGCCGAGGACGACCTCGTCGACACTGTCCGGATCGACGTCCGCGCGCAGCAGCGCCTCCCGGACGACCAGGGCGCCGAGCCGGTGCGCCGGGACGGACCGCAGCGCCCCTTTGAAGCGGCCCACGGGGGTGCGGGCCCCCTGGACGACGGCGATGTCGGACAGCATCGGATGTCCCCGCCCCTCTGGCCGGTCGAAGACCGCTGGTGGAGGTGGAGGGCCGCGCCCTCCCGACCGTACGGACGGAACGGAACCGTTCCGGCTCGTAGGCCGCGAACGTACACCCGCCATTCACGGAACGCAACCGTTCCGTTCCGTGCTAGTCTCCGATCATGGCCGCCACCCCTGACGACGACGGGCGCCGCGACGACGACGGGCGCCGCCCGCCCGCGGGCGCGGGGGTGCTGCGCGGGTCCGTGACCGAGACGATCCGCCGCGCGATGTTCGAGGAGCTGGCGGAGTCCGGGTACGCGCGGATGTCCATGGAGGCCGTGACCCGCCGCGCGGGTGTCGGCAAGGCCGCGCTCTACCGCCGCTGGCCGTCGAAGGAGACCATGGTCGTCGAACTCGTCTCGGAGGCGGCGGCCGCCCACATCCCGACGACCACCGACTCGGGGTCGCTCCACGGCGACGTCGAGCGGTTCCTCCGCGAGACCCTGCGCGCGCTGCGGCACCCGCTGGTGGGCCGGATCATCCCCGACCTGCTGGCCGAGTCGGCCCGCAGCGCCTCGCTCCACGAGGCGCTGCACCTGGCCGTCCTCGGGCCGCGCCGGGCGGCCGTCGCCACCCTCCTGGACCGCGCGGCGCTCCGCGGCGAACTGCCGCCCGGCACCGACACGGCCCTGGCCACCGACCTGTTCGGCGCGCCGCTGTACTTCCGCGTGCTGGCGGCGGGCGGCCCCACCGACGACGCCTACGTCACGCGGCTGACGCACGCCGTCGTGGCGGCGGTCGCCGCGAGCCGCTGACCGCCGGACGCGCTCACCCCGGCAGCGGTCCGGCCTCCATGTCGCAGCATCCGCCGCGCCGCATCAGCCGCCCCACCGACAGCCACGCCTCGTCGGCGTCGGCGTCCATGTGACGCTCCGGCGGATCGAAGGCGGCCACCAGCTCCTCGGTCTCGTACGGCATTCCGCCCCGCAGCACGGAGACGGTCCGCACCATCGCGTCGAAGTCCTCGAACGGATCGCCGTCCACCACCGTCAGATCGGCGATCTTCCCCTGTTCCACGGTGCCGAGGTGCCGTTCGACCCCGAAGAGCCGGGCCGGGAGCACGGTCGCGGTGCGCAGGGCCGCCGCCGGGGAGAGCCCGCCGCGGTGCAGCGCGCGCAGCCCCAGGTGCAGCGAGAGGCCCACGGGCACGATCGGCGCGTCCGTGCCGAGCGCGACCAGGCCGCCCGCCGCCAGCACCCTGCGGTAGACGTCCGTCTCGGTGCGCAGGGTGGCGAGCTGGGCCCCGGTCGGCGGCGCCGCCGCCGACTGCCGCACCGCCGCGGCGTCCCACGGCGGCATCACGACGGTGACCCGGGGATCCGCCGCGAGCCCGGGGTCGGCCCCGATGAGGGGCGCCGAGGTGAACGGGGTGGCGATGAGCGCGAAGTTCACCCCGCGCGCCGAGTAGATCTCCACCACGTCCTCGTAGGCGTGTCCCGACGCGGTGGTGGCGTGCCCGGACTCGGCGCGCTGGGTCGCCTGGAGATGGGTCGTCAGGTCCTGGCCCACTTGGACGCCGGGCGAGAGCAGATGACTTCCGGCGCGCACCCCGAGGCGTTCGTGGGCGAACCGTGCCGCCTCCTCCATCACCCAACCCGGCGCTCGGACATAGGTCTTGACGAAGTCCCAGTCGAGCGCGGCGGCCCGCTCCAGCGACCGCCGCAGCCCGTCCCGGGTGCGATGGGCGCGCCCCATGCTGTACGCCACCCGGGAGCCGTCGAGCAGCTCCCCCGTGGTCAGCAGCCGGGGCCCGGCGAGCTGCCCGGCGGCGACCGCCTCCCGGATCCGGGCCTGCTCGTGGGCGAACCCGCCCAGGGAGACGGCCGTGGTGATCCCGTAGGTGAGCTGGCCCACCGTCTGACGGCCGCCGTAGGTGCTCTGCCAGGGGTGCGTGTGGGTGTCCCACAGTCCGGGCACGACCGTACGCCGCGAAGCGTCGATCCGGCGCAGCGCGCCCCGGCCGCCGCGGTGCGGCTCGACGGAGGCGACGCGCCCGTCCCGTACGACGATGTCGACGTCGTCCCGGACCCGCTCGCCGGTGCCGTCCCACAGCCGCCCGGCGTGCACCACGGTGTCGGCGGGCGCGGGCCGGCGCGCCTCCAGCGGTACCCGCACGGTGCGCGCGGGCCCGCCGCCGACGCCGATGAGCCGCAGGCGCGAGCCGGACAGGTACAGCAGCGTCCTGGAGTCCCCCGACCAGGAGGGGTGGTCGGCGGGCTCGTCGGTGAGGGTGCGCGGCGGACCCTGCGGGGTGCCGTCGGGGGAGACGGGCAGCAGACACAGGGCGGATTCGACGATGACCGCCATCCAGCGCCCGTCCGGCGACCAGACGGGCCCCGAGTCGTACCGGTCGGAGACCGAGACGTGCGGCGCCACCGCGTGCAGACGGGCGGTGCCGGTCCCGGTGTCGACGACCCGGATGAGGTTGTAGCCCTCCCTGAAGCGCGCGTTGAGGCGGTTGCGGTCGCAGAACGCGAGATGGCGGCCGTCGGGCGACCAGCTGGGACGACCGGGCAGACCACCCCCGCCCAGGGGCGCGGCCAGGACGCGTTCGGTGCCGGAGGCGAGGTCGCGCAGGAGGAGACGGCCGGTCATGTCGAAGCAGGCGAGCCGTGTGCCGTCGGGCGAGAGCGCCGGGTGCACCCGGCCGCCCGTCGCCAGCGCGCTCTCCTCGCCGGTGGCCAGATCCCGGCGGTAGACGCCGAGCAGCCCGTCGCGGTCGTCGGTGTAGAGCAGCGCCGCTGCGTCCCGGGTCCAGACCGGGCCGAGCAGATAGCGCGTCGGCGCCGACGCGCGCAGCCGCCGGGGCGGCCGGCCCCCCGACGTGTCCGCCAGCCACAGCGTGTTGAGGGCGGCGAAGGCGATGTGGCGCCCGTCGGGCGAGAGCGCGGGCAGATGGACGCCCCGCACCGGGCGCACCCGGCCCTCGCCGAGGTCGTACTCCTTGACCCGGTACCGCGGCCGTTCCACGGGCAGCACGCCCTCGAACGGGATCGCCTCCGCCTCACCGGGCCGCTCCGGACGTACGAGGGTGAAGTGCCCGTCGACGGTCAGCAGGAGCTCCCCCGCCGCCGTCCAGCGCGGCGGCACCGGGGCGATGTCCCCGGCGACGGCCACCGGTTCGCCGTCCACGACGAGTACGCAGGAGCCGTTCGGCGCGGGCGTGGTGCGCAGATACGCGAGCCGGTGGCCGTCGGGCGCCGGCGCGGGGCACATGACCTGCGCGGCCGCGGTCTCCGTGTGGACGGTGCGGACGGGTCCGGTCCCCTCCGCCGCGACGGCGGCGATTGTCCGCGCCTCCACACCGAGGCCCAGCGCGGTGGTGACGACCTTGGCGCGCACGAACAGGACGCGTGTCCCGTCCGGCGACCAGGTGGGGTCGAAGTCCTCCCAGGCGCCGTCCTGGAGCGGACCGTCCTGGCCGGGGAGCCCGGTCAGCCGGGTGAGATGGCCGGTGCGCAGGTCCAGCACATGGACGCGGTAGGCGCTGCCCGCCACGGGGTCGCCCGCGCGCTCGGAGGCGAAGGCGATACGCGTCCCGTCGGGCGACCAGGCCGGCCCCCGGTCGTCCCACGGCCCGTCGGTGCGCCGGCGCACGTCCGAGCCGTCCGGCCGCATGGTCCACACGTGGTAACCGCCACCCTGATAGGCACAGAAGGCGATGAGCGAGCCGTCGGGCGAGTGGACGGGCCGCACCGGTTCGAGCCCGGCCGGGGTGAGCGGCACGGCCTCGCCGCCGTGCCGGGGCAGCGACCACAGCACGCTCTGGACCTCGGCGACCAGCCGGTCCCCGGCGGGCGACAGGCTCGCGGAACCGTTGGTGGCCGCGCTGAACGACAAGGAGGTCCCATGCCGTCCACGGGCCGCCGCGGGGACCGTCCCGACGGCGGTGACGGCCCCGGCCGCACCGGCCGCCGCGAGCAGTTGACGACGGGAGAGGGAGCTCGCGGCCGGGCCGACGGTGTCACGATCCATGCCCCCACACGCTGGCGCACCACGCTCCCCAGGGGCAACGGTGCCATTCCGGCCAAACGGGCGACGGTCAGATCCGCCAGGACCGTATCCGGTCGGCCGCGTCGTAGGCGTCGGTGTGGCCCGCGTCCATGTCGCGGGCGAGGTCGATGAGGGCGCCGTAGGGGGCGTCCAGCCCTTCGCCCGCCGCGTTCATGTACGCCACGACCACCGCCGCGCCGAAGAGCGCGTTGCGGGCGGGCAGCGGGCGCAGCCGGATGATCGCGTGCATCAGGGCCCCGGCGCGCCAGGAGTTGTCGACGGTCGCCTCCACCCGGGGGGTGTTGACGCGGTGGCGGCCGACGGCGGCCACCAGGCTGGAGAAGTCGTGGACCGTGGGCTGTTTGGGCAGCACTTCCGTCTGGCGTTCGAGCAGCCAGCGGATGTCGATGTGGAACTCCACCGTCAGGCGGCCCGCCCCGAGGTGTCTCCCCGCCCGGGGGCGTCGTCGGGGAAGGCCGCGTCGAAGGCGTCGCCCTGTTCGGCGATGAAGGAGCGGAAGACCTCGGCCGCGCCCTCCAGCCGTGGATCGCGCACCGCTTCGTACGCCGCCCGCGTGATGAGCGCGGTCACCGTCGACCCCTCCGCCGCCGCGCGCTCCTTCAGCAGCGCGTGCAGATGGTCGTCGACCCGGATCGTCACCGACTTGGACATGCTTCGACCGTACCGCAGGGCGTACGGCGCGGGACCGGCCCGTCAGAAACGGCCCCGGCGCCCTGGTGCCCGCCGGACAAGCCCGCCGACAAGCCCGGTACGGGGGTCAGCCGTTCGCCGCGTACCGCCAGAAGTCGTTCATGGCGTCGGGGAGCGGGCTGGGGCCGGCCAGTTCCAGCTGGGTGAGCAGGATCGTGGCCGTGCCGGTGGAGGGGACGATGTGCGAAGCCGTGCCGGTGCCGCCGACCCAGCCGTACCGGCCCGGCACGTTCCACGGCTCGTCCGGTGCGACGTCGACCGAGCCGCCGTAGCCCCAGCCCTGGCCGACCAGGAACAGCCGGCTCCCCTCGCGCTGGACCGGGGTGAGGTGATCGGTGGTCATCCGCCGTACGGCGGCGGGCGACAGGACGCGGCGGCCGTCGAGCGTCCCTGCGGCGAGCAGCATCCGGGCGAAGGCGTACACGTCGTCGACGGTCGAGACCAGGCCGCCCGCCCCGGAGGGGAACACGGGCGGGGCGCTCCACTGGCCGTCCTGGGCGTCGACCTGCTCCAGCCCGCCGCGCTCGGCGCTCCCGGCCCGGTAGTAGCCGGTGAAGCGGCCCAGGTCGGCGGGCGGGACCGCGAAGCCGGTGTCGGTCATGCCCAGGGGCTCGAAGATCCGCTCGGCCAGGAAGTCGGACAGCGGGAGCCCGCTGACCCGGGCGGCCAGGACGCCCTGGATGTCCGAGCACGCGTTGTACAGCCAGGCCTCGCCCGGCTGGCGCAGCAGCGGGATGCGGCCGAGCGCCGCCATCCACGCGTCCGGGGCCGCCACCTCCTGCGGCTGCGGGGGTCCTTGCAGCAGCTCGGTGAAGAGCGGGGCGACCGCCGGGAGCGAGAAGTCGTCCGGGAAGCCGTAGCCCGCGCGGAAGGTGAGCAGGTCCTCCACCGTGATGGGACGGGCGGCCGGGACAAGGTCGTCCAGGGGGCTCTCGGGCGTGCGCACCACGCTCGGGGACGCCAGCTCCGGCAGCCACCGCGCCACCGGCGAGTCCAGCGCGATCCGGCCCTCGTCGACCAGCGTCATCACCCCGGCCGCCATGATCGGCTTGGTCAGTGAGGCGATACGGAAGATCGAGTCCCGGGCCATGGGGGTGCCGCCCTGGGCGGCGGTGAACCCGACGGCCGCCACCTCCACCTCCTCACCCCGCGCCACCAGGGCCACGGCCCCGGGCGCGCGCCCGTCGCCCACGTGCTTGCCGAGGATGTCGTGCAGCTCGCTCATCGGTTCGTCCGCCTTCACAAGTCGGTGCCGGGCATTCGGGAGTAGGACCGCCCGTGGCTCCGAAACTCATCGCCTCTCGCGGCGGGCGTAGGCGGTACGGGCGAAGGTGAGGGGCGCCGCCCGGCCGGGCGGCGCCCCTCGGCCGTCGAGGACGGGAGGATCAGCGGTTGAATACGCTGGTGCGGCTCCCTTCGACGACCGCCGTGCCGTCGAGCGGGGCCTGGTTGGCGAGTCCGCACAGCTGCGCGGGCGTCAGGCCCGCCAGCGCCTTGAAGTCGCGGTTCAGATGCGCCTGGTCGTAGTAGCCGCACGCCGCCGCGAGTTCGGCGAGCGACCCGTGTGAGCCGTACGGGAGTGTCAGCGCCCGCTGGAACCGCAGGATCCGGGCGACCGACTGCAACGGCAGGCCGATCTGTTCCCGGAAGAGCACCTGGAGCCGGCGCCCGCCGCGGCCGGTGGCCCCGGCGAGTTCACCCAGCGTCATCCCGCCGTGGCGGGCGCTCAGCCTGCTCCAGGCCTCGGCGACCACCGGCGACGGCTCGGGCCCGTCGGCCAGCAGGCTCGCCAGGGCGTCGTCGAGGAGCGCCCAGCGCGCCTCCCAGTCGGGGGCCGCGGCCAGCCGTTCGGTCAGCCGCTCCGTCCATCTGCGGCCCAGCAGCTCATCGGGATGGACGGTCTCGTTGGCCAGCTGGTGCATGGATATGCCCAGGCACATATAAGCGCCGAGCGGCGTGAAGTCCACCTCGACGGCCTGTCCCGAGCCCTGGTAGCCGCCGAAGACGGGTGAGGTCCGCAGACCTCCGACCAGCGAGTACCACGCGTTGCCCGAACCGCCCTCGGCGGCGTCGAACAGGTGCAGCGGGTCGCCCCAGCCGACGATCAGCGTCACCGTGGCGGCGGGCAGCGTCAGCCGCGCGGGCATTCCTCCCGGTGTGCGCCGGCCCCGGTACTTGACCACCTGGCCCCGCAGCCAGTCGGGCGCGGCTCGTTCCACACTCTCCCCTCGGTCTTCGGTAATCAAGGATGCTTTGGCCTCCACCTGCAACCCTCTCCTCACCATGCGCGTGTTCCGCCGACCGGAATCCGGCAAGGCAGTGCGCCTTCTTACAAGACCAGCGGTCGGCCTCGGCAGCAGTCTGGGACGGCACAGGCGGTGAAGGCCAGGAACGGACGGTCCCCTGGCCGAATATCGGCCATTGCCCGAGGCCGGGCGCACGTGCCACCGGTCTACGGCCGGCCGGGCGGCGGTACGGATGGCCCGGCGGGGCCGGCGCGGGCCGGTCCGTCTCCCTGTTGCCACCCGCCCACGGGGGTGGCGGGTGGCAACAGGAAGACGGACCGCGCCACGGGAACCGCGTGGCCGGTCCACGGCGTCCCCTGCGGCATCCGGACGATCGCTGTCCGGATCACTGCCTGCCGCACGAAGGACGTCCCCCATGGCCGCTTCGGCTGACCGCTACCTCTACCTCGCCCGCCACGGCGAGGCCCTGCCCGACGAGAGCGGCCTGACGGAGAGCGGGCGGCGCCAGGCCGTCCTGCTCGGCCGGCGGCTCAGGGACAGCCCGCTCGCCGCGGTGCTGCACAGTCCGCTCGCCCGGGCCGCACAGACCGCGGCCCTCATCCACGGCGAGCTCGACGGCGTCCCCATGGAGTCCTCGGAGCTCGCCGGGGACTACGTCCCGTACATGCCCCGCAAGGAGGAGCTGCCGCCCCGGTGGGCCGATTCGATGCTGGCGAGGCTGGCCCAGTACCCGGCCGGGATGCGCGAGCGGGGGCGCCGGCTGGCGCCCGCCGCGCTGGAGCGGTTCGCGGGGCCCGTCGAGGGTGACGAGCCGCGCCACGAACTCGTCGTCACCCACAACTTCCTCATCGGCTGGCTCGTCCGGGCCGCCCTCGACGGCCCCGACTGGCGCTGGCAGGGCCTCAACCACGCCAACGCGGCGCTGACGGTGATCCGTTACGCGGCCGACCGCCCCGCCTCCGTCGTCTTCTTCAACGACATGGGCCATCTGCCCGAGGAGCTGCGCTGGACCGGCTTCCCCCCGGAGTTCCGCGTCTGAGCGACGGGGGCACGCCTCCGGCGGAGCGGGCAACCGCCCGCGCCGCACAGGCGTGGTGGGCGCGGATGGCCGGATTTGCGGCGGCGGTGGGCCGGTGCTGTCTGCCTATGATCGTTTCGGAGTTCCGGGCGCGGTCGACGATCCAGGTGACCGGGTCACCGGCCCGGCGACCGCACACGACCACGGAGGCTGAACCGGCATGACCGAGCGACAGGTTGTCATCGTCACCGGGGGTGGGACGGGCATCGGCGCCGCCACCGCCCGGCTGCTGGCGGCATCCGGACACCGGGTGGTCGTCGCCGGGCGCCGCCCCGAGCCGCTGCGCGAGATCGCCGAGGAGACCGGCGCCCTGGCCCACCCCTGCGACATCGGCGACCCCGAGGCCGTGCAGGGCCTGGTGGACGCCACGGTCGCCGCCCACGGCCGGCTCGACGGTCTGGTCCTCAACGCCGGAACCGGGCGCAGCGGAGCCGTCGGTGAGACCTCCGTGGCGGACTGGGAGCTGGTGATGCGCACCAACCTCACCGGCCCCTTCCTGCTGCTGCGCAGCGCGCTGCCGCATCTCGTCGGGGCCCGCGGCTCCGTCGTCGCGGTCGCCTCGGTGTCCGCGCTGCGCAACGGGGTGGGCAACGCCGCCTACGCCACGTCGAAGGCCGCGCTGCTCCAGCTCTGCCGCTCGCTGGCGGTCGACTACGGGGCGCTGGGGCTGCGGGCCAACACCGTGTGCCCGAGCTGGGTGCGTACGGAGATGGCCGACCGGCGTATGGCGCGGTTCGCCGAGGAGGCGGGCCTCGCGGACGTGGACGAGGCGTACGAGACGGCGACGCGGCTGCTGCCCGTCCAGCGCCCGGGCGAGCCGCGGGAGGTCGCCGAGGCCATCGCGTGGCTGCTCTCCCCCGCCGCGTCGTTCGTCAACGGCGCGACGCTCACCATCGACGGCGGGGCGACGGCACTGGACCCGGGGACCGTGCCCTTCGGCTACCGCGTCGAACGGCGCGGCGGGGCGACCTGACGGACGGGGCCGGTCCGCCGCCCCGGATCGCACGCCACTGACCGGTTCCGGGATTCGGAGAATGCGTCGGCATTCCTTTGCGTTCAACAAATGAACGAATAGGCGACATATAGCGCGGGTGGAGTATATTTCCTGAAGCTTCGCGCCTTACGTGGACCACTCGGGGTCATTTCATGATCACCAACCCGCTGAGCTGCGGAACCGCCATTCCCCCGCAGGTCGAATTGACGAACCATCAGGAATGTTCCGGACAAGCAAAACGCTCCTGAAAGACCGTTTCACCCCATATTGCGGGGCAGATTAAGCCCGTCCGGCCCGTATCCGAAAATTCCGTTGTCATCTCGTTAAGGGCTAACTTCTTGACGGCATCGCCAAGGCAGGGTTGGCTTCCAGCCACCTCGGCCGAATTTATGCGGCCATGTCAGGGAGGTTGTTTTTCAGTGAGCACGCGTACCGGTCGTGGAGCGATGACAGCAGGTGTCATCGCGATGGCCGTCACCCTCGCCGCATGCGGCGGTGGGAGCAAGTCCGGTGGATCCGGCGACGCATCCAGGAAGAAGGACCTCAAGATAGGTCTGCTGCTGCCGGAGAAGCAGGCTGCTCGCTACGAGAAGTCCGACAAGCCGCTGATCGAGAAGATGGTCGGCGAGCTGACCAGCGGCAAGGGCCAGGTCGTCTACGCGAACGCGGAACAGGACGCGGCCCGGCAGAACCAGCAGGTCGACGCGATGATCGCCAAAAAGGTCGACGCACTCATCATCGACGCCGTGGACTCCAAGGCCATCGGCGGTGCGGTGCAGCGGGCCAAGGACGCGGGCATCCCCGTCGTCGCCTTCGACCGGCTCGCCGAGGGCCCCGTGGACGCCTATGTCTCGTTCGACAACGAGGACGTCGGCCATGTGCAGGCCAGGGCGCTGCTGGACACCCTGGGCACGAAGGCCAAGGACGGCCAGATCGTGATGATGAACGGTGCCCGCACCGACCCGAACGCCGCCCAGTTCAAGAAGGGCGCGCACGCCGAGCTCGACGGCAAGGTGAACATCGGCAAGGAGTACGACACCAAGGAGTGGAAGCCGGAGAACGCCGCCGCGAACATGCGCAGCGCGATCGCGGCGCTGGGCAAGACCAAGATCATCGGTGTCTACTCCGCCAACGACGGCATGGCCGGCGGCATCATCAGCGCCCTCAAGGACGCGGGCGTCACCAAGCTGCCGCCCGTCACCGGCCAGGACACCGAGCTTGCGGGAGTCCAGCGCATCGTCGCGGGCGAGCAGTACATGAGCGTTTACAAGTCGTACGCGGAGGAGAGCCCGATCGCCGCGCAGATGGCGGTCGCGCTGGCCAAGAAGCAGAGCCTCATCTCCATCGCCAACTCCAAGACCGACAGCCCGACCAAGGGCGACATCCCCACCGCGCTCGTCCCGGTCGTCGCCGTGATCAAGGAGAACATCCGCTCCACCGTCGTCAGCGACGGCCTCTACACGATCGACGAGATCTGCACGCCCAAGTACAAGGCCGCGTGCAAGTCCGCCGGACTGCAGTGACGGCCGCGCGCCAGTAGCGCGCGCACCCCGACCGTGAAGACCTCTGCCCGGCCCGCGTGACGCGGGCCGGGCAGAGGTCTTCGTGTGTGCCGACGGAACGGGCCTGCGGGCCGCTCAGCCGTCGTAGGCGGCCTTCGGCGGGCGGCGCAGCCGGGGCTCCGGGCGCGCGGCCCCCGATGCGCACGGCTCGAACCCGAAGGGCGCCAGGAGCTCGGCCTGGAAGGACGCGGGGGCGGTGGCGTAGGCCGGAAGGGACGCGCCGTCCACGATGCGCAGGACCGGGTCCAGGACGACCTCCAGGGCCGCCGGATGGGCGGTCGGGGCGATGCCCACGGCCGCGAGCAGCCAGTGGTCCTCCTCGCCCGGTATCCGTCCGTCGTGGTCACGCGCGGGCATCAGCGCAGGCCGCAGCCCGTGCAGCCGCAGGAGGGCTCTGTGCTCCTCCTCGTCGATGGAGACACCCGGCGGGATCCACACCGCGGCCGCCTCGGGCGCCCCCGACCCCGACTCGGCGACCCACACCTTGCCGGTCTCCAGGCCGAAGTGCGCGAGGATGAGCCGGAGTTGGGCCTGTGACGCCGAGACGAGAGCGGCGGTCTCGGGCGGCAGCCCGTGGTCGCCGGAGAGCAGGCGGACTATCGCGTTCACATCCTGCAGGGATGCACGCCGAGCGCTGACCCTGTGCGCAAAGGTGAGGGCCATAAGCCGTGCCTTTCGCTGTGGTGCGTGAGGACGACTGTGGCCTCGCGCACCTCTTTGGCTTCTCTTTACCGAGGCTACCCGCCCAAGGGTAAGGGCATCGTATGAATCCGGGACCCCTCGTCCGGCTGAGATTTGTGCGCCGGAGGAGGCGCCCGGGGCGCGCGATGCCGTCCGGGCGCCGTCACGCGGCACCCCGAATCCGTCGGGCCGGGGCGGGCGGCCGCGCTTGCGTTCCTCCTCGCGTACGGTCCTGACCTGCGGCAACGGGCGGCTCGGAGGCCGATGGCGGTCGAGGTACGCGCCCGGCCTCGGCGGACGCCCTCCTCACCCCGGGGGCTCGGCGGGCGTCTCGGGGCCCGGCTCGCCCGACAGGCCGGGCTCGGCTCAGAGGCCGGGCTCGGCTTCGAGGCTGTGGGCGACCGGGTGGCGGGGTTCGTAGAAGGCGAGCTCCGCCCCGCTGGGCAGGCGGACCGCCGCGATCCGGCCCCAGGGCTGGTCGGTGACGGGGCGCGTGATCGCCACCCCCTTGGCGAGGAAGTCCCGCACCTGGGCGGTGATGTCGTCGCACATCAGATACAGCTCGTGCCTGGGCTCGTCCGTGGTGGGGTGGACGGCCAGCTCGGCGGGCGGGAGCCGGAAGATCAGCCAGCCCTGGCCCGCGTCCACCCCGGGGAAGCCGAGCACGTCCCGGATGAAGGCCCGGTCGGCGTCGGCGTCCGTGCTGTAGAAGATGGCGTGCGCGCCACTGAACATGCTGCCCTCGCTTCGTCGTTCTTCCGCACCGGCTCGTCCCCGGCATCCTCGCAGCCGGGCCGCGGGCCCCCGTCGCCACGCGTGACCCGGCCGGACCCTACCCGCTCCGGGGGCGGCCGGAGTGGAGCGCCGCTGGAGCGCGGACGGGATGGCCCGCCCCGGCCCGCCGTTCCGCCTGCGAGCGGCCCTCCACCCCGGCGCCCCGCCCCGCAGGCCACTCGGGTCACCCAGCGTCACAATGAGACCGTGGAGTGGTTCGTCGCACCCGACTACTGGCTGAGCCGGCTGGTCTTCCAGCGGATGCTCGCCGCGATCTACCTCGTCGCGTTCCTGGGCGCGGCCCTGCAGTTCCGGGCGCTGATCGGCGAGCGCGGCATGCTCCCGGTGCCCCGTCACGTCGAGCGGGTCCCGTTCCGGCGGGCCCCCAGCGTCTTCCACTTCCGCTACTCCGACCGGTTCTTCGCGGCCTGGGCGTGGGCGGGTGTCCTGGTCTCCGCGGGGCTGCTGGCGGGGGTCGACGGCCGGGTTCCGCTGTGGGGCGCGATGCTGCTGTGGCTGCTGCCCTGGGCGCTGTACCTGTCGATCGTGAACGTGGGCCAGACGTGGTACGCCTTCGGCTGGGAGTCGCTGCTCCTGGAGGTCGGCTTCCTCGCCGTGTTCCTCGGCAACGACGACGTCGCGCCCCCGGTCGTCGTGCTGTTCCTGATGCGCTGGGTGCTGTTCCGCGTGGAGTTCGGGGCCGGGCTCATCAAGATGCGCGGCGACGAGTGCTGGCGCAGGCTGACCTGTCTGGACTACCACCACGAGACCCAGCCCATGCCGGGCCCGCTGAGCTGGTTCTTCCACCACCTGCCGAAGCCCGTGCACCGGGTGGAGGTCGCCGCCAACCACATCACCCAACTGGCCGTGCCCCTGCTGCTCTTCACCCCGCGGCCCCTCGCGACGGCAGCCGCCTCGCTGATGATCCTCACCCAGCTGTGGCTGATCCTGTCGGGCAACTTCTCCTGGCTGAACTGGACGACGGTCGCCCTGGCCGTCACCGCCGTCGACTTCTCCGGCCTCACCGGCTCCCGGCGCTTCGCGGCCGTCCCGCTCTGGTACGAGGTGGTCGTCCTGGCGGTGGCCGCGGGCCTGCTCGCCCTGAGCTACCGCCCGGCCCGCAACCTGTTCTCGCGCCGCCAGGTCATGAACCGCTCCTTCGACCCGCTGCACCTGGTCAACACCTACGGCGCGTTCGGCAGTGTCAGCCGGCTGCGGCTGGAGGTCGTCATCGAGGGCACGGCGGACCCGCTGGCGCACCACGAATCCGACTGGCGGGCCTATGAGTTCCGGGGCAAGCCCGGGGACCTCGGGCACTGGCCGCGCCAGTTCGCGCCGTACCATCTGCGGCTGGACTGGCTGATGTGGTTCGCCGGTCTCTCCCCGGGTTACGCGCGGCCGTGGTTCGGCCCCCTGGTGGAGCGCCTCCTGGACAACGACCGCGACACCCTGCGCCTGCTCCGGCGCTCCCCGTTCCCGCCCGACAGCCCGCCCCGCTACATCCGCGCACGGCTGTTCCGCTACCAGTACACGACGTGGCGCGAGCTGCGGGCGACGGGGGCGTGCTGGAAGCGGACGTACGTACGCGACTTCCTGCCGCCGACGCGCCTCGGGGCGGCGCGGGGCACGACGGGGGGCGGGAGCGGGCGGTCGGAGTGAAGGGCCCGGATCAGGGCCGGCAGACGCCGCGCTCGTAGTCGAACGTCGCGGTCGCCTTCGAGTACCGCCACTGCGGGGCGAGCAGCTTCGACGTCAGCTGGGCTGCGCCTTCGGGGCTCTCCACCACGTAGCCGAAGTCCTGGAGCCAGGAGGGGTAGAGGTTCTTCGAGCCGATGTAGAAGGCCGAGTCGTCGACGGAGACCAGCTTGTGGTGCTGGGCGTACGGGTGGCCGTCGGCCCACTTCGGACTGTCGGAGCTGCGGAAGGTGGCCAGCTGGAGGCTGGAGCACATCGTCGCGCGGGCGGCGCCCTGGTCACCGGTCAGCAGGGCGAGGCGGTCGCGCAGGGTGTCGCTGATCTCGGAGAGCGACCTGATCTGCGAATAGCCGCCGCTGCCGACCGCGCCGCGGTTGGCGGGGTCGCTGACGACGATCCGCACCTTCACTCCGGCGGCCATCCTCGCCGCCAGCGCGTCGTAGAGGCGGATGTCGTAGCGCGGGAGGGGCGGGCAGGTGGCGTTGAGGTCCTGCTGGGAGATCTCGATGTGGTCGCGGGCACTGGCGACGAGCGCGCGCAGGGCGCTCTCCTCGGGGTTGACCGTGTCGTAGTCCCGGTCGGCGTTGGTGTTGTCGTGCAGTCCGACGACGCACTTGGTGTCGGCGGCGGTGGGCAGCGTCGGGCGGAACGCGGAGGCCGGGTCGCTGCTCTTGATGCCGACGCCGAGACCGCCGACGGCGATCACGGGCACGCCGCCCTCGGCGGTGGTCCGGGCGGGGGCGTCCTGGGCCAGCGACGGCATGCAGCCGGCGCCGCCCGAGGAGGCGAACCAGACACTGGCGATGTTGGACTTGTTCTGGCAGGTCCAGGCCCACAGGGTGTCGAGGTACTTGCCCGCGGAGCCGGCGGCCGGTCCCGTCAGCGCGAGGTCGACGTCCGACACCGGGTGGGCGGTGTCGAGGTAGTCGTCCTTCCAGCCGTTGATGCCTCCGGTGACCGCCGAGCGGTTGTCGACGACGAGCAGCTTGGAGTGGTTCCAGGAGAACGCGGTCTTGGAGGTGGTCATCGACGCCACGTTGAGCGTGATGTTCTTCGCGGCCCCGCCCAGCCTGCCGACGAGTTCGTCGCGGTACTTCGAGGGGACCACGTTGAGGTGGTAGAGCGGCGCGGCACCGACGAGGACGCGGACCTTGAGCCGGTGTCCCGCGGCGGCCGAGGCCTTGAGGCCGGCGACGACCGCGTCCTCGAACGCCCCGTTGGGGAACGGGGCGAGGGTGGATATGTCGACCGTGTGCTCGGCCTTGGCCATGTTCTCGGTCATCTTGGCGAGCAGCCGCTCGGTCCCGGGCCGCTGGGCGCACTTGTCGTCGCCCCAGCAGCCGGGGGTCTGGAGCAGCCAGTCGGAGGGGTCGGCGTCCGAGGCGTCGAGGCGGTTGCCCGAGGTGCGCTCCCAGACGCTGCCCTCCAGACCGGGCGAGACCTGGCGCAGGGCCTGTTCGACCGCGTCCAGGTGCGCGGTCGCCGACCCCGGGGCGGGCGGGTTCGCGCCGGACTCCGCGAGCGCCGGGGCGGCGGGCAGGACGGCTAGCACGGTGGAGCAGGCCACCAGGTGACCGGCGAGACGGGTGCGGCGTCGAAGCTGACGGTGAGCCAATGGTTTTCGCATTCTGGTCGGGAAGGCGTTCGCGAACGCCCGCGCGGAGTGGGCGGGTCGGGCCACCGGGCCGCCCACCAAGATCAACTCCTCGAGGTTACCCATCGGGCGGAGGCGGTCGGACCGGAGCGGGGAGGCGGCCCGCCACGATGGCCGAGAACCGCCGGTCAGCGGCCGGCCCGGGCCCGCCCCGAGCCCTCCCGGCCGCGTGCGTGCGACCACCCCCGCGTGCCCCGCCCCCGCCGCGCGGCCCCGCGCGTATCGTCGCGCCCGTACCCGTCGTCCCCGACCCCGGCGAGGCCGCCTTGAGGAAGATCGTCCTGATGATGTCCGTGTCCCTGGACGGCTTCTTCGAGGGGCCCGGGCGCGAGCTCGACTGGCACCGCGTCGACGACGAACTGCACGAGCACTTCAACGAAGAGCTGCGCGCGATGGGCGGCTTCCTCCACGGCCGTGTCACCTACGAGTTGATGGCCGGGGTGTGGCCGACCGCGCAGGCCGATCCGGCGAGCACCGCGCCGATGCGGGACTTCGCCCGGATCTGGCTGGACAAGCCGAAGATCGTGTACTCGCGCACGCTGGAGCGGGCGGAGTGGAACACCACGCTCGTACGGGAGGTCGTCCCCGAGGAGGTCCGCGCGCTCAAGCAGCAGCCCGGCGGTGACCTGACGCTGGGCGGCCCCGACCTCGCCGCCGCGTTCCTGCGCCACGACCTGGTCGACGAGTTCCGTGTGTACGTCCACCCCGTCCTCATCGGACGGGGCAGGCTCCCCTTCCCGCCCTCCGGCGCCGAGGTCGCGCTCCGGCTCACCGAGAGCCGCGCGTTCGGCAACGGCGTCGTCCTCCTGCGCTACGAGCGCGCCGGCTGACCCACCCGCTCAGATCCGCCCCTTCCGGTCCTGCTCGCGCTTGTGAGGACCGGCGTCGGGGGACGGATGGGGATCGAGCTCGTGCAGTTGTACGCGGTGCAGCAGATCGGCGAGGTCGGCGCCCGGCCGACGTGCCTCCGCGCGCAGGGCGTCACAGCCCGGACAGCCGTACTGCATCCACCCTGTCCTCTCCCACCGGCGTGACGGATGCGGCAAGTCCATCACGCCGCCCCGCTCCGGCCGTGCAGCGAAATGATCCATCACTCCGATGGCCGGTCCGCCCCACGCCCGGGCGCGCCGGTCAGGCGCGGGCTCCGCGCGGTACCGCGAAGTCGGTGAGCAGCGCGGTCCCGGGCGCCAGGCCGGACCAGGCACCGCGCCAGGTGAGCACGGCGATCGCCGAGGTGGGGAACTTGGTCCCGGCCCGGTCCAGGCTCTCCCCGAGGGCCTCCCCGGTGAGCAGCAGGGTCAGGTCCTGGACGCCGGGGCTGTGGCCGACCAGGAGCAGCGTTCCGACGTCGGCGGGCCCTTCGCGCACCGCGCCGAGCAGACCGCGCGCGTCGGCCGCGTACAGCCTCGGGTCGTGGCGGACCGGGGGCGGGCTGCCCAGTTCGGCCGCTGCCAGCTCCCAGGTCTCGCGGGCACGGCGGGCGGTGGAGCACAGGACGAGGTCGGGCAGGCAGTCCGCCGCGCTCAGCCAGCGCCCGGCGGCGGGCGCGTCGCGCAGCCCTCGCCGCCCGAGCGGCCGGGCGTGGTCGGGCACGCCCTCGGGCCACGCCGACTTGGCGTGCCGCAGGACCACGAGCCGCCGCAGAGGGCTCACGCCCGCGCTCCCCCGGCGGGCGCGGTACCGATCTCGCGGGTCAGCTCCAGGGCGAGGACCCGGTCGAGCCGGGCGAACGTCTCGAACTTGGCGCCCGCCGGTACCCCGCCGTCCGTGGCCAGGTCCTCCAGCGTCCGCAGCACGGCGGCCGTGTCGAGGCTGTCCTCCAGCCCGTCGCGGACCGTGCGCACGAGATCGTCCAGGAGCGGCTTGGACGGCTCCTCGGCCCACCCGGCGACGGCACGGCGCCACCGCGCGAGGCGCCGGCCGGCGTCCTCGACGGCTTCGGCCGTGAGCGTGAGGGGCTGGTGGTACGGCTGGTCGAGCAGCGACAGCCGTACGGCCAGGCCGTCGCCGCCCTCGCCCTCGCGCGCCGCCCGCGCGACGCGCAGGGACAGTCCGCCCCCGCCCTCGTACGGCCGGGCGCTCACCTGTACGGCCGCCGGGCCGCCCAGGGCCTCGGCGATCTCCTCGGGGGTGCCCTCGGCGTCGGCGGGGTGGATACCGGCCTCGGCGGCGCCGGGCACCTGCGGGCCGGTCCGCCCGGTCAGGACGGCCCGGCCGCGCAGCTCGACCACGCGCGCGAGGACGTCGGCGGTCAGCAGCACCCGCAGCCCGGTGAGGTCGCCCGGGCCGCCGGCCCGCGGCACATGGGCGCAGATCCGCAGCGGACCCCGGCCGACGAGATGATCGAAGATGCGCAGCACACCCCCGAGCCTAGGCGCTCCCCCGCCCGCCCACAGGGACTCGTGCGAGCGAGGAACGGAATCCGGCCTCGCCCCGGGCCCACCGCGAGTTTTTCGGCGTACATTCCCGGCGCGGCCTGCCGCCCGTACGTGCGCGGCCGAGGCCCCCCGGGGGGGGGAGGCTCGCGGTCGCCCCGCGGAAGGGCGCGGTGGCCGCTCCGGGGCAGAAGCGGCCACCGCCCTCGCGGATCAGCGCGGCTCTCGGATGGCGTCGATGACGCGGGTCCAGTTGTCGCCGCCGTGTCCGTCCGCGAGCGCACGCCGGTAGTGGCTCTGCACGGCCAGCGGGAGCGCGAGGTCGAGGCCGAGTGACGTACTGGTCTCGACGATGTGGTCGGCCGTCGCCCCCATCATGGTCACCGTGCTGAGATCGCCGGGGTGCTCCCCCGCGTCGAGCGCGGTACCGGGCTTCTCCTCACCCGCCCTCAGGATGGCGCCGATCGAATCGGCGGAGGCGAGCAGCTCCGGCAGCGCCTCGCTCGCCTTCATCCCGGCGGTGCCCAGCATCGCGGTGGCGTGCATCAGCGCCGACAACGTGGTGAGGAAGACGGCCAGTTGGGCCTGGTACATCATCTGGGCGAGGCCCGGGTCCTCGCCCAGGTAGGTGGGCCTGCCGAGCAGCGCCAACGTGTCGCGCCGGTTCTCCATCGCCTCGCGCGGGCCGCTGTAGTAGACGTGGGACGCCTCCGTGCCGACCATCGGCGCGGGGACCATGACGCCTCCGGTGAGGAAGGCGGCGCCGTGGCCGGCCGCCCAGTCGGCCGCCTCGCGGGTGCGGTCGGGGGTGTCGGAGCTGAGGTTGACCAGCGTCCTGCCGGCGAGCGATCCGGTGGCGCCGTCGAGGACGTCGTACATCGCGCGGTAGTCGGTGAGGCTGAGGATCACGAGCTCGCTCGCCCCGACCGCCTCGGCGGGTGTCGCCGCGAGCGCCGCGCCTTCGGCGACGACACCGTCGGCCCGGTGTGCGGTGCGGTTCCATACGGTCACCGGGTGCCCGGCGGTGAGGAGGGTGCGGGTCATCGCCTGGCCCATCGGGCCGAGTCCGATGACGGTGACAGCGGTGCGCTGTGCGGCGGGGGTGCTGTGGTGTTGTTCGTTCACCCCTCCATGCTCGAAGGGCACCACTATTCTCGGAAGTACCCACTATTTACTGCGGTACTTACCTTTTAGTAAGGGGACATGGGATGGCCAAGGCGCCGAGGAACGGGCCGTACATCTGCGGCATCGACGCCGCGCTCGACGTGGTGAGCGGCAAATGGAAGGGCCTGATCCTCTGGGAACTCGAAGCCCATGGGGTGCGCCGCTTCGCCGAACTGCGGCGCGGCCTGCCGGGAGTGAGCGAGAAGATGCTGACGCAGCACCTGCGCGAGATGGAGGCGGACGGCCTGGTGCACCGGGTGGTCCACGCCGAGGTGCCGCCGCGGGTGGAGTACTCCCTGACCGAGCACGGACGCACCCTCAACCGGGCGCTCGGGCCGCTCGGCGCCTGGGGCTCGGAGCGGATGCGCCGCGAGGGCTTCGCGACGGTGGAGGTGGCGGCGGTCTCGCACGGCTGAGACAGGCTCTGCGCGTCCGGGCCGTTCGTCCACGCGCGAGCGCGGCGGTCCCGGCGGCCGTCGCGTGGTCGCGACCGGCCGCCGGGACCCCCGTGGCCGTACGGTCGGCGCCGCCCCCGCAGAGGCGGTCAGACGACCGTGAATCCGTGGCGGGCGCCGAGCCGGGTGAGTGAGTCGTGGCCGGGGATGCCGTCCGCGTCGGGGCCGGAGTAGCCGCACCGCCGCTGCCAGGCGGCGTACGCCGTCTTCGTCCTGGTGCCGAAGGAGCCGTCGACCCAGGTGGCGCTGAGCAGCCCCTCGGCCTGGAGGGCACGCTCGACGACCAGGACCTCGCTCTTGTACGTGGTGCCGCCCTGGGGGAGCCCCGGGTCGCGCCGGGCCGCGGCGATCACATGGGCCAGCGAGACCCTCGCCGTCGGCGGGGCTCCGGTGAACTGGGGCCAGGAGCCGGGGTCCTGATGGGTGTTCTCCGGTACGTGCTGGTGTCCGTACCATCCGCCGTGCGTCTCCCAGACGCGTTCGTCGCGGCGGGAGGTGAAGTCCACCGGCCGTCCCATCGGCCAGGTGTCGGGCACGCCCCAGGAGCGCACCCAGGCGTTCAGGGCCGCCCAGCCGGCGCAGGGGGTGTCGACGAGCCGGGCGTAGACCTTGCCGCTGACCCGGCAGTACGGGAAGAAGTGCGCCTCGATCTGGATGACGACGGTGCCCGCCCTGTTGGTCCGGGTGCCGCCGGACAGGTCGACCAGCGACTTGGAGCGCGAGTTGGCCGGGAAGAACTGGGTGAACGCGCCGGTGAAGGGCGACCAGAGCAGATGGGGGGCGGACCCCTTGCCGTCGGGGTTGCGGCCGAACCAGTCCTGCAGGTTGCCGTAGGGGACCTGGTCCTGGGGGTGGGCGGCGGTGGCGTTCTTGTCCCAGGTGATGTGGGCGATCGCCTTGGCGGGGTAGGTGCTGTCGGTGGGGGCGTGGTCGCCCACGTCGATCCGTTGTGCGCCGGGCAGCCAGAGGTCGGGCATGGGTGCCTCCAGGGCGGAGCCCCACTCGTGCGGGGTCCGTGGGGGGAAGGGGTGGGGGGAAACGGGTGGGGGCCGGCTGATGACGTCGAAGCCGAAGGCCCCCACGGGCGCGTCCCCGCCCGAGGTCTTCCGTGACTCTCCGTCGACCAGCCGGGGGGTCGAGGCGGAGTTGGCCTGTCATCAACAGTGTTGCGCGCAACGGCATCGCCGAAACGACTCAACGGGCCTCTGTGACAACGGTCTTGCCGAAAAGGCCTCGGCGGTGACGGGACGCGTCCCGGCAGTCCCGCCCGCTCCCCGCCCCTGGAACAACCTCCGTCCCACCAGCACCGAACGTCACGGTGTGCACGATCCGGCAAGGAGCACGCACGGATCGTCAAGGACATCTCTAGTCGACCCTCGTTGAATGAGGCACAAGTCGACCAGGAGGGGGCAGGCAGTTGAACACCCCATCGCAAGCAGACCACCGATCCGCCCACGTGGACACCTTCGTACAGGACCACTTACCATCCGGGCCGCTCCGGCCCGACCTGCTGCTCGGTATGCCCTCCCTGCGCTTTCCCGCGCGGCTGAACTGCGCGTGGGAACTCCTGGAGGGCGGCGGCTCGTTGGACCGGGCACAGCGGCCCGCCGTGCTGTCCCCGCACGGCGTGCGCTGGACGTACGGGCAGCTGACCGCGGTCGTGGCGCGTGTGGTGCACGTCCTGACCGAGGACATGGGCCTGGTGCCGGGCAACCGGGTGCTGCTGCGTGGCGCCAACACGCCGATGCTGGCGGCGATCTGGCTGGCGGTGGTGCGAGCGGGCGGGGTGGTCGTGACGACCGCGCCCACTCTGCGGGCCGAGGGGCTGACCCACGTGATCGACAAGGCGCGGGTCACCCACGCGCTGTGCGAGTGGGGCCTGCGGTCTGAGCTGGAGTCGGCGGGCCGCGCGCCCCGGACCCTGTTCTTCCTCGGCGGGGCGGGCGACGGGGCCGGTCTGGAGCGGGCCATGGAGGACAAGCCGGACTGGTCGCTGCCGGTCGACACCGCCGCGACCGACCCCTGCCTGATCGCCTTCACCTCCGGGACCTCGGGGCCGCCCAGGGCCACGGTCCACTCGCACCGGGACGTGATGGCCGCGTGCAACTCCTTCCCCCGGCACGTGCTGCGGGCCACCGGCGACGACCGCTTCATCGGCACCCCCTCGCTGGCCGACACCTACGGGCTGGGCGGACTGCTCCTCTTCCCCCTGCACGTCGGCGCCTCGACGGTGCTGCTCGACACCTCCTCGTCGCGCGTGCTCGCCCGCGCCGTCGCCGAGTTCCGCGCCACCGTCTGCTTCAGCGGCCCCGCGCGCTACCAGGCGATCTGCGCCGACCCCACCCCGTACGACCTGGCCTCGCTGCGCGAGTGCGTCTCCTCGGGGGAGGCGCTGCCCCTGGAGACGCGCCGCAGATGGAAGCAGCGGACCGGCAACAGTCTGATCGACGGGCTCGGCTCCGCCGAGATGTTCCACATCATCGTCTCGATGCGCGGCGAGCAGGCCTGGTCGCACCCCGGGGCGATCGGGCGCCCGGTGCCCGGCTATCTCACGGCGATCGTCGACGCCTCCGGGCGGCCCGTCCCGTACGGCCAGGTCGGCGCACTCGCCGTCAAGGGGCCCACGGGCTGCCGCTACCTCGACGACGAGCGCCAGCGGGACACCGTGCGCAACGGCTGGACCTTCACGGGCGACGCCTGCTGGACGGACGAATACGGCTTCCTCTACTACCACTCCCGCATCGAGGACATGGAGGACCCGCTCAGCGATTCGGGGCTGCCTCGCGGTAGTCACGCGGGCTGATCCCGTACGCCGCCCGGAAGGCGCGGCTGAAGTGGGACGGCTCGATGAACCCCCAGCGGGCGCCGATCGCGTGCACCGGGCGATGGCGCAGCACCGGGTCGGCGAGGTCCCGGCGGCAGCACTCCAGCCGCCGGGCCCGGATCCACGCGGCGACCGTGGTGCCGCGCGAGTCGAAGATCTGGTGCAGGTGGCGCAGGGAGATCCGGTGCGCGGCGGCGACGGTCGCGGGCGAGAGGGACGGGTCGGCCAGATGCCGGTTGATGTAGTCGCAGATCTCCACGCGCAGGGCCTGTCGGCGCGCCTGCGGGCTCATCGCGCCCTCGACGGCCAGCCGCCGCCCGAGCACAGCGGCGAGCAGGTCCACCGTCACCGAGGCGAGGGCCGGGATGTCGGCGGGCGCGCACTCGTCGGCGCGGGCACCGAGGTCGGCGAGCCAGCGGCCGAACACCCCGCCCATCCCCCGGTCGGCCGCGATGGGAGTGGCGGCGAGCCGCTGGACCACGTCCTGGGGCAGCGGCAGCCGGGTGCGGGGCAGCTGCACCACCGTCATGGACGAGTGCGCGCCGGCGAACCGGCCTTCGAAGGGGCGGCTGCTGTCGACCAGGACCAGCTCCCCGGGGCGCAGAGCCGTCTCCCGGCCGCCCTGCGCGGCATGGCCCGTGCCGGACATCAGGACGTTGACCTGATAGACCTCGGGGTCGTCCTGCCGTATCAGCTTGGGGGTGCGGGTGATCTCCACGCTCGGGTACGTCAGGGTCGTCACCCGCACATCGCCGAGGTCCAGGACGCGCAGCCAGGCGTGGAAGTCCTCGGCGCACTCGCTGCTGAGCCAGTTGCGCACATGCGACTGCGCGGCCAGTTCGGTCCACAGCGCGAACCGCTCGGCCGCCGGCACGGTCCCGGTGCTGAACTCGCTCGTCAGACCCATCCCCCACCCCCCTTGCGCAGAATGTCCGCCCCAGCCCGACCATGGCACATGTGTTCGCCTTGCGTCGAGCGCCTGATCGGCCATCCACCCCCGCCGGCCGGCCGCGCCCCGACCGGATCCGGAAGCCCGGGCGAGGTCCCCGGACCACTCCGCCGAGGCCGTCCCGGCCGGGGGCGGACCGAATTCCGTTGCCGGGCCACCGCCGCATGAGGAAGGCTGCCCGGCATGTCAGCGAATTCCCCCGGCGACGTGTCGGCACCCACCACCGGCGAGGCCTCGGCGCACACCACCGGCGAGGCGCGCACCACCCACGCCCCTCCGCCGCACGCCGCCACCGGCTCGCATGCCGTGGCCGCGCTCTTCTCCCACGGCCGCCTCACCGCGATCCCGCGCAAGGCCGCCCGCCGTGAGCAACTCCTCGTCCACCTCGCGCGGACACTCTTCGAGGCGGAGCGGCCGTACACCGAGCGGGAGGTCAACGAGGCGCTGCTCACGGTCCACGACGACTTCCCGGCGCTGCGCCGGTATCTGATCACGGCGGGCCTGCTGACCCGGACCCGGGACGGCGCCCGCTACCAGCGGGCCGCGTAAGGGGGCCAGGGCCACCCGATTGCGTCCGATCATGCTTTCGACGGTAGAGCGCGGACTCGGGTGGCCGCGTCGTCCTGGGGTCGCCATTCGAGCGGCTGCGCGTCCACCCGTGGGCTGCCTCCCCCCTCCACCCTGAGACGGGCTCACGGGCGCCCGGACCCGGGGACGGGTTGCGGAGGGCCGTGGGAGGACGGAAGGTGAACCGGGTGCCGCCCACGTCAGGGGCCATCGGTTTCGGATGTCGCCGATTTCGGGTGCCACTTACACCGGAAACGGGGTACCCGTACCAGGAGACCCGGAACGAGACACCTGCCTCGCCCGCCCAGCCACCGGCCCTGACGGCACGTGGACGGGGCCGGGCCCTTCCGGGGCAGTCCCTCCGATACGGTGAACGACGTCATACGCAGCGTAGCCATTACACTGCGCGACGGCACACCACCACAGGCGGCTGGGTGCGGGACGCCCGATTTGCGGGAAAATGGTGACCGCAGGAAGCCGCCAAGCGAGAGCGATCGGCATCAGTGATGGACAGGACAACCACGGTCCCGGACGACTGCAAGGCCTCGTCGAGCGCGGCGGTGCTCGGGGCACCGTGCTGGGTGAGCCTCATGGCGCGCGAGCTCGAACCCGCGCTCCACTTCTACGGAGCCGTCTTCGGCTGGACGTTCCGCGGCGGGCGGCTCGGCGAGCAGTTCCGGGTGGCGCTGGACGACGGCGAGCCCGTCGCCGGGATCGGGGCCCTGGCGCCCGCGCTCCAGGTGGCGGTGGCCTGGACGCCGTACTTCGCGGTCGAGGACGCCGACACCACCGCCTCGCGCATCCGCGAGCGGAGTGCCACGGTCGCTGTGGGCCCGGTCGCGTTCCAGACGGGGCGCGGCGCGCTCGCCGCCGACCGGGACGGCGCGGTCTTCGGTATCTGGCAGGGCAAACTCGTCGACGACTGGGAGTCCTGGCGCAACCGTGAGCCCGCCTGGCTGCGGCTGCGCACCCGCAACGCCTTCGAGGCGGCGATCTTCTACGGCGAGGTCCTCGACTGGGCGTCCGAGCGGCCGGGCTGCTGCGACGTGCGGTACGAGGCCGAGGAGGTCGTGCTGCGGCACGGCGGCCACATCGTGGCCCGCCTCAGCTCCGGCGCGCTCGAAGCCGCACCGGACCCCACCATCCGGCCGCACTGGGAGGTCCATTTCGTGACCACCGACGTGCCCGCCAAGACGGCGGCGGCCCGCGCCCACGGCGGCATGGTCATCGCCCAGGGCACGGCGGCGGGCGGCCCGTGGGCGACGATCCGCGACCCCGACGGCGCCACCTTCACCATCAACACGCGCGCGACGCCCGCGACACAACCGCGGCCCTCCTGACGGAACCGGCCCCCTCTCACGGACGAGCCCCGGCCGCCCCCGCCCCGCGCGGGGGCGGCTCACTTCACGTCCGTACCCCTTCGTCCCGGAATCCCTTCGTCCCGCAATCCCTTCGCCCCGGCGTCACTTCGCGTCGTGGAAGACGAGCCCCAGGGCGTGGCGCCGCCCCGAGCGGACCGTGCTCACCCCGTGCCTCATCGGGCCCGCCGACCAGCCGCGCCGCGAGGGCACCGGACGCTCGCGCGTGGTGAAGACGAGCCCGTGGCCCTGCGCCACGGTGGCGGCCGATCCCCTCGACTGGGCGCGGGGCCGCTGCTCGGTCATCAGGAACTCGCCCCCGGTGAAGTCGGTTCCGGGCACATTGAGGCCGATGACCACCTGGAGCGGGAAGACGGCCTCGCCGAACACGTCGCGGTGCAGCGCGTTCCAGTCGCCCGGCCCGTACCGCAGCAGGATCTGGGCCGACTTGCCCTGTCCGGCGTCCCGGCACATCCGCAGCCACTCCCCCAGCGAGTCCGGCCAGGGCGCCGGGCGCCCCAGCCGGGCGGCCCACGCTCGCGCGACGGGCAGCAGCCTCGGGTAGAAGGCGGCGCGCAGAGCGGCGACCACGTCCGGCAGGTCATGGGTGAAGTAGCGGTACTGGCCGGAGCCGAAGCGGTACCGGGCCATGTCGACCGTCGTACGGAAGTGCTCGCCCTCGTCGTAGAGCGCGATGAGCTCCCGGCACTCGTCCGGCGTGAGCAGCGGACCGGTGGGCGCGCTGCCGCAGGCGTCGAGTTCCTCGACCAGCGCGGGCCAGGCCACCGCGGCGACCCGACCGGCCGGGCCACCGGTGGGGCGGGGGGTGTCATTCGTGTCCATGAGGCGAGGCTCGCGCCCCGCCGCACGGGCCGCTGGCGGCAATCGGACAAGGCGGTGCGCGGTGCGCGCCCACGTTCACGGCCCCGGACGCAAACGCCATGATTACTCCACCAATTGCCTGGTCACGGAAGTGATAGCTTGGCGCGATGGCACTGCGCAACGCCGTTCTCGCCGCGCTCCTGGAGGGTGAGGCCTCCGGATACGACCTGGCCAAGGGGTTCGACGCGTCCGTCGCCAACTTCTGGATGGCCACCCCTCAGCAGCTCTACCGCGAACTGGAGCGGATGGAGTCCGAGGGCCTGGTCCGGGCGCGGCTCGTCCACCAGGAACGCAGGCCCAACAAGCGCCTGTTCTCCCTCACCGACGCGGGCTTCGCGGCCCTGCGCTCCTTCACCGCCGGGCCTGCGCGCCCCAGCGCGATCCGCGACGAGCTCCTGGTGCAGGTGCAGGCCGTGGACGCGGGCGACCGCGCGGCGGTACGGGGCGCGGTGGCGGAGCGGCTGGAGCGGGCCCGGGCCAAGGTGGCCCGGTACGAGCGGCTGCGGGACCGTCTGCTCGACGGGCGCACCGAGGACGAGTACCTGACCCGTTCCGCACGCGTCGGCCCGTATCTCACCCTGCTGCGGGGGCTCTCCTTCGAGGAGGAGAACATCCGCTGGGCCCAGCGGACGCTGGTGGTCCTGGACCGCCGCGCGGCGGTGGCCGAGCACTCCTGAACCCGGGGGCGACCTGGGCGTCTGCCGTGAGATCCCGACAGCCGGGCAGACGTGCGGACCGGCCCCGCGCCCCGCGCCCCGGTCAGGATCCCGGAGACACGTCCTGGCCCACCCGGTAGCCCGGCACCGAGGGCCAGCGGACCGTCAGCACGACGGACTCCTCCTCCGCGTACCAGGAGTGGTCCACCCCCTTGCCCCACACGACATAGTCGCCCTGCTCCGCCAACGTCACGGCGCCGCCCGGAAGTTCCACCCGGAAGCGGCCGCTGATGAGCACGAGCAGGGCCGTGCGCTCCTCGCCGGTCACCCACCGCGCCCGCTCGTCCCCCCGGGGATGGACGCCCCATTTGATCTCCACGGCGTCGCTGTGCCGCGGGTCCCCTGCGTCCTTGAAGTGGCCGAGCAGCCACCCGTGGTCCAGTGCGGCGTCCTTGCCCGCGTTGCCCGTGTACACCCCGTCGGCGCGCCCGTCACCAGCGGAAACCCTTATGCCTGCGTCCATGGTGTCGAACCCTAACCGCCGCCTCAGATCAGCGTGCGGCCCCCGTCCAGCGGCAGGAACGTGCCCGTGACCCTGCCGGCCAGATCGCTGGCCAGCAGCACGACCGCGTCGGCCACGTCCTCCGCCCGGATCGCCTCGGGCAGGGGTGTCCCGGCGGCGACCTGGGCGATGAGCGACGCCTGGGACGGGCCGGCGTTGGCGTCGGTGGGGACGAAGCCGGGGGCGATGGTGTTCACCCGGATGTTGTCGGGGGCCAACTCCCGTGCCAGCGCCCGGCCGACGGCGTCCTGAGCGCTCTTGGCCGCCGTGATCTCGACCGGCACGGGATAGGGGTTGTGCGTCGCCGAGGCGCCGATCAGGACGATCGAGCCGCCGCCGTGGCGCCGCATCGCCGGGACGACGGCGTGGCAGCAGGCGAGCGTCGCGTCCAGTTGGGAGGCGACCGCGTCCCGTACCGCGGCGATGCCCCGCGGGGTGTCGATGAAGCAGCCGGGCGCCCCCGCCCGGGCGGCGACCGCCTCGGTGCCGACCATCACGTTGCAGACCAGGACGTCCGGCGCGCCGAGCGCCTCCGTGCTCCGCGCCACCACGGCCCGTACCTGTCCGAGGTCGCTGACGTCCCCCGCCACGGCCACGGCCCGGCCGCCGGACCTCTCGATGTCGGCGACCACGCGGTCCGCGGCCCGCGCGCTGCGGAGGTAGTTCACGGCCACGGCAGCCCCGTGCGCGCCCAGCGCGCGGGCGACGGCGGCGCCGATCCCCCGGCTCGCGCCCGTGACCAGGGCCACCCGGCCCTCCAATAACGCCGACGACATGCGTCCACTTCCCCTCGTGCGTCCCGAGGGCGCCGCGGCTCTGTCAGTCCGGCCGCACGCCCGCCACTCGTATGACACTTTTGTGTACTTTCAGATGGATCTGAGGAGTCTTCTCCGCCAGCTCTGGAATGATCCAAAACGGCTGTCCGGAAGCCCGCCCGGCCCCGGTGCGCACCGTTCATCCCGACCCTCCCCGGCCCGCACGCCCGCTACGCCCGATCGAGAACGAATCCGCCGTGGCGGAGGCCGCCGCTGCGGAGCCTGCGGTCCGACCCCGCACCACCGAGACAGGAGAAGAACGCCATGGCCGAACCGCAGATCCACTTCTGGGCGCCGCCGGACCTGCCCGGCCTCGCCTTCGATCCGCTGCTCGCACGGCTGCTGCACGAGGAGCCGGTGGCCCGGGTGCGGCTGCCCAACGGCGAGGGCCACGCGTGGCTGGCGACCCGCTACGAGGACGTGCGGTTCGTCTCGGTGGACCCCCGCTTCAGCCGCCAGGCCGTGATGGGGCGCCAGGTGACCCGGCTCGCCCCGCACTTCATCCCGATGGACGGGGCCGTCGGGTTCGCGGACCCGCCGGACCACACCCGTATGCGGCGCGTGGTGGCCAGTGCCTTCACCGCCCGCTCGATGCGCCGCCTGCGCGACCACGCCCAGCAGGTCGTCGACCGGCTCCTGGACCGGATGGCCGACCGGGGCGGCCCCCTCGACCTGATGGCCCACCTCAACCGGCCCTTCCCCCTCGCCATGGTGTGCGCGCTGATGGGCGTACCGGAGGAGGACCAGTCGAAGATGGCGCACTGGTCGGACACCATCATCTCCGCCGCCCGCGGCCGCGAGGCCAGCGAGCGGGCCAAGGCGGAGATGGGCGCGTACTTCCGCGATCTCATCGAGCGGCGCGGGGCCGAGCCCGAGGAGGATCTGGCCGGTGTGCTGGCGAGCGCCCTGGAGAACGAGGTGCTCGACCAGGACGAGGCGGTCGGCCTCGCCGTGCTGATTCAGATCGGCGGCGCCCACGCGGTCCGCAACAACAGCGCCAACATGGTGTACGCCCTGCTCACCCGGCCCGGACACCTGGCCCGGCTGCGCGCCGAGCCCGAGCTCCTGCCGCAGGCCGTGGAGGAGTTGCTGCGCTACATCCCGCACCGTAACGCGGTCGGCCTCTCGCGCATCGCCCTGGAGGACGTCGAGGTGGGCGGGGTGACGATCCCCGAGGGCGACCCCGTCTACGTCTCGTACCTCACCGCCAACCGTGACCCGCGGGTGTTCGCCGACCCGGAGCAGCTCGACTTCGACCGGACGCACAACCCGCACGTCGCCTTCGGACACGGCCCCCACTACTGCCCCGGCGCCACCCTGGCCCGGATGGAGTCCGAGATCCTGCTGCGCTCGCTCTGGGACCGCTTCCCCGGCCTGCGGCTCGCGGTGCCGGAGCGGGAACTGGTGTGGGAGCGCGGGGCGCTGATCCGCGGGCCCCGGGAACTGCCGGTGCAGTGGTGACCGGCGGACCGTACCGAGAGGAGCAGACCGTGGACGACGCCGGCCCGTACACCCGCCCCACCGAGGGCCTGGTGATCCCGCCCGGCGGCGGCCGGACCGTCAGGACCGCCGCCCAGCAGGTCACCTTCAAGGTCACCGGGGCGCACTCGACGGTCGCCTCCACCTTCGAGGTGGTGGTGCCGCCCGGCTTCGACGTCGGCGCGCACGCCCACAGCCGCAGCGAGGAGCTGTTCTACCTGCTGGAGGGCGAGCTGGACGTGATGGCCTTCGAACCGAAGGTGCGCACCCTCGACGACTGGCGTGAGTGGGAGTCGCCGTCCGGGCAGCGCCACATCCGGGCCACGGCCGGGACGATGATCCTGGTGCCGCCGGGCTGCCCGCACGCCTTCGCCAACCCCACCGGCCGCCCCGCCAGGATGCTCTTCCAGGCGGCCCCTCCCCCGGACCACGAGCGCTACTTCGAAGAGCTGCTCGAACTTCTCGACAGCGGCGGCGGGATCGACCCGGCGGCCGTACAGGAGCTGCGTGTGCGCTACGACATCGAGCAGCTGACCCCGCTGCGGCACGCGTCCGCCGTCCAGGCCCCGGCGGCGGACGCGGGGGTGACGTCATGAGCGAGGACATCACCACCGGCGAGGTCACCACCGGCGAGCTGAGCCGGCGCACCTCCGAGGAGGCCACCGAGCACTTCTGGCCGGTGGAGCACCTTCACGAGCTGGAGTTCGACCCGCTGCTGCACCGGCTGCTGCGCGAGGAGCCCGTCGCCCTGGTGCGGATGCGGTTCGGGGAGGGCAACGCCTGGCTGGTGACCCGCTACCAGGACGTCAAGGAGGTCACCTCGGACCCGCGGTTCAGCCGGGCGCTGACCGTGGACCGGCCGGTGACCGGCATGACCCCGCACGTCGTGGCCCCCGCCGGTGGCATCGGGCGTACCGATCCGCCCGACCACACCCGGCTGCGGCGACTACTCGCCCAGACCTTCAACCGCAAGCGCGTCGCGGTCCTCAAGGTGGAGGCGGAGGCGATCGCGGAGCGGCTGGTGGGCGAGATGCTGGGGCGGGGGGCGCCCGCCGACCTCACCGAGTACGTGACCGGGCCGATGCCGGAGCAGGTGATCGGGAAGCTGCTCGGGGTGCCGGAGGCCGACCTCGGCCGCCTCCAGACCTGGCGGGGCGTCATCCTCTCCAGCGACCACTCCCTCGAGGAGAGCAACGCGGTCAAGGCCGAGATCGCCCAGTACTTCAGGACGCTAGCGGACCACCGCCTCGCCCACCCGGGCGACGACCTGTTCAGCGAGCTGTCCCAAGCACAGGCCGAGGGCGCGCTCAGCCGCCCGGAGCTGATCTCACTGGCCGTGATGATCGTCCTCAACGCCCTCGACCAGGTCCGCAACCAGTGCTCCACGATGGTGTACACCCTGCTCACCCACCCCGGGCAGCTGGCACGGCTGCGGGCCGAGCCGGAGCTGCTGCCCACGGCCATCGAGGAGCTGCTGCGGTTCATCCCGCAGCGCAACGGTGTGGGGCTGCCCCGGATCGCCACCGAGGACGTGCCGGTGGGCGATGTGCTCATCCGCGCCGGGGAGGCCGTCTACGTCTCGTACCTCGCCGCCGACCGCGACCCCGAGGTCTACACCGACCCGGACCGCCTGGAGCTGACCCGGGACGAGTCCCCCAACCTGGCCTTCGGGCACGGTGCGCACTACTGCCTGGGGGCGGCGCTGACCCGGATGCAGCTGGAAGTGATCCTGTCCACGCTGCTGCGCCTGGCCCCCGGTCTGCGGCTCGCGGTCCCGCCCGCGGAGGTGCGCTGGCGCCGCGGTTCGATCAACCGCGGCCCGGAGACGCTGCCGCTTGCGTGGTGAGGGCGGCGGGCGGGATCGTACGGGGATGACCTCTCCCCGGCACGACTTCCTGGCCCTGGCGGGCTCGGTCCCGGACCTGCTGCGCGAGCCGGCCGTCGCCGCCGCGTGGTCCGGGCCGAGCGCCCTCGCCGAGTTCACCGTGGCAGGACTGGCGGGCCATCTCGCCTACCAGGTCCTCTCGATCCCGCCCGCGCTGGCCGAACCCGTACCGGCCGAACCCACGGTCTCGCTGCTCGGGCACTACGAGCGGGTGGAGTGGATCGGGGCGGAGCCCGACGACGAGATCAGCGTACGGATCCGGCGCGGCGGCGAGAGCGCGGCCGTCGACGGGGCGAAGGCGCTGGCGGACCGGGTGGCCGCGGCCGTCGACGAACTGACGGACACGCTGGCCTCGGTGGAGAACCGGCCGGTCCGCATTCCGCTCTGGGGCCCGTGGTCGCTGCTCCTCGACGACTTCCTGACCACCCGGTCGATGGAGATCGCGGTGCACGGCGACGACCTGGCGGTGAGCGCGGGCATCCCCACGCCGCCCTGTGCGCCGAGCGCCGTGGAGGGCGTCGTCGATCTGCTCGCGCGTCTGGCCGTGCGCCGGCACGGCCCGACGGCGGTGCTGCGCGCGCTCAGCCGCGAGGAGCGGGCCCCCCGCACGATCGCCGCCTTCTGACGGGGGGCCACCGCCCGGAGCCGCTACAGGCCGAGCTCCGGCGCCACCGTGCTCACCTTGGTGAACACCGAGACCGGGTGCTGGGTGTCGCAGTACTTGTTGCCGGTCGAGACGATGCCGATCAGCTTGCCGTCCGCGACCAGCGGACCGCCCGAGTCGCCCGGGCAGATGCTGTCGGTGGTGCCGGTGCGCGGCAGGCCGCAGACGCGGAGGTCGCGGGTGTCGGCGGGTTCGGTGTAGGGGGCGCAGGATGCCTGCGGGGCGAGCCGGAGCGTGGCCTGCTTGAGCCGGGTGCCGAGGACGTTCGGGCCGGTCATGCCCCACCCGTACACGGTGGCCGTACGGCCGTCGCGGTACAGCGCGGTGTCCTTCTTTCCGGCCAGGGGCAGCGGCTTGTACGGAAGGGGCTTGTCGAGCGTGATGAGGGCCGCGTCGTGGTCCAGGTTCCAGTTGAAGTCGGGGGCAACCGCGAACCGCGCGACGTGGCGCACCCGGCCGCCGGTGGAGTTCAGGTCCGCCCGGCCGCCGACCACCAGCAGGGCCTCGGGGTCCGCCGCGTTCGCCAGGCAGTGCCCCGCGGTGAGGACCTTGTCCGGCGCGATCAGCGTGCCGCCGCACCACTGCGAGCCGTCGGGGCTCTCCAGGACCACCGCGAACGAGGGCGTCCCCGTGGCGTTCCCGCCCCCGTGCACGGCGGAGGCCGGGACGGCACCGGCCGCGACCAGGGCGGCGGCGGCCACGACCGCGCCCACGACGGCGCGGATCGTCTTCTTCGGCATGGCTTTCTCACATTTCGTCAGGGAAGGGCGGGACCGGCCGGCCCCGCGGTCCCACACTCCCGGCGGGCCCGTCCCGGCCGCCAGCCCCGGCGGCGAGTTGGGGACGCCGGGATGTTCCGACGGCTCTGACCTGCGCATATGCCGAGTCCTGGAACGGGGAGGTGGGACGCGTACGGCGGAGGCCCTCCTCTTTCCACCTTGCGCGGGAGGAAGTTCCGACCGTCAGACAGGGCGATCGCCGCGCCGATACGGTGTGCGGGCGAATCCGTATGCGGTGTCGGGGACGGAGTGCGATGGCGAGACGTGGGGGGCGCGATCGTGTATGGCTGGCCGGTGGCGCGGGGGCGGCGGCGGTCGGCGCGGTCCTGGTCTGGGCCCCGGGCGGGGTCCTGTCGTGGTCGGGCGGGGTGGCTGCGGCCGCCACCGCCGCGTATCTGAGCCAGGACCTGCCCCGGCAGTTCAGCGACCGGCTGGCACGGCGCAGGGCGCGCGAGGACTCCGGCACGGCGGTCCCCGTCCTCGTCTCGGCCCGGATCAGGAACCAGGACTACGTGGCGCTGGACGAGGGCGGCCGGGTCGTCGAGATCCCGGCGAGCGGGCACACGCTCCGACTGGTCGCGACCGGTGCCGGAGCACTGCCGGTGGTGCTGACGGAGCTGCGCGTCGAGGTGATCGCACGGGCGGACCGCCGCGGGGACCTCTCCCGGCACGCCGCCGAGATCCCGCTGCGGCGGTTCGAGGTGCTGCTCGACGCGGATCCGCCGCGCGTACGCCCGCTTGGCGGCAGCGACTTCCCCTACCAGGTGGGCCGGGACGCGGTGGAGGTGTTCGACCTGGAGGTCAGGACCGAGGCCGGGGACGTCACCTGGGTGCTGTGGCTGGACTGGTCCTGCGCGGGCCGGACCGGAAGCGTCCGGGTGGACCTCGGCGGCCGTCCGTTCCGCACCGCAGGCCGCCACGCGCGTCCGGCCCACTGATGGCGCCCGGCCCCGCAGGCAGGCCGCCGAGCGGCTCACCGCCCCGGAGGGACCCGCCGGGGGTGGTCTCCAGCACCGCGTCGGCGAGACCGGCGAGTCGGGCGAGGCGCTGTGCGCGTACGAACTGGCCTGTCTGCTGGACGAGAAGGGCGACCGGGCCGGGGCCGAGCGATGGTGGACCGCCGCGGCCCTCGCCGGACACCTGGAAGCGGTGCTGCGGGTCGCGCAGGTGGCAATGAACGATCACGACGACCTCGACGGGTGTCTGTCCTGGCTGCGGATCGCCGTCGAGGACGAGCGAACGCCGGTGGACCGGCTGGCGACGGCGGCGGACGCGCTGCGGCGGCTCGCGGGCGGGCTGTACGACGCGACGCGCCCCGACAACCCGGACGCGCTCGCGGCCTGCGCCCTGGCGGTCGAGGCGTACGAGCGGCTGCGACGCCTGGATCCGGCGGCCCACGAGGAGGCCTACGGCCAGGTACGCGACTTCCGCGCGCGCCTCGGCCGGTAGCGGAACCGGCCCAATCCCGCTGCCGGCGCGGCGGGTTGGCTTGGCGGTCCGGCGCTCCGGGCATAGCCCTACCGTTCCGCTGTGCACCCGGCGAGGAGGGGCGTGTGGACAAGGACGAGGAGCGGCGGCTGCGGGCCATCGCGCCGGAGATCACCCGTACCACGATCGACCTGCTGCGTACGGTCGTCGGGATGGAACCCGCCGAGCGGGTGCCCGAAGAGGCGCTGCGGGCGGCCGACCGGGTGCTGGCCAGGCACGGCCCCGACGGGCTGCGGATGCTGGTCATGAGCATGGCCGGATGGGCGGCGGTCGGCATCGAGTCGAACGCGCGCCTGACCGGCAAGACGCACGAGGCCTGCCTCGACGAGATGGAGCTCACCTGCCTGGAGGCCAACGCCGACGGCTGACACGCACGCCTGACGCGAACGGCTGACACGAACGGCTGACGAGGGCCCGCGTGGGTCGTGTGGAGGGCCGCACCCGGCCGCCGACCCGGTCGTGGCACCCGCTCCGACCTGGGCCGTCGTCCCGCCCGTAGCGGTGAACGAACCCTCGTGAGGGTGCCCGGAGCGCGGGTTCGCCGGACGGGATGTCAGGATGGGGGCATGACGACCAAGGTCTACTTCGACATCACCATCAACGACGAGCCCGCCGGGCGGATCACCTTCAACCTGTTCGACGACGTGGTCCCCAAGACCGCGGAGAACTTCCGCGCGCTCGCCACGGGCGAGAAGGGCTTCGGCTACGCCGGTTCCTCCTTCCACCGCGTGATCCCGGACTTCATGCTCCAGGGCGGCGACTTCACCCGCGGCGACGGCACCGGCGGCAAGAGCATCTACGGCGAGAAGTTCGCCGACGAGAACTTCACCCTCAAGCACGACCGCCCGGGTCTGCTGTCCATGGCCAACGCCGGCCCGAACAGCAACGGCTCGCAGTTCTTCGTCACCACCGTCGTCACCGGCTGGCTGGACGGCAAGCACGTCGTCTTCGGCGAGGTCGCGGACGAGGACGGCATGAAGCTCGTGCGGAAGATCGAGAGCCTCGGCTCGCAGAGCGGCAAGACCAAGGCGAAGATCACCATCGCCGAGTCCGGCCAGCTCTGACGGTCCCCCTCCGTCAGCGGTCCGCCGACGGCGGTCCGAGGGGCACACGTCCTGCGTGGGCCCCTCGGCGCCCGGCGGCACACCGCGCCACCGGGGTGGACGATTCCGGGGCGCGGGTTTCACCCGTGGCACCGCCGGGGAGAGTCGGGCATGACCCCAAGGCCCTCCTCCAGGCCCCCGCTGCGCCGACGGGCGGGCGCGCTCCCCGTGCTGCCTCTGACCGCGGCCCTGCTCACCGCAACCGTCGCGCTCTACATGGCACTTGTGGCGCTCGGGAACATCACCGACTTCGGCACCAACCGCGCCTTCGTCCACCACGTCCTGGCCATGGACACCACGTTCAAGGACCCCGACCTCACCTGGCGGGCCATCGATTCCACCGTCCTCCAGGACGTCGCGTACGTCCTGATCATCGTGTGGGAGACGGTCGCCGCGCTGGTGCTCGTCGCGGCGGGCGCGGTGTGGGCGCGGGCGCTGCGCGGCGGCGGGGCCTTCGTACGGGCGCGTCGGCTGAGCACGGTGGGGCTGCTGATGGTGCTGCTGCTCTTCGGCGCGGGGTTCATCGCGATCGGGGGCGAGTGGTTCGCGATGTGGCAGTCCAAGAGCTGGAACGGGCTGGAGGCGGCGACGCGCGACTTCGTCCTGGCCGCGTTCACCCTGCTCGTCGTCCACCTCCCGGGCGTCGAGGAGCGGAACGTCTGACGCCGGGCCGCCCCCGTCCCTCCCCGTCGCAGCGTCAGCCCTCCCGCCCCCCTGACACCCGCGTCGCCGCCCGGGTGATGTTGCGCGCCATGCCTCCGAAGACCACGGCGTGGAAGGGCGACACGCTCCACCAGTACGCGTGCCCGAGCAGCCCGTGCGGATGGAACAGGGCGCGCTGGCGGTAGCGGGTGCGGCCGTCGGGTTCGCGTTCCGCGTACATCTCCAGCCAGGCGAGCCCCGGCAGCCGCATCTCGGCGCGCAGCCGCAGCAGATGCGGCCGGGTGATCTCCTCCACGCGCCAGAAGTCCAGCGAGTCCCCGACCCGCAGCCGTGCCGCGTCACGGCGTCCCCGGCGCAGCCCCACGCCGCCGGACAGCCGGTCCAGCCAGCCGCGTACGGCCCAGGCGAGCGGGAAGGAGTACCAGCCGTTCTCCCCGCCGATGCCCTCGATGACCCGCCACAGCGCCTCCGGAGAAGCGTCCACCACGCGCTCGCGGCAGTCGGTGTAGAGGCTGCCGCCCGCCCAGTGGGGGTCGGTGGGCAGTGGCTCGCTGGGGGCCCCGGGGAGCGCGGCGGAGGACCAGCGGGTGATGACGTTGGCCTCCTTGATCCGCCCCAGGGCGAGCGCGATCGCCTCGTCGAAGCCGATGGGCGTGCCGGGCGGGTCCGGCACGTACCGCGCGATGTCGTGCCCGTGGCAGACCATCTCGTGGCGCAGGGACTCCGCGAGCGGTCGCGCCAGGCCGCTGGGGACCGGGGTGACCAGGCCGATCCACTCACTGGAGAGCCTCGGCGGCAGCATCGGCACTCGCAGGATCAGCCGGTGCGACAGCCCGGCGACCTCCGCGTACCGGCGCATCATCTGCTCGTAGCTGAAGACGTCCGGGCCGCCGATGTCGAAGGTGCGGTTGACGTCGGCGGGCAGCCGGGCGCTCCCCACGAGGTAGCGCAGCACGTCCCGTACGGCGATCGGCTGGACGCGGTTGCCCAGCCAGCTCGGGGTGATCATCACCGGAAGCCGTTCCGTCAGATGGCGCAGGATCTCGAACGACGCCGATCCGGAGCCGATGATGACGGCGGCCCGCAGCACGGCCGTCGGCACGGACGAGCCGAGGAGGATGTCGCCCACCTCCGCACGTGAGCGCAGATGCGGCGACAGCTCGCGCTGCGGTACGCCCGCGGGGATGAGGCCGCCGAGGTAGACCACGCGCCGGACCCCGGCGGCCGCGGCCTGCTCGGCGAAGATGCGGGCGGCCGAGCGGTCGGTGGTCTCGAAGCCGCGTCCGGTGCCGAGCGAGTGCACCAGGTAGTACGCCACGTCCACGCCCCGCAGCGCCGCCCCGACCGACTCCGCGTCCGTGACATCGCCCCGTACGGTCTCCACGCGCCCGGCCCACGGGTGGTCGCGCAGCTTCCCCGGGGTGCGGGCCAGACATCGCACCCGGTACCCGGCGTCGAGGAGCTCGGGCACCAGCCGGCCGCCGATGTAGCCCGTCGCGCCGGTCACCAGGACCAGTTCCGGGCCGTCCTCGCTCTTCATACCGCCTCCGCCGCTCGCGCTGCCCTGCGCCCACGATCTCCCGCGGACACCGTTTCCGCACGGCACGACACCGTTTCCGGCCGTACGGTTTGCCCCGGCCGCCCCGGCGGAGGAGGCTCGAAGCGTAGGCCCCTCGCGGCCCACCAGGCGCGGGCCGCGACCTTCTGGAGGAGGTCATCATGGGCACCGCCTTCGACACGGAGACACTGCGCCGCGGCATCGAGGGCCACGACGCGAAGGCCCTGCTGTCGCTGTACGCGGACGACGCGGAGATCCGCGTCGTCGACCGCAACAGCCAGCCGAGCCGCCCGATGGTCATGCACGGCCAGGGCGAGATCTCCCGGATGCTCGACGACGTCTACGGCCGGGACATGACGCACAGGGTGGAGCGGTGCGTGGTCCAGGGCGACACCGTCGCGTACACGGAGTCCTGCGAGTACCCCGACGGCGTACGGGTGCTGGCCAGCTCGATGATGTCGCTCAAGGACGGCAAGATCGTCGACCAGACCGTGGTGCAGGCCTGGGACGAGTAAGTCCCCCCGGGGGACGAGGACGGCGAGCGGCTACTGCACGCAGAACTCGTTCCCCTCCGGGTCCGCCATCACCACATGGTTCGTGCCGGGCTCCACGACGACCTGGAGCACGGTCGCCCCCAGGCCCCGCAGCCGCTCGACCTCCGCCTCGCGCTGCTCGGGGCCGAAGTGCAGGTCGAGGTGGAGGCGGTTCTTGACCTGCTTGGACTCGGGGACGCGCTGGAAGAGCAGCCGGCGGCCGAGGCCCATGCCGGAGGCCACGTCCACCGGGTCGTCGGGATGGCGTACGGCGGCCAGGGTGCGCCAGGCCGTGCGGTCCTCGGTCCGCGTGTACAGCTCGTCGGTGACGGCGCCCGCCGCGGCCAGCCGCTCGATGAGCGCGGTGTGGTCCTCCACCTCGTAGCCCAGGGCCTCGGCCCAGAACACGGCGAGGCTCTGGGGCCGGGCGCAGTCGACGACGAGTTTCCAGTGGACGGCCATACGGCTCTCCCGGTGGTGGGACGCCTTCGCGGGCGTTCGGGGTGTCGCGGGGGTGCGCGCGGTGACGGGAACGGGGCGCCCCCGTGTGCGTGCGGGGGCACCCCGTCAGGTGCGCTGAGCGATTCCTACCGGCATGTGCGGCCCTCGGACAGCCGGCTTTCGGCCCGGTCGGCGAACACGTGTCCGGCCGTGGTCCGCTGTCCGTACGCCGTGCTCCTTATCCCAGGCCCGGCAACAGGCCCATGACCGGCGCGACCGGGTCGGTGACCTGGTGGAGCTGCTTGAGGTCGTTCAGCTTGTTCAACTGGGCGAGCTGGGGCCCCACGTGGGGGATCCGGGCGCGCTCCTCCGCCGGGACGGAGCTGTTCACGAGCCCGTCGAGCACGGCGATCGGGGAGACACCGGCGCGCTGGGCTCCGAGCGGGCCCGCGGCGCTCGCCGCGGAAGCGCCGATGCCCGAGACGCCGGCGGCGAGGGCGAGGACTGTGGCGATACGTCGTGTTGAGATCACGCCCTGACAACCGGCCGACGCCACCGATGGACACGGCCACCCGGCAGCCTCACCCGGGAAGACGACGCCGCCGGGCCACGGCGAGCCGGTGCCGCCCGCGCGTCAACCGCGCGCCGGTGTCCGGCCCTCCCGCGTCCACGCCAGCAGTTCCTCGCGCGTCCACGCCGTGACGACCCGCTCGGCCGGGACCTGGCACTCCTCCGCGCGGGCACAGCCGAAGACCTGCCAGTCGAGCTGGCCGGGGGCGTGCGCGTCGGTGTCGATGGAGAACAGCACGCCCGCGTCCACCGCCCGCCGCAGCAGTCTGCGCGGCGGGTCCAGGCGCTCGGGGCGGCTGTTGATCTCGACCGCCGTGCCCGACTCGGCGCACGCGGCGAAGACCTCGTCGGCGTCGAACTCGGACTCGGGCCGCCTGCCCCGGCCGCCGGTGACCAGCCGGCCGGTGCAGTGCCCCAGGACGTCGGCGTGCGGGTTGCGGACCGCGGCGACCATCCGGCGGGTCATCGCGGCGGCGTCCATGCGCAGCTTGGAGTGGACCGACACCACCACGACGTCCAGCTGCTCCAGGAGCTCCTCCTCCTGGTCGAGCGAGCCGTCGTCCAGGATGTCGCACTCGATGCCGGTGAGCAGGCGGAACGGCGCCCACCGCTCGTTCGCCTCCGCCACGGCCTCCAGCTGCCTGCGCAGCCGTTCCGGGGAGAGGCCGTTGGCGACGGTCAGCCGGGGCGAGTGGTCGGTGAGGACCGCCCACTCGTGGCCGATCTCCGCGGCCGCCCACCCCATCTCCTCGATGGGGCTGCCGCCGTCGGACCAGTCGGAGTGGAGGTGGCAGTCGCCGCGCAGGGCCGCCCGCAGCCGCTCACCGCCCTCGGCCAGGGGCGCCGAGGCGCCTTCCTCCTCCAGCCGCCGCAGATACCGGGGCTCCTCACCCGCCAGGGCCTCCAGCACCACTTGGGCGGTCTTCGGACCGATCCCCCGCACGGACTCCAGCGACCCGGCGCCCGCCCGCTTCTCGACCTCGCCGTCCGCCATGTCCGCGATCACGTCGGCGGCCGTACGGAACGCCTTGACGCGGTACGTGGGGGCCTGGGTGCGCTCCAGCAGGAACGCGATGCGCCGCAACGCCGTCACCGGGTCCATCGCCACCTCCGACCGTCCCCATTGTCCGCCGCCACCCCGCCCGGCGCACTCCGCGCGCGGGTGCGGACCGGGTGGCACGCGGGCGGGGCACCCCCTCCGGGGGTGCCCCGCCGTTCGTACGGACGCGCTGTGTGCGGCCGCTCGGTCAGAACTCGAACACGATGCCCTGGCCCGCCTGCTTGAGGCAGGGGTTGGCGAACGTGTACTTGTACGACACGCGCTGGCCCTCCCACACGCCGTCGGCCGTGACCGTCACCGGCTTCCACTCCTTGGTGCACACCACTCCGGCCGGCGGGCCCGCCGTGATCGCGGCGAAGTCGCCGCGGTTCAGGCGGAGCTCCTGGCAGGCCCCCTTGGCGTCCGGGTGCGTGCCGGAGGGGGCGGGCGCGCAGGTGAGGGTGACCGCGCGCAGCACGGAGGCACCGTCGTCCCCGGTGCCGGGCGCCACGGTCAGGACGAGCGCGGAGGGAGCGTAGAGGCTCATCGCGACACCCCGGGTGTCATGCTGATCGGCGCCGGCCGCACCCGGTACGGCGACCGCTGCGCCGGCCAGAGCCAGCGCGGCCACCAGAGTCGTACGCCCAAGCGTCTTACGCATATCGAACACTCCTGTCATTCAGGGACGGATGAACGAGGGCGAGTCTTGCCCAGGTCCCGGGGTGCCGCAGCGCGTTGTATACGGATCCGGTCACACTCCGCCACGCCCCGATCGCGCAAAGTCGCAGGCCAGGGCCACCCGAACGATCGGACGGGCTGATGGGTGCTCGCGGAGAAGAAGGCGCAAAGCTGCCTCTGCTTGGGTTTCTAAAGCAACGAGAACATTGAATCTTGAATAGTAAGGTTTCGACGGGAGTTCATTCGCGGGCCACCGCCGGGATCCCCGGACGCGCCCGAGTGGCGCCGCCGGACGTGCGGGGAGCCGGGACGCCAGTCAGAGTGAGGGCGGTGCCGCGCTCCCCACCCGGCACCCCCGGGCCCCACGAAGGAGCAGCACACGATGGAACACCGCATCGTCGCCGAGATGACCGAGCCCGAGGGCACGCTCAAGGAGTGGCACATGGTCCGCGCCGGCCAGGACGTGTCCATGTGCGGGCGCGCACTCGACATGAGCCGGCCGCAACTGCCGTCCGACGCCTGGGGAACCGAGCAGGCGCGGCCGTTCTGTCACACCTGCGGCGCCCTGTTCCTGCGCGAAGTGCCGTGAAACAGGGCGCCGGGGCCGTACCGCCGCCGGACTATCCGCACAGATGCGGCTCCCGCTCCAGCGGGACGCCCACCGGGCGGCGCACCGGCATGGCGGGCGGGCGCTGCGCCGCGGCCAGCACGGGCAGCGGGTTCATCCGGACCAGGGCCTGCGCGTCGGGCGCCTCGGCCCGCAGCGTGAACCAGACGACCTTGCCGCCGTCCGTGGCGTGGGTGCCCCAGCTGTCGCTGAGCGAGGCGACCATGGCCAGACCCCGGCCACGGGCCGCGAGCGGCTCGTCGCCGCCGAGGACGGGCAGGCGCGGGTCGCGGTCGAGCACGGCCGCGGTGAGCCGGCGGCCGGTCCAGCGCAGTTCGAGCGTGCAGTTCTTGTCACCCTCGGCGTGCCGGAACACGTTGGTGAGCAGCTCGCACACACCGAGGCTGACCGGCTGGATCAGGCACTCGAGCTTCCAGTACCGAAGGTGTGCGGCGACGATCCGGCGGATCTGCGGCACCCGCTCGGGGGCCGCCTCCAGGTCCAGGGTGTACTGACGGTTGACTTCCACGACCACGCCCACGACTGCGCTCCTCATCAGGACGGCCGGCGGAGACCGGCTGCTGCCGCTTTGACATGACAGCCCCGAGAAAGCGGAAAGTAGTCACTCAGATACAGAGCGAACGCAATCAGCGTGACCCCATCCGGGTGAACACGCAACACAAGCGCCCGGGCGGCACGGCTGCACCCCAGGCCAGGGCAGCAAAAGAGCCCCGGCAGGACGGGGGAGACCCGCCGGGGCTCGTACAGGGAGCGGGTGAACCGGCGCCTCAGCGCGGCCCGCATATAGATGAATCATAAACCATGGCTGGAGTGCCTCTTGACTGGGGCGTGCTTCCCGGATCCGGCGCCTCGGATCCGGGCGCGCCCCTAGACCGGCAGGCTGTCCATGAAGGAACTCACCGAGAACACCGCGTTCCCCGGCCCCGCGGGCCCGTAACCGGGCGGGGAGGTCAGGCCGTACTCGTCCATCGTCGCCCGGTACGCCTCCAGCAGGCGGATGTGGTACTCGAGCGGCGCGCCCTGCGGGTTCGCCCTGCCGAGCGGGGTCGTCGGTTCGGGGCACCAGGTCGTGAAGCGCGGGGTGATCCCGCGCGACATGAAGTAGCGCAGGCCCTCGGTCGTGGAGGCGATCGCCTCGTCTACCGTGGTGAAGCCGAAGGGCTCGGCCATCTCCACACCCGCGACGAAGTTCGGGATCACCTGGCGCGGGCCGAAGATCTCCGCCGAGTCCAGGATCCGCCGGTGCCACTCGTCGCGGCCGACGTACTCCTCCTTGCCCGGGCAGTACAGCTCGAACAAACGCCGGTCCCACACCTCGTAGTTGGGGTGGTAGATCCGTACGCCGTAGTCGTGGAAGCGTTGCACGTCCTCCTTGGGCAGCGCCTGGGCGACGACCTTGCCGGTCCAGCGGCCGGGGAAGCGCTCCTCGATGGCCTTGGCGTACATCCCGTAGAAGTCGGCCTCGTCGCGTCCGCCGACGTGCGAGGTGATCGCACCGCCGGTGAGGGTGTACGCGGTGGACGCCTTGGCGGTGTCGTACCGGTCGATGATCTCCAGCGCCTCCAGGATCTCCTCGACCGGCTTCACGCCCGTGTAGGGGCGTCCGGCGGCCTTGTGCTGGCGCCAGTTGTGGTTGATGTCGCAGTACTGGCACTCCTGCTTGGCGCCGAAGTACTGGCAGACCCGGAACACGGTCAGATAGATCAGATAGCCCCACTGGATCGTCGGGGCCACCTCCATCACGGACTTGCCGTTGGACAGCTTGTGCTTGTAGTACTCCGGCATCGGGGGCAGCCCCACGTCGGAGATCCGCCTGCCGTCCAGGTACAGGCCGAGCATGCCGTGGTCGTCGGCCGCGACCCGGTACGGGGACGCCGGGTTGACGCGCACCGACACCACGGTGCGGCGCAGGCCGTACGGGCCGCCGGTCAGCACGATCTCCTCCGGCGGGCGGCGCAGCGCGGCCGCGCCGAGCTCCGGCAGGGTGCGGTGGTCGAAGGAGAAGATGAAGTACGACTTCGGCTTGACCTCCCCGGACTCGTTGTCGCTCAGCGCGGAGTCGTCGAAGGCCATCCCCCCGCGCAGCAGATCTTCCTTGATCACGGCTTCCCGGGGCACTCCCGGGAACCGGGCCATCAGTGATTCGACCTCATCGGTACGGCTGAGCATCTGCGGGCGTCCTCCGGTCCAGTCGCTTTCCTGTCCCACTGAACCTATGCTCTCGCCGGCTTCGCCGATCAACTGGGCATCGACGACGAAGCCGGCGAGCGAGGGCCACGCTAGCGGCGGCCCGGTCTTCGCCGGATCGGTCCCAGGTCGCGCTTCTCCTCCGCCCAAAGGCGTAGGCACCGCGGGCGCAGGCCGGGCGTCCGGCGCCCCGGCACGCTCAGTGGCCGATCGAGTCGATCAGCTCGCGGGCGCCCTGGCGCAGCAGGGTGACCGCGACGGAGGTGCCGAGGGTGGCGGGGTCGAGCGGGCCCGCCCACTCGTGGGCGTTGAGGACGGTCTTGCCGTCGGGGGTGAACACACAGGCGCGCAGCGAGAGATCGCCGTTGCGGGCGGCTCGCGCGTATCCGGCGATCGGGCTGTTGCAGTGGCCCTGCAGGACGTGCAGGAACATCCGCTCCGCCGTCGCCTCGCGGTGGGCGTCGGGGTCGCCGAGGTCGCTCACCAGGTCGATCAGGTCGCGGTCGCCCTCGCGGCACTGGAGGGCGAGGATGCCGGCGCCGATCGGGGGGCACATCACCTCCGGGGAGAGCACCTCGGTGATCGCGTCGGTGCGGCCGATGCGCTCCAGGCCCGAGGCGGCGAGCAGCAGGGCGTCCGCGTCACCCGCGGCGAGCTTCTCCAGGCGGCGGTTGGCGTTGCCGCGCATGGGGACGCAGCGCAGGTGCGGATGGGAGGCGGCGAGCTGGGCGACGCGGCGGACGGAGGAGGTGCCGATACGGGTGCCGTCGGGCAGCTCGTCGAGGGTGAGGCCGCCGGGGTGGATCAGGGCGTCGCGGATGTCGTCGCGCTTGAGGAAGGCGGCGAAGACGGTCCCCGCGGGCAGCGGACGGTCGGCGGGCACGTCCTTGACGCAGTGCACGGCGAGATCGGCCTCCCCCGCGAGCAGCGCGGCGTCCACCTCCTTGGTGAACGCGCCCTTCCCCTCGACCAGCGAGAGGTCGCCCATCCACGTGTCACCGGTCGTCCTGACCGGGACGACCTCGGTGGCCACCCGCGGGTGCAGGGCCGCGAGTTCGGCGCGTACGCGTTCCACTTGTGCGAGTGCCATGGGCGAGTCTCGCGAGACGATCCGGATCAGCTCGGGGGTGGACATGCGTCCACGATAGGGGCAGCGCGCGGATATCGCGCACAACACCCCTGGGGCTCCAGAGGCTGTGCCCGGCAGGGGAGTTGACGCCCGGCCCGGGCCCCCGGCGTATTCGGATCATCAGCCGATGGGGCAAGCCGGTCCCGCCGGACACGGGCGGGCCCCCGGCCGCGGCTGGCACGGGCGGGGGCCCCGGGAAGGGCGGCTGTGCGGGCAGCCGCCGTGGATCAGGTGGCCCTCTTGTTCTTGCTCATCAGCATGCCGCCCGCGACCAGCGCGAACAGGCACACCGCGCCACCGGTGACGACGTTGCTCAGGACCGCGCCGGTGCCGGGGTGGCGGGCCACCACCCAGGGAGCGGCGATCAGCCAGGCGCCCATCAGCAGGACCACGAGGTTCAGGTCCTGCGACCGCTCCGGGACGATGGACATGCACAGGCCCACGACCGCGAGGGCGATGCCGACGATCAGGTTGGTCAGGGCGAGCGTCGGCAGCGAGCCGGAGAAGTGCACGGTCCAGCCGGAGATGGCCGCGTAGATTCCGGCGAGGATCACCAGCTCCTCGACCGCCGCGACCCCCCTGGTCCGCAGCACCGCCGCGTACCTGTCCCGCATCTCCGGTACGTCGGGGTGCCCGGAAAGGTCACCTGATCGGTGGTGAGAGACGTCGGCCATGCGACTCGCCTCCTTCTGGTGTCCGCAAGTCCTGGCCCCGATGCGACATCCGGTCGCGGTTCCAGTGTGCTCTTATCCGTCCTTTATGCGAAGTTTTGCCGTTATCCGATATCTACAGAACTTATGGGCGTTCTATGTGGACACGCTCAGGCCGTGGCCTCGGCAGCCGCCAGCGCCCGCCGGCTGCGCCACCGCCACCATCCGCGCCGCAGGGCGGCGGGCCCCAGATCGACGCGGCCGTGCAGCAGTCCCAGCACGACGGCCATGCCCACCGCGATCAGATGTTCACGGCCGGCGAGATTGGGCCTCACCATCGCCTCGAAGAGCATCGAGCCACCGGTCAGGGCGAACACCACCGGAGCCCGGCGGACCACCGAGAGATAGGTGAACAGGCCGACCACGGCCGCCGAGGGCCCGGTGTCCAGCACCTGCCCGATCTCGCGCGGCAGGCCCAGGCCGCCCCAGGCACCGGGGCCGAGCGCGATCATGACGCGCGCGCTGAGCGTCCCGGCCAGCGTGGTCACGTACGCGATCACCAGGGTCCGGGCCCGGCCGAGGGCCAGCTCCGCGAGGGCGAAGCCGAGGAAGAGCTGGGTGAGGCCCGCCCAGACGGGCAGGTCGAGAGCCGGGACGAAGAGCGAGACGGGGGTGCGCAGCAGCGCCAGCCACAGGGGCAGATCGGCCTTGACCTCACCGGTCAGCCGGACCACCACCGCACCCGCCCCGGTCAGATGAATGGCGTGGAAGACGGTCACCGCCACACAGGCGAGCACGCCCAGGAAGAGGCCGCGCAGACCGCGGCGGACCAGTTGTCGCACGGGATCGACCACAATGCCCTGGAACTCGCCGCGCAGGGTGCGCACGACGAACCGCGCGAACCGCGCGGGCGGTTCGGCCCAGCGACGAGGGCCCCCGCCGCTCGTCGCGGGCGGCGCGTCCACCGCTCCGGCTCCCCGGACGGCGTCGCCGCCCCCCACCCCGTCACGACGGTCGTCGGCAAGTCGGAACACTGGTCGATCAACCCCTCAACGCTGCAACGCCCGGCAGTCACGACATTCGGCGCGTAGCTCCCCACGTACCCCCAGATCGTGCACCAGGTCGAACACGCGCCGCGCACGGGGGTCAACACCAAGGTAATCACCGCCGGGAGGAGCTTCAAGGATTTGGTTCACTCACCGAACCATTCTGGGCTAGGGTCGGCCGATGACCCTGCCGCGCGACTACACCGGCCAGTCCTGCTCCCTCGCACGCTCCCTGGAGGTCGTCGGGGAGCGCTGGACGCTGCTGATCGTGCGGGACGCCTTCTACGGGGTGCGCCGCTTCGGCGAGTTCGCGGCGCACCTCGCCGTCCCCCGCGCCGTCCTCACCGACCGGCTCACCACCCTCACCGAGGAGGGCGTCCTCACGAGGGTGCCCTCCGGGCGCCGCGAGGTGTACGAGCTCACGCCGAAGGGGGTGGCGCTGTGGCCGGTGGTGCGGGCGCTCACCTCCTGGGGCGACGAGCACTACGCGCGGGGCGGCCCGCGCCGGGTCTACCGGCACGCCGCCGACGACGCGCCGATCGCGGCCGACGGTCGGTGCACCCGCTGCGACCTGGCGGTGGAGGTGGCGGACATCCTCGTCACGCCCGGCCCCGGACTGGCCCCGGCGGACGAGGGCGACGACCCGGTGACGGTGGCCCTGAGCCGCCCCCACCGGCTGCTCCAGCCCCTGCGCGGCTGAAACCAGCCCCTCCCACCATCCCCTCGCACCACGATGTCCCCATGTCCACGAAGTCCACGAAGTCCACGACAAAAGGTGTACGCATATGAAGATCCTCGTCGTCGGCGCCGGAGCCACCGGCGGCTACTTCGGCGCCCTGCTCGCCCGCGCGGGACGCGACGTCACGTTCCTGGTGCGGCCGGGGCGCGCCGCCGTCCTGCGCGAGCGGGGTCTGCGGCTGACCGGTTCGGGCGAGGACGAGGTGCTCACCCCGCGCCTGGTCACCGCCGACGAGCTCACCGCGCCCTACGACCTGGTCCTGCTGTCGGTGAAGTCCACCGCCCTGGAGCGGGCCGTCGAGGACCTCGCCCCCGCGGTCGGCCCGGGGACCGCGATCGTGCCGCTGCTCAACGGCATACGCCATCTCGACGTGCTCAACGGCCGCTTCGGCAAGGAGGCCGTGCTCGGCGGGGTGGCCAAGGTCATCACCACGTTGAGCGAGGAGGGCGACATCGTCCGCCTCGCGCCGCCGGCGGTCCTCGTCCTCGGCGAGCAGGACGGCGGCGCCTCGGCCCGTACCGAGGAGATCCGCGCCGTACTGGCCGGGGCGGGCGTCGACGCGAGCGTGTCGCCCGACATCCTCGCCGCGATGTGGCACAAGTGGGTCTTCATCACCACCCTGTCCACCGTGACCTGTCTGATGCGCGGCGAGGTCGGTGACGTCGTGGCCGTCCCGGGCGGCGCCGGGCTCGGTCCGGCCGTCCTGGCCGAGGGGGCGGCGGTGGCGGCCGCGGCGGGGTTCCCCGTTCCCGACAGCGAACGGGAGCTCACCACGTCCCTGGTCACGCAGGCCGGTTCCACCTTCGCCTCCTCCATGTACCGCGACGTCATGTCCGGTTTCCCGACCGAGGTGGAGCACATCTTCGGTGACCTGACCGCGCGCGCCCGCGCGCTGGCGGTGCCCACGCCGCTGCTCGACCTGGCCACCGCGCAGCTGCGGGTGCACCAGCACCGGGTGGGGGCGGGGCGATGACGGGGAGCCCCTGGATCAAGCGGTTCCATCCGGCGCCGCAGGCCCCGACCCGGCTCGTCTTCTTCCCGCACGCGGGCGGCTCGGCCACCTCCTTCTTCGCCGCCGCCGGGGCCCTGGCGCCGGAGGTCGACGTGCTGGCGATGCAGTACCCCGGACGCCAGGACCGGTTGGCCGAGCGCCCGATCGAGGACATGGGCACCCTCGTCGACCGCGTCACCGAGGAACTGATGCCGTGGACCGACCGGCCGCTCACGCTCTTCGGCCACAGCATGGGTGCCTCCGTCGCCCACGAGGTCGCGCTGCGGCTGGAGGAGAAGGGGGTGCGCCCGCTCGGCCTGTTCGCCTCGGGCCGGGCCGCTCCCTGCGTACCCGTGACCCGCCGGCTGCACCTCGCGGGCGACGACGAGCTGGTACGCCACCTCGGGCAGCTGTCCGGCACGGATTCCCGACTCCTCGCCGAGGAGTCTTTGGTGCGGATGGTGCTGCCCGCGCTGCGCGCCGACTACCGCGCCCTGGAGACGCACCGCCCCGAGCCGGGCCGGCCGCTGACCTGTCCGGTGGTGGCCCTGTGCGGCGACGCCGACCCGGTGGTCGACCCCGACGACGTGGCCCGGTGGGAGCGGCACACCTCGGGGCCCTTCCGGATGCGGGTCCTCGGCGGAGGTCACTTCTTCCTGGACGCCCATCTGGCCGTCGTGGCGCAGGAGGTCCACGACCACATCGCGGCGGCGACGGCACACTGAGGGGCGGGCGCGGGGGGTACGCGGGCGCGGGGCCGTTCACGCCCCCGTGCTCACTCCCCTTCGCCCGCCCGCGCCACCACCACCCCCGTGGCCACCAGCTCGCCGCCCTCCCCCTCGGCCGTACGCCACCAGCCACGGAACACGTCGTGGCGCACCCCGTCCACCACCGGGCCGGGCACCCGCAACGCGCCGGTGAACGTGCCGCGTTCGGGGTCGGGGGTGATCACGCAGTCCTCGAAGTCCAGCCAGCGGCCGGTCAGCGGGAACCATGCCTTGAAGACGCTCTCCTTGGCGCTGAACAGCAGACGGTCCCATGCCACCGCCGGGTGCGAGACGGCGAGCCGGTCCAGGACGAGGCGCTCCTCGGGCCGGGTCACCATCTCCCGTACACCGTCGGGGACCGGCGCGTTGGGCTCGGCGTCCACCCCGACCGAGGCGACGGCCGAGGCGGGGGCGACGGCGGCGGCGCGGTAGCCGTCGCAGTGCGTCATGCTGCCCACCACGCCCTCGGGCCACCGCGGGGCGCGCTGTGCCCAGGCCGGGCCCTCCATCCGGGGCAGGATCGGGCCGGGCGGGTGGCCGAGCCGGGCGAGCGCGTTCCGCGCGCACAGCCGCACGGTCGCGAACTCCCGCTTGCGCTTGTCGACCGCCTTCGCCACCAGCTCGGCCTCCTGCGGGAACAGCCCGGCCGACGGCGGGTCCGCGAAGAGCTCCGCCACGACCACCCGCTCCGGCAGCAGTCCGTGCAGCAGCGCGCGGCTCACCATCGCTTCACCGAGGACGGCCCCGGCAGCACCCGGCACAGCCCCTGCGGCGGCGCCGACCGGCTGCCCCACTCCCGGGGATAGCCGAGCGACACCTCCAGATGCGGCACCCCGTCGACCTCGATGGCGCGCGGGATGTGCAGATGCCCGTAGACGACGGCGGCGGCGCGGTAGCGCACATGCCAGTCGGCGGTGGCCTCGGTGCCGCACCACTGCGCGAACTCCGGATGGCGCAGGATCCGGGTGGGTTCGCGCACCAGCGGGAAGTGGTTCACCAGCACGGTCGGCAGCGCCGGGTCGACGGCGTCCAGACGCGAGCGGGTGTACGCGAGCCGGGCCCGGCACCACGCGTCGCGGCTGGGATACGGGTCGGGGTGCAGCAGGTACTCGTCCACGCACACCACCCCGGTCGTGTGGGCGAAGGCCAGCGCCTCCTCCTTCGTGTGCGTGCCCTCGGGACGGAACGTGTAGTCGTACAGCACGAAGAGCGGCGCGACGACCACCGGTCCGTCCGGGCCCGGCCACTGGAGGTAGGGGTCCTCGGGGGTCGCCACCCCCAAGTCCCGCAATCGCTGCACCAGGTATGTGTAGCGGGCCTCGCCGCGCAGCTCCACCGGGTCGGCGGGCGGGGTCCACAGCTCGTGGTTGCCGGGCGCCCAGACGACCGTGGAAAAGCGTCCCGCGAGGAGCTCCATCGCCCCGAGCACCTCGTCCGCCTTCTCCCCCACGTCCCCGGCGACGACGAGCCAGTCCTCGGAGGAGACCGGGCGCAACGCGTCCAGGACCGCGCGGTTGCGCGCATGGCCGACGTGCAGATCGCTGATGGCAAGAAGACTCATGATGATCGCAGCCTACGGGGGGCCGCCCATCGCCCGGTCACCGGCGGCCGGTTCGGGCCGGACGGCCGAGCGGGGCGCTCCCGGGGTCCGGTGGGTCCGAAGGGGCACCCCGGCCCGCTGGAGTACGAGTTCCCGCACCCCGCGGAAGCCCTTCCGGTACCCCCCGGCAGCCGGTGCCGCGCAGACCGGCGAGCAACGGGTCGGCCCCGGTGACGCGGCCTCGGCATCACGGATATGCCGTGCCGCGCGGTCGAGCGCGGGCCCAGTGGAGCCTGGTACCGACGGTCCCTGGTTCCGGTGGCCGGGTTCCCCCATGATGATCATCATGACGACCGACCGCCGCCAGCTCGCCGATTTCCTGCGCCGCTGCCGTGACCGGGTCACTCCGCGGGACGCCGGACTGCCCTCGGGGCCGCGCCGGCGCACCCCGGGGCTGCGGCGCGAGGAGGTCGCGCAGCTCGCCGGGATGTCCGCCGACTACTACGTCCGCCTGGAACAGGCACGGGGGCCGCAGCCCTCGCCGCAGCTGCTCGCCGCGCTGGCCCGCGCCCTGCGGCTGAACGACGACGAGCGCGACCACCTGTTCCTGCTCGCCGGACACCGCCCGCCCGCCGCGCACTCGCCGGACGGCGAGGTCAGCCCCGGTCTGCTGCATCTGCTCGACCAGCTCGCGGGCACCCCGGCGGTGGTCCTGAGCGACCTCGGTGACGTACTTGTCCAGAACCCCATGGCGCGGGAGCTCCTGGGTGAGGTGTGCACGGTCACCGAGCACGGCCGCAACGTCGTGTGGCGCTGGTTCACCGAACCGTCCGCCCGCCTCCCGTACCCGAGGGAGGAGCACAGCTACTACAGCCATCTTCATGTGGCAGATCTGCGCGCCGCCGCCGCACGCCGCTTCGGCGACGCGGAGTCGGCGCGGCTGATCTCCCGGCTGCGCGGCGCCAGCGCCGAGTTCGCCGAGCTGTGGGAGCTGCACGAGGTCGCCGTCCGCAGACGCGACCGGGTCCGCGTCCTCCACCCGCGGCTCGGCCCGTTCGACCTGTTCTGCCAGGTGCTGCTCGCCCCGGAGGGCGATCACCGCCTGGTGCTCTTCACCCCCGCGCCGGGAAGTGCGACCGCGGACCGGCTGGCGCGGTTCGGTGCCTCGCGGAGCGGCTGAGGCCGGAGCCCGCACTGGGCGGCCGGCTCACCCGGCCCCGTGGTCCAGACAGGGGTACTCCCGACCGCACCAGCAGCGCCCCTGCATCGGCGTGGTGGCGAGCAGCATCCGGATGACCTCGTCCACGTCGAAGCCGTCCAGCTCGCTGCCCTCGGGGACGAGTTGGTAGGTGCGGGAGAGGAACTCGGCGATGTCCTCGATCTCGGCGAGGAGGTCGGCGCTGCCCTCGTCCGAGTGCAGCCGGATCCGCAGTCCGCTCTCGCCGTACTGCCAGACCCGCACGTCACCGAGGCCGACCGGGCAGCGGGAGATCAGCCCCTCCGCCACGAGGTCGCGGCCCATGGTCCACGTCGTACGCATGCCGTTGCCGCAGACGAATTCCACCGAAACGGCGAGCGGGTCGGCGGGATCATAAGCCATCAAGGCCTCCACGGGGGTCATGGCATCACCCTCGTGCAGTAGTTCGACATACAACGGAACGCAGATCTCTTCCATGTCGCCCCCCTCGTCGGGACAGTCCCCGGCGGCCGGTCGCCGGGCGTTGTTCGGTATACGCATCTATGACGTACTCAACGGCCGTGATAGTGACCGACTTCGCGAACAAATTCGCCCCGCGATGTGGAAACTGTGCGGACGGTGTCGCAAATTCGTATGCCAGCAGGGGTCGCTTACCCCGTGCCGCGCGGTTCGATCCCCCTGTTTCCGGTTCCGCTTCCCCGGCTCCCGCCCCGGCCACCAGCGGGCGCCCGGGTTCCGGGACCGGCCGGGCGGTGTGTGATGACGGCTTCACAATCCCCGCCACCGCGGCACCGATTCGGCCGGAACATGGCGTTCAGCGGCGTGTCGTGATCGTGACAGCGGACCGCCCGCGGCCGCGTCGGTGGCGGCCGCGGGCGGCATGGAGAAGCGTCGGGCTCAGCAGAACCTGTCCAGCTGCCCCGCTTTCGCCGCGCGAACCATGGCGGCGATCTCGGAGCGGGTGTACCGGAGCACCGGCGCTTCGGTGTCCTTCGTATGCGTCACGGCGATCCGGTCGCCGTCCACGGCGAATCCGACGCAATCCTTGGAGTGGTCCAGATCGCTGAATGACGACTTCTCGAATGCGAGGTGAGGGGCATTGCGGTTGACGTATTCGGTGACCTCGACAAGGCGCGAGTGGTCCACGGGAAGTGCTCCTTCGTGCGGCTGTGGGGGCTGTTCAGCACGCTACGAGCCCAAGTCCGCCTCTTGCTAGTGGCCTTGACAGCCGAATACCTGATGCGCTAGCGACTCACGGGGCCACGGCGGGAGCACCTGGGCGCCAACGGATCCCCTCCGGGGGCCCTACCAGAGGCCCAGGGTGGCGGCGGGCGCACCCTGGAGGGTCGGGGCGAGCAGCCCGGCCTGCGGCTCGCTCAGCTCGGGCAGCCCGAAGAACTCCGCCTGCGGCGGGGTGAGCGGCGCTTCCAGGATCGCCCCCGGGCTCTCCGCGCGCAGCGGCGAGGACGGCGTGATGACGGTCGCCGAGCCGATCTTGTCGTCGGTGAGCGGATCGGCCAGCGGCGCCTTGACCAGGGTGGACGGCACCTCGGAGGTGACCGGCAGCGCGGGCAGCACGGGCGAGGGCATCAGGGAGCCGACGACGTGGCGCGGCCCGCCGGGCGACCCCGGCACGGGGATCGGCACGGCCGTGCTCACCGTGGGGGCTTCGAGCGGCAGCACCGTCTCCACGCTTTCCAGCGGTACCTCGACGGGAGCGGACACACCGGCCGCGGCGGGTGTGACCGCCGCCGCGGTGGCCATGCACGTCATCATGGCCGCGAGGCCGGCCCGCTTGGTGAGCTTCATAGGTACTTCCATCCCTCTTGGGTCTCGGATCACTGACGGACAGGTGCCGTCTGGAAGAACGAGAGCGCAGGGCCGATCACTCCAAAATTCGCCTGTTCAGCGGAGCGGAAAAGCAACTCCCCGCTCGGAATCGGGGCGTGTTCCGAAGATCCGACGTTCCGATTCACCGATCGGCACATCATTGATGCTCGCCTCGCGCCGGGCCATCAGACCGTGTCCGTCGAACTCCCAGAGCTCGTTTCCGTAGCTGCGCCACCACTGCCCCGCCGCGTCCCGGCTCTCGTACTGGAAGCGGACCGCGATGCGGTTGCCGTCGAACGCCCACAGCTCCTTGCGCAGCGCGTAGTCGAGCTCGCGGGCCCACTTGGCTCTGAGCAGCTCGACGATCTCCGCGCGCCCGGTGACGAAGGTGTCCCGATTGCGCCAGCGGGAGTCCTCGGTGTACGCGAGCGCGACCTTCTCGGGGTCGCGGGTGTTCCAGGCGTCCTCGGCGGCCTGGACCTTCTGCCGGGCGGTGTCCGCGTCGAAGGGGGGCAGGGGCGGGCGAGCGGTCATGGAAGATCCTCCGGTCGAGGGGGCGCGGGCGCGCGGACGGGACGAGCAGGCCGGGCGAACAGGCTGGCCGGGCAAGGGAGAACACTCGTTCTCCGTTGCCCGGGACTACTCTAAGGAACGGGCGGGGCGGAGCCGTCCGGCGCGGGAACCGACCAGCGCGCTCGGCCCCAGCAGCGCACCGGTCTTCACGGGCCGTTCACCAACTGGCCCCCGTCCGTTGGTCGAAACCGGTACCGGACGCTCATCACCATGATCCTCATGTCGTTCACCCCGTACAACCCATCCGCACCACCCGGCTCCCGTGCCACGCGGTGCGGTCCCTCGTCCGTCCGGGCCGTCGCGTGCCTGCTCGCCCTCGCCCTCGCGGCCGTCAGCGTCCTCCTGGCCGCGCCCGCCTCGTACGCGAGCGGGCCGCTGGTGTCCTCGCGGGCGCTCGTCGGCGCCGAGCAGGTCCTGTTCCGCTCCGGTGTGGGCGGTTACGGCTGCTACCGCATCCCGGCTCTGGTGAAGACGAAGGCGGGCAGCCTGCTGGCGTTCGCGGAGGGGCGCAAGTCGCCCACCTGCGCCGACCGCGGCGACATCGACCTGGTGATGCGCCGCTCCACCAACGACGGCCGCACCTGGGGTCCGGCCCATGTGGTCCTGGAGGGCAGCCCCACCGACGGCACCGCCCCCTTCACCCGGGGCAACCCGGCGCCCGTGGTGGACCGCGAGACCGGCTCCGTCTTCCTGCTGACCACCTCCAACGAGCCGACCCCGACCGGCCGTCGGCTGCCCTGGGTGCAGCGGAGCGACGACGACGGGGTGAGCTGGGGCGCGCCCCGGGCGCTGCCGACGTTCAGCGGTGCCAACACCGGCTGGTTCGCCACCGGCCCCTCGCACGGCGTCCAGCTCACCGCGGGCGCGCACGCCGGACGGCTGGTGGTCGGCGCCCACCAGAACCCCGACGCCACCACCCGCTACGCGGGCGTCCTCTACAGCGACGACCACGGCGCCACCTGGCAGGCGAGCGCCACCGCCGACTCCTACGCGGCCGACAAGGTCGAGCCGGGCGAGGTCTCCGTGACCGAACTGCCCGGCGGGGCCGTGTATCTGGCCGCCCGCAACGAGATCGGCGGCAGCAGCAACCACCGCACCCGTGCGGTGAGTACCGACGGCGGAACCACCGTCCCCGCCTCCGCCGTCGTCCCGAGCCTCATCACCCCGGAGGTGCAGGGCTCGGTGCTCACCCTGCGCCGGACGTACCAGCACACATCCGGCGACACCCTGGTCTTCTCCGCGCCCTCGGACCCCTCCGACCGCAAGCTGATGAAGATCCGCTACTCCACCGACCAGGGCGCCACCTGGACGACCGCCCCCAACGGCCTGATCAGCAACGACCGGGCCTCCTACTCCGACCTCGCCGAACTCGACAGCGGTGAGCTCGGGCTCGTCTACGAGGGCGGGCCCGCCAACTCCGCCGACGAGATCCGCTTCAACGCGACCACACCGGCGGCCCTCGGCATACCGGGCACCTTCACCGGCCGGCCCTCCCCGCAGAAGAGCCCGACGGCCGGCCGCACCAGCCCGGACTCGGGGCCGGACGCCAACGACGCCTACCTCCAGGGCAACGCGGCCCTGGGCAGCGGGCGGTTCGGGCAGGGCCTGGTCCTGGACGGCGCGGGCGACTACGCCGACGTGCCCTACGGCCGGACCCTCGACCCGGGCTCGGGCGACTTCACGTACACGCTGTGGTTCAAGTACGCGGCGACAACCGCCAGCAGACAGCAGGCGCTCTTCTGGGCGTACGGGCAGGGCAGCACCAAACCGCAGGTCTGGCTGCGTGCCCAGCCCGCCGACGACCGGCTCTACGCCTGGGTGCAGGGCGCGGACGGCGGCGCCTGGCTCACGCTCACCGACTCCTCGGCGGGTGCGGCCTTCGGTGACGACCAGTGGCACCACGCGGCGCTGATCCGCTCGGGCCCGCAGATCCGGCTCACCGTCGACGGGACGTTCACCGCCGCGGCGACGGGCGTGGCCGGGGCGGTCACCGACGCGCCGCAGAACGGCGTCGAGGGGATCCGGATCGGCGCCAAGTCCGACACGGGAGCGAGCGACGCCTTCGGCGGTGCCGTCGACGAGTTCCGGCTGTACCGCACGGCGCTGACGGACAGCCAGCTCAGCCAGGTGCGCGCCAACGCCATCCAGCTGGACTCCGAATCCGCCACCCGCTCGATGGGAGCGCGGCTGCCCTTCCAGGTGATCGACACCGCGGTCGTCCCGGACCGGCGCCGCGTCACCATCGAGGACGACGTCTCGGGGCACTGCGCCCCCGGCACCCTGCTCGGGGGCGTACCCGCCCTGCCCGCGGGGCGCATCGGCTCGCTGGCGGCGACGGTCGACAGCGCCCACCCCGGCACCGAGACCGGGTTCTCGCCCACCCTCGACGTGGGCGCGGGCGACTTCACGTACTCCCTGTGGTTCCGGTACGCGGCGGGCTCCACCAGCGCGGACCAGGCGCTGGTGTGGGCGTACGGGACGGGGAGCGGCAGTCCGCAGCTGTGGGTGCGCGCCCAGCCCTCGCAGGACCGCCTCTACGCCTGGGTGCAGTCGGACGCGGGCTCGGTGGCGGTCGCGCTGGCGGACACCACGTCCGCGCGGTCGTTCGGGGACGGCGCCTGGCATCTCATGACGCTGACCCGCTCGGCCGACCGGGTCACGCTCGGCGTGGACGCGCGGACCCCGGCCACGGCCGGCGGCCTGGGCGGCTCGCTGACGCCCGAGCAGGGCAGCGGGCAGCAGGGCGTGCGGGTGGGCTCGAAGCCCGACGGCACCAGTGTGTTCGCCGGTGACGTGGACGAGTTCCGGATCTACCACCGGGCGCTCACCACGGCCGAGGTCTCCACGGTCGCGGGCTCGAACGCGGGCTCGTCCGGCTCCTACCCGGGTGATCTGCCCGCGCTGTGGTGGTCGTTCGAGAACCAGTACACCGGCGCCAGGGACGTGGTGCGGCCCGCGGCGGGCCCGGCGACCCCGGACTCCACCGCCCACTGCGGCCACGGCCTGGTGCGCGGCGGCGCCGCCACCACGCCGGGGAGGTTCGGCGGCGCGCTCGCCCTCGACGGCTCCGACGACGCCGTCGACCTGCCGTACGGCGCGGCCACCGCGCTCGGCTCGGCCGACTTCACCGTCAGCACCTGGTTCAGGTACGCGGCCACCGGCGGCAGCGCGGACCAGGTGCTGGTGTGGGCGTACGGGACGGGCGCCTCGGAGCGGCAGCTCTGGCTGCGGGCCCAGCCCTCCCAGGACCGGTTGTACGCCGCGTTCGAGACCGACACGGCCACCACGGTGGTGGCGGCGGTGGACGGCTCGGCGGCGGCCGGTTTCGGCGACGGCGCCTGGCACCACGTGGCCCTGGAGCGGGCGGACGGCCGGCTCCTGCTGATCGTCGACGGGCAGACGCTCGGCAGCGCCGCGGTCCCGGCGGGCTCGGTGACCACCACGGACACCTACGCCGTGGACGGTTTCCGGCTGGGCGCCAAGCCCGACGGGAGCAACCCCCTGACCGGGGCGCTGGACGAGTTCCGGATCACCCGCAAGGCGCTGTCGGACGAGGAGCTGACCGAGCTGCGGACGCGGAACAGCCTGCCGGGGACGGCCACGTCGACGTGGCTGCCGTTCCAGGTGGTCACGGCATCGGAGTTCGCCCGGATGTAGCCGGATAGTCTGGCGGGACGAACCGGGGTGGCCGTCCGTCGCACCGCGCGGCGGGCGGCCACCGGCGCGAGGGGGAGCAAGGATGACCGGGACACGGCCGCGCAACGCCGCCCAGTCGCGGGCCGAGGAGATCCTGGGCGAGGTGACCGCCTCCGGCGAGGAGACCGGCGTCCAGGTGGCGGCCTACCTCGACGGCGAACTCGTCGTCGACGCCTGGGCGGGCCTGGCCGACGTGGAGCGCGTGAGGCCGATGGAGGCGGAGACACTGGTGCCCGCCTGGTCGACGGGGAAGGGGGTCGCGGCGGCGCTGGTGGCGGTCCTGGTGGACCGGGGCGTGCTCGCCTACGACACCCCGCTCGCCGCCCACTGGCCCGAGTTCGCCGCCCGGGGCAAGGAGAGGATCACCCTCGGCCAGGTCCTGTCGCACTCGGCGGGGCTGCCGCAGCTGCCGCGGGAGGTGACCCCCGAGGAGCTGTTCGACGTGCCGGCGATCGGGGACTGGCTGGCGGGACAGGCGCCCCGGTGGGAGCCGGGCACGGCGAGCGGCTACCACGGCTGGACCTACGGCGTGCTGCTCGCCGAGACCCTGCGCCGGGCCACCGGCCGCACCTGCGACGAGCTGCTGCGGGAGGAGCTGGCCGGGCCGCTGGGAGTGGCGGACTCGCTCCTGTTCTCGGTCCCGGAGCGCCTGGAGGGCCGGGTGGCCCTCTGCTACGACGGCGGCTGGTCGGAGTATCTGGACCGGATGCCGCCCGACTCGCCGTTCCTGGTCTTCGCGCCCCGGCCGGTGCTGCCGGTGGCCGCGCTCGCCAACCGGGCCGACTACCGCCGGGTGGCGCTCCCGGCCAACGGGACGATGACGGCACGGGCCGCCGCCCGGATGTACGCGGCGCTGGTCTGCGGCGAACTCGACGGCGTACGCCTGGTGTCGGCGGCCACCCTCGAGGAGGCGACGGCGCCGAGGACATCGGGCGAGGACCGCTCGCTGGGCTTCCCGCTCCTGAAGGGCTACGGATTCATGCTCGGCGGCGCGGGCTCGGTGGTGCGCTCCCCCGACGGCGGCTTCGGCACCAACGGCTCGGGCGGCAGCGCCGCCTCCGGCGACCCGGCCCACCGCTTCTCCTTCGCGCTGACCAAGAACCGGATGAGCGTGAACGGTCTGGACAAGCGGCTGTTCCGGGAGGTCCGGGCCGCGCTCGGCATCCGCCGGGGCTGAGAGCCCGTCTTTGGACGCCGGCGCTCCCCGGGGGCGCCGTCAGCGGCCCGCGAACTCCCGCAGGTCGGCGGTGAGCCGTTCGGCGTGGGTGACGAACAGGCCGTGCCCCGCGTCCTCGTACACGTGGAAGGTGCTGTCGGGGATGAGCCGCGCCGCCCGCTCCCCGGTCAGGTGGATCGGCGCGGAGACGTCGTGGGTGCCGTGGACGACGAGCACCGGAACGTCGATCTTGGCGAGTTCGGGGGCCACGTCCAGGGTGGCCACGAGGTCCCCGAGGGCGTTGGCGGCGCGGGCCGTGGCCCCGGCGCAGCGGTCCTCCCAGTACCGGACCATGGCGGGCGAGAGGTCGTTGCCGGGCCGGTCCAGGGCGAAGAAACCGGCGGCGCCATCGGCGAAGAAGCCCGGCCGGTCCTTGCGGAACATCTCGTTCCCGGCCGCGACGAGCGCCGGGTCCACCCCCTCGGGGTGATCGGCCGAGCGGACCGGACCGGGCGCCATCCCGGCCACCAGGGCGACCCGCGCCACCCGGCCGCTGCCACGCAGGGTGAGGTGGCGGACGACTTCGGCGGTGCCGATGGAATGGCCGACCAGCGTGATGCCGGTCAGGTCGAGGTGGTCCAGGAGCGCGCCCAGGTCCCCGGCGAGGGTGTCGAGGTCGAAGCCGTCCCACACGTCGTCGGAGCGCCCGTGCCCGCGCCGGTCGAGCCCGACGCACCGGAAGCCCTCGGCGGCCAGCGGGAGCATCTGGAACTCCCACATCTCCGTACCGAGGTAGGAGCTGTTGACGAAGACGAGGGTGCGGCCCTCGCGGGGGCCGTAGTCGACGTAGTGCAGACGGGTGCCGTCGGTGGCGGTCTCGAAGTACGGCATGGTGCTGGGTCCTTCCCCCTCGTCCACCGCCCGGAGCGACGGTGTCTGTGGCTTCAATAGTGCGGGTGGCGTGCGGTGTTGGTCGATTACGTCGCGGGTAATGCGCCCCCTCCACGTCCCAACTGATCGTTTAACCTGACCGCATGAACGACACCGTCGCCGGGACCCAGGGCTACGGCGTGGACGCCGACGCACTGGCCGAGCAGTACGAGAGCGTCACCTTCGAGGAGGTCCACGGCGCGCTCCTGCACCTCTACCCGGCGCCGCCCGGACGGGTCCTGGACCTGGGCGCCGGGACCGGACGGGACGCGGCGGCGCTGGCGCGTCTGGGCCACACCGTCACCGCCGTCGAGCCGACCGCCGAACTGCGCGGCCACGGGCAGCGGTTGCACTCGGACACCGCCCTGACCTGGCTGGACGACGCGCTGCCCGGCCTTCCGGTGCTGGCCGGGCGGGGCGAGCGGTTCGACCTGGTCCTGCTCACCGCCGTGTGGATGCACCTGGAGGCCGCCGAGCGCGCCCGGGCCATGCGGAGCGTCGCCGCGCTGCTCGCCCCCGGCGGCACCCTGGCGATGACCGTACGCAGCGGCCCGGTGCCGCCCGGACGCCGCATGTTCGACGTGCCCGAGGACGAGACGCTCGCGCTCGGCCGGGCGGCGGGGCTGCGGGTCGCCCACCGGGGCGGCCGCGGCGATCTGCACGGGCGCCCCGGGGTGCGCTGGTCGGAGCTGGTGTTCAGCGCTTCCCAGGGCGTGGCGGAGCGTACCCGGGCCGCGGGGGCGTGACGGCCCCCGCGGCAGGACCGGAAACGGCGGGAGCACGCGCCGGGCCCGTGCCCGCCGGGCCCTCACCTCTCGCGCGCTCCGGGCCAGTTGGCCTCCCGTACCGGGAGGCGGGCCGAAAGCGCGCTGGTGTGCGCCGGGCGGGTGTGTGGTGGCCCGCGGCACGCGGGCGGCGGGCCCTCTGGGGTACTTGACGCGTGCTCCCCGAGGCGCTTTCATCCAGCCAGTGCGGGGCCTCAGTGCGGCCCGGCGCTTCGAGAGGTGCGCCCAGCCGGTAGCGGATCCCGACCCGATCCGGAGTCCGGCCCGAGTCGCCAGGACGTGTGTCCCGCGTCCGAGGCGGGGCGCGCCCGCTAAGGGATGGACGACCATGCCCGCCGGTCAGGACCGCACCAGCAAGCCCCGCCCCGCCCCGGGCCTCCCGCGCCGCCGGGTGCTGCGCACCGGGGCGGGCGTCGTCGCCGGGGCGGCAGCCCTCCCCCTGCTGGACGCCTGCGCCGCGACCACCTCCGACGGCGTCGGCCCCGACGGCCGGGTCACGATCGAGATGTGGCACGGCCAGAACGAGATCGGGAGCAGGGCCATCGAGGCGCTCGCCGCGGACTTCAACCGCTCGCAGTCCCGCATCCGGGTGAACGCCGCCGGCGGCGGCGTGGTGGCCGACGCCATGCTCCAGAAGGTGACGGCGGCGCTCGCGGCCGGCGCCTATCCCGACATCGCGTACATCTTCGGCTCCGACCTCGCGAGCATCGCCCGCAGCCCCAAGGTCGTCGACCTGACCGGCGCGCTGCACGACGGCTCGCCGCCGTGGAGCGACTTCTGGCCCTCCGTCAGGGAGGCCGTGACCCTGCACGGCAGGGTACGGGCCGCGCCCTCGCTGCTCGACTCGCTCGCCGTCGCGTGCAACACCACCCTCTTCCGGCGCGCCGGAATCCCGCTGCCGAAGGCGGGCTGGACCTGGCCCGAGTTCGTGGCGACCGCCAAGAAGCTCACCGACGCGGGGCACGGTGTCTTCGGCACCGGGTGGCCGGGCGCGGGCGACGAGGACACCGTGTGGCGGCTGTGGCCGATGATCTGGGACCTCGGCGGCGACGTGATCGCCCCGGACGGCAGGAGCATCGGATTCGCGCGGGCCGGGCGGGGGGCCCTGGAGACGGTCGCCCAGCTGGTCGCCGACAAGAGCGTCTACATCGACCCCAAACCCGGCAGCGAGCAGATGTACCAGGTCTTCGTCTCGGGGCGGATGGGCATGGTGATCACCGGCCCGTGGCAGCTGCCCAACATCGTGGAGTCCAGGATGGCGTACGAGGTGGTGCCCATGCCCACCTACAGCGGCCGGCCGCTGACCATCTCCGGGCCGGACACCTGGACCGTCTTCGACAACGGGAAGGCGCGCTCGAGGGCGGCGGTGGAGTTCGTCCGCTGGCTCATCACCCCCGCGCAGGACGTGCGGTGGGACATAGGGGGCGGCAGTCTGCCGCTGAGCAGAAGGACCGAGCGGGAGAGCGCCTGGCAGCGGCACTCCGCCGACACCGTCGGCCTCCCGGTCTTCACCAGGGCCCTGGAGACCGCCCGGGTGCGGCCCATCCACCCCGCCTATCCGCAGATCTCCCGGGCCACCGGTGAGGCCGTGGTGTCCGTGCTGCTCGGGCGCGCCTCCCCCGCCAAGGCGGTGCGCCGGTGCGCCGACAAGGCCGACGCCGCCCTGCTGATTCCCCGATGAGGAGGGTCGTCGTGGACCGAGGATCCCGTACGGGCACACCGCGCCCGCTCACCCTGGCCCCGGCCGCCCCCGGGGCCGCCGGGCGCGAGCCCGCCGAGCGGCGCCGCGCCCGGCGCCGGCGGGCGCGCGGCGAGACGGCCACCGCCTGGGCGTTCATCACCCCGTCCGTCCTGGTGATCCTGGGGCTGAGCGTCGTGCCGGTCGTCTGGTCGCTGCTGCTGTCGTTCCGCGCCGACGACCTGGTCACGCCCGGCCGCTGGGTCGGCCTCGACAACTACCGGGCCCTGTCGAAGGACCCGGGCTTTCGCAAGGCGGTCGAGAACACCCTGACGTACGCGGGCGTCTATGTGCCGCTCAGCCTGGCAGGGGGCCTCGCGCTGGCCCTGGCGCTCAACCGGCGGATCCGGTTCGTCGGCGTCTACCGCACGCTCGTCTTCCTGCCGTTCGTCATCTCGGCCGCGGCCCAGGGCGTGCTGTTCTCCTTCATCTTCGACCCGCAGTTCGGCGCGGCCAACTCGGTCCTGCACAAGCTGGGCGTCTCCCCGCAGGGGTTCCTCACCGACCCGGGCCAGTCGCTGTTCGTGCTGCTGGCGATCTCACTGTGGAGCGGGACCGGCTTCTGCGTCGTCGTCTTCCTCGCCGCGCTCCAGGACGTCCCCGCCGAACTGGTGGAGTCGGCGCGCCTGGACGGGGCGAACCGGGCGCAGGTGCTGCGGTACGTGACGCTGCCGACGCTCGCCCCGGTCACCGCGTTCCTGGTGCTGTGGCAGTTGATCACCTCGCTCCAGGTCTTCGACCTGGTGTACGTGACGACCAAGGGCGGCCCGCTGGAGTCGACCACGGTCATCGTGTACTTCGTCTGGCAGCAGGCGTTCCGCACCTTCACGGCGGGCTACGGGGCCGCCGCCGCGTACGTCCTGGCGGTCGCGCTGCTGCTCGCGGGCACGGCGGTGACGCTCTACCGGCGCCACCGGGAGCGCACCACCGGCGGCGCTGCCGGGCCCCTGCGCGCGGAAGGAGCGGCCCGATGACCGCCTCCACCATGGTCACCGAGGGCGCCGCGCCCACGGCTGCGCCGGTGCCGCGCGCCGCCCGGCGGCGAAGGCTGCCCTTCAGCCCCTGGCATCTGCTGCTGGCGCCGCTGTCGCTGGTCTTCGCGCTGCCGCTGGTGTGGCTGATGCTCAGCTCGGTGATGACCAACGCCGAGATCAACCGCTTCCCGCCGGCGCTGTGGCCCCGGGGGATCGACTTCGGCGGATACCGCTATGTGCTGGGCAACGCGATGTTCCCGCGCTGGTTCGCCAACTCCTGCGTCGTCTCGTCGGTCGCCGTCGCTTCGAACCTGGTGCTCGGCTCGCTCGGCGGCTACGCCTTCGCCCGGATGCGGTTCCGGGGTTCGCGGGCGCTGCTCGCGCTGATGCTGGCGACGATGGTGATCCCGTTCCAGCTGACGATGATCCCCACGTTCCTGGTGATGAAGTGGCTGGGGCTGATCGACACGCTGGGCGCGCTGATCGTGCCGTCGCTGGTCACCCCGTTCGCGGTGTTCCTCTTCCGGCAGTTCTTCCTCACGCTCCCCAGGGAGCTGGAGGAGGCCGCCTGGATCGACGGGTGCTCACGCCTGCGGGTGCTCTTCTCGATCGTGCTGCCGCTGGCCCGGCCCGCCCTCGCCACGGTCGCGGTACTGACCTTCCTCGCCACCTGGAACGACCTGTCCTGGCCGCTGATCGCCATCAACCACGACACCCAGTACACCCTCCAACTGGGGCTGACCACCTTCCAGGGGCAGCACCACACACAGTGGGCGGCGGTGATGGCGGGCAACGTGATCACGGTGCTTCCGGTGCTGCTCGCCTTCCTGTTCGCCCAGCGGACCTTCATCCAGTCGCTGACGTCGAGCGGGCTGAAGGGCTGAGGCGGCCCGGCCCCCGCGCCCCCGCGCCCGCCACCGACACACCCCGGGGAGTCCCTGCCCGACCGAGGGCTCCCCCTCACCCGACCTCCCCGGGCCGAAAGGCCCTTCGCCCTCCCCCGGACCCCGGACCAGAAAGCCCTTCGCCATGCCGTCACCGCCCCTGCCACCGGCGCCCCCGCCTTCCCCCCGCCCCTTCGACCTGCTCGTCGTGGGTGACGCCAACCCGGACGTGGTCCTCGGGCCCGTGCCGCGCGACCTCGCCTACGGCCAGCGCGAGCAGCTGGTCGAGCGGGCCGACCTCGTCCTCGGCGGTTCGGCCGCGATCATGGCGTGCGGGGCGGCCCGGCTCGGGCTGCGCGTGGCGTTCGCGGGCCGCGTCGGCGACGACCCGGCGGGCGCCTTCGTCCGTACGGCCCTGGCGGCGCGGGGAGTCGACACCTCGGCCCTGACGACCGACCCCGAACGCGCCACCCCGCTCACCGCCGTCCTGACCCGCGGCGCCGACCGGGCGATCCTCACCGCGCCCGGATGTCTGGCCGCGACCGGGCCCGGGGACGTCCCCGAGGCGCTGCTCGCCGCATCCCGGCACGTCCACGCGGCCTCGTTCTTCCTGATGCCGCGGCTCGCGGGGGCGCTGGCCGCGCTGTTCGCGCGGGCGCGCGAGCTCGGCGCCACGACCTCGCTGGACACCAATGACGACCCCTCCGGCCGCTGGGACCGGGAGCTGCTGGACCCGGTCCTGAAGGTGACGGACCAGGTGCTGCCGAACGCGGCCGAGGCGCGCGCCCTGACCGGGGTCGCCCGGGGGGTGGCCGAGGCGGCGGCCGCGCTCGCCCGGCGCGGGCCGCTCGTCGTGGTCAAGGACGGCGCCCGGGGCGCGCTGGCGCACGACGGGACGCGGCTGACGGCCGTGCCCGCGCTTCCCGTCGAGCCGCTCGACACCGTCGGGGCAGGGGACAGCTTCGACGCCGGATTCGTCGCCGCGGTGCTGCGCGGGCTCGGCCTCGCGGACGCGTTGGCCCTCGCCGCGGCCTGCGGCTCGTTGTCCACCCGGGGCCGGGGCGGCACCGCGGCCCAGCCCACCTGGGACGAGGCCGTCGCCCACGTGCCGGGCCCGGAAGCCGTGGAACGTAGGGGAGTTCGCGCATGACCGAGACGACTGGAGTCACCGAGATGGCCGGACCGGCCGAAGTGAAGATCGCCTTCATGGGCGCGGGCAGTGTGGTGTTCACCCAGGGGCTGCTGGCCGACCTGTTCGCCTTCCCCGAGTTGGGGCGGCTGCGGATCGCGCTGCACGACATCGACCCGGAGCGGCTGTCGACCGCCGAGGCGGCGGCCCGGCACATCGCCGGGGCGCTGGAGGTCGTGCCCGTCGTCACCGCGCACCCCGACCGGCGCGGCGCGCTCGACGGCGCGCACTTCGTGATCAACACCGTCCAGGTCGGCATGAACGAGGCGACCCGCACCGACTTCGCCGTCCCCGCGCGGTACGGACTGCGCCAGACCATCGGGGACACGCTGGGCGTCGGCGGCATCTTCCGGGCGCTGCGCACCTTCCCGGTGCTGCGGGGGATCGCCGAGGACATGGCCGAACTGTGCCCGGACGCCTGGCTGCTGAACTACACCAACCCGATGGCGATGAACCTCCTCTATCTGCACCGGATCGCCCCCCGGCTGAAGGCGGTGGGCCTGTGCCACTCGGTGTACTGGACGATGCACGACCTGTCCGAGCTGGTCGGGGTGGACTTCTCCGAGGTGTCGTACCTGGCCGCCGGGATGAACCACCAGGCGTGGGTGCTGCGTTTCGAGCGCGAGGGCCGCGATCTGCACCCGCTCCTGGACGCCGCCATCGACAAGGACCGCGAGCTGCTGCGCCGGGTCCGCGTCGACATGTACCGCAGGCTCGGCCACTACCCGACCGAGACCAGCGAGCACTCCTCGGAGTACGTGCCGTGGTATCTGCACCACGACAGCGAGGTGGAGCGGCTGCGGCTGCCGATCGGCGCGTACCTCGACATCATCGAGGACAACACGGTCAGCTACGAGCGCACCCGCAACGCCCTGGCGGCGGGCCGGCCGCTGCCGGTCGAGGGCACCATGGAGTACGCCCCGCAGATCGTCCACAGCATCGTCACCGGCACGCCCCGCACGGTCTACGGCAACGTCCCCAACCGCTCCCTGATCCCCAATCTGCCCACCGACTGCGTGGTCGAGGTGCCGTGCCTGGTCGACGCCTCGGGTGTGCAGCCCACCCATGTCGGCGCGCTGCCGCCGCAGTGCGCCGCGCTGAACCGGACGTACGCGAGCGTCACCGATCTGGTGGTCCGGGCCGCCACCGAGGGCGAGCCCCGGCATGTGCGGCACGCCGCAATGACCGACGCGGCGACCGCGGCCACGCTGCCGGTGGAGCGGATCTGGGACCTGTGCGACGACCTCGTACAGGCCCACGGGGAGCTGCTCCAGCCCGAGTTGCGGGTGCTGCTCGGGCACTGAGAGACCGGTCAGTACGCCGCGGTGAACCGGGTGCGGTGGTGGCGGGGTTCCTCGGCCTCGTCGAGGAGCGCCACCGCGAGGTCCTCCATGGAGATGGCGGACACGCCGTTGTCGTCGACGACGAGCTCGTCGCCTCCCAGGCGGTAGGTGCCGGTGCGCTCGCCCGGCTCCAGGAGGGCGGCCGGGCTGAGGTAGGCCCAGTCGACCTCGGTCTCCGCGCGGCAGACGGCGAGCTGCTCAGTGCAGGCGTCCGCGATGGGCCGCCAGTCGGCCGGGAAGCCCGGGTCGTCGACGACGGTGGCGCCTCCCATGCCCGGCAGGGTCAGGGTGGCGGCGCCGCCGACCACCAGCACCCGCACACCTGTTCCGGCGAGCCCGGCCAGCAGCGCCTTGGTGACGGTGACGAGGTCGCCCTCGCTGCCGGGGGCGGGCCGGGTGGCGCTGATGACCAGGTCCTGGCCCGCGCTCAGCGCGGCTATGTCCTCGACGCTCGCCGCGTCGCCGGTACGGGCGCGGGCCGCCGGGTGGAGTTCGGGAAAGCGCGCCCGGTCGCGCACGACGGCGGTGACCTCGTGCCCCCGGGCGACGGCCTCGGCCACGACGCGGCTGCCGACGTTTCCGGCTGCTCCGAAGACGGTGATGCGCATGAGTGTCCGCTCCTTCTGGTTCGTCCGGTCGCCGCGAGAAATTCTCTTAGCGCTAAGGGAAAAGTATCTCATCACTAAGAGATTGGCTAGGGTGGATCCGTGACCGACCATGTGGACCTGCTGCTCGCGCAGTGGGGCGAGCGCCGCCCCGACCTCGACGTGTCGCCGATGGCGGTGATCGGACGGCTCAAACGCCTCTCCCGGCTCATCGAGGCCGAGCTGCGCCGCACCTTCGCCGAGCACGGCCTCGACCCCGCCTCCTTCGACGTGCTCGCGACCCTGCGCCGCAGCCCGCCGCCCCAGCTGCTCACGCCCGCCGAGCTGATGCGCTCCGCGATGGTCACCTCGGGCGCCGTCTCCCAGCGCCTGGACCGGCTGGAGGAGCGCGGCCTGGTGACGCGCTCGCCGAGCCCCACCGACGGCCGGGTCGTCCAGGTCGCCCTCACCGCCGAGGGCCGCGCCCTGATCGACCGGGCGCTCCCCGACCACCTCGCCACCGAGGAACGGCTGCTCGCGGCGCTCGCCCCGGGCCGGCGGGACGCCCTCGCGGACACCCTGCGCGAACTCCTCGAATCGCTCGGGGACGGCGTGGGCTGATCCCGTGCGCGCCGGCCGGGCGAATCCCTCGCGGCCCTCACCCGGGTGACGGATGGAGTACCGCCGACGCGCGTGGGCACGCGCTGGAGGAGACAGTGGACACGACGTCGGCCCGCGGGCCCGTTCCCGGGTGCGCGGGCCGACGCCACGCCCATCGGCCCGCGCACCCAGGAGGCTTCCATGACCCAGCCGCCCTACCCCGACCCCACCCCGCCGACGCCGGGACCCACCCCGGGGCCGACGCCGGGGCGCCCCGATCCCGTGCCGCCCACGCCCGGGCCGACGCCCGGCCCGCCCGCGCCCGAGCCCGGACCGCTGCCGGGCCCCGTGCCCGTACCGGAGCCGGATCCCGTGCCCAACCCGCCGGGGCCCGACCCCGTACCGGACCCGGCCCCCTCGCCGGGTCCCGTCACCTGAGATTGGGGCGCGGGGCCCGGGCCCGGGCTACATCCCGCCCGCCACCCGCATGACGGTGCCCGTCGCGTACGAGGCGTCCTCGGAGAGGAGCCAGGCGACCGCTCCGGCGATCTCGTCCGGCCGTCCGGCGCGGCCCATCGGGATGGTCCCGGCGAGCTTCGCGGGGCGCTGGGGGTCCTCGTGGAAGCCGGTCCGGATGATGCCCGGCGCCACGCAGTTGACCCGGATCCCGTCGGCCGCGACCTCCTTGGCGAGGCCGACCGTCATGGCGTCGACCGCCGCCTTGGTGGCGGCGTAGTGCACGTACTGACCGGGACTGCCCAGGGTGGCGGCGGCCGAGGAGATGTTGACTATGGAACCGCCGCCCCGCGCCGCCATGTCGCGCACGGCCCGGCGGGCGCAGAGCAGATAGCCCACCACATTGACGTCGACGGCCCGGCGCATCCCCTCCGCGTCGGCGTCGGCGAGACGGCCGTTGGGTCCGCTCACGCCCGCGTTGTTGACCAGCCCGGTGACCGGGCCGAGCGCGGCGGCGGCGTCGAAGAGCCGGTCCACCGAGCCCTCGTCCGCCGTGTCGACCGCCACCGCCAGGGCCCGGCGGCCCGTCGCGCGCACCTGTCCGGCCACGGCCTCGGCGGCTCCCGCGTCCGAGCGGTAGCCCACCACCACGTCGTGGCCCTCGGCGGCCAGCCGGGCGCAGACCGCTGCGCCGATCCCCCGGCTTCCGCCGGTGACCACGGTGACGAACCTCTGCTCCACGAAAGACCTCCGGCGCCCAGCGGACGACCACCCCCAGGGGAGTGATCTTTCCCCCATCGTAGAGCCGCCCTCCGACAGCACCCCGGGGCCTGTGGACGGACGGTGAACCGGCGGACACCACCACATGCGTGGCGGCAACTGGCGGGAATCCGTCGCATGCTGGCACTTCCGCCACTTCTCCGTTCACCCGGGCACGCCATAGCGTCGGCCGGGGCTTTCGTCCGGAAGCCCGCATGCCCTACGAAAGCACTCCGCCCGTGACGAAGTTCCTGCTCACCGCGCACATCCTGGCCGCGATCCTCGCCGTCGGACCGGTGGCCGTGGCCGCCAGCATGTTCCCGCCCACCGCCCGGCGGGCCCTGGCCGCGCCCGGCGACGCGCAGGCACTGGCATCGGTGCGGCTGCTGTACCGGATCTGCCGGGTCTATGCCGCCGTGGGCGTCGCGGTGCCCGTCCTCGGCCTCGCCACGGCCAACACCATGCACATCCTCGGCGACACCTGGCTGATCGTCTCCATCGTGCTGACGACGCTGGCGGCGGGCGCGCTCATCGCGCTCGTCCTGCCCCGCCAGGACGCGATCCTCACCCGGCTCGACACGGCCGCCGCCGGGGCGCGGACCGCGCCCGCGAGCATCGCCGAGACACGGCCGACCGTACAACTGGCCATGTACACCGGGGTGTTCAACCTTCTCTGGGCGGCGGTGACCGTCCTCATGGTCCTGCGGCCCGGATCCACCACCGGAGGCTGAGGGCCCCTCGCCGGGCCGAGGGAACGTTTCCGGCCGCCCCGGTGCGCCCCCACGGCACGTCCTGGCCCAGTGCGGCAGGCTGGAAGGCGACTCACCCTCGGCGAAGGAGGACCCAGTGGCTCTGAAACCCGGCGACGGCGGCGCGGTGGAGATCAGCCCGACCGGTTGGGTGGCCGAACAGGCCCGGCTCTACGAGGAGTCGGGCGGAACCAAGGGAACGACCCTGCACGGCGCCCCGTGCCTGCTCCTGGACTACGTGGGCCGGCGCACCGGCACCGTACGCCGCACCGTGCTGATCTACGGGCGCGACGGCGACGACTATCTGATCGTGGCGTCCAAGAGCGGCTCCGACGACCATCCGCTCTGGTACCTCAACCTCGTGGAGGAGCCGGACGTCAGCGTCCGGATCGGCACCGAGCGGTTCCCCGCCCGCGCCGAGACCCTCTCCCCCCAGGAGAAGGCCCGGGTGTGGCCGCATCTGGTGGAGGTGTTCCCGCCGTACGCGGAATACCAGAAGAAGACCGGGCGGGACATCCCCGTCGTCCGGCTGCGGCACACCGACCGCTGACGGCCGGGGGGTACGGCACGGCGACCCGTGCCGTACCCCCGCGCGGTGTCACTCCGCGAGCGTGATGGCCTGCACCGGGCAGGCGCGGGCCGCCTCGCGGACCATGGGGTCTCCGCCGCCGTCCGCGCGCCCCGGCAGCACCACGCTGAATCCGTCGTCGTCCTGGGTGAACACCCCCGGCGCCGTCAGGGCGCACTGCCCCGAGCCGATACAGGCGTCGTCCTTGATGCTGATCCTCATGAGCCCACTCCACTACCAAGTGACGGGGAGTTCCAGCATCCCCTGGAGGGTGTCGCCCGGTTTGAACGGGATCCGGTCGGCGGGCGCCGCGAGCCGCAGCCCCGGCAGCCGCGTGAGGAGGGCTCCGAGTGCGATCTCCATCTCGGCCCGCGCCAGGTTCTGCCCCAGGCACTGGTGGATGCCGAACCCGAAGCCCACGTGGTGGCGGGCCGGGCGGTGCCAGTCGAGGGTGTCGGCGTCGGGGTAGACCGAGCCGTCCCGGTTGATCATGGAGGTGGCGAGCACGACGCCCTCGCCGGCGCGGATCACGCTCCCGGCCACCTCGATGTCCTCGGTGGCCACCCGCAGGATGCCGTCGGCGATGGAGAGGAAGCGCATCAGCTCCTCGACCGCGACCGGCATCAGCGAGGGGTCCGCCCGCAGCTCCGCCAGCCGCTCGGGGTGTTCGAGCAGCGTGAGGGTCCCCAGCGACAGCATGTTCGCGGTGGTCTCGTGCCCGGCGACGAGCAGCAGTACCGCCGTCCTGACCAGTTCGGTGCGGTCCATGCCTCCGGTGCGCAGCTGCTCCTCGACCAGCTCGTCGAGGAGTCCGTCACCGGGCTCGCGCGCCTTGCGGTCGATCAACTCGCCCAGATAGGCGTCCAGCCGGTCGCGGGCGTCCTGGGTGTCGGCCGGGGCCGGACCGCGCAGCAGCCGCCGGGACTGCTCCTCGAAGAAGTCGTGGTCGTCGTAGGGGACGCCGAGCAGCGCGCAGATCACCATGGACGGCACCGGCAGCGCGAACGCGCCGACCAGGTCGGCCGGCGGCCCCTTCTCGACCAGGGCGTCCAGGAGTCCGTCCACGGTCGCGCGGATCATCGGCCGCAGGGCGGCGGTGCGTTTGAGGGTGAAGCCGGGCACGACCTTGCGGCGCTGGGCGTGGTGTTCGGGGTCGTCCACACCGAGGAGTTCGGTACGGCGTTCGTTGAGCGCGGCGAACCGCTCGGTGGCGGTGGGGAAGTCCGGGTGGAGCCGGTCGGAGGAGAGCCGCGGGTCGACGAGCAGCGCCCGTGCCTCGGTGTGGCCGGTCACGAACCACGCCATGCGGCCGTCGAAGAGCCGCACCCGCGCCAGCGGGCCGGCCTGGCGCAGCGGCTCGTACGCGGTGGGCGGGTGGTAGGGGCAGGTGCGGTCCTGGGGGAAGGAGACGGGTGTGGTCATGGGGTGCACCTCGCAAGCGAAGAGTCCGTCTTGCCGGTCCCCACTACATGCCCTAGGCAGCTAAATGGTCTACGCGGAGTTCGGCCGAATCGTCCGCACCGGACGATCCGGCCGGTTTCCGCCCGATCGGGCCCTCGCGGCGCCCGCCGCGTGAGAGCCTGGCGGCACGAGCGCACACGGAAGAGGGGTCCCGTATGGCGGACACGGCCCGGGAACTGGTGGAGCGGATCACCTCGGAGCTCGCCCCCGCGAAGGACGCCAACCGGCTGGTGCCCCGGATCGCGGACGGCACGGCCACGATCCACACGCTGGCCGCGCTGGCGCTCGAACAGCACCATGTCATCGTCTCCGACCTGCGGGCCTTCACCTTCCTCGCCGACCGCTCGGCGCACGAGGGCAACCCGGCGTGCGCCGAGTTCTTCGCCTCCCTCGCCACCGGCGAGCGGCTCGCGCTGGAGCGGCTCAGCGCGTACGCGAGCGCCTGCGGGCTCGACGCGGACAGCGTCGAACGGTACGAGCCGCTGGCAGGCTGTCAGGCGTACCCGGCCCAGGTGGCCTGGCTGGCCCTGAACGGCGAACCGCCCTCGGTCGCGCTGGCCCTCACCGCCAACTTCGCGGCGTGGGGCGGCTACTGCGCCACCGTGGCCGAGGCGCTGCGCGTCCGCTACGGATTCCCGGACGAGGCGTGCGGCTTCTTCGACTTCTTCGCCCGGCCCGCGCCCGACCTGGAACGGCAGGCGGTGGCGGCGGTCGCCTCGGGGGTCGGCTCCGAGGCCGGGGCCGCCCCGGCGCGCCGCTACGGCCGTCTGCTGCAGTCGTACGAGGCGATGTTCTGGAACACGCTCGCCGACCGCTGAGAGCGCCGGGCGGCTACGGCCTCCGCCGGTGAACGGGTTCCCGCACGCCTCTGGCCATCACCGGCTCCAGGCCCCACCATGCTCGCGGCCACCCGGCCGCAACCACCGTGGTCCGCGCGGCCGGCGCGGAGTGAGGGGGACCTCGTGCTGTCCATCCGCCGCAGAACCGTGTCACTGACGCCGGCACTGGTGGCCGCCGTCGCCGGATCGGTGCTCGCCCCGGGGCCGGCGGCGGCCGCCCCCGCCCGCACCCCGGTCGTCTTCGTGCACGGCTACAACGCCGACCCCGGGGTCTGGGGCGCGATGCGCGAGGACTTCAAGGCGTCCGGGTACACCGACGCCGAACTGTTCTCCTGGGGCTACGACACCGGCCGGTCGGTCAACGAGGTGCTGGCCGGGCGGTTCGCCGCCCATGTCGAGGAGGTGCGGGCCCGGACCGGCGCGGCGCGGGTGGACGTCGTGGCGCACTCCTTCGGGAGCCTGGTGACGCGCTGGTACGTGAAGTTCGGCGGCGGCACCGCCACCGTCGCCCACTGGGTCTCGCTGGCCGGGCCCAACCACGGCACGTCCACCGCCTGGGCCTGCGCGCTGTGGTCCCAGGCGTGCCGCGACATGACCCCGGGCTCGTATGTGAACAAGCGCCTGGCCGAGGGGGACGAGACGCCGGGAGACGTCCGGTACGCCACCTGGTGGTCGGACTGCGACGAGGTCGTCAACCCCGACAGCAGTGTGCCGCTGACCGGCGCGGCCAACACCGCGGCGGGCTGCCTCGCGCACAACGACCTGCTGGGCGACGACACCGTCTCGCAGGGCGTGCGCGCCTTCCTCGCGCGCTGAGCGTGACCTCCGCCACCGGCCCCACCTGCTGGAATGCCCTCCGGTACGGTGTGGTTGTGCCGTACACGGTCCGGCGGGAGGAGCCCGGCGGGCCGGTCGCGGAGAACGGGAACGATCCATGGGCGAGTTGATCCTCATCCGGCACGGCGAGACGGCGTGGACCCTGAGCGGGCAGCACACCAGCCACACCGACCTGCCGCTCACCGACCACGGCGAGGCCCAGGCCCGCGCGGTGGCGCCGCTGCTCGCCGGGCACCGGATCGGGCTCACGCTCGTCAGCCCGGCGGTCCGGGCCCGGCGCACCGCCGAGCTCGCCGGTCTCACCGACCCGCGGGTGCGGCCGGACCTGAGCGAGTGGGACTACGGCGGGTACGAGGGCGTCACCACCTCCGAGATCCAGCGCGAGCGCCCCGACTGGAACCTGTGGACGGACGGGGTGGCCCCGGGGCCCGCCGCGCATCCGGGCGAGAGCGCCGAGCAGGTCGGCGAGCGGGCCGACCGGGTGCTCGCGGAGGCCGTGGCCGCTCTGGGGTCCCCGGACGCCGAGGGCGATGTCGCTCTCGTCGCCCACTCGCACTTCCTGCGCGTCCTGACGGCCCGCTACCTCGGGCTGCCCGCCGCCTCCGGAGCCCTGTTCCTGCTCGGCACCGGAACCGTGTCGCGGCTGGGGACCGAGCACGGGCGGCCGGTGGTCACGGCGTGGAACACGACTCCCGCGCCGCACGCGCCGGCGGCCCAGGGATGAGCCGCCCGCTCCCCGCCGCCAGGGCGAGCTCCGCGAGCGCCTCGGGGGCGCCGAGCTGACCCCGTATCCCGGGAAAGGCGTTGATGTCCACGATGAGCGGGCCGCCCTCCGCCTGCACGATGTCGACCCCGTACACGTCCAGGGCGTACACCTCCCCCACCCGCAGCGCCAGCGCGGCCCAGCCGGGCGGCAGCGCGTCGAGGGGGAGGGAGCGGGTGGGACCGCGGCCGCCGGGCGCGAGCTCGGAGCGGCGAAGCGCGGCGAAGACCCGGTCCCCGATGACCCACAGCTTGTGGTCCCAGCCGCTGTTGGCGGCGAACTCCTGCACCACCACCGGCTCCCCGGCCCACCGCTCGGCCAGCGCCCGCAGGCCCGCGCTGTCGTCGGCGCGGGCCACCAGGTCGTGGCGGCGGCTGTGTCTGCTCTTCACCACCAGCGGATAGACGAGGTCCGCGTCGTCCGGCAGCGGGGCGAGCGCGCCGAAGGTACGGGTCGCCGCGAACGGGAGCCCGGCCCGCACGGCGAGCCCGGCCATCGCCGTGCGGTCCTGGACGAGGCCCGTCGCCGAGGCGGAGTTCACCACCGCGGCCCCGCGCGCCTGGAGCTCCTGGGCGAGCGCGAGGGCGCGGGGCGTACGGGACTTGAGCAGGTAGACGTCCGCGACGCGGCCGGGCGGCGGCGAGGCCGGGTCGACCGCCTCCACCGCGTGCTCACGGGCGAGCAGGGCGGCGGTGGCCGCGAGCAGCGGGTGGCCGGGCTCGGCGGTGAGGAGGCCGATCCTCATACGGCCGCCCCCGGCTGCTCGGGGATGACGGCCGCCGGGAAGACGTCCGGGGCGCCCGGGCGGCCCGTGCGGGCCAGCTCCAGTACGGCGCGCGCCACCCGCGCCGCCGCCCGGGGGACCTGGCGGAAGCTGGGGAAGTCGTTCACGTCGACCACCACCGGCCCGTCGGGGCCGAGCAGCACGTCCACCCCGTACAGGTCCAGGCCGTAGACGGCGCCGACCTGGGCGACGGTCGCCGCCACCTCCGCGGAGAGCGCCACCCGCCGCTCGCGCACCGCGTGGTCGGGGTGGAGCGGGGAGCGGCGCTCGGTGGCGTACAGCTCGCCTCCCACGCAGTACACCTTCAGGTCCACGCCCGCGTTGGGCACGTACGGCTGGGCGACCAGCATGCCCTGGCCCGCCAGCTGTTCCGTCATCGCGGCGAGCCGGTCCGGTGAGGGGACCAGGCAGACCCCGCGCCCGGCGCTGCCGTCGGCGGGCTTGACCACCAGCGGGAACTCGGACTCGGGTATCTCGGCGAGCAGTTCGGGGACGGCCGCCGCGTACGTCGTCGGCATCGGCAGCCCCCGGTTGCGGCCGATGGCCGCCGCGAGCGCCTTGTCCCGTACGCCGCGGATCGACCGGGCGTCGTTGACGGTGGTCAGGCCCACCGCGGCGGCGGCCTCCAGGAGCGTGAGCCCGGGGCCGCCGGACACCGTCTTGAGCACCCAGGCGTCGTGGCTGCCCGCGCGGACCGCCTCGGACATCCGCAGCAGGGAGCCGCCGGGACGCAGGACGTCCACCCGATGGCCCCAGGCGACGAGTTGGCGGATCACCTCCACCGGCATGCCGTCGTGGCGGTAGTGCTCCTCCACCAGAAAGCAGAGCCTCATCGACCTTCCCCTGTAACCCCCCGGACGACCGCCGATCCCCATCTGTCCGGCGAGCTGTGACGACACAGGATGTCATGAACGGCCCCGAACCTCGCTCTCCGCCCCGGAACGGGTTCCTGCGCAGGTCAGCGCGAGTCTGCGGGGAAGGAGCTCCCCGGTCGCACCCGGGTGGGGTCCTCGCCGTCACCCTGCCGGTGCCTCCCGGGGTCCTCGAACGGCGTCCACCCTTCCGGTGCCGTTCGCCCGACACGCCGGGGCCGGGCGCGCGGGCCCGGTGGCCTCGTCCGGGGCGTGCGGGTGGACAAAGCGGGCGCGGTGGCGCTGCCCGGGCGTCTTTTGCCCTTCGCATCGGTGCTGTACTGGTGGTTTGGAGTGCGCGCACCCGTGGTTTCCCGGTTCGGCGGCGCGTGCGCTGATCGCCCACGGAAGGCCGCAGGCATATGCCAGAAGCACCACCGTATCGAGTGTTGCCAAATCCCTTACAGGGCATCGCTCGCTGTGCCACAGTCGTTACCGGTCCATCCTTCCGACTTGCAGTGCCGCGCCTGTATCGGAGTACGTCATGCCGTCCCATCTGTTCGCGGACCGTCCCAGCCCGCAACCGCCGGAGCGGGAAACGGTCGACGCGCTGATCACACAGACCCGCCGGCTCCGCGGCGGAGTGGACGCCGTACGGCGGGACGCGGTCGTGGAGGACGACGCGCACGGCCGCTGGCAGCGTGCTCTGTGCGATCTGGCGGTCCACCACCTCGACGACCTCGGCACGCACTTGGACCAGCTGAAGGAGGGCCTGCCCGAGCCCGCGCCGGAGGAGGCCGTCGAGGAGGAGCCGCCGCCCGGCCCCGAGCCCGACGCGCTGCCCGGCTCCCTGCTCAGCCGGGTCGGCAGCGCCGAGTGGAACCTGCTCACGGACGCGGTGGACTGGTCCGACGAACTCTTCGAGATCTTCGGACGGGCCCCCGGGAGCGGCGGGATGTCGCTCGACGAACTGCCGTCGATGGTCTTCGCCGAGGACCAGGCCCTGCTGACGGCCATGGTGACGGACTGCCTGGTCGACGGGAAGCCGATCGACGGCGAGTTCCGGATCGTGCGCACCGACGGACGGGTGCGCACCCTGCACATGATGGGTGAGCCCGTCCTCGACGCCGACGGCTGCACCGCTTCGATGTGGGCCGTGCTGCGCGACGTCAGTGAGCTGCGCCGCAGCCAGCGCGCCGTCCGGGAGTCACGCGACTCGCTGCGGCGCGAACGGCACATCGCCCGGACCGAGCACCGCCTCGCGGTCGAGCTCCAGGAGGCCGTGCTGCCGCCCTGGCGCGGCTCGCTGCGGCTGCCCCAGGGCAACCCGGCGGCCCTCGACGTCGCGGCGCACTATCTGCCGTCCGCCACCAGCGCGCTCATCGGCGGCGACTGGTACGACGCGCTGGAACTGCCCGACGGCAGGTCCTTACTGACCGTGGGAGACCTCACCGGCCACGGGGTGACCGCCACCGGCGCCATGGCGATGCTGCTCGGCGCGCTGCGCGGCATGGCGGTCGCCGGCATCCGCCCCGGCGACCTGATGGGCCACCTCAACCAGCTCCTCGACCACTCGGTCCAGCCCGCCCTGGGCAGCGCGGTCTGCTGCCAGTACGACCCGGCCACCCGCGTCCTCTCCTGGGCACAAGCGGGACACCCCGCCCCGCTGCTGTTCCGCGGCGGGACGGGGCGCGCACTGACGTCCCCGGACGGGGTGCTGCTCGGAGCGACGTCAGGAGCCGGGTACGGACAGGCCGAGGTGCAGCTGAGGCCCGGCGATCTGCTGGTCCTGCACACCGACGGGCTGACCCGGCGGGGCACCTCGGACGAGCCGGGGCGCCGCAGGCTGCTGGAGCTCGCCCCCCGTCTCGACACGGTCCGCACCGCTCAGGACGGCGTGCGCACAGTGGTCGAGGAGTTCGGCGAAACGGACCGCGAGGACGACGCCTGCGTACTGGTGGCACGCATCGGATCGTGAACGGCCCGGCGGCAGCGGTCGGTTGACGGCGGTTGCGGATCGAGTGGACGGTTGGCGGAACGAGGGCGGGTCCGGTGCTCCGGGCCCGCCCTTTACAGGTCCGTGCTCCCGCTCCGGCGCGTCGGCGCCTTCGGCAGGGCCAGCTGGATCTCCTCGCGCAGGTCCTGGATCTTCTGGAATCCGGAGTACTGCCCGGTGAGCCGGTACATCTCGCGCAGCCGGTCCCAGGTGCGGTGGGAGGAGGTCTCCCCCATCGACACCAGGGCCAGCCGGGCGTAGCGGTCCGCCTGTTCGGGGTCGTCGGCGATGAAGCACGCCGAGGCGAGGGAGATGTAGTCGAAGATCTTCGAGCGCTGACGCCCGTTGACCCGTAGTTCGAGCGCCTGTTTCGCGTGGCGGGCCGCGATGTTCGCGGCGCTCGGGTCGTGCTCGGCGAGCGTACGGAACGCCAGGGCCTGCATGCCGTGCATGTCCGCCTCGTCGAACATCTGCATCCAGCTGGGCGGGGGTACGTCGCCCCGGTCCGAGACGAAGAGCTCCTCGGCCTCGCCGAGGGTGCGCCGCATCGCCTGGCCCTGCCCCATCGACGCCTGCGCCCAGGCCTCGATGGTGTGCAGCATGGCCCGGGTGCGCGGCAGGGTCTCGTCGCCGGAACCGGACTTGGCGAGCTTCATGAGGTCGAGCGCGTCGTCGGGACGGCCCAGATGGACCATCTGACGGGCCGCGCGGGAGAGGGCCTCGCCGGCGCGCGGGCGGTCGCCGCCCTCGCGGGCCGCGTGCGCGGCGATGACGAAGTACTTCTGGGCGGTGGGTTCGAGGCCGATGTCGTGGGACATCCAGCCGGCCAGGACGGCCAGGTTGGCGGCGACGCCCCACAGGCGCCGCTGGAGATGGTCGGGGTGGCGGTAGGCGAGCATGCCGCCCACCTCGTTGAGCTGCCCCACCACGGCCTTGCGCTGAAGTCCGCCGCCCCGGGACGCGTCCCAGGCACGGAAGACCTCGACCGAGCGCTCCAGCGCGCCGATCTCCTGCGACCCGATCGGGGCGGCCTCGTAGCGGTCGTACCCGGCGGGGTCGGCGTGCAGGGGATCGTCGAGACGGGGGGCGTCGGCCGCGAGTACGGGGTCGGTGTGCAGCCAGTCGTGCATGGCGCTGCTGAGTGTTGAGCCTGCGGCGAGCGCGGCGCCCGCACCCACCAGACCGCGTCGGTTGAGCATGAGGTCCATTCCCGTGAATTCGGTGAGGACCGCCGCCGTCCGTTCAGGCGCCCACGGAAGGCCGTCGGGGTTGTGCTTGGGCCCGACGTCCCGCCGCTTCCCGGTGCGCCCTTGCCGGTCGAAACCGAGGTCCTCGATGGTCACGACACGGCCGAGCCGCTCGGTGAACAGCGCCGCCAGCACCCTCGGCACCGGATCGCGCGGGGACTCCCCCATGTCGATCCACCGCCGCACCCGGGAGGTGTCGGTGGCCAGCTGGGGGTGGCCCATCGCCGCCGCCTGCCGGTTCACCAGCCTCGCGAGTTCGCCCTTGGACCAGCCGGCGAGGCCGAAGAGGTCGTTCAGGCGGGTGTTGGGTTGTCCGTTCACTTCAAGCCCCCAGGTTCTCGGCTGAGTTGACAGTAACCCCCTGTCAGATGCGGTGGGACTATTCGCCAGGGTTCGCCAGGGTGCGCCAGATGGTGTGCCACCCGCGGTCGGGTGTCAGGTAAGAAGGCGCCACCCCGCCCCGGCAGGCGGACCCCATTCCCCAGGGTGGGATCAGGGCCACCGGGCCGGGCTGGCCAGCAACTCGTCGGCGCACGAAGGGATCTGTCTCGCCCATGTACACAGCATCGTCCTCCGTGTCAGCCCCGCCCCGGCCGCACCGCCACCTGGTGACGGGCGGCGGACCGTACCTCGACCCCTCGCACGCCGCTCCGGCGGCGCTCGGCGCCGGCCGGACCGCGCGGCGGCCCGGGGCGGGCGTCCAACCGCTCAGCGGGAGGATCGACTTGTCCGGTCCGCAGGGCGCGCAGCTGCGGATGGCCATCGCGTCCGTGCACCGCGTCTGCCCGGAATTCAACCCGGTGCAGGTCCTGCGGCGCAGCGGCCGGTCCGTGCTGCTGGTCGGCACGACCGGCCGCGCCACGGCGGTCGCCAAGTGCCTCCTGGACCACTCGCCCGCCTGGGCCGAGCGGTTCCGGCACGAAATAGCTGCTTACCGCGCGTTCGTCCGGCACCGCCCACCCGTGCGGGTGCCCCGACTGATCGCCGCGGACCCGGACAACTGCACCCTGGTGATCGAGCGGATGCCCGGCCGGGCGGCGGCCCTGGCCCGGCACCCGGTCGAGGCGCCGCCCCGGGCCGACATCCGGGCCGCCCTCGGGGCGATCCGCCGGGTCAACGAGTGGCGGCCGCCGGCGGAGATGTTCACCCGGCCGCTGGAGTACGCGCCACGGATCGCCCGCTACCACGAGCTCGGGCTCTTCACCGACCGGGATCTGAGCGACCTCCAGAAGCTGCTGCACGGTCTGGCCCACGCGGGCCGCCCGGTCACCTGGCAGTTCTCGCACGGTGAGGCGCTGCTGACGAACATCCTGCTGTCGCCGGCGGGTCCGGTGCTCGTCGACTGGGAGCACGCCGGGTGGTATCTGCCGGGGTACGACCTGGCGACGCTGTGGGCGGTACTCGGGGACGCCCCCGTCGCCCGGCGGCAGATCAGCCAGGCGGCCCAGGCCGCCGGCCCGGCCGCGCGGGACGCCTTCCTGGTGAACCTGATGCTCGTACTGACCCGGGAGATCCGGACGTACGAGACGGCCGTCCAGCGCGCCATGCGCGACTCGGCGCCCTCGGGCACCGCCTCGCCGCAGCAGCCGGGTGTGCCCTCGGCCGGAGAGCAGCAGCGGTTGCTGCTGCGCAGGCTGCACGACGACTGCGCCATGGCGCGTCGGGCCGTGCGTGCGGCGGTCGGGACCCGCTGACCGCCGCGTGAGGGGCCTCTCCGGCTACCTGCTCCGCCGGAGGGGCCCGGGAAAGGGGCGCGCCGCGCACCCGGTGCCGACACACCGGGCGCGCGGCGCGCCGCCGTGTGCGGGCTCTCAGCGCACCCGTACGACATCCACGTCGGCGGCCCGCACCACGGCGACGCGGTGGCCGATCTGGACGGTGACGTACTTCGCCGCGCCGGGGAAGTACGTGTGGTCGTACGGGAGCGAGGAGTCGATCGTCGGCGCGTAGAAGTAGCCGGTGGGGGCCTCGCCGCCGCCGGGGTAGGACTGGCCCGCCCTGATGGTGTACGGGAACGGGGCGCCCACCCGGGGGGCGGTGAAGCCGGCCGGGTAGTCGGCCTTGTCGGGGTAGGCCACGCCGTACACCGGCACCTCCGCCAGTCCGGGCTTCGGCCGGACCACCCGGCCGGCCGTCGGGGTGGTGGTGCGGGTGTGCTCGGGGGTCAGGAGCCAGGCCTTCCGGCCGTACCACCAGATCGCCGTCCAGCCGGGTCTGCGCTCGGCCACCACGGCCTGCTGGGTGGCGCTGATCTTGCTGCCCCAGTCGCTGACGCAGGCGGTGCCGGGCCGGCCGGGCGGGTGCAGACCCGGGTCGGCGAACAGCGGGGCGGTGGTGGAGGGTTCGGTGCGGAGGGGGACGGCGCTGCTGCCCTGGCGGGGCAGGTCGGTGTTCTTCTCGCAGTCACGGAAGACCTGCTGGTTGGCGGTGAAGTCGGGGCTGATGGTGACCAGTTGGCTGCCGGGGCGGGTGGTGGGGTGGGTGGGGGCGCCGAGCAGAGCCATGAAGCGGTTCCAGTCCCAGTACGGGCCCGGGTCCCAGTGCATGTTCTTGGTGCCCGCGGCCGTGGTCGGCGGCACGTTCTCGTGGCCGATGATGTGCTGGCGGTCGAGGGGGATGTCGTACTTGGCGGCGAGGTAGCGCACCAGTGCGGCCGTGGAGCGGTACATGCGCGGGGTGTACCAGGTGGCGCCCTCGACGGCGACGCCCTCCTGCTCGATGCCGATGGAGTGCGTATTGACGTACCAGTTCCCGGCCTGCCAGGCGACGTCCTTGGTCTTCACCATCTGCGCCACATGGCCGTCCGACGAACGTACGACGTAGTGGGCGGAGACGGCTCTCCTGGGATCCTGGAAGATCCGGATCGTGCCCGCGTAGTCCTCTTCGGTGTCGTGCAGGACGATGTACTTGACCGGGTTGGTGGACGGCCGGTCGGAGATGTCGTAGTTCCCGTACGCCTGTTTGTTGGCCGGATCGCCGTTCTGCTGGTAGGCCGCCGGGATCCAGTCGCACGACAGGACGCGCGGGCACTCGGTGGCACGCTCCTGGGCACCGGCCGGTGTCGCCGGGGCGAGGAGGGCCAGGCCGAGGGCGCCGGTGGCGATCAGCGCGCGAGCGAGCCCGGACCTCTGAGGGGATGTCATGGCGGCCCTTCCTGCGGGGAGTTCACCTGGGGTGCGGTGCGCGCACACTGTGTGACCCCGGGTGAGGGCGCGTCAAGAGCGCTGCGGGAAGGGCGTGTCGTATCAGAGGAGGAGACCAGTGGCAGGCCGCTGACCTGCCACTGTCGCCGTCAGCCCTGCTGGAAGAGCTCGGCGGGAAGCGGCTTGAGGAGCGCGTAGAGATCGTCGGTGATGGGCCGGTCCCAGCTGGCGATGGTGACGAGCACCTTGTCGCTGCGGTCGAACTGGACGCAGGAGACGCGGCTCTCGGAGAGCTTCAGGCGCCGCACGATGAGCAGGTTGTCGCCCTGCATCACGGGGATGTCCTCGGAGTCGACGACCTCGACGGGCTCGTCGTTCTCCAGCGCGAGCAGGAGCTGGGCGACCTCGAAGGGCACCTGGCCCTCGTCGAGCTCCCGGGCCGGGGAGCCCTCGGGCAGGTTGCCGATGACCATCGCGGGGCCCCGGCCGCCGAACAGGTCGTAGCGCAGGAAGACGCCCTGGCAGCTTCCGTCGGGCGCGGGCAGCAGCCCGGCCCCGAGGTTTCCGGGCCAGTCGCCCGGGTCCATGGCCAGGACATCGAAGTCCGGGCCCGCGGGAGTGGCGGAGCTGCGGCGGCGGAGGAACGACATGCCGCCATGGTACGTGGCCGGGGCGCCGCGACGGGCCCCGGCCCACGTACGGCCGCTCAGTACGGTGGCGTCCCGGGGCCCGGGTGGCCCTCGGGGTACCGCAGGAGGTCCGGCAGTCCGGCCCGGTCGGTGCCGAGCTTGCGGAAGACGCCCGAGAGCAGCAGCTCCACGCCCCGCTCCCGCAGGCCCAGCTCCTCGGCGATGCGGGTGTTGTCCCAGCCCCGTGCCGCCCGGTCGGCCGCCGTCTTCTCCTGGGCGGTCAGCGAGTCCGTGCCCACCGCACGCAGCCGCAGGGGACGCAGCCCCGAGGCGGCCAGTTCGTCGCGGGCCCGGGCCGCCAGCGCGTCGGCGCCGCAGCTCGCGGCGGACTCCATGCCCCGGACCAGCAGCTCCGAGGCGTCCTGGGGCAGGCCCGCGCGGCTGAGCGCCGTGCCGTGGTCGATCAGCGCGCGGGCCAGCTCGTACGCGGACGGCGAGCGCTCCAGGTACTGCACGGCCTCCGCGAGGAGCTTGAGGCTCTTCGCACCGGTGGTGACCTTGGCGGCCGAGTGCAGGGCCCGGCCGATGGCTCCGGCCGTGCCGAACCGGCGGGCCAGCTCCACGGCCTCGTCGGCCACCTTCTGCGCCTCGGCCGGGTCCACGTGGGCCAGCGCCTCGGCGAGCAGCGGCCGCCAGGGGCACCACGCCGGGTTGCGCATGCCCCTGCGGTCCAGGCGCCGGCCCACCGCGCGCAGCCGCTGTTCGGCGTCGGTGCGCAGGCCCCGGGCGAGCAGCAGCTCGCTGTAGACGGTCTCGGAGTCGGGGTAGACCACGGCGTTGGGGACGACCTGGCCGTAGTTGTAGCGGTCGGAGAGCTCCTGCGCCTCGTCCACCCGTCCCCTGGCCAGCAGGATCTCCATCAGGATGCCGAGGGCGAACCACTGCGCGGGGATGCGCTGGCCGACCCGGTCGGCGATCCGCAGCCCGCCGTGGACCAGGTCCTCGGCCTCGGCGAGGCGGCCGCGGCAGAACCGGATGTAGCCGAGCAGGGTGAGCCCGAAGGAGAGGTGGGCGCCGCGCCAGCCCCGGTTCTCGCACTCCTCGATGCCCCGGCTGAACAGCTCGTCCGCGCGCCCCGGCTGGTCGCAGTACATGAAGGTCAGCGCGACCATCACGGGGACCTCGAAGCCCCACTCCTCGTCGGTCCAGGAGAGCCCGTCGCCCAGCGCCTCCTCGGCGTAGGCCAGGGCGGTGGCGGCGGGCTCGCCGCGGACCATGGCGTCCCAGGCGCGCAGCCCCAGGATGTAGCGCTCGGCCATGCCGCGGGTGGTGAGGTGGTCGGCGAGGCGGGCGAGCCTGCGCGAGCGGGCGGCGGAGTCCTCCTCGTCGGCGCGGAAGGCGTTCCACTTGAAGCCCTCGGCCTGCATCCGCAGCCGGGTGCGCGGGTTGGTGGAGATCCTGGCCTCGGCGGCGACGAGTTCGGCCGCCTCGCCCATCCGGTCGGTGTGGGCCAGCGCCTGGGCGAGGCGGCAGGTGATCGCCTCGCGCAGGGCGGGGTCGAGCTCCGGCTCCTCCAGGGCGGCCTGGAGGTGGTTGACGGTGGTGGCCGGTTCGTTCAGGAGCGCCGAGCAGCCGAGCTCGAACAACACCTGGGCCCGGTCCTCCAGGGAGGGCGGCTCGCGCAGGGCGCGGGCCAGACAGCGCCGGGCCGCCTCGGGGGCACCGGCCCGCATGCACTCGCGCGCCGCGGCCCTCAGCTGCTGCACCGCCCAGCGGTCGTCCTCCGGATGCATCTCCAGCAGGTGGCGGGCGGCCACCGTGGGCCCGAGGCCCGCCTCGGTGACGCGGACCGCGGCCTGGCCGTGCATCGCCACCCGCATCGCGGGCGGGATGGCGCGGTAGACGGCCGTACCGACCAGCGGGTGGAAGAAGTCCAGCCGGTCGGTGTCGCCCGAGCGCTCGGCCAGGATGCGGGCCTCGCGCAGCCGCTGGATCGCGTCCACCGACTCCTCGGCGCCCAGTCCGCCCACGCTGCTCGCCATCTGCGGGTCGACCGAGGTGCCCAGGATGGCGACGGCCCAGGCCAGTCTCACCGGCGAGGGGCCGAGCCGCTCCAGACGCTCGACCAGTCCGCTGCCGCGGGCGGTGGAGGCGAGTTCGCGCAGCTCGGCGGCGTTGGCGTAGTGCGGTTTGATGTTCCGCTCGTGGATCTTGGCGATGAGTTCGACGGCCTCGAAGGGGTTGCCTCCGGTGAGCGCCCAGCACTCGCGGGAGAAGAGGTCGTCGGCGCCGTTCTGCAGCACGTCGTGGACGAGCCTGCCCACGCCGTGCGGGGAGAGCGGGGACAGGGTCACCGGCCGGGAGCCGTGCCGCTCGGCGAGCCTGCGGAACTCCACGGCCTGCGAGGGCAGCTCCTCGGGCCGGTAGGCCGTCACGATCAGGATCGGCAGTTCGGCGGCGCGCAGGGCGAACGAGCTCAGCCAGCTGAGGGACTCGTCGTCCGCCCAGTGCGCGTCGTCGACGATGAGCACCACGGGCATGTGCTGGACGGCGAACCGGGTCACCAGCCAGTCGAGGCCGTCGCGCACGCCCTGCGGGTCGGGCGAGCCACCGCCCGGGACGGCGACCAGGCCGACCGCGGGCGCCACGATGTCGTACCAGGTCCCGAGTATCCGGCGGTGTTCGTTCTCGCCGGTCGCGGCCAGTACGGGCTGCACCAGCTGGCGCACCACGTGGAAGGCCACGCCCTGCTCCTGCTCGCCGCCGCGGGCCGTCAGCAGGGTGCAGCCGCGTGCGACGGCCTCCCTGCGGATCTCGGCGATCAGGCTCGTCTTGCCGAGTCCGGCGCCTCCCGCGATCGCGAGCAGCCCGCCGCTCGGCGCGGTCGTATCCCCCTCGGCTCCGGTGCCGCACAGGTCGTCCAACATGCTTTCGAGGAGCAGGAGTTCGTTCTCCCGCTCGAACAGCCGCCTGCGCGCACCACTGGTCCGCCGGCCTTTCGAGTCCGCCACAACCGTCCCCTTTTGGCAGTAGGGCCGAGCCTACGCGTTCGGACACGCACCGTGACACCGATGTGACTGTCTTGCAAACCCGGCTTGACTGACTGGCCTGGATCTGCTGGGGCGTTGGTCCGCACCCGGGGGCGCGAAGCACCGGCCCACACGCCGCTTGTGCGGTTCCGGCCACGGGCGCACTATGAGCTTTCCGGACAGCAGATCCGCCCAAGGCTGCTCACCCCTTCGGCGTTCAGGAGGCGGAGCGATGGCGTCCCCACCAGGCTCACAGCAGTCGTACGGCCGCACGGGACTGGTGGACATCCCGTTCCCCGCCCGCTGCCATCCGCGCCACGGGCTGGCGCGTCAGCACACGCTGGACTGGCTTCACCGGTTCGGGATGCTCTCGGGCCAGAAGGCCACGGACGAGTACGACGCGATGGGGCTCGAACGTCTGATGGCGTACTTCTACCCGGACGCCGACGACGCCGATCTCGCGCTGGCGACCGATCTCAACGCCTGGTTCTTCGTCTTCGACGACCAGTTCGACGGTCCGATCGGCCGGCAGCCCGACGCGGTGGCGCGGCAGATCGACATCATGCTGCGCACGATGAGCGAGCGGGGCCCCGCCCCGGGCGACCCCACCAGCCATCTCGCGGGCACGCTCGCGGAGTTGTGGAAGCGGCTGAGCGACGGCACCCCGCTCCTGTGGCAGAACCGCTTCCGGGAGCACTGGCGGGAGTATCTGACGGCGTATCACTGGGAGGCGGTCAACCGCACCCGTACCGGGCTGCCGTCGCTGCCGGGGTTCTTACGCGGGCGCCGGGACTCCATAGGCGTACAGCCCTGTCTGGACCTCGTCGAGCGGTGCGGCCGCTACACGCTCCCCGACGAGCTGCACCGGGGCAGCCCGCTGGCCGAGATGCGCTGGATCACCGCCGATGTGGTGATCTTCGTGAACGACATCGTCTCGGTGGACAAGGAGCTGGCCGCCGGGGACGTCAACAACAGCGTGATCATCCTGCACCGGGGGTCCGGGCTCTCGGTGGACCGGGCCGCCCGCGAGGTCGCCCGGCTGGCCAACTCCCGGGTGGAGCTCTTCCAGACGCTCGCGGCCGAGCTCGCCGAGACGCTCGCGGGCACGGGCGTCTCGGACCAGCTGCGCGCCCAGGCCGACGACTATGTGGCGGGGATGCGGGCGCTGATGAGCGGCAACCTGGCGTGGTCGCGCACGACGGCCCGGTACAACAGGACCGGCGTCGAGGCGGCGGGCCGGGGGCAGCGGCCCTGGGCGCACCTCTTCGAGGAGGCGGACGCGCTGGAGGCCTGACGTCCGCCGGGGGGTTACGGCTCGGCGTGGAGCCGTCGGCGCCGCTGGTGGCGGGCGACCCGGGCGCGGTTGCCGCAGGAGGGTTCGCACCACTCCTGGCGCGGGTGCTCCTTGAGGAAGTACCGCACGCACCGGGGCGCGTGGCAGGCACGCAGCCGCTCCCGGTCGGGGCCGGCCAGAAAGTCCATGGCGGCGCGGGCGAGCGCGGCGGCGAGCGCCGTAGCGGCGCCGGGCGTGCCGGTGCTCCGTTCGACGGTGTACGGCTCGGCGCCCTCGGGCCATTCCAGGCGGGGCGCGGTGGGGACGGCGGCGGCCGCCGCGTTCAGCAGGTCCAGGGCCGTCCGCGCGGACGGCAGCGGCTCGGCGTCGGCGTGGCTCGGCGGCTCCGGGCGCACCGCGCGGGCGAGCAGGGCGCGCACGGCGGCCCGTAGCGCACGCACGGCGGTGAGGGCGCCGTCGTCGGCGGTGAAGGTGCGGGCGAGCGCGTCGGGGCCGGTGTCGAGGGCACTCGCATGCTCCCGTACCCACGCCGTCAGCCCTTCCGGCCCGCTCAGGTCGTCGGCGATGCCGCCGCGTCCGTCGTGGCGGACGGTGAGGGCGAGGTCGAGAACGAGGGAGTGGTCGGGCATGCGGGTCATGGTAGCCACGGCGGCGGGCGGTGGACCGGGACGGCCTCGGGGCCCCTGGGCGGGCGCCGCTCCCGCCCGGCGCGCGGGCCGGACGGGAGCGCGGCGGACCGGGCCGCGCGGCTGCTGCTGCCCGTGCGGACGGCCCGTGCCTCAGGTGAGGTCGAACTCGCCGTCGCGCGCGTTCAGCACGAAGGCGCGCCACTCGGCCGGGCTGAAGATCAGCGAGGGGCTGCCGGGGCGGCCCCCGTTGCGCATCGCGATGAACCCCTCCACGAACGCGATCTGGACGTCTCCCGTCCCTTGACTGCTCGACCTCCAGTCGGCCTTGCTGAGATCGAGATCCGGCTTGTCCCAGCCCACAAGGGTCTGCTGGGTGGTGCTCTCGGCCACGTCCTGCTCCTCCCGGTTCCCTGTCGTCCGGGCCAGACTAGCGATCGCGTCCGGTCCCGGACAGGCCACGGAAGGAGTACCGCGCCCCACCCGCGTCGACGGGCCGGGACGCCCCGCCGACCGGCCTGCCGCGCCCATGGGGTGGCCTTCGGGTCGTGCCTGGTTCCGGGGGGGCCGGGCACCCGTACGGTTCCGGGGGGCCGGACACCCGTGCGGCAGGACCGAAGCCGACAGGATCCGCAGAGCACGCCCTACCGGCCGGGCGGTTCCGAGCCGACCAGCCACATCGCGAAGAACTGCGAGCCGCCGCCGTAGGCGTGCCCGAGCGCCCTGCGCGCCCCTTCCACCTGGTGCTCACCTGCCCGCCCCCGCACCTGGAGGGCCGCCTCGGCGAAGCGGATCATGCCGGAGGCGCCGATGGGGTTGGTGGAGAGTACTCCGCCCGAGGGGTTGACCGGCAGGTCCCCGTCGAGTTCGGTGACGCCCGACTCGGTGAGCTTCCAGCCCTCCCCCTCCGGCGCGAAGCCCAGGTTCTCCAGCCACATCGGCTCGTACCAGGAGAACGGCACGTACAGCTCTACGGCGTCGATCTCGCGGCGCGGATCGGCGATCCGGGCCTGGCGGTAGACGTCGGCGGCGCAGTCCTTGCCGGCGCGCGGCGAGACGAAGTCCTTGCCCGCGAAGAGCGTGGGCTCGCTGCGCATCGCCCCGCCGTGCACCCAGGCGGCCGGATGGGGCGAACGGGCCGCGCCCGCGCGGTCGGTGAGGACCATCGCGCACGCCCCGTCCGAGGAGGGGCAGGTCTCGGAGTAGCGGATGGGGTCCCAGAGCATCGGGGAGGCCTGCACCTTCTCCAGGGTGATGTCCCGCTCGTGCAGATGCGCGTACGGGTTCAGGAGCGCGTTGCGCCGGTCCTTGTACGCGACGAGCGAACCCACGGTGTCGGGGGCGCCGGAGCGCCGCATGTACGCGCGGACGTGCGGCGCGAAGAAGCCGCCCGCCCCGGCGAGCAGTGGCTGCTGGAAGGGGATGGGCAGGGACAGGCCCCACATCGCGTTGGACTCGGACTGCTTCTCGAAGGCGAGGGTCAGGACGGTGCCGTGGAGGCGGGCGGCCACCAGGTTCGCGGCGACCAGCGCGGTGGAGCCGCCGACCGAGCCGGCGGTGTGCACGCGCAGCAGGGGTTTGCCGACCGCGCCGAGCGCGTCGGCGAGGTACAGCTCCGGCATCATCACGCCCTCGAAGAAGTCGGGGGCCTTGCCGATGACGACGGCGTCGATGTCGGCGAACTCCAGCTGGGCGTCGTCGAGGGCGCGCCGGGCCGCCTCGCGGACCAGTCCGGCGATCGAGACGTCGTGGCGGGCGGCGACGTGCTTGGTCTGGCCGATCCCGACGACCGCCACGGGTTCCTTGCTCACGACGGCTCCCCCTCCAGTACGGCGACGAGGTTCTGCTGGAGGCACGGCCCCGAGGTGGCGTGGGCCAGCGCCCGGTCGGACTCGCGCCGGTGGATCCCGGCGGCGGCCTCCCCGATCCGGATCAGCCCGGCGGCCATCACGGGGTTCGCGGCGAGCGCGCCCCCGGAGGGGTTGACGCGTACCCCGGGGGCCAGCCTCAGCGCCTTGCGCAGGACGACCTCCTGCGAGCTGAAGGGGGCGTGCAGTTCGGCGGTGTCCACGGGCCGTTCGAAGGCTCCGGCGCGTTCGGCCGCGAGCCGGGTGGAGGGCGAGTCGGTCAGGTCGCGCACGCCGAGGGCGTGGGCCTCGACGCGGTGGTCCATGCCCCGGATCCAGGCGGGCCGCTCGCACAGCCGGCGCGCGAGGTCGCCCGCCGCGAGGATCACGGCGGCGGCCCCGTCCCCGACGGGCGGGCAGTCGCCGGTGCGCAGGGGCTGTGCGAGGTAGTCGCCCTGCGGCCGTGAACCGCGCACCTGGGCATGGGGGTTGGCGGCGGCGGAGTCCCGGCTGCGGGCGGCGATCACGGCGAGCGCGTGCTCGTCGGTGTCGCCCGCGTCGATGAGGGCCTGGGCCTGGAGCGCGGCCAGCGCGACGGAGTCGGGCCACAGGGGCGCCAGGTAGTACGGGTCGAGCTGGCGGGTCAGGACCTCGCGCAGCTCGCCGGGTGAGGACTTGCCGTAGGAGTAGACGAGCGCGGTGTCGGCCTCGCCGGTGAGGATCTTCACCCAGGCCTCGTAGAGCGCCCAGGCGCCGTCCATCTCCACGTGCGACTCGGCGATGGGCGGCCAGGCGCCCACGCCGTCCAGGGCCATGGTGAAGGAGAAGGCGCGGCCCGCGAGGTAGTCCGAGGAGCCGGAACAGGTGAAGCCGATGTCGCTGGTGCGCAGTCCGGTGCTCGCCAGCACCCGGTGCAGCACCGGCATCAGCATCTCGACCTCGGAGAGCTCGTCCGTGCGGCGCCGGTGGTCGCTCTGCGCGAAGGCGACGACGGCCACTTCCCGTGCGGGGCCCATCAGATCAGCTCCTTGTACGAGTCGTAGTCGGCGTCGGGCTCGCCCGTGGGCCGGTAGTGGTCGGGGTGGCGGCCGCCCTCGCTCCACACCGGTTCGACCCGCAGCCCCATCCGCACCTGGTCGTAGGGGATGCCGCCGATCCGGCCGTGCAGGGCGAGGTCGGCGCCGTCGAGGGCGATGTGCGCGTACACGTAAGGCACCTCGATGGCGTCGGTCATCGCGTTCTTGGCCTTGATGTTGACGATGCAGTACGTGGTGACGGTGCCGGCCGGGCCCACCTCCACGCGCTCCTCGGTGGCGACCCCGCAGGTGGGGCAGGCTCCGCGCGGCGGCACGTACACCTTGCGGCACGAGGGGCAGCGCTCGCCGACGGTCCTGCGCTCGGCCAGCGCCTCGATGTATCCGGCCTGGGCCCGGCCCGGGCTGTAGGTGTAGTCCAGCCGGGCCGGGGCGACGATCCCGGTGACCGGGTCCGCGAACTCACCGCTGTGCGGGCGCGGCTGCCCCGCGTTCTCGCTCTCGTACGGATCGCTCTCGTACGGCTCGAAGCACGCGATGTCCGTGATGGCGCCCGCGCGTTCCCCGGCCCACCGCACCCGCACCCGCATCCCGGTCCGCACGGCCTCGGGTCCCGGGGCGTCCAGGGCGTGCAGGAGCGCGGTGTCGGCGCCGTCGAGCCGGACCAGGACCCAGGCGAAGGGGTGCGCCAGCGGCTGCCCCCGGCGCGGGGCCGGGTTCCAGGCCCAGGTGGTGACGGTGCCGGTGGGGGCGACCTCGACGAGGTCGCGCAGCTCCTCGGCGGTGACCGGGTCGTATTCGACGGGCGGCACGAGCGTCCTGCCGTCGGAGGTCGTCACCCCGAGGACGGTCCGCTCGCGCAGCCCGGTGAGGAAGGCGCTCTGGACGGGGCCCAGCGAGCGGGTGAACGGGAACTCGACCACCAGGGGAGCGCTGAGGACTTCGGGCATCGGGGTCTCCTTCTCGGGCGCGGCGCAGGTGCGCGCTCAGGCGCGCCGGTAGACGGGCGGGCGCTTCTCGGCGAAGGCGCGGGCGCCCTCCTTGGCGTCGGCGGTGTCGAAGACGGGCCGGCCGCGCTCGAGTTCGGCGGCGAGCCCGTCGGTCTCGGTCATCTCGGCGCTCTCGTACACCGAGGCCTTGACCGCTTCGACGGCGAGCGGCCCGCAGGCGTTGATCTGTTCGGCGATCTCCAGGGCCTTGGTGAGGGCGGTGCCGTCCGGGACGACGTGGCCGATCAGCCCGATGGCGGCGGCCTCGCGCGCCGTGTAGGGCCGGCCGGTGAGCAGCATCTCCAGGGCGTGGGTGCGCGGGATCTGGCGTTGGAGCCGGACGGTCGAGCCGCCGATGGGGAAGAGGCCGCGCCGGACCTCGAAGAGTCCGAAGGTGGCGCTCTCGCCCGCCACGCGGATGTCGGTGCCCTGGAGGATCTCGGTGCCGCCCGCCACACAGGGGCCCTCGACGGCGGCGATCACGGGTTTGCGGGGACGGTGGTGGCGCAGCATCGCCTTCCAGTGCAGATCCGGGTCGGCCTTGAGGCGGTCGCGGTGCGCCTCGCCCTCCATGCCCTGCCCCGCCAGGGCCTTGAGGTCCATGCCCGCGCAGAAGGCGCCGCCGGCGCCGGTGAGGACGACCGAGCGGACCGCGTCGTCGTCGTCGGCCTCCAGCCAGCCGTCATGGAGGCCGACCAGCATCGAAAGCGAGAGCGCGTTCCTGGCCTCGGGCCGGCTGAGCGTGAGTACGAGTGTGGCGCCCTCGCGCCGCACGGTGAGGTGTTCGGTGCCACCCATGGACCTGCCTCCCGTCGTCGGACTGGAACAGGTTGCAGGAGCGAGGGGCGCAGTTCAAGAGTTTTCTGACAGGCAGTCAGTTTCTTTCGTGGGAGCCCCTTCCCACTTGTGGCGGCCTCTGCTCTGATGACGGCCACGCGGATGACGCCGGGGTCAGGAGGAGCGGTGGAGTACAACCTTGCCGACCTGTTCGAGTCGGTCGTCGACGTGGTCCCCGACCGCGAGGCCCTGGTCCACCTCGACCACCCCGGAACGGGCGCGGAGCGGCGGCTGACCTACCGGCAGCTGGACGCCGCCGCCAACCGGATCGCCCACCACCTGATCGACAGCGGCATCGGGCCGGGCGAACACCTGGGCCTGCATCTGTACAACGGCGTCGAGTACCTCCAGACCGTGCTCGGCTGCCTGAAGGCGCGGATCGTCCCGGTCAACGTCAACTACCGGTACGTGGAGGAGGAGTTGGTCTACCTCTACCGGGACGCCGATCTGGCCGCTCTGGTCTTCGACGCGGAGTTCACCGGGCGCGTGGCGGGCGCGCTGCCGCACACCGGCAGGCTGCGCCATCTCCTGCGGGTGGGAGAGACGCCCGAGGGCGCGCCCGCGCTGGACGCGGTGCCGTTCGCCGAGGCGGAGGCGGCCGGGTCGGCAGAGCGGGGGTTCGCACCCCGCTCCCCCGACGACCTCTTCATCATCTACACCGGCGGCACCACCGGCATGCCCAAGGGCGTGATGTGGCGCCAGGAGGACCTGTTCTTCTCCGGTCTGGGCGGCGGCGCGCCGACGGGCGAGCCGGTCACCCGCCCCGAGGAGCTGGCCGAACGGGTCGCGGCGGGCGGCGAGGGCATCACCTTCTTCCCCACTCCCCCGTTGATGCACGGCACCTCCACCCTCACCGCGTTCATCGGCTTCCACTTCGGCCAGCGGGTGGTGATCCACCGTAAGTTCGTGCCCGAGGAGGTCCTGCGGACGATCGAGAAGGAGCGGGTCACCAGCGTGTCGCTGGTGGGGGACGCGATGCTGCGCCCGCTCATCGACGCCCTGAGCGGCCCTTTGAAAGGCATCGACTGCTCGTCCCTGTTCAGCGTCTCGTCCTCGGGCGCGATCATGTCGGAGACGGTCCGCACCCAGTTCAGCGCGCTGGTGCCGAACGCGATGCTGCTCAACAACTTCGGCTCCTCGGAGTCCGGCTTCAACGGCACCGCCACCGACGACTCCGGCCCCGACAAGGGCTTCCGGCTGCGCGTCAACTCCCGTACGGCGGTGGTCGACCCGGCCACGCACGAGCCGGTGAAGCCCGGCGAGCCCGGCCGGATCGCCCAGCGCGGCCATGCGCCGCTCGGCTACTACAACGACCCGGCGAAGACCGCGGAGACGTTCTTCCAGCGCGGCGGCGAGCGCTGGGTGCTGCTCGGCGACATGGCCACGGTCGACGAGGACGGCATCGTCACGGTCCTCGGGCGCGGCTCGCAGTGCATCAACACCGGCGGCGAGAAGGTGTATCCGGAGGAGGTCGAGCAGGCGCTCAAGTCCCATCCGGACGTCTACGACGCGCTGGTCGCCGGGGTGCCGGACGCCACCTGGGGCAACCAGGTCGCGGCGGTGGTGCAGGTGCGCGAGGGCGCCGAGGCCCCGACGCTCGACGCCATCCAGAGCCACTGCCGCACCCGGCTCGCCGGGTACAAGGTGCCGCGCCACCTGGTCATCGCGCCGAGCATCCAGCGCTCGCCCAGCGGCAAGGCGGACTACCGGTGGGCACGGGCGGTGGCCGTGGAGTCGGCGGGCTGAGCGGCCGAGCCGCGTCCGGTGCCCCGGGGAGGCGCGGGGACGTTGTCCACAGGTCTTGACGGTGCGGGCGCGTGGCTGGATTACTGAACCCGAGCAGAACTACCGAATGATCGGTCGTCCGATTTCTGGCGGAGTGACGACCGGCGAGGACGGGAGCGGCCCATGGAACCCCTGCTGGACGCTGCGGAGCGGCTGAGCCGGGCGGAGCTGGAGGCGCTCCAGCTCGACCGGCTGAGAGCCTCGCTGCGCCATGCGTACGAGAACGTGGGCTTCTACCGGGAGGCGTTCGACAAGGCGGGGATACGGCCCGAGGACTGCCGTTCCCTCGCCGACCTCGCCCGCTTCCCCTTCACCACCAAGGCGGATCTGCGCGACCACTACCCGTTCGGGATGTTCGCCGTCCCCGAGTCCGAGATCCGCCGTGTCCACGCCTCCAGCGGCACCACCGGCCGCCCGACCGTGGTGGGCTACACCCAGCACGATCTGGACACCTGGGCGGACGTGGTGGCCCGCTCGATCCGCGCGGCGGGCGGCCGCCCGGGTCACAAGGTGCATGTGGCGTACGGATACGGGCTGTTCACGGGCGGCCTGGGCGCGCACTACGGGGCGGAGCGGCTCGGCTGTACGGTGATCCCCGCCTCCGGCGGTATGACCGCCCGCCAGGTCCAGCTCATCCAGGACTTCCGCCCCGAGATCATCATGGTGACCCCGTCCTACATGCTGACGCTCCTCGACGAGTTCGAGCGGCAGGGCGTCGATCCCCGCACGACCTCGCTCAAGGTCGGGATATTCGGCGCCGAGCCGTGGACGGAGGAGATGCGCCGCGAGATCGAGGAGCGTTTCGCCCTGGACGCGGTCGACATCTACGGGCTGTCGGAGGTCATGGGGCCCGGCGTCGCGCAGGAGTGCGTGGAGACCAAGGACGGGCTCCACATCTGGGAGGACCACTTCTATCCGGAGGTCGTCGACCCGCTCACCGGCGAGGTGCTGCCCGAGGGCGAGCGCGGGGAACTGGTCTTCACCTCGCTCACCAAGGAGGCCATGCCGGTGATCCGCTACCGGACGCGGGACCTCACCCGGCTGCTGCCGGGCTCGGCCCGGGTGTTCCGGCGGATGGAGAAGGTGACCGGCCGCAGCGACGACCTGGTGATCCTGCGCGGGGTCAACCTCTTCCCCACCCAGATCGAGGAGATCGTGCTGCGCACGCCGGGCATCGCCCCGCACTTCCAGCTGCGGCTCACCAAGGAGGGCCGACTGGACGCGCTGACGGTACGGGTGGAGGCGCGGGCCGGCACCGCGCCCGGGCAGCGCGAGGCGGCCGGGCGGTCGATCGTGGCGGCGGTGAAGGAGGGCATCGGGGTCTCGGTGGGGGTGGAGGTCGTCGACCCCGACACCATCGAGCGGTCGGTGGGCAAGTTCCAACGGATCGTGGACCTGCGCGACGCCCCTGCGGCGGGGTGAGACGGCAGGGGTGGCTTGCGGGGTGAGCGGCAGGTGCGGCCCGCGGGGTGAGGTGCGGCTTGCGGGGAGGGGAGGGATTCGCGGGAGCGCGTACCGGCCGGCCTGTTGACAGGGGTGCCCGGGGCTGACTGAGTGGCTGGCGGCACTTTGTGTGTCACGGGCAACCACCCGTGGCATCCCCCGAGTTGGGAGGAACGTTGGCTCTCCGCACCCGCATCGCCGACCGCACCAACACCGCCCGGACCGCCGCCCGCACCGGCGGCGGCGACACCGGCCGAGGCACCACCCGTACGCACGCCCCCGCCCGTCCAGGCGCCCGCACCCGGGTCCGCACCCGGATCGCGCGCCTCGCGCTGGCCGGTGTCGCCCTGCTCACCGCCTCGGCCTCGTTGTCCCCGACGGCCTCGGCCGCGCCCGGCGGCCGCGAGCACCACCCCTCCGGGGGCGGCCTGTCGGCCGTCATCCGCTACACCGAGTACGGCATCCCGCACATCCTCGCCAAGGACTACGCCGGCCTCGGCTTCGGCACCGGCTACGCCCAGGCGGCCGACCAGGTGTGCACCCTCGCCGACGGGTTCGTCACCCTGCGCGGGGAGCGGTCGAAGTGGTTCGGCCCGGACGCGGCCCCCGACGGCTCGCTGTCGGCCGCCACCAAGAACCTCTCCAGCGACCTGTACTTCACCTCCGTACGCGACTCCCGCACGGTCGAGAAGCTGCTGGCCACGCCCGCGCCCGCCGGGCCGAGCCGGCAGTCGGGGGAGCTGATGCGCGGCTGGGCGGCGGGCTACAACGCCTGGCTGAAGCAGCACCGCGTCACCGACCCGGCGTGCCGGGGCGCGGCCTGGGTACGCCCGGTGAGCGTTGTCGACGTGGCCGCGCGCGGCTTCGCGATATCCGTGCTCGGCGGCCAGGGGCGCGTGACCGACGCCATCACCGCCGCCCAGCCGCCGGCCGCCGCGCCCACGCCCGCCATGCCCACCCCCGCGGCGCCCGATCCCGCCGACGCGGCGAAGGCGGCCCAGCGGCTGTTCGCGGCCGACCAGGCCGACATGGGCTCCAACGCCGTCGCCTTCAGCGGGGCCGCCACCGCCAACGGGCGCGGTCTGCTCCTGGGCAACCCGCACTACCCGTGGCACGGGGGCCGCCGCTTCTGGCAGATGCAGCAGACCCTCCCCGGTGAGCTGAACGTCTCCGGCGCGGCCCTGCTCGGCACGGCGACCATGAGCATCGGCTTCAACGACCGGGTGGCCTGGAGTCACACCGTCGCCACCGGCGTCACCCTCAACCTCCACCAGCTGACCCTAGACCCGGCGGACCCCACCGCGTACCTCGTGGACGGCCGCTCCGAGCGCATGACCCGCAGGACCGTGACGGTCGCGGTCAAGGGCGGCGCCCCGGTGACGCGCACCCAGTGGTGGACGCGGTACGGACCGGTGGTGACCGGGCTGAGCCCGACGGTGCCGCTGCCCTGGACCGCGGCCTCGGCGTTCGCCCTGAACGACCCCAACTCCCTCAATCTGCGCGCCTCCGACACCGCACTGGGCTTCTCCCGGGCGCGGAGCGCGGACGACGTCCTGGCGTCGCTGCGCCGCACCCAGGGCCTGCCCTGGGTGAACACGGTCGCCGCCGACGCGCACGGGCACTCCCTCTTCACCCAGTCGCAGGTCCTCCCCCGGATCACCGACGACCTGGCCGCGCGCTGCTCCACCCCGCTGGGCCGGGCCCTCTATCCGGCCTCGGGCGTCGCCGTCCTCGACGGCTCGCGCGGCGACTGCGCCCTCGGCTCGGACCCGGACGCGGTTCAGCCCGGGGTCTTCGGGCCCGCCCGGATGCCGGTGCTGCAGGACACCGCGTACGTGGAGAACTCGAACGACAGCGCCTGGCTGACCAACGCCGATCGTCCGCTGACCGGCTACGAGCGGATCTTCGGCACCGTCGCCACCGCACGCTCGCTGCGCACCCGCGGGGCCGTCGAGGACGTCTCGGCCATGGCCGCCAAGGGCCGCCTCACGGTCGCCGACCTCCAGCGCCAGGAGTTCGCCGACCGGGCGCCCGCCGGGCACCTGGCGGCGGCCGGCACCGCCGGGGCGTGCGCCGCGCTGCCCGGCGGGACCGCGACGGACAGCGCCGGCAGGAGCGTCGACGTGTCCGGGGCGTGCCCGGTGCTGGCCCGCTGGGACCGTACGGTCGACGCCCGCAGCCGGGGCGCCCTGCTCTTCGACCGCTACTGGCGCAGGCTGACGGCGACGGTGCCGGCGGCCGAGCTGTGGAAGGTGCCGTTCTCCGCAGCCGACCCGGTGCACACGCCGAACACCCTCAACACCGCCTCGCCCGGCGTCGCCCGGGCACTCGCCGACGCGGTCGGTGAGCTGCGTGCGGCGGGCATCCCGCTCGACTCGGCGCTCGGCGACCACCAGTACGTGGTCCGCGACGGCGAGCGCCTTCCCGTCTCGGGCGGGACGGAGGCGCTGGGCATCTGGAACAAGGTCGAGGGGGTGTGGGACCCGGCGCGCGGCTATACCGAGGTGTCGACCGGATCGAGCCACATCCAGGCGGTCGGCTGGGACGGCGGCCGCTGCCCCGTCGCCCGCACCCTGCTGACGTACTCCCAGTCGGAGAACGTCCGCTCGCCCCACTACAGCGACCAGACGAGGCTCTACTCGCGCCAGCGCTGGGTCACCTCGCGCCACTGCGAGCGCGACATCCTCTCCTCGCCCGCCCTGCGGGTCGTCCGGGTGCGCGAGCACCGGTGACGGCCGCGGGGGCCCCCCCGGCCCGGGGGGGCGCGCCCCCCGGGGGGGGCGGGGCGGGGGGGGGGGGGGGGGGGGGGGGGCCGCCGGAGATACCCGGGGCGCGGCC